>JAQYLT010000075.1 GCA_028719885.1 Bacillota bacterium
ATGCTGGACGAGGTGAAGGAATCCATCATCAACGCCTATGAGATCAAGACCGGCATGAGCCGCGCCAAGTTGTCCCACCTGATGGATGCGGAAACCTGGATGGATGCCCACACTGCGGTCGACCTGGGCTTTGCCGATGAGATCATGGCTCGTCCGGCAGACACTGGCGCAGAAAACCACGTCACCGGGCCGATGCTGTTTTCCCGGGCGGCGGTGACCAACCACCTGATGGACAAGCTGGCGGCGAAATGCCGCATCGAAAAGAAGCCCACCCAACCGGAACGCTCCGTGGATGATCTCATGGAGCGGCTCAATCTGATGAAACATTAAGGAGGATTTTTGATTATGACGATTCAGGAACTGCGCGAAAAGCGCAACACCGCATGGAATGCCGCCAAGGCATTTCTGGATTCCCATCGTACCGAGAAGGGTACCCTGACCGCCGAGGACGATGCCACCTACACCCGCATGGAGCAGGACATCGCCGATCTCGGCAAGGAAATCGCTCGTCTGGAACGGCAGGAGGCGCTGGATGCGGAACTCAGCAAGCCTGTGAATGCACCCCTCACTTCCAAGCCCACCACCGGAAAGCAGCCGGAGGTCAAGACCGGGCGTGCGTCTGACGAATACCGCAAGGGAATGCTGACCGCCCTGCGCACCAACTTCCGTCAGGTCAGCAACGTTCTGCAGGAAGGCGTGGATGCCGATGGCGGCTACCTCGTGCCCGAGGAGTATGACCGCCGCCTGATTCAGACCCTGTCTGAGGAGAACATCATGCGCCGCCTGGGCCACGTGATCACCACTTCCGGTGAGCACAAGATCAATATCGCGGCCACCAAGCCTGCCGCCGCATGGATCGAGGAAGGCGGTGCGCTCCAGTTCTCTGATGCCACCTTCGCCCAGATCCTGCTGGATGCCCACAAGCTGCACGTTGCCATCAAGGTGACCGAGGAACTGCTCTATGACAGCGCGTTCAATCTGGAAAGCTACATCATCGAGCAGTTCGGCAAGGCACTGGCCAATGCCGAGGAGGACGCCTTTCTGAACGGTACCGGCGTGGGTCAGCCTCTGGGCCTGTTTGCGGAGACCGGCGGCGGTCATGTGGCCGGTACGCTGACTGCTGCGCTGAAGGCGGACGATGTGATGGGCCTCATCTATGAACTCAAGCGTCCCTACCGCAAGAATGCGTCCTTCATCATGAATGACAAGACCGTGGCGCAGATCCGCAAGTTTAAGGACAACAACGGTGCCTACCTCTGGCAGCCTTCCTACAAGGAGGGTGAGCCTGACCGTGTCCTCGGATACGCCGTTCATACTTCTGAGTTTGTGCCGGAGAACGCCATCGCCTTTGGCGACTATAGCTACTACAACATCGGAGACCGTGGCACCCGTTCCTTTGCGGAGCTGAAGGAGCTGTATGCCGCCAACGGCATGGTGGCCTTCGTGTGCAAGGAGCGCACCGATGGCAAGCTGGTCCTTCCTGAAGCCGTGAAGATCATGAAGATCAAGGCGTAAGCACAGCGGAGCCGTAGTGGCTCTGTGAAGTAATCGCAGCGTCCCCACACCCCTCTTGTGGGGCTTCCAATCCCTTCTCCGGAGCTTTTCTGCTCCGGGGAGGGGTAATTTATTCAGCAGAATGACCTGCCTGTCTGCATCATGTGGGCAGGCAGGAGACTGCTGCTAACACACCCTATTCATTCCGGGATAACGGAATCACCAGTATTGTCTTGCGTATCCGCTTTACATTTCTATCGGAGCAAGCCTGTGGCTTAATTTTTGCCGATAGGCATTTCACCATTTGTTTGGCTGTCTGGCATCAAGTCCGTTGTTCATGAGCTCATTTTGAATATCCAAATTGCCTTCCGTCTTCCAGATAGGCAGCATTTCACACTCCAGCAACGAAAATCTTCAAACAGATGTCCACCGTCTAGAACAGATCCGGCATACTATCCAGATAGATTGCTTCCCGGACATGAATCTGGTACTCCGGCTTGGTCATGTAATAGAGCAGGAATTCCAGAACTAAGGCACTGCCAAGCCCGCGGCCTTCGATTTTGAAATTAGAAAAACCCATGGGGAGGTATCTGTTCCGAATGTCCTCGACGCCGACAAAGCCCGGATTGGTCATGGCTTTGGAGAACTGATAGCCCTCATTGCCGCCGGGAGCGACGCAATGGTGATCTTCGCAGTTCTCTCCCAGATTCTTTCGACTGACATTCTCATAGCATTCCCTTCTATCGGTGCAGCCGAACCAGCAGCATTCGTTGCAGAGAAACTCTGTCTTCCCCTTCTGGGCATTTGTCATGGTGTCCAGTTTGTCAAAGGCCTTGTTCAGGCGAAAATCCGGCACAACATAGCAGAAATCCTCCCGGTTCACTTCGCCCAGAAATTGCCGGAAATCCGTCAATACCTTTGTGGTAGAGGATACAAAATAAAGGTTTGGGTAGTTCTTCTTCAGATACTCCAGCAGCAAATCGGAATGGACAATGACGCCATTCCCTCCCGTCTCATTGAACAGGGCACAGAGGCGGTTGCAGGTTTTGTCCGAAAGATGTTCCTCCCGGAGCAGGGAGTTGCTGAAGGTCAGTCGGGCGGATATGCCGTATTCCTGCATCAATGCCAGAACTTCTCGGGGATTATTGTCTCCAAAACCGACACGGCCCCCGCCCCAGATGCAGTCTGCCGGTGCACCGTAGATGGAGCCAATGTCGCACCAGCTGTAGAAATATTCCCTGTGTTCCCGGAAAAGAGGCAGAAAGACACGGTAGAGCTCATAGAACTCAAACAGGCCGGGAAGATGGTAATACGCCATGCCGTTTTGCATATTTTCCATATCCTGAGCGGTTATGTTCCATCGGTTGTTTCCACGGCTTCCTCCGGATCAAGCGCAGTAATGCGGAGTTCCGCACGAGACAGGTTTGTTTCGGTCAACAGCCAGTTTTCAATTGTACGTTCTTCGTCAGGCAGAAGTGGTTCCCGCGCGGACGCGCACAGGAGAACATAGTCTCTGCTTTCGGAGGATAGGACGCCGCAGCTGCAGTCTGACAATTTTGAAAAGATCTGCTCTGCTTTTTTGGAAATCTCTCTGCAATCGATCTGCCTGTCAAGCAGGGTTTCCATACTGTCAAACTGTGCCTGCTTCGCGTCCAGCTGGGCCTGTAAATCTTGAATCGTTTTTTCCTGGAGTGCGATGGTAACCGCGTCCGAATTGTCGGCTTGCGAGATATTGTTCTGGGTTACATGAAGCGTATAGTTTTCAAGGTTATACCTAGGAAGCAGCTCCTCCAAACGGTCGATGACATCCTGCGGGATGCGAGAGCCGACAAGAGAAACCGATACACGATGATTCCGCATATCCAGCTCACTTTTTACCACCTGGGTATCGGAAAAGGTAAATGTATCCCGAAGGTAATTGGAACAGTTCTGCTCCATCACAGTCTGGTAGACTTGGAAGCTTCCAATCAGCACGCTGGGGATTACCGTCAATACGGTAATGATGGTAATGAGCCGTTTCACCTTTTTCTGGCGTGTCCAGTTTTCGGATTTACGAGATGGAATCCCCATGAGCTTTGTTACGAAAGCTGTGGAAAGCATGATAAACAGTGTGTTGATGCAGAAAAGATAAAACGCGCCGAAAATGAATCTGGGCTGCATGGTCGCGAGACCATATCCCGCAGTGCACAGCGGCGGCATCAGCGCTGTGGCAATTGCAACACCCGGAATCACATTTCCTTTTTCTCTTCGGGTATTTCCGATGGCACCGGCAATACCGCCCAGCAGCGCAATCAGAACATCCCATAACGTCGGACTGGTTCTGGCAATCATTTCACTGGTGGGCACTTTCAGAGGAGTGAGTGAAAAATAAACCGTAGAGGCAATGAGACTGATGACCACCTGGGTTCCGAAACTGGTAAACGCCTTTCGGAGCATGGTCAGGTCACTGGTGGCCAGTGAATACCCCATGGTAAGAATACCGCTCATCAGGGGTGAAATCAGCATGGCGCCGATAATCACCGCCGTAGAGTTCATATTCAATCCAATGGAGGCAATCAAAATTGCCATAATGAGAATCCACATATTGGAGCCTCTGATGACGGTGTTTCCCTCCATCATCTCCCTCAGCTCATCATAGCGCATCATATCAGCTTTGACATCAAAGAGGCTATGAAAATAGGTGCGAATACCGGATTGCTTAGAATCCAACGAACGGTTCTCCATATCCTTCATGTTTTTACCCCGCAATTGATGAATCGAAATCTTCCGCATTTCAGCCGCTGGCTGATGCCGCGGGAGCTTTTTCATCGTATACCCGGAGCTATCCTCTGTCAAGTAGGCAAGTGAAAAATGTTTCTGTTTTGAATGACAGTTTTGAAGCGGATTTTCCCCAGAAAGGAGGGATAGAAGTGTGAGCGGAACAAGCTGCTGCTAACACACCCTATTCATTCCGGGATAACGGAATCACCAGTATTGTCTTGCGTATCCGCTTTACATTTCTATCGGAGCAAGCCTGTGGCTTAATTTTTGCCGATAGACGAGGAGGTATATTTTGCGGATACTCATGGATCAAGATACGCAGGACACAGGTGCTAATGTGGGTAATCTCACTCCATTCATCGGAAAAGAGAATGGAAACAGGTGCAGGCAGGCTCTTCCCCGTCCTTCGGATGCGGAACTGCAGAATGAGTACAACTACCTTCTGGCCGAGAATATCACAAAGAAACTGCTGGAAAAAGGACTGATATCTGTGGATGAATTCAACAAGATCATGGCCAAAAACCAGGAATCTTTCTCCCCGTTTTTCGCTCGTATTTAGGCAGATATCGCTTGCAATTTGGGTGGTTTTGAGCAATATATGGACTACCCTGATAGAAAGGAGACCGAGACAATGAAACGGATAACAAAGATCGAAGCGACGGATACCGGTGCTGCGAAAAAACTGCGTGTTGCGGCATACGCCAGAGTGTCCACGGATTCAGATGAACAGCTGATCAGCATGGATGCCCAGAAGAACCATTATGAAGTCCTGATTCGTTCCCGTAAGGACTGGGAGTATGCCGGGCTGTATTACGATGAAGGCATCAGCGGCACCAAGATGGCGAAGCGTGACGGTCTGCTTTCCATGCTGAATGACTGCGAGAAAGGTCTGATCGATTATATCATTGTGAAGTCCATCAGCCGCTTTTCCCGCAACACAGTGGAGAGCATTGAGACCGTCCGCAGGCTTTGCGACATGGGAATCTACATTCTGTTCGAGAAAGAGAATATCGACACCGGAAAGATGGAGGGCGAACTGTTGCTCTCCATCTTGTCCAGTTTGGCGGAAAGTGAATCCCATTCCATTTCAGAAAATGAAGCATGGAGCATTCAGAAACGCTTCCGCAACGGCACCTTCAAGATTTCGTACCCGCCCTACGGTTACGATTACATCGATGGAGAGATGGTGGTAAATGAAAAACAGAGTGAGGCCGTGAGATGGATATTTAGGCAGGTGCTTTCCGGTAACAGTACAGCAGAAATTGCACGGAAGTTGAACGAGGAAGGTGTAGCCACCAGGCGGGGCGGCAGTTGGACTTCTACGACCATCAACGGCATGATCCGGAATGAGAAGTATACAGGAGATGTAATCTTCCAGAAATCCTACTCGGATGAGCGGTTTACCCGCCACAGGAACAATGGGGAGAGAGACCAGTATTTCGTAGCCAATCACCACGAGGCAATCATAAGCCATGAAGACTTTGATGCCGCCAATGCCATCCTGGACCGCAACGGAGCCGAAAAGGGCATCTACGCTGACAGTCGGAAATATCAAAACCGATATGCATTTTCTGGTAAAATCCTCTGCGGCAACTGCGGCGCGGTGTGGAAACGCAGGAAGATATCGGGATATTTCGGCTATGCCTGCACCACGCACCTTACAGACAAGGACGCCTGCGGCATGAAATCCATCCGGGAGGACAGCATCATGGCAGCGTTTACGACCATGCTGAACAAGCTGATTTTTGCGAGAGACAAGGTGCTTCTCCCCTACGCCAATTCTCTGAAAAATGCAGAACGGACAGAATACCTTGCCGAATTGAATACCATCGAAGAAGCGATGAATTGGTTTCCCTTGAAGTATTAGTTCGCATTTGTCGGGCATTGAATTGCGACATCGGGGATATTATGGAAGTGCTTCCTTCCTAATTGTCCGTTTTATTGGACAGAACATTCACTGGAATCCTGTGCGCATCATCCAGCGTTTCGGGAGAATTGATCGTATCGGCAGCAAGAACGACCATATCCAGCTTGTAAACTTCTGGCCGGATATGGATCTCGACGAATATATCAACCTGAAAAGCCGCGTGGAGACCCGCATGAAGATTTCGGTTATGACCTCCACCGGTGATGATGACCTG
>JAQYLT010000076.1 GCA_028719885.1 Bacillota bacterium
TTCCGAAACGAAGTCTTCGCAACCCTTGAAAAAGTTGTTGACCGCTTGTGCGATACCATCTGCTCACTATCTTCTCGGGTCATTTCCAGTATTACCGGGAGAGATTGGATTATTAAACTGTTTAATTGAGAAATAGTATGAGTAACCAATTTGCGGTGGCATCTCCGTTGCACTTTTTAATTATTCCTTTTATGGCTATGCACACCCTCCAGACCTTTCATTAAAAAGTTCGTACGCAAAAACACAAAAAGGCTCTACGGCGACCGTTTTTCGGTTACCGTAGAGCCTGATTTCGTTAAATGGTATAGGAAAATCCTTGTAAACAAGGGCTTTTGCAAAAAGAAACTGGACACCCGCTTCGATACTCATTGTATCAAAACTGGTGTCCAGTTATGGTCGGAGTGGCGGGATTCGAACCCGCGGCCTCATGGACCCGAACCATGCGCGATACCAAACTTCGCCACACCCCGATAGCGCTGATATTATAATGAATAATCCGAACTTTGTCAAGGGCAATTGGTTTTTTTACTGCAAAGGTTTTTTGAAAGCCCAAGCCTCATAGATTTGTATGAGGTGATTCCTTTGAACAATGGAAGGATAAACGGTCGCTTCCTCCTTTGGACGATGGTTCTGTGCGTGTTTCTTTTCCTGGGAGCGGTTTTTGTATTCATGCCCCAGTACCGGGAAAGAGCCTGTTCTTCGTTCCCGCTGCTTCATCGGTTTGCTTCTGCAATGGACGGTGCCGCGGAGCAGCTCACCCGGGGCGGTACAGCCGGGGAAACCATCAGGGGGATTTTTCAATGGGGCGATGGATGTGCTGAAACGAATTCGGATTCATGAGGATTTTTATTTTTTTACCGCCGTCCTCCTGCTGTTGCTTCCGCTTCGGTGGATCGTGGCTGCTTTTCTTGCCGCGCTGTTTCATGAGCTGGGGCATTATGGGGCGGTTCGGCTGCTGGGGGGCAGCGTCGTCAGCGGGGAGATTTCCTGCCATGGGGCAAAAATGACCGCTGCGCCCATGAGCCCTAAGGCGGAGCTGCTTTCCGTGCTGGCCGGTCCGGCGGCAAGCTTGCTGTTGCTCTTGCTGCGGCATCTGTTTCCGAGAATCGCGATCTGCGGCCTGATTCAGGGCGTGTTTAACCTGCTGCCCATCTATCCTCTGGACGGGGGAAAGGCGCTGCGGTGCATCAAATACATGTGGAGCAGTAAGGACGGCGGCTATTTTTCCAAGTCCGACGGAAAAATTCCTTGCAAAGAACGAAAACAGGGAGTACAATAGAGCCATTATCTGCAATGAGGTAAGCCTATGACCGAACTGAAAAAGAGAATTCTCCCCAGGGTTCAAAAACCGGCCAGATATACCGGCGGCGAATGGGGCGCGGTGAAGAAGAAAAAAGAAGATGTGAATGTCCGTGTGGCCTTTTGCTTTCCGGATACCTATGAAATCGGCATGTCCAATGTGGGAATGCGGATTCTCTACGGCGTGATGAACGAAATGGAAAACGTATGGTGCGAGCGGGTATTTGCCCCCTGGGGCGATATGGAAGAGCAGATGCGCCAGAATCAGCTTCCGCTCTGGGCGCTGGAAAGCCAGGACCCGGTTTCGGAGTTTGATATGATCGCCTTTACCATCGGCTATGAGATGTCTTACTCCAATATTTTGAATATGCTGAATCTGTCCGGCATTCCCCTCCGCTCCAAAGACCGGGCCGGACTGAAAAACATTGTTTTTGCCGGCGGCGTTTGCGCCTTCAATCCGGAGCCCCTGGCGGACTTTGTTGATTTCTTTTCCATCGGCGAGGGTGAGGATATTACGGTTGAGATTCTCTCCCTCTACGACAAAGCCAAAAGGGCAGCATGGAGCAAGGAAGAATTCCTCACCGAGGTTTCCAAAATCAGCGGCGTGTACGTTCCCAGCTTCTATACGCCTGTTTATAACCAGGACGGCACCCTGGCCTCGGTAACGGTGCGGGAGGGAGCACCGGAAACGGTTACCAAAAGAATCATTGAGGACTTGGATTCTGCCTATTTCCCCACAAAAATGATTGTCCCCTCCACGGAGATCGTCCATGACCGGGCCAATCTGGAGCTCTTCCGCGGCTGCATCCGGGGCTGTCGGTTCTGTCAAGCGGGCTTCAGCTGCCGCCCAGTGCGTAAAAAGAGCCCGGAAGTGCTTTATCGGCAGGCGGTGGAAACCATGGAGCATTCCGGCAACAATGAAATTACCCTTTCCAGCCTTTCCACCTCCGATTATCGGGGACTAAAGGAGCTGACGGACCAGCTGATTCCCTATTCCGCCGGGAATCGCATCAGCCTTTCCGTGCCCTCTCTCCGGGCGGATAATTTCTCCAGGGAGCTGATGGAAAAGCTCCAAACTGTGCGAAAGAGCGGTTTGACCTTTGCACCGGAGGCCGGAACCCAGCGGCTGCGGGATGTCATCAACAAGAATCTGAAAGAGGAAAAAATCCTGTCCACCTGCGCCAGAGCCTTTGCAGGAGGCTGGAATAACGTCAAGCTCTATTTCATGCTCGGCCTCCCCACTGAAACCGATGAGGACGTTCTCGGCATTGCGGATCTGGTGTATAAGGTCATCCAGGCGTGGAAAGAAAACGCGGTGAACAAAAAGCGGGGCCTGCGGGTCCATGTGGCAACGGCCTATTTTGTTCCCAAGCCCCATACGCCATTCCAGTGGGAAAAGCAGATTGAGCCCCAGGAATATTTGAGAAGATGCAAATTGCTTAAGGAGCATTTCTATTCCAAATCCATTGAGTATGACTATCACAGCGTGGAGCTGAGCACCCTGGAGGCGGTGTTTGCCAGAGGGGACCGGCGCCTGGGCGCCGTGATTGAGGAGGCGGTCAAACGGGGCGCCAAGCTGGATGGCTGGGACGAATATTTCGACTACGGAAGATGGCACGAAGCCTTTGAGGCCTGCGGCATTCCGGAAGCCTTCTATACAACCCGGGGATACGACGAGCAGGAGCTGCTCCCCTGGGATGTCATTGACGTGGGCGTTACGAAGAAATTCCTGCTGAAAGAACGGCAGCGGGCCTACGCCGGTCAGGTGACCCCGGATTGCAGACATGGCTGCGCCGGCTGCGGTGCCAATGCACTGCTGGAGGAGGTGGCGTGCGATGCCTAGGCTGCTTTTTGAGAAGAAAGGAAACGCCGTTTGGATTTCCCATTTGGATTTGATGCGAATGTTTCAGCGCGCATTTAATCGCGCCGGATTGCGGCTGACCCATACCCAGGGCTTTAATCCCAGACCCTCGGTTTCCATTGCGCTGCCCCTGTCCGTGGGAATTGAAAGCAGCTGTGAGCTTCTGGATTTCCAGCTGGAGGGGGATGCCGTTCCCAATGAGGAAATCCTTGCCCGGCTGAATGCCGCGCTGGTGGAGGGCGTTAAGGTCCTGGCGGTGTATGACGATGGCCTGAAAATCAAAAATTTGGCTTATCTGGACTGCACCCTGTCTCTGGAATATGACCGCGGTGTCCCCCAGGGGGCGATGGAGGCAATCCGGGAGCTGTTCAGCAGGGAAGAACTGCTTGTATCGAAAAAGAGTAAAAATGGTGTAACGGAGCAAAATATCATTCCGATGATTCGCTCCTTTGAGATTGCTCAGAAAGATACCAATACGCTTTTCATCAAAGCCCGGGTTTGCTGCCAGAACCCGTCCTTAAACCCCATGCAGCTTTGCAGTGCAATTGAAGAAATGCTACCCGACTTTTCGCCGGATTTTGCAAAATTCAGCCGGAATGAGATTTACGATTTTCAAGAACAGATATTCAGATAGGAGATTTTTAGAATGGATGAATTGTTAATGCTTGAGGAATGCCCCATCTGCCGCGGCGCCGGAATGCTGATGCATGAGGGCGGCTGGAGTGTTCAGGTGGAATGCGCGGACTGCAGCGCACACACGGTCTATGTAGAGTACGCCACCGAGGAAGAAAAAAAGCAGGCGGAGCGGACCGTCGCGCATCTATGGAACATTGGTAAGGTGGTCAGCAGTGAGCGGGGAGAGTAAAGAAAAGAGCGTGATTCCGGCGGAAGACATGGAGCAGCGGCTTTCCTATTGGATTGAGGAGCTTCACAAGCGGGCGCCGGACAGCATCGGCGATCTGCTCCGCTTTCGGGTTGGTTCATGCAGCCCGGAGGCAGGGGAGTATTGCTTCCATGTATACACGGACCAGTGGATGAAAAATGCCTTTGGAAGTCTTCATGGCGGCATCATCAGTACCATCATGGATCAGGGTATGGGCATGCTGGCCACCTGCTTGATGGATGGAAAGGCCATCACGCCCACGGTTCAGATGAACATCGTTTACCACCGGCCGATCCTGCCCGGAGACGGTGTTCTGCTGAAGGTCTATGTGGAGTCCATCACCCGGACGTTGATTTATATGCGGGCAGAGGCCATGAACGAAGCCCAGCCGGACAAGCTCTGTGTTACGGCTTCAGGTGTCTTTTTTGTGAAAATGTTGTAAAAACAGATAGTTCCGGCGCGTTTTGCCCCTTTTCGGCAGGCGAACCGGAACTATAAAAAATTTTTGTATTTTGGAAAAAAGTACTTGCATTTTCAGAAAAGGTGTGGTATTATATCCAGGCAGTTGAGAGACGCAAACAATTGAAGAAATCCGGGTGTGGCGAAGTTTGGTATCGCGCTTGAATGGGGTTCAAGAGGCCGCTGGTTCGAATCCAGTCACTCGGACCAAAACGACCAGTTTCTGTGGAAACTGGTCGTTTTTTTATATAAAAACAGAACCGGGGGGATGCCCCGGTTCTTGAGGTGTGCAATTTGCTGCAGGCGGTTCTGCCTCCGGAGCATGGCGTATCCGGGCAGAGGCATTCATTGAACAGGTCCAGCTTCAGCTGAATTGCCAGTTCCAGCCTGGTAACCGCAGCCAAAATCCGCTCTGCGCTTTCGTCGATTTCTACCAGATTTTCCACAGTTGTACCACCTAGTTGGGTGGCCTTTTCGATTTTTTTGTGCTCGGCCTCCAAAATGCGGGCCAATGCCTCCTGCTGTTCCGCAACCGCGTCAATGAGCCTGGAAATGGCTTTGCAGCGGCTGTCATCGGGGCGGGGTGGTGTACTCAGAATTGCCTCCATAAACTGCGTCCTTTCCTCTTGATCTGTGCCTTGGGCACAGTCCATACTATGTGGTCTGAAAGAAATTTGTCACAATCAGGACAAGGATGACGAAAAAGCCGCATAACGACTGAAAAACGGTCAGTCTCGAAAGGAAGCTGGCCGTTTTTTGGAGTAATTTTAGTCTTTTGCAGCCTTCTTGAGGGAAACCAGCAAAAGAATGATTCCCACACCGGTGAGAATATGGCCGATGCCCGCAATGCCGGAAATGGCGGCGGAGGCGCCCTTGCTCAAGGTTAGACCCAGAACCTGGGTGATACCGCGAACAAGCAGCATAACGGCGGTCAGTGGAACACCGATGTGATAGGTCCACTGTAAAACACGGAAAGAGCCAATTCCCGTTAAATCGAGGCGTTCGGCAAAGAGGGCAACCATCAGGCAGACCAGCATGCCCAGCAGAAACAGGTGCGTATGTACCTTTCCCAGGGCTGTCACACCGGTAAAGCCCTGGAACTTTGTAAATTCCCGGTAGAATACACCGCCGGCCATGGCGGCAATGGCGTAGACCAGTGAGAGGTTCAGATACTTTTTCAATTTCTATGTCTCCTTTCGGTATCTCGCCCGGAGAGTGGGCGCAGTCATAACTGCGGTTCCGGGTTTTCTTTCGCAATAGCATTCTTCCGATTTTTTGTCAATAGTGTCAATCATCGCTTCCGTGGAATAGAATGGATGCGGGGGGCGATTGACTGATGCAAAAATATTTTCTCAGTGCCGCTGCAAGGATTCGGGGTGACAGCAGCCACCCTTCGGTGCGTGGAATTGTGAGATTCTTCCAGAGAGAGGATGGCGTCCTGGTGGAAGCGCAGGTCACCGGACTTCCCAGAACGGAGACAGGGTTCTTTGCATTCCATATCCATGAGGGCGCAAATTGTGACGGAGACGATTTTTCCAACTCCGGCGGCCATTTCAATCCCGGCAAAACGGCGCATCCCAACCATGCGGGGGACTTGCCGCCGCTGCTGGCCGATCACGGAAAAGCATACATGAAAGTGCTCACCGGGCGGTTTCACGTGGGGGAGGTAATCGGCAAAACGGTCATCATTCACGCTGAACCGGACGATTTCCATACCCAGCCCTCCGGAAATGCGGGCATGAAAATAGCCTGCGGTGTCATTCAAAGAACGGGAAATCGCAGATAAAAATCACGGGGTTGTCCCACAATCGTGGAGCAACCCCTGTTTGCTACATATCCAAATCCATCTTATCCGAAATCGTGTCGGATACCTTCCAGGCAATGTCCTCCACCTTGTCGGCTGCTTTCGCGGCAAGCTTCCTGGTTGGATTGTTCCGCGGCATTGCCAAGACAGCCACCATTCCCGCTGCCACACCCAGGCCTGCAGTCACGGCGATTGCTTTCATATCCATATGCTCACCCCCTGTAATGGTATTTTGCCCGGGCACAAAAAAATAATTCGGGTTTTTTCTATACAGATGCTGGAAAATATGGTATACTGGCAGTAGAAATACAAAAGAGCTTGGAGGGGAAGAAATATGGCAATTGATCTGCTGCAGGCCAAAATGAAAAAACTGAACAATGCTCTGATGGTTGATCTCTCCGTAGAACCGGAGTCTTTGCCAGAGGAGGTGCTGCATGCCCACCAAGATAGCTGCAATGCCTATGAGGATTTTTGCGTTCGCCTTTTAAATGGGCTGAAAGGCTCCGTCACGGCTGTTCGATTCAGCTTGATTTACTTTACCTTTTACGGGGACAGAGGCATTTCTCTTCTTTCCGATCTGATGAAGCTGGCTTCTTCCCTGGGCTACTATACCCTGCTGGATGCCTACGGCATTTCTTCCGCTGCTTCTGCAAAGCATTCAGCTGACAGCATATGGGGTACCGACAGCCGGCTGCAATGCGACGGCATCCTGATTTCCGGCTATTTCGGCAGTGAGATTATCAAGCCCTTTCTCCCATACTGCGAAGACAAAAAGAAAGACCTTTTTGTTTTGGTCCGTTCTCCCAACAAGTCCTCCTCGGAAATTCAGGATCTGCTGGCCGGGTCCCGGACGGTGCATATGGCGGCGGCCGATTATGTGAACCGCTTCGGTGCAAGTACCGTGGGGAAATACGGCTATTCCAGAGTAGGCATTGCCGCCTCGGCCACGGTAGGGGACAGCGTGAAAATGCTTCGGGCCAAATACCCCCAGCTGTTTATCATCCTGGATGGTTTGGATGCCACCGGAGCCAACGCGAAAAATGCCTCCTACGGTTTTAACAGCCTTGGCCACGGCGCCATTGGCTGCGTGAGCAGTTCCGTCACCTGTGCCTGGAAAAATCCGGAATTTCAAGGGATGGATTTTGTGCAGGCCGCGGTTGCTTCCGCCCAAAAGCATCAAAGGAAAATCGACCGGTATATCTCCATTCTGTGAAGATTCTTTCGGATATGTACCTGTCAGCTTGCTGCTTTGCGGCAAGCTGACAGCGGTTATTTGGTGATATTTCCGGGGGCAACCGTCCCGTTCTGCCCGGTGATTCCACTGCGGGAGTTGGGGGTGGTGTTCTGATTCCCGTTCTGGTCCGTGGGATTGTTTCCGTCCGTGGTGGTGGTTTCGGTCGTGGTGTTGGTCGTTGCCGGAACGGTGGTGGGCTGCGTGGTCGCCTGGGTTTCCGGCAGCGTGGTCACGGCGGTTGTGGGCATGGTGGTCGGCTGGGTGGTTGCATTGGTTGGAGTGTTGCTTCGGGTTCTTGTCCGACAGCCGGAAAGAAGCATTGCAATCAATGCAACAGCAAAGACCGTTTGAATTGTTGATTTCATGATGTCCCTCCAAATATGCTTGTTTCAAGTCCAGTATTCCCATTGCTTCGGAAATCATTCCGGTTTTATATTTATTTTTGCAATGGAGAAAACTTTGGCAATTTAGCCATTGCTATTTTATGGTTTATCGTATATAATATTACAGGAAAAATCTTTATTTTTCAAAATACATAAAGGAGTTCGTTTTATCATGAAAAAACTCTCTGTTAAAAAAGACTCTCAGTGCATGGCCTGTCTGGAATGTGTCCGCGCATGTTCCGAAGCGTTTTATAAGGAATTTCATCAGGATTTGAGCTGCATCAGAATTGTTGCCAAGGGCACCGGCGCCAAGCCCAATGTGTGCATTCAGTGCGGCAAGTGCATGAAAGCCTGCGAACATGAGGCCATTACCCAGAACCCCAAGACCGGCGTTTATATGATTAACAAGAAGAACTGTGTCGGCTGCGGCAAGTGCGTGGAGGCCTGCCCCATGAAGGTCATGGTTCTGAAGCCCGAGGGCCCCGCCTCCAAGTGCATCGCCTGCGGCATCTGCGCCAAGGCCTGCCCCATGGAAGTGCTGGAGATTGTCGAGAAGTAACACGAGCTCCCTATTCTTTCTTTCCTATAAAAGGACTGCTTCGCCTGGGCGGGGCAGTCCTTTTTGTGTTGCAGAATACACGAAAGTGTGGTATACTTAGCTGGACTATACACCCGGAGGCGTTTACTGTGGAATTAACCCCTTTTCAGCGAAGAATAGCGGAAAAATTGCCCCATATCCAGCTGCGTTTTCAGGAGATGCTCAGTAAGCACACTTCTTTCCGCATTGGCGGACCGGCTGAGGTGATGGCATTTCCAGGAAATGAAACAGAACTTTCGGATATTCTCAGCATGTCCAAAGAATTGGACATCAAACCTGTTATTCTTGGAGCAGGAACCAATGTGCTGGCTCCGGATGAAGGCCTTTGCGGCTTGGTGGTCTGCCTGAAAGACTGCATGAACGGCATGGAGGCAGAACCGGACAGCTGCATCCGGGTGATGTCCGGTGTCACCATGTCCCGCGCCGCTGTGTTTGCGGCAAATCAGGGCTTGTCCGGGATGGAGTTTGCACACGGCATTCCGGGAACCGTTGGCGGCGGCGTGTATATGAACGCCGGGGCTTATGGCGGGGAAATCAGTCAAATCTGCAAACAAGTTACGGTGATGAATCTGCAGGGGGATATTCGTACCCTCAGCAAAGAAGAGATGGGCTTTGGATATCGCCACAGTGTGTTGGAGGAATCCGGTGAAATTGTGGTCAGCGCTGTGTTTGCCCTGACTCCGGACAGCCCGGAGGAAGTAAAGGCCCGAATGAAAGTGCTGCAAATGAAACGCAGTGCATCCCAGCCTTTGGATTTGCCCTCTGCCGGTTCCGCGTTCAAGCGTCCCGCAGGGGGATACGCGGCGGCCCTGATTGAACAGGCGGGGCTGAAAGGCTTCCGGATTGGCAATGCGGCCATCTCAGACAAGCATGCGGGCTTTGCCGTGAATTTGGGCGGTGCCACCGCAGGAGAAATGAAAGAACTGCTTCAAACCGTTTCCCAGCGGGTATTTGAAGCATCCGGCATCCGGCTGGAACCGGAAATCAGAATTTGGTAGAAAAAGAAGGTGTCTTCATGCGTTCCTTTTCCGCTTCGGCGAAAGCAGAAATCTGCCGCGAGTTCCCCCAATCCGGCTGCTGCGCTTTGGCAGAGTGCTTTGGAATTCTGCTGTTTTGCAACAGCTTCCGAAATGACTCCATCAAAATCATCACAGAGAGCGGAGAATTTGCCGCTCTGCTTCCCAAGCTCTTCAAAAAAGCCTTTGGGTTTGGGTTTGACAGTCCGGCGGGAGAGGGAAAGGGCGGAAAGCAGATTTTCCAGATTCAGTCAGCCGAGAAAATGACGACGATTATGAATGCCTTTGGATTCGATACCCGGCAGACCTTTTCACTGCACATCAATCTGCCGGTCGTGGAAAACGACTGCTGCAAAACGGCCTTTCTCCGGGGGGCTTTTCTGTCCGGGGGAAGTGTGACGGACCCAGGCAAGGGCTATCATCTGGAGCTGGCCACCACCCATCACAGCGTGGCAAAGGAATGCTATCTGATTATTCAGGAAACCCTGGGCTTTCTTCCCAAGCTTGCCTCCCGCAGCGGCGGACAGGTGGTATATCTGAAACAAAACGAGCAGATCGCGGATTTCCTGACCTTTTTGGGTGCGCCCGTCGCCTCCATGGGCATCATTGAGGCAAGATTGGAGCACGAGCTGAACAATCAGGTAAACCGGCGCTGCAATTGCGACGATGCCAATATTACGAAGGTTGTGGAGGCGTCTCAGGAGCATCTGAATGCCATCCGCATGCTCCGGGAGCAAAACAAGTTCGATCAGCTGCCGGAGAAGCTGAAGCAGGCCGCCCTGCTGCGGGAGGAAAACCCGGAGGCATCTCTGTCGGAGCTTGCAGGACTGCTGGAACCGAGGATTTCAAAGCCGGCAATGAATCATCGGCTGAAAAGATTGGTTGAGCTGGCAATGGAGGGGAACCCATGAGCTTTGTCCATCTTCATGTACATACAGAATACAGCCTTTTGGACGGGGCCTGCCGCATTGACCGGATGATGGAGCGGGTAAAGGAGCTGGGGCAGGATGCCATTGCCATTACCGATCATGGTGTGATGTATGGCTGTATTGACTTTTACAAAGCGGCGAAAGCAGCCGGGGTAAAGCCAATCATCGGCTGCGAGGTTTACGTTGCCAGGCGCTTGATGAGCGACCGGATTCACGGGGTTGACAACGATCCCTACCACCTTGTGCTCCTTTGCAAAAACCGAAAGGGTTATGAAAACCTTTGCTATATGGTTTCCGAAGCCTTTTTGCATGGGTTCTACGGAAAGCCCAGAATCGATTTGGATTTGCTTCGGGAGCACCATGAGGGCCTGATTGCCCTTTCCGCCTGCTTGGCCGGCGCCATCCCCCAGTATCTCATGGAGGAATCCTACGACGCTGCCAAGGAATATGCCCTGAACATGGCCGACATCATGGGAGAGGGTAATTTTTATCTGGAGCTCCAGGACCATGGAATCAGCCAGCAGCAGGCGGTGAATCAGGGCGTCCGGCGGATCGCCCGGGAGACGGGACTGCCCCTGGTGGTGACCAACGATGCCCATTATCTGCGCCGGGAGGATGCCAAAATGCAGGATGTGCTGCTGTGCATTCAGACCGGCAAGACGGTGGACAACGAAAACCGAATGCGGTTTGCATCGGACGATTTCTACCTGAAAAGTGAGCAGGAGCTGCGGGAGCTGTTTCCCGGCTGCGAGGAGGCCTTTGACAACACGGTTAAAATCGCGGAAAAATGCAATCTGGATTTTGTATTCCACGAATACCACCTCCCGTCCTTCCCCGTCCCAGAGGGCTACACCAATGAGGCCTATTTCCGTAAGCTCTGTATGGACGGCTTCCGGGAGCGGTACCCCAATCCGCCCCAGGAATACAGGGACCGTTTGGAATATGAAATCGGCGTCATCAGCCGCATGGGCTATGTCAACTATTATCTGATTGTCTGGGACTTCATCCACTTCGCCAAGAATTCCGGCATCCCGGTGGGGCCGGGCAGAGGCTCCGGCGCGGCATCCATTGTGGCCTACTGTATGCACATCACGGAAGTGGACCCCATGAAGTATGCCCTCATTTTCGAGCGCTTTCTCAATCCGGAGCGGGTGAGTATGCCCGATTTCGACACGGATTTCTGCCAGGAGCGCCGGGGTGAGGTGATTGAGTATGTTACCCGGAAGTATGGCTCCGACCACGTGGCCCAGATTGCAACCTTTGGCACCATGGCGGCCCGGGGCGCCATCCGGGATGTGGGCCGGGCACTGAATTTCAGCTATGCCGAAACCGATGTGGTGGCAAAGCTGGTTCCCGCAACGCCTCATATTACCCTGAAAGAGGCGCTGGATTCTTCTCCCAAGCTCAAGGAAATGTACCAGAACGAGGAGAGGATCCGAACCCTGGTGGATACTGCCATGTCCCTGGAGGGAATGCCCCGAAATACCTCCACCCATGCCGCCGGTGTGGTGATCACGGCGGACCCGGTGTGCAGCTATGTGCCGCTTTCCACCAACGATGATACCATCGTCACCCAGTATACCATGACCACCATTGAGGAGCTTGGCCTTCTCAAAATGGATTTCCTGGGCCTGAGAAACCTGACGGTGATTCGGGACGCGGAGGAGCAGATTCAGGAATTTCAGCCTGACTTTTCCATTGATCGCATTCCGGACAATGACCCGGAAACCTTTGCCATGCTGGCAGAGGGGAAGACCCAGGGCGTTTTCCAGCTGGAATCCTCCGGCATCACCGGCGTGTGTATCAACATGAAGCCCACCTCCATCGAAGATCTGACCGCTATAGTGGCGCTTTACCGGCCGGGCCCCATGGACTCCATTCCCACGTTCATTGCCAACAAGCTGGACCCCAGCAAAATTCGGTATAAAACACCCCTCTTAGAGCCGATTCTGCGGGTCACCTACGGCTGCATTGTCTACCAGGAGCAGGTGATTGAGATTTTCCGCAGTCTTGGCGGATATACCATGGGCCAGGCAGACAACATCCGCCGCGCGATTTCCAAAAAGAAAATGAAAGTCATTGAAGCGGAGCGAAAGGTGTTTGTCTATGGCGATCCCCAGCAGAATATTTCCGGTGCGATTGCAAAGGGCGTGAGTGAACAGGCGGCCCAGTCCATCTATGATGAAATCGTGGATTTCGCAAACTACGCCTTTAACAAAGCCCATGCTGTGTGCTATGCCGTGGTTTCCTATCAGACGGCCTATCTGAAATGCCACTATCCCCGACAGTATATGGCGGCGCTGATGACCTCCGTTCTGGACTCCGCCGAAAAGATTTCCGGTTATATCGCAGAGTGCAAGGAGATGGGAATTGTCACGCTGCCTCCGGATATCAACCATTCCGACGACCATTTCATCGTGGAGGGGGACTGCATTCGTTTCGGCCTGGGCGCCGTGAAAAATGTGGGCCATGGCCTGATTAAAACCATGGTAAAAAAACGCAATGAGGGCGGCCCATTCAAGACGCTGGAAGAATTTCTGGAGCGAATGGGGGAGGGAGAGCTGAACAAACGGGCCGTAGAAAACTTTATAAAATGCGGCGCCATGGACTGCTTTGGCTATCACCGCAGTGAGCTTCTCGGCGTGTATGAGTCCATGATGGACAGTGTGTCCTCTTCCAGACGGAAAAACCTGGAAGGACAGATGGGCCTTTTCTCCATGCTCTCGCCCCAGGAGGCTGCCGCCGGTATTGCCATCCCGCCCAAGAAAGAGTTCCCCAGAGGGGATTTGATGGCCATGGAAAAGGAGACCACCGGAATCTATATTTCCGGGCATCCCATGGACGACTACAGGGCCTATCTGAAAAACACCAGTGTGGTGCCCATTGCCGCCTTGACGGGGGAGGAAAGCCAATACAAGGACGAGCAGATTGTGAGCATCGCGGGCATTGTTCAGACCATTAAGATGAAAATGACCCGCAATAATTCCATGATGGCCTACGTCACCGTGGAGGATGATACCGCCGCCATTGAACTGATTGTTTTTTCCAATGCCCTTAATGAACATGGGGGATATCTGCGGGAAAATGCGGCGGTGGTGATCGCGGGAAAGCTCTCCGTTCGGGAGGATAAGGACCCGCAGATCATTGTGAACCGGGTGCGGCCCATGTCTGATTTCACCGACCCAAATCAGCGGCAGCTGATGGAGTCCTTCTTCCCAAGGGTTCAGCCGGCTCGCCCGCTGGCGGGAACGCTGTATCTGCGCCTGCCCACTGAGGATTCTCCCCTCCAGCGGAAGGTGCGGGCAATTCTGAATATGTTTCCCGGGGACAATCCGGCAGTGCTTTTCTTCGCCGATACCCGAATCCGCCGGGGAACCCGGTGCCAGCTGCGTCAGTCCATGCTGGATGAGCTTCAAAAAGTGCTGGGCGAGGGAAATGTTGTGTTAAAATAGCCTTTCCTTTTTTAAAAAATATGGTATAATAGTCTGTCAGAAGGAGTTGGTAGTTTGAAAAAGAGAATACTGGTTCCTGTCTGCGCTGTCTTCCTGGCGCTGCTGCTCACCGGCTGCGGTGCCAGAACCATCGATGAGATGTACTGCCTGCCCCGGCGGTCTGAACGAAACAACAATTTGCGTACGGCCATCGAAGCTTCCATGTCCGGCAGGGTCTATGCCGCCCCCGTTTCCGGCAGCAATCAGGAGTC
Organism: Bacillota bacterium; assembly: GCA_028719885.1. Lineage (GTDB taxonomy): Bacteria > Bacillota > Clostridia > Oscillospirales > Oscillospiraceae > Faecousia. The sequence continues at coordinate 14,170 of JAQYLT010000076.1, forward strand.
GGTTCAAACGGCGGATTTGGACGGAGACGGAAAAGAGGAATATGTGGTTTTCACCAAGGTCCTGGAGGACGATTCTCTTCAGATTCTCCTGTTCAATCAATTGGAGGACGAGAAATATGAGCTCTGGGAAACCATCGTCTGCAAGGGCGCTTCCTTTGAGCAGGTCCAGTATGCGGATATTGACGATAAGCCTGGCTGCGAGCTGATTGTGGGAACCCAGCTGAACGAGAAGGTAACCAGAACGGTTTCCCTGTATTCCTTTGCCTCCGGACAAACTACCAAGATCAAAAGCATGATCTATATCAAGTTTGTGGTATGTGATCTGGACAGCAACGGGCGCAGTGAGCTGATGGTGATTCAGAACGGAGAGGCGGAGGCCGACAGCGGAAGCGTGCGGCTGTACAGCTATTCCGACGGAAACGTTGTGGGCTCCGTGGAAGCAAAGCTCTCCGTGTCGCCGGAGCATATTCGTCGGATTGCGGTTAACAAGCTGGACAGCGGGGAGCCGGCGGTGTATGTTGCCAGTGCCAGCAATGAAAATGCGGTTATCACCGATATTTTTGCCCTGCGGGATGAAACCTTTTCCAACATTTCCCAATCCAGCGATTTGGGAACCAGTATGCAGACGCTGCGGAATTATTTCGTCTATGCAGAGGATTTGAACAATGATGGCATTTTGGAGCTGCCAAGCCTTTTGAGCATGATGTATAATACCACGGAGCAGAACTTGATCCGCTGGTTTACCATCGATATTAACGGGCGGGAAACAGATAAGCTGTATACCTTCCACAACATAGAGGACGGCTGGTATATCCAGCTGGACGGACAGTGGATTGACCGGTTTGCCGCCGAAAAGAATGAGACCATCTATTCATTTTACATGTGGAACAACAGCTACGGCACGGCTGTTCCGGTTTTTACGGTGTATACACTCACGGGTAAGGACAGAGATATCCAGGCCCAGGAGCAAAATCGATTCCCCCTGTATCGGGGTGAGGATGTGGTGTATGCGGCCAAATTGGAGTCCGGCTCGGCCATCTACGGTATGACTGAGAGCTACCTGCGGTCGAATTTCCATTTGATTCGCCAGGATTGGAAAATGACAGAATCGTAAGAGGTGGACTATGAAAAAGGTATTGATACTGGAAGACGAAGTAAACATTCGCAGCTTTGTGGTGATTAATCTGAAGCGGGCGGGCTACGATGCCATCGAGGCCGGAACGGGCCAGGAGGCATTGGATCGTCTGGCGGAAAACCCGGACATCGGTGTGGCCATTCTGGACATCATGCTGCCGGACATGGATGGCTTTGAGGTGTGCCGCCGTATTCGGGCCACCAGCAAGCAAATCGGCATCATCATGCTCACGGCCAGAACGCAGGAGATGGACAAAGTTACCGGCCTCATGACCGGCGCAGACGACTACGTGACCAAGCCCTTTTCTCCGGCGGAGCTCACCGCCAGAATTGATGCACTGTTCCGCCGAATCGGCGGCGACAGCGTGGTCAGCTCCGAGCTGCTGACCCAGGGACCCTTTGTGATGAACACCAGAAATCACACCCTGGAAAAGAACGGCAACCGGATTCGCCTGACCCAGGTGGAGTACGCCATTTTGAAGCTGTTTATGCAGAATCCCGGCAGGGCGCTTTCCCGGGAGGATATCCTGGCTGCCGTCTGGGGCCGTGATTACGAGGGTGAACTGAAAATTGTGGATGTGAACATTCGCCGGCTGAGAATCAAGATTGAAGACGATACCGCCAATCCCACCTATATTACAACGGTTTGGGGTCTGGGCTATAAATGGGGCGCATAAGCCGGAATGAAAACGAAAAAGAGGAAGCAGCGCAGTCTTAGAAGAAGATGGATGGCCAATACGGTTGGCGTCATTGTGGCGCTGGGATTGGTCTGCGTGGCCGCCGTGACGGCATCCTATGCTGCCTATTACTACTCCAATATGCAGGCCGATCTAAAGCACCGTGCCCAATCATCCACAGACTTCTTTTCCGGGACCTCCCACCAGGATTATTCGGAATACTACCAAGCCTGCATCACCTACGCCCGTACCTATGAGTCAAAGGATATCATTGAGCTGCAATTCATTGATAATACCTGCAAATTGGTGGCAAGCTCCTATGGTATGTGGGGCAATGAGTCGCCGGAGACGCCGGATATTGCCCAGGCGCTGAGCTCCCGGGGGTGCGAACCCTTTGTGGGCACCGACCCCATCACCCAGGAGCATGTCATGGCCATCTCCAGTCCGCTGATTTACAGCAGCGGGGAGGTGGTCGGCGTATTCCGTTTCGTCACCTCCTTGCGAATGGTTGACCGGCAGATTTTTTATGTTGCCATTATTTCCTGCCTGACACTGCTGGTTTTCCTGATTGTTGTTCTGCTCAGCGGAAATTATTTCATGCGCTCCATCATGGTGCCCGTGGCGGAGATCACCGAAAAGGCCAAGCGCATTGCCAACGGCAGCTACGGCGTGCAGATTCAAACACGCTACGACGATGAAATCCGGGAGCTTGCGGATACCATCAACGAGCTCTCCACCAAAATCAGCCAGAATGAAAAGATGCAGGCAGAGTTTATCTCCCAGCTGTCCCATGAGCTCCGCACACCGTTAACCGTGATCAACGGGTGGAGTGAAACCCTTTTGGCAGATGACAATATGGATGATGACACCCGTCAGGGCATGAAAATCATCTCCAGCGAGGCAAAACGCCTGACGGAAATGGTCATGGAGCTGCTGGATTTCACCAGAATGCAGGACGGCAGAATGACCTTGACCGTGGAGCAGACGGATATCCGCAGTGTCTTTGAGGACACCGTGTATATGTACAGCAGCCGTCTGGCCCAGGATGGAATCACCCTTGAATATCTGGAAAACGACAGCGATATCCCGGAAATCCCCTGCGATGGGAAACGGCTTCGCCAGGTCTTCCTGAATGTTTTGGACAATGCTGCCAAGCACGGCGGCGAGGGAAAGCGGATTGAAGCCAGTATCAGCTGCGAAAATGAGCAGGTGATTGTCCGCATCCGGGATCACGGTCCCGGAATCCCCGAGGACGAGCTTGGGCTTGTGAAAAAGAAATTCTATAAGGGAAGCTCCAAGGCCAGAGGAACCGGCATCGGCCTGGCAGTCTGTGAGGAAATCATGGAGCTGCACAACGGAACACTCACCCTTGAAAATGCCCAGGGCGGCGGCACACTGGTAACCATCTCGCTGCCGGTCTCCCAGTAGAGAAAGGAAAAATATGGACAAGACACAAAATGCGCCTGCAAAGGAAAAATTCAAAACCATGATTGGCGGCCAGGCCCTGATTGAGGGCATCATGATGCGCGGACCGGAAAAGGACGCCATCGTGATCCGCTCCTCCAAGGGGCTTCAAACAGAGGTTCATCCCAGAAAGATAAATAACCCAAAATCCCTGAAAAACTGGCCCTTTATCCGGGGAATTTTTAACTTCTTCGATTCCCAGCTGGTGGGCATCAAGGCGCTGATGCGGTCGGCGGATTTGGCTCCCGAGGAAATGCAGGAGGAACCGTCCAAGCTGGACTTGTGGCTGGAAAAGGCCCTTGGCAGCGAAACCTTTCAAAAGGTCATTGTGGGCATTGCCATGGTGATGGGCGTTGGATTGTCCGTGTGCCTGTTCTTTCTGCTGCCCATGGTGATTTCCGGCTTTATGGACGGTGTTATTCAGAATACCCTGCTGCTGAATCTGGTAGAGGGCGTCATCCGAATGGTGATTTTCCTGGCGTATATGATTCTCATTTCCAGGATGAAAGAAATGAAACGGGTCTTTGCCTACCACGGGGCGGAGCACAAAACCATCCGCTGCTACGAGGCGAAGCTTCCGCTGACGGTGGAAAATGTGCGCGCCCAAACCCGGCTGCATCCCCGCTGCGGCACCAGCTTCCTGCTGGTTGTGATGGTTATTTCCATTTTGGTGTTCTCCATTGCCTCCTCCGCGCTGCTGGCCTTGATTCCCAGCCTTGCGGCAATTCGGGGAAGCGGGCTGTACCGGGTGACCATGATTCTGTTTAAGCTGCTTCTGCTCCCCCTGGTGGTGGGGATTACCTACGAAATCAATCGCTGGGCCGGCAGGCATGATAACTGGTTTACCCGGATTATTACGGCTCCCGGCATGTGGATGCAGCATTTCACGACAAACGAGCCGGATGACAGTATGATCGAGGTGGGTATCGCCGCGGTTACCGCCGTTCTTCCCGAAAAAGAGGGGAGCGACCTTTGGTAATGACCTATCGAGACATCTATCTGTCCGCCCGCAGTTCTCTCAGCAAAATGGAGGACGGCCAATCTGCCGGACTGATTGCCAGAGATTTGCTCTGCACCTTCTCCGGAAAATCCCCGGAGCAGCTGATTCGGGAAATTGACAGTCCGGCGGAGGAAAACGTTGCGGCTAGGGTTTTTGACGGCGTCGACCGGCTGCTGAAAGAGGAGCCCCTGGCCTATGTGCTGGGGCAGTGGGAGTTTTACGGGCTGCCACTCTATGTGACGCCGGATGTGCTGATTCCCAGGGATGATACCTGTGCGGTTACGGAGCTGGCAATCAACAAGGGGCTATTTTTGGATAAGGACCCCAGAATTCTGGATTTGTGCTGTGGCTCCGGCTGCATCGGTCTGGCAATTGCCAGCAGGGTAAAGGATGCCAGAGTGACGCTGGCGGATATTTCCAAGGAAGCGCTGGCCGTTGCAAAGAAGAACATCGCCAGGAATAAGCTGGGCGGCCGGGTCAGTACCTTTCAGGTGGATGCCCGGGAGAAGGCCCCCGGTTTTCTGGGAAAGTTTGACCTGATCGTATCCAACCCACCCTATATCACAAGAAGTGAAATGGAGCAGCTGCCCAAAAGCGTGGATGCCTACGAGCCCCACCTGGCCCTGTTTGGGGGAGAGGACGGACTGGATTTTTACCGCTCCATCATTCAGAAGTTTACCCCGATTCTTAAGCCGGAGGGGTATCTGTGCTTTGAATTCGGAATGGGAATGGCAGACGCGGTGTGCGGTCTGTTGGAAGAAAACGACTATATCATCCTTGAACGGAAACGGGATTTTAATGACAGAGAAAGAGCGGTGCTGGCCCAGCATCGCGGGAAAGGAATATAATTATGGCTACAAAAAAGACACTCTACGAAACGCCCACTCCGGCATCCGACAAGAAAAAAGCCCTGCAGACCGCCCTGGCGCAGATTGACAAGAGCTTTGGCAAGGGCACGGTAATGCGCCTGGGTGACCGGCCTGAAATGAATGTGGAGGCAATTCCCACCGGGTCCCTGGCGCTGGATGCTGCCCTTGGAATCGGCGGTGTGCCAAAGGGACGGATTATTGAGATTTACGGCCCGGAATCCTCCGGTAAAACCACTCTGGCGCTGCACATCCTGGCAGAGGCCCAGAAGCGGGGCGGAGAGGTTGCCTTTGTGGACGCGGAGCACGCCCTTGACCCGGTGTATGCAGCCGCTCTTGGCGTGGATACGGATAATCTTCTGGTTTCTCAGCCGGACACCGGCGAGCAAGCCCTGGAGATTACGGACGCACTGGTTCGTTCCGGCGCCGTGGATGCGGTGGTTGTGGACTCCGTTGCCGCCCTGGTTCCCAAGCAGGAAATTGAGGGTGAAATGGGCGACACCTTTGTGGGCCTCCAGGCCAGACTCATGTCCCAGGCACTGCGGAAGCTGGCAGGAACCATCTCCAAAACCAACTGCGTTGTGATTTTCATCAACCAGCTTCGTATGAAAATCGGCGTGATGTACGGCAACCCGGAAACCACCACCGGCGGCAATGCCCTAAAATTCTACGCCTCCGTTCGTTTGGATGTCCGCAGAGTGGAGTCCATCAAGGAAGACGGCAACGTGGTGGGCAACAAAACCAGAGTGAAGGTGGTCAAAAACAAGGTTGCGCCTCCTTTCCGGGAAGCAATCTTCGATATCATGTATGGCCAGGGCATCTCCAAGTGGGGTGAACTGGTGGACCTGGCGGTTCAGATGGATATCGTGCAGAAGAGCGGCAGCTGGTTCAGCATGGGCGATGAGCGCATCGGCCAGGGTAAGGACAGCGTGAAGGCCTATCTGCAGGCAAATCCCGAGATTGCAGAACGGGTTGAGGCCCAGGTCCGGGAGAATCTCTGGAAGCTCTCCGGCGGTGCGCCGAAGGCACCGGCCAAGGCGGCGGAGCGGCCTGTTGCGGTAAGCGCCGACGATTTCAACGATGAGGATTGAGCTTCTGAAAACAACCCCGGACCGGGCGGGACGGTTTTTCGTCCAGCTTGAGGATGGGAGTGTTTTGCGGCTCTACCGGCAAACGGTGGAGGATTTTGCCCTGTATAGCGGCAAAGAGCTTTCTGAGGAGGAATACCAGAACCTGAAACGCTCGGCGGAGCAGCTGTCCGCCAAAATGAGGGCGGTGCGGATTGTCTCTGCCACCAGCGTTTCCAAAACGGAGCTGGAAAGCCGCCTGATTCAGAAAGGCGAAAAACCTGCCGACGCAAAGCAGGCGGTGAGTTGGATGGAGGAGCTTCATCTTCTGGACGATGAAAAAACCGCCGAGCAGATCGTCCATTCCTGCATTGGCAAGGGCTATGGCCTTGCCAGAGCGAAGCAGGTTCTCTATGAGAAACGGATTCCCAAGGCACTTTGGGACGATGTGCTGGCGGACTATCCCGATCAAAAAGAGGCGATTTCCGCGTTTCTCAAATCAAGAATTACCGATGCATCGGATCAGCGGCAGATCAAGCGGGCTGTGGATTCCCTCATGCGGAAAGGACACAGCTACCGCGTGATTCGGGAGGCTCTGAGTGAATGCTCCCTTGATTCGGATGATTTTCCGGAGGATGAATAAATGGCTGTAATTGGATTTATTTCCCTTGGCTGTGCGAAAAACCAAGTGGACTGTGAGCGTATGATGTACCGCGTTCAGGAGGCGGGGTATCAGGTCAGCGGTGAAATTACCGGCTGCGATGTGGTGGTCATCAACACCTGCGGCTTTATTGATTCCGCCAAGTCGGAGGCCATCGACCATATTCTCATGGCCGGGGCGCTGAAGGCAGAGGGGAAAATCGGAAAAATTCTGGTGACAGGCTGCCTTTCCCAGCGATATCAGGATGAAATCATCCAGGAAATGCCCGAGGTGGACGGCGTGCTGGGTACCGGAAGCTATACGGAGATTGTGCCCGCCATTGAGGCGCTTCTGTCCGGAAACACGGTCTCCCAATTTGATTCCATCGATACGCCGGAGGAAGAATCCTGGCGCGTTCTCACTACACCTCAGCACTATGCCTACATCAAAATTGCAGAGGGCTGCGACAACCGATGCTCCTATTGCGTGATTCCATCCCTGCGGGGGAAATACCGCAGCCGCCGGATGGAGGATGTGCTCTACGAGGCCAGAATGCTGGCAAGCACCGGTGTGAAGGAGCTGATTGTGGTCGCACAGGACACCAGCCGCTATGGAACGGATTTGCCGGAGCATAAGCGCCTGCTGCCCCAGCTTCTTACTGAGCTGGCAAAGATTGAGGGAATACATTGGATTCGTGTTCACTATGTCTATCCGGATGAAATTGACGATGATTTTATCCGGGTCATGGCAGAAGAACCGAAAATCGTGAAATACCTGGATATTCCCATTCAGCACTGCAATGATCGTATCCTGGAGCTGATGAACCGCCGTGGCAACGGAGCGTTCCTCCGGGCGCTGTTCCATAAGCTGCGGTCCCAAATCCCCGGCCTGGTGATTCGCACCAGCCTGATTACCGGCTTGCCCGGCGAGGGGGAGGCGGAGTTCCAGGAGCTGCTGGAGTTCCTGCAGGAGCTGCGCCTGGAGCGTGTGGGCGCGTTCCCGTTCTCTCCCGAAGAGGGGACAAAGGCCGCCCAGATGGAGCATGTGGATGAGGATGTGGCCATGCAGCGCGCACAGCGGGTGGAGCTGCTGCAGTCGAAAATCATGGATGAATACAATGCTTCTTTGATCGGCAAAACCATGGAAGTCCTGGTAGACGGCTACGACGAGGAATATGAGCAGTTTTATGGCCGTACCTATGCCGATTCCCCGGAAATTGACGGCAGAGTTTGGATTTCCTCCCAGGAGCCCTTGCAGGAGGGAGCCTTTGTGCAGGTTACCATTGACGGCGTCCAGGATGGCGATTTGATGGGCTATATGAGCGAGGAGGAATCGGAATGACAACTGCCAGCAAGATTACATTGGTCAGAGTCTTTTTAATCCCATTGGTGATGGCTGCCATGTATTTGAGCCGGGGCAATGCCGGCCTTTGGATGTATATTTCCCTGTTCCTCTTTATATTGGCAAGCATCACGGACTATATCGACGGCCAGATTGCCAGAAAATGCAACCAAGTAAGCGATTTCGGAAAATTCTTGGACCCGCTGGCGGATAAGCTGCTGACCATCGCGGTGATGACCATGTTCTGTGAATGGGGACGTTTTCCTGCCTGGGCATTGATGATTGTACTTACCAGAGAATTTGCGGTGACCGGACTGCGGCTCGTCGCGGTTGGAAAGGGCACCGTGATTGCGGCCGGGTGGAGCGGCAAGGTAAAAACTGCCAGCACCATGGTCGGCCTTTGTGCCATGATGGTATTCCCGCAGAATGGGATTCTCATTTGGCTGGTTACCGCTGTGATCATCCTGACTACGGTGTATTCCGGCGCGGAATATTTTATTCAGAACTGGAAATGTCTTTGGGAATGAACGAATTCAGCCCTGCAGAAGCGGGGCTGAATTTTTATCTGGAATTTACAGGGCTGATGTGCTATAATCAGAAAGCATTTTGACAAAATGAGGTAATGAATATGAATGAAAAAGAAATCGGAGAAATTCGACGTCATCTGCGCCGTGACCGCAGCAATATGACTGCCATCTTTGGCTGCTTTGTAAACGATAACAAGGAGATCATTGCGGAGTACCGGTCCAGCACCGGCATCATGTCCGAAAATGAAGCGGATAAATACTTCGCCATTCTTCGCAAGGTCCTGTCCGGTTCCGTGGGGAAGAATCTCATTGATTTGACCTTTCAGACCAGTCAGGTTGCCGGAAGCCCGGAGCATGGGTTGCTGATGAAGCTGCGGGAATCCAAGCTCCAGGACGAAGAGCTCCGGGGAGAGCTGTATCAGAAGATCATCGATCATTTGGCATTGGAGGGGAATTATCTGATCCTCTTGGGCTGCGATTCTTACGACGTACCCTTTAAGAGCAAGGATGACTCCCTGCAAAACGATTCCTCCGACGAAACCTTTACCTATTTGATCTGCGCCATCTGCCCGGTAAAGCAGACGAAGCCCAATCTCCACTATGTCCCGGAGGAGAAAACCTTTCACGACGGCGCCATGAATCAGCCGGTGTCTGCGCCGGAGCTGGGTTTCCTTTTCCCCGCCTTTGACAACCGCTCCACCAATATTTACAACGCCCTGTACTACACCCACAACACCAAGGAGAACCAGGAAGCACTCATTGAGGCCGTGTTCAATACCCCCGTTCCCAAGCCTGCTGCAGAGCAGAAAAAATGCTTTGAGGCACTTTTGACCAATGCGCTGGGGGATGAATGCAAACTGGATGTGGTTCAGGCCGTCCACGAGCAGCTCTGTGAGCGCATGGAGCTGCACAAGGAAAGCAAGGTGCCTGACCCGCTGCTGATTGACAAGGAAATTCTGAAGGACGTGCTCACCTCCTGCGGCGTCTCCGAAGCCGGGGTATCCAAGTTCAGCGTACAGTACGATGAGGCCTTTGGCTTTGAGGCAGAGCTTCACCCCAAGAACATCATTGACAGCAAGCATTTTGAAATCCACACGCCGGATATTGCCATCAAGGTTGACCCCACCAGGACGGACCTGGTGGAAACCCGGGTCATCGGCGGTGTGAAATATATCCTGATCAATGCGGATGAAAATGTGGAAGTTAACGGCGTCAGCATCCATTTCCAGGAAAACAGCGAGCAAGAACCTGCAAATGTATAAAAATATCCCCGCGGGCAGCAAGTGAATTGCCGCCTGCGGGGAATTCCATTATTTACTGTTTTTCACGACGCTCAGAATGATCTCAGCGCACTGTTCATAGCCCAAAGCACTGGTATCCAGGCAGATGTGATAATTCTGGGAGAGGCCCCAGGTGCGGCCGGTATAGTGCTGATAGTTCAGGCGACGGCGTTTATCCCGGGCGGCAATCCTGGCTTCCGGATTCTTTTCGTCGGGATTGGCTTCCAATACTCTTTGAACACGGGAGGGAATGTCTGCGTGGAGGTAGACATTCAGAACATCTTTCCGGTCCTTGAGTATGTAGTCGGCGTTGCGCCCCACAATCACGCAGGGACCTTTCTCCGCAAGCTGAAGAATCACATTGCACTGAACATTCCACAGAAAATCAGAGGTGGAAAGACCGTTCATGACGCCGGGAACACCCTGGGGAGCGAAAGCATAGGAAAATACGCTGCCGCTGGGGGAGTGCTCGCCATGCTCTTCGATAAATTTGGGAGCAAAGCCGGATTCCTCGGCCACATGCTCTACCAACTTTTTATCATAGAAAGGAATACCCAGTTTTTCGGCAATCAACCGGCCCACCGGAAGACCGCCGGCACCGTATTCTCTGCTGATGGTGATGATTCGTTTTTCCATAATCATTGCCTCCTTGCTGAGTGGTTACCATTATTATAGTCACTTTCACCGAAAAAGTCAACCAAAAATCGTGCTACTTGGTGAGACTGCTAGGAAAATTCGTCTATTTCTCCAAAATCGCCACGAATGCGGACAGCGCTTCAACCAATGCCTCTCCGGAAACGCAGAAGAACGGATCACATTCAGCCCGGCCATTGTCCACGCAAACCTGCCAGGTTCCCTCCGGCAGGGGAAGATTGATGCCGCAGATGCCGGGATTAAAGGCGGCAATGATGGCCTCTTTTTCGTTCTCCAGAAGAAAGGCGGTGAGCTCCTCCGGCGCATTGGGCAGCAGCCGGATGCATTGGGATACCATCCCGGCATCGGTCATGCGAAATAGTTCATGCCCCTTCCGCAGAGAAAGCAGTCCCTGATAATAAAGGACGGTTTTTTGAACCTCAGGTTCTTTCAGCCGGTTCCACTTGATCCCGTTGATGCGGTCGGAGGAACGGTAGCTGTTCTCCAGATATCTGCCGGATAAGGTTTTTTTGGAGCGGAGCATTTCTTCTCCCGCCTGGAAGAACGGAATGCCGGTACTGAGCAGATTAAAGGCCGCCGCAAGACGGCTGCGTTTTGCAAGCTCCTCTTCATCCGCCTGGGGGAGGGCTTCCGCAATCCGGTCGTGGAGGGTGTGGTTGTCGTGGCAGGAGATATAGTTGACAATTTGCTTTGGGTCATTGCTCCAGCTCATCCGGCCCTGGAAGCATTGCAGTAAGCTTTCCTTTGGCACCCTGGCCCCGGACACAAAGCCGGGCAGGTGGTAGTCAAACACGGAGCCCCGCAGGGTATCCCGCATGGTATCGTTGAAGAATGCAAACTCCGGAAGCATCCAGGCATTGCCCTGAACGGCGAGGGGAACGTTTTCTTTCGTGACCTGGGTGTTCAGATTCCAGCCCTCGCCGTAGAACATAACATGGGGATGTTTTTTTCTGACGGTGGCGATGATTTTTTGAATGGTGGACACATCCAGCAATCCCACCAAATCAAACCGAAAGCCGTCAATGTGGTATTCATCCGCCCAGTAATTTACGGAATCCACAATGTATTTTTGAACCATGGACCGCTCTGAGGCGGTGTCGTTGCCGCAGCAGGACCCGTTGGACAGAATGCCCTGACTGTTTTCCCGGCTGAAATATCCCGGGACAATCTGATTCATGGAGAAATCAAAGGTGTGATAAACGTGGTTGTATACCACATCCAGAATAACGCCTAGACCGTTCTGATGCAGCGCCTGCACCAGCTGCTTCATCTCCCGCACCCGTACGAACCCGTCATAGGGATTGGTGGAATAGGACCCCTCGGGCACGTTGAAATTTTCCGGGTCATAGCCCCAGTTGTAGCTTTTCCCCGGATTGGCTTCGTCCACGGAGCCGTAGTCATAGACGGGCATGAGATGAATATGGGTGATGCCCAGCTTTTTGATATGCTCCAATCCGGTGGGGAGGCCGGAGCGGTTTTTGGTTCCGGCTTCTGCCAGACCAAGGAATTTCCCCCGATGCTTGATTCCGGAGCAGGCCAGGGAAGAGGCATCCCGAATGTGGAGCTCGTATATGGCATAGTCCGTATAGTTGGGAGAGAGAATGGGAGAGCGGTCCTGCTCCCAGCCTGCCGGGTTGGTGGATTCCAGGTCGCAGACCATGGCTCTTTTTCCGTTCACGCCGGTGGTCACCGCGTAGGGGTCACAGGCTTCCACGGTGTTTCCGTTCACGGATACCAGATAGGTGTAGTATACCCCGTTCAGGTTTTCCGGAACGGACGCGATCCAGGTTCCGTTCCGATCGGGGGTCATGGAAACACGGTGAATCAGGTCCTGCTGCCCCGCTGTGCCGGAGCGGTAGAGGCAAATGGAAGCCTCATCGGCAGTGGGTGCCCAAAGACGAAAAAAGGTCCCATTCGGGCTCCAGGCGGCTCCAAGATCATTCCCGTAATATGTATATTTTTCCTCGAAAGCATCTGTGCTGTAGTCTGCGTACATGAATCGATTCTCCCTTCTTTTGCTGCTAGCATCATACCACATGGGAGCTCCGGTGTAAAGGCTGGAGATGACAAAACACCGGCTTCCCAGAGGGAAACCGGTGCATGGAGCTTTATGAAAGCTGAGAGATGGCGCTGCGGATGCGGGCGACGGTGGCATCATAGCCCAGAATCTGCATCACGGTGTAAAGGTCCGGGGAATTGGTCTTTCCCGTTACCGCCAGCCGCAGGAAGGTGGATACATCCGCAACCGTTCCGGCGAATGCGGTGGGATCGGCTTTGTAGGCCTTCATGTCGGTGGTGAAGCCAAGCTCGGTGGTAATTTCTTTTACCTTGTCGAACCATACACTAGAATCATCTGCAAAGTTGAAACGGTCCAGGAACTTTTCCAGAGCAGAGCGAATGGTCGCCTTGTCGAACTTTTCATCAAAGCAGGGAGCCTCCAGATATGAATCGTAGAAGAATCCCATATAGGGCTTGGCATCGGACCAGGTTGCAAGGTCCTTGCGGGGCTTTTTGCCGCCCCGGCCGATGGCAAGAATTTTGATTGCGAATTCCGGATCGGCTTCCAGCTTGCTGCCGAAGTCCGGGTCGAACTCCTTGGCCCATTCCAGCAGAAGATCATAAACCTGGGATGCATCCATTTTGGCGATTTCGTTTTTGGAAACGTCGCACAGCTTGGAGTAGTCAAAGAGGTTGCCCGCGGGATTCAGCTTTTTGGGGCTGAATTTAAAGTCGGAGGAGGGAGCGGTGGGATTGGCCCGGCGCCAGTCCTCGTAGTTGGAGTTCAGCAATGTCATGATATATTCATACACGGCCTGAACAGGGAAGCCCTCTTTCTTGTAATAGGTCAGAGCCAGCTCCGGGTCCTTGCGCTTGGACAGCTTCCGCTTGGAGCTGCCGTCCATCTTCTGCAGCGGTCCGATGTGCACATACTTGGGCAGCTTGAAGCCCAGGGCCTTGAACAGCTGAATGTGGAATGGAAGGCTGGGCAGCCATTCGTCGCCCCGAACCACGTGGGTGGTGTGCATCAGATGGTCATCCACCGCGTGTGCAAAATGGTAGGTGGGGATTCCATCGGATTTCAGAAGCACCTGATCGATGTTGTTTTCCGTCACAGTCAGTTCCCCTTTAACCAGGTCGTTAAACTTAAACTGTTTGGACACATCGCCGGTGGAGCGGAAGCGAAGCACCCAGGGGGAACCGGCTTCGATCTGAGCCTGAATATCCTCCATGGGACGGTCCCGCCAAATGGCATACTGGCCATAGTAGCCGGTGGTTTCCTTGGCAGCCTCCTGCTTTTCCCGCATGGAAGCCAGCTCTTCCTCGGTGCAGAAGCAGGGATAGGCCATGCCCTCCTGCACCAGCTTCTTGGCATAGACATGATAGATATCCGCCCGCTGACGCTGGCGGTAGGGTCCATAGGCACCGTTGTCGCCGTCGATGGTAGCGCCCTCGTCAAAGTGGATGCCGTAATGCTTCAGCGTTTCAATCAGCACCTCCACAGCGCCGGGAACCTCCCGCTTGGCATCGGTATCCTCAACCCGCAGAAAGAGCACGCCGTCGCTCTGGTGGGCCATGCGCTCAGAGGTCAGGCCCTGAACCAGATTTCCCAAATGGACAAACCCGGTGGGGGAGGGAGCCATTCTGGTGACAACCGCTCCCTCCGGCACATTCCGCGGAGGGTATTTGGCTTCCAGCTCCTCCGGGGTCATGGTGACATGGGGGAACAGAAGCTCTGCCAGTGCAAAGTAATCCATTGTTTCTACCTCTTTTTGATGATTTGAAATATAATATACCATTGCTCTTTCCAATTGTCAATTTTTACGTTGCGTTTTTCCGGCGCATATGGTAAAATACTGAAAACCGATTATTACCAAGGAATCGAGGCGCTTACATATGGACGAAATCAAAGAGAAAAAGAGAATGCTTTCCGGCATCAAGCCTTCCGGAGATCTAACCCTGGGCAGCTACCTGGGTGCCATTAAGAACTGGGCCGCCCGGGCCGACGAGTTCGACTGCTTTTATTTCATGGCCGATCTCCATGCCATCACCGTTCGCCAGAACCCCGCCGATCTCCGGCGCCGCACCCTGGAGCAGCTGGCCCAGTATATCGCCTGCGGCCTGGACCCGGAAAAGAACACCCTGTTCATCCAGAGCCATGTTCATCAGCATGCCGAGCTTGGCTGGGTGCTGAATTGCTATGCCATGTTTGGCGAATTAAACCGCATGACCCAGTTTAAGGACAAGTCCGCCAAAAATGCCGACAACATCAATGGCGGCCTGTTTACATATCCCAGCCTGATGGCGGCGGATATCCTGCTGTATCAGCCGGATTATGTCCCGGTGGGTGAGGACCAGAAGCAGCATGTGGAGCTGTGCCACACCATCGCCCGGCGCTTCAACGGCATTTATGGGGATGTTTTTAAGATTCCGGAGCCCTATGTGCCGAAGGTCGGGGCCAGAATCATGAGCCTGACCAATCCCGCCGCCAAGATGTCCAAGTCCGAAAACGAGGATACCGGCCGGGTGTTGCTGATGGATACCCCCGAGACCATTATGCGGCAGTTCAAGCGGGCCATCACCGATTCCGACACTGAGAATTGTGTCCGCTACGACAAGGAGAACAAGCCCGGTGTCTCCAATCTGATGACCATCTACTCCGCCTGCACCGGGAAAAGCTTCGAGGAAATCGAATCGGAGTTTGCCGGCTGCGGTTACGGCAAATTCAAGCCGGCGGTGGGCGAGGCTGTGGTAGAGACCCTGCGTCCCATCCGGGAGGAAGCCGCCAGAATCATGAAGGACAAGGCCTACCTGGAGCAGGTCTATCAGGACGGCGCCAGAAAGGCCAGCTATGTCGCGGAAAAGACCCTTCGCAAGGTCTATAAAAAGGTTGGCTTTGTAGCCAGATAAAAGAGGAAAGCCGTTCATGGGTCATTCCGTGAACGGCTTCTTCCTATAAAAACAGATAAATGACCAGGGTCAGCAAAGCAGCATTCTGATCCTTGCTGGAATTGCCGGACATCAAAAGCAGCAGAAGCACCACGATCAAATCCTCCGTGTCGAAGTTCTGGGGCAGCAGTCCTTTCAGAAAGCTCCCAACACTGACCGGCGGGCTGTCATGGTAAGGGACATTCCGTGGGGAGGGGGCGCTGTGGTTCTGGTAGCCATAGCTTCGAGGCTGGGGCGCAAAGGCTGCATTTGGCTTTGGGGCCGGTTCTTTTGGAACGGCCTCCTGACGGTCAGGCGGACGTTCATCCGGCCGCTGAGGATTGTTAACGGGTTCCGGCACCCGGCTGCGGCGAAAGGAACCGTCCGCCTGGGGGATATATCGATTATACATGGCACTACCTTCTTGAAAACGGAGATTGGCCCCGAACGTTTACCATCTCAGATGCGATTCCGGCCATTTTTGCAGCGTGCATGGCCCGCTCCAGCTTTTGCAGCTTTTGCCTGCTCAAATAGGGCCCCAACGCCTTTAAAAGCGATTCCTGATTTTTGTCGATGGAACCACGCTCCATCAATCCGGCGATTTTATTCAGCAGATTGGGGTTAAAGGGCGCTTCCTTGACGGCCGGCTCTGCACTCTGCTGGGGCGGGGCAGCAGAATTGGTGCTTTGCTGCTGGGCCTCTGACTGGTTCAGTGCCTGGGCCAGGGACATGATTTGCTGCATCATGGCTGGATTGGACAGAATGGAATTCAGCTTTTCATCTAATTCGCTCATTGATCGCCTCGGATTTTCTGCACCAAATCCTGTGCTTCCTTGGTTGAAAGCATTTGATTGAGCATTTCTTTCGCCTGGGAAAAATCCCCTGCTTCCGCCTGGTGCATGGCTTCATCAAAGCGCGCGTCCCTGTTTTTCTGGATTAAGTTCATCAGCTCCCGGCCAGCAGGGGAGTTGGCTATTTTCAACAATTCCGAAAAGTCGATACCACCGAGATCCTTTGCCATATAAACGCCTCCCATCATGGCAAGTTGCTTCGTTCTCTCTTTACTATATGTCCGGGGAATGCCGAATGTGTATTGATTTCAAAGCAGCTGAAATATGAATAATTCTTGAAAAAGAATAATTTCTGTAGAAAAACCGGCTTTGATGTGGTATACTCATCATAAGATTGCGTTAGGGAGTAGTTGCCTTGAAAATTCTGGTTTTTTCAGACTCTCATTCATCCCGGCGGTTCATGCGTCAGTGCGTGGATGTATTGCAGCCCGATGGAATCATCCACCTGGGAGATATGGTCCAGGATGGGGAGGTCCTTTCAGAGGAGTATCCTCAGCTTCCCTATTACCAGGTTGCAGGCAACTGTGACCGGGGGCGGGTTGTGCCCGGCTTTCCGGAAATACGGGTAGAAGAGCTGGGCGGGGTCCGCATCTATATGACCCACGGGCATCTGCAGGGCGTCAAGCTGTATTTAGATAAGCTGATTCTGGATGCACAGCGCTGCCGGGCGGATGTGATTCTCTACGGTCATACCCATGAGCCGGATTGCCGCAGGCTCCCGGAGGGGCAGTGGATCATGAATCCGGGCAGTGCCGGATACGGCGGAACCGCCGGATTGATTCTCATAGAGGGCGGTTCGGCAGAGTGCCGAATCGTCCGCCAAAGGGATATGGAGGAAGCGCTATGATCATCGCGGTGGATATTGGAAACAGCAATATTGTGATCGGAGGCATTCAGGACGATCAGATCCTCTTTGAGGCGAGACTTCGCACCGATGCCACCAAAACCTCGGATGAATACTGCATTGATCTGAAAATGATCTTCGACATTCATCGGCTCCGGCTGGAAAGCATCGAAGGCTCCATCATTGCATCGGTGGTGCCTCAGGTGCTGAACTCTATCAAAACCGCTTTGTGGAAGCTCACCGGAAAAAACAGCCTTGTGGTGGGTCCCGGGGTGAAAACCGGGTTGAACATCAAGCTGGAAAATCCCACCCAAACCGGCGCGGACCTGGTGGTGGGCTGTGTCGCCGCCATGAGGGCCTATAAGCCGCCACTGATTGTGGTTGATATGGGCACGGCTACTACCATCGAGGTGGTGGATGCCTCCGGCGCGTTCATCGGCGGCTGTATTTGCCCCGGCGTAAAAATTTCCCTGGATGCGCTGACCCAGCGGACGGCGCTGCTGCCTGGACTTCAGCTGGATCAGCCCAAGAGAGCCATCGGAAGAAACACCGTGGACTGTATGCGTAGCGGAATTATGCTGGGCACCGCCTGCATGATAGATGGTATGATTGTCCGCATGGAAGAAGAACTGGGCTGCAAAACCACCGTAATCGCAACAGGCGGCATTGCTAGATTTATCGTTCCGCTGTGCCGCTCTGAGATTCACTATGAGAAAAACCTGATTCTGAAAGGCTTGGCATACATTTACCGGGAAAATACGAGGCAGTCAGCTGATTCGGACCAGAATTACCATCCAGACCGTCAGCATCACCCCGGCAGCAAGTCCGCCGAGAATATCCAATAGTTTCTTCTGATAATAGCTTGTGTCCGCCTCGTTGGGATAAGCGGGGCAATAATGGGAAGAATGTCGATAGATGTCATTTCTCTTTTTCATGATGCTTTCTCCTCTCTTTTGCCAAGGTATCACCGGCTGATGGAGAAATCATACCGCAAGTAGTGTCCAATTATCTGGACATTTATGTCAAAATTTTGTTGCAGTTCAGGAGGCATAGATATATGGCAAAGACAGTACAAAGCAAATTTGCAAATCCAAATCAGAAGGCGCCTGAGGGCTCTGTAAAGAAGGTAATCGGTTCCATTGTGATGTTCTGCTACAAGGCCCGCAAATTCATCATGGCACTGCCGGTGGCCTATTATGCCCTGCGGATTGCCATTTACAACAGCGTCCGACTCCCCACGGAGGTTGGAATTTTTCTGCAGAACAACGGCAATTTTCTGCGGATGATCGACCGGGGGACCGCAGTGGTGGTGCCGCTGGCAGTTACCTTTGGCTGCCTGGCGCTGATGATGTTTTCCAGGAAGGCCATGTATGCCTGGGCCATCAGCATCTTCTCCCTGGCGCTTCCGCTTCTGATTCTCATCAGTAATATTTATCCAGCTTGACAAATTGTTTCCGCTTCGTTCAACCTTTCTTCACCAATCGCGGCCCGGCTGTGGTATACTATACACAACGGAGCCGGTGGAGGAAATTGATGCCGCGGAAATCTCTGCGGATGTCCGACAATTTCGCTCGTGACAGATCGGCGGACGTTTCTAAATAGATAAATACGGAAAAAAGGCAGCGGCTGAAAAACCGCTGCCTTTGAGTTTTTTGGGGTTAAATACCGGAATTTAAATCCTGGACCTTTTTGTTTTTGCCATAGTACGCGCAGATGTAGCATACAAAAGAAACACCCAGGAAGCAGGCATCCACCAATGCAATCAGGTTCACGATTTCGTGGGGGATGTCGGGGAACAAAACCAGCGCGATCAGGCTGATAAACAGAACGGTGGTGCACACCTTTCCGACCATCAGGGCACCGGGGAGCATTTTCCCGTTCAGGTAGGCGATGATCATCGCAATCAGCTGGAAGCTCTCTTTGATCACCAGAAGCCCCAGCACCGGATAGAGCACCGGGTAGTTCATGGACAGACAAACCAGCAGCGCGGTCTGAGTGGCTTTATCGGCCACCGGGTCCAAAAGCATCCCCAGGGTTGAAATCATGTTGAATTTCCTTGCGATTTTCCCGTCGATCATGTCCGTCAGGCAGGAAAGCGCCAGCACAAGCCCTGCCGCGACATACTGGGACGTTCTCTCCGCCGTCAAATACAAATAAACGTAGAGCGGAATTAACAGAAGACGGAATAAGCTGAGCAAATTCGGTATGGTAAAAACCTCTTTTTTCCAGTTTAACGTGAACATGGATGATCCTCCGTGGCAGTAAAACGCTGAGCCACCTCTTCACCTGATCCGGCGAAACAGTGTAAACAAAAAACATAGACTTGATATATTATAGTCGTTTCTATTTCATTTATCAAGTTTTTTTATCAACTTTTTTGTGCTTCTCATTTTCTGTGACGGTTTGCAATTATCTCCGACAGAGCAAACTGTAAAATCAGGTTTTTCCAGGTGGCTTTATCCAGCTTGCCGCTTACCGGCAGGGCGTTCATCCGCTGGAATTCCGAAATGGAATTGATCATGAGCTCATCCATGCTGCCGGACAGCTCCGGCGGACAGATGCAGCAGTACCGCTCCGCAATCTGAGCAAGCATACACTGTGCGATTTTGAGCCTTGGGCTCTGATTTCCCCGGGTAAAGGGAAATTCCTCCTGATATTCATATTCTGTTGTTCGCGGGGGAGACAGTACCTCCAGGGCCTCGTCATAGAGCTTTACAATTTCATCCCAGGTTTGCAGATTCGTGATGCCCGTTGCAGGCAGCCCCTGATTTCGCTGAAAGGTGACAACGGCTTTTTGGGTTTCCGGTCCGTATATACCGTCCGGAATGATTCGCTGGTATTCGTCGCTGAACAGCGCAATGGTGCGGAGCATTGTTTGCAGGCTTCGAATCGGCTGATTGACAAATCGGCGCTCCGAGATCATCGATTCACCTCCTGGCGCGGGGTATCCCGATCTCCACCGGAGAGGGGATTGCCCGGATATTGGGTCATCTCCGCCGTCCGCGTGAACCGGTTTCGGCCATTACTGTTTTGACCGGCCAGTGCACCGGTGAGAGGTAGCCTTTCAAAATCTCTCAGGCTGGTATCCTCGATTCCAATGAATTGATTGTAGATGGCCTCCCAGGTGTCATAATTCACAATTCCGGTTTGCGGCAGGCCGAATCTCTGCTGGGCTGCCAGAACGGCATTCCTTGTTTCAGGGCCGAAAATGCCGTCCACTGCAATCTGAGGGATTTCGGAAATATAGGCCGAGAGCACCCGGAGCATATATTGCAGCTGCTCCACCCGGATGCCCCGGTCGCCCTGTTGAATGGGATTATTGCTGGCCCAGGCGATGTTATAATAGGTCTGCCCCTGGCTTTGCAGCTCGGCCAGATTGTTTACCGCGGTGTAAAGGCGCACCAGCTCATACCAGGTGGCCTGACCGACGATGCCGTCTACCTGCAAATTGAATATCTCCTGAAACTTTCGGACGGCTGCTTCGGTTTGTTCTCCGAAGATGCCGTCAATTGGGGAGATTTTCGGGATTGCCGGATAGTTTTCCCCGATTCGGTTCAGCTCCGTTTGAATGATCACCACATAGGGACCGATATTTCCCCGGCGCAGCGGTGTGCCGGGATAGGAGGATGTATATTCTTTTACCGGCGCGTCATAGACGATTTCCACATTGCCGTAGTAATTCCGAAGAATCTGGGTGGAGTTATAGCCCTGCTGCGCCAGCTCCTGACTGCCCCACTGGCTCAGGCCCTCGCAGGTCACGGTGGTGCCGTTGCAGTATTTTGCGGCCAAGGGTTCCACGAAGCCCGGCCGGCGCAGATAGTCGTTGAACATTTCCTCCGCCAGACGGGCGATGTTTGTAAAATAGCTTCGACCGTAAACAAAATACTGGTCGTAGGCCGTATTGTTGGTGATGTCAAAATCATATCCCCGGCTGCGGTAAAACTCGGTGTAAACCCGGTTCAGGGCAAAGGAAACAATGGCCAGGATGTTGGCCCGGAGGGCACTTTCATCCCAGGTGGGGTAGATTTCACTGGAAGCCACATTCTTGATATAGTCCACAAAATCAACGGTCACATTTGGCGCGTCGTCTCCCGGCGCTCCCAGATGGACCGTTATTTTTTGAGGTACATAAGGGATAACTGTCGGCATGA
The DNA here is from genome assembly GCA_028719885.1 of Bacillota bacterium. GTDB lineage: Bacteria > Bacillota > Clostridia > Oscillospirales > Oscillospiraceae > Faecousia. The sequence continues at coordinate 35,592 of JAQYLT010000076.1, forward strand.
CATTCCTCCTTACAGGTTTTGCGGAGGTGTTACCACATACGCGCTGTCCGTCTCACCCAGGGGAAGCTGGGAGAGGGGAATCATTTTCAAATCCTGAAAGGTCAGCGTATCCGCAAAAATCTGAATGTTTTTGGATTCAAATGGTCCATACCCATCCCGATAGGCAGTCAGATTCACCACAGCGTAGGGCTTCTGCTTTGCACCGGGCTCCTGACTTTCCGAGAGATTGGGCACCGGTATCTCAATTGGTGCGATCAATCCGCTCCGATCGGTCACGCGCATGGCAATGGCGGTTTGGTCCGGCGCGGTGACCACAACGGCAACGTCCCGCAGCGGGATTTGGGCATTGCTGGTGTAGGCGCGGGCCTGCAGATATCCGATTGTTGGCATAGTATCCCATCCTTTCCATACTCCATTAGCTTATGCCTTTGGGACGGAAATGGTGCGTCCGGGACAGAGCGAATCCGTCCCGGACGTCTATAGGAATTTTTTCATTTGGTGCACATTGGCACTTTCGGTGTCCAGAAGCTTATTGGACAGTGACTGCACCGCTTTGTCCTGTTCGATCATCTGATGGAGGTTTTTCAGCCCCTTGATGACGCCGCTGGTGTTTCCACGGATCATCATCGCAGCGATTTTGCTGTTCACATCACCGCGGGATAATCTCATCTTGGTCATGCGGTCGGTCATAAACCGGATGGAGGGATTCAGCTCTTGCAGCTCCCATTTCCTTGCCTTTGCAATGGAATGGGCTTCACTCTCAATGGAATCGTATTCCCGAAGCTGTGATTCCATGGCGCTGCGTAACGCCGGTGCCATCTCGGATTCCAGAGCACTGCGGATTCCCAGCTGCCCCATCTGTGTCGTTTTCAGAACGGAGGACAATACTTCTTTGCTGTTCTTCATTTCTATCACCCAGAACAGGATGTGCAGATTCTGTCGAATTATTCAGGAACCCAATTCATCTTGGATTCATATAATGGGCAGACGGAAGGATGTGGTAACGCAATGTGTGCCATTGCAGGCTGTATTCATTTGAAGCCATCCGGGGAAACCATTCAAAACATGCTGAAAACCATGTCCCGACGAGGGCCGGATGGACATGGAACGTTTCAAAGCCAGGAATGTACATTTCTCCACGCAAGATTGGCAATTATCGACCCCCAGGGCGGCAAGCAGCCCATGAGTCTGCACTTTGGGGATGAAGACTACACGCTGATTTACAACGGCGAGCTGTACAACACCCAGGAAATCCGCCGGGAGCTGGAAAAAGCAGGACATCTTTTTCTCGAACACTCCGACACGGAGGTGCTGCTCCATGCCTATGCCCAATGGGGCAGCGGCTGCGTGGAAAAGTTGAATGGAATTTTTGCTTTCGCGGTCTGGGAGGAAAAGGCAAAGCGGCTGTTTCTGGCCCGGGACCGAATTGGAGTGAAGCCCCTTTTTTATTCGGAAAGCAATGGAGGGCTGATCTTTGCCTCCGAAATCAAAACCATCTTTTGCCATCCGGCATTCAGGCCGGAATTGGACCTGGATGGCGCCTATCAGCTGCTCCTGCTGGGGCCGGGGAGAGTGCCGGGCAGCGGTGTCTTTCACGGGATTCGGGAATTGGAGCCGGGCTGGTACGGATACTTTGAAAATCACCGGCTGACCCTGACCCAGTATTGGAAGCTGCGGGACCGGTATCACACGGAATCCTTTGAGGAAACCTGCGAGCAGGTTCGTTTCCTGGTCACCGATGCGATAAAGCGCCAGATGGTGTCGGATGTTCCCATCGGGACGTTTTTGTCCGGCGGCTTGGATTCCAGCATCATCACAGCGGTTTGCGCCAATGAGATGACACAAAGGGGAACGGAGCTGCCCACATTCTCAGTGGGATATCTGAACAATGCAAAATATTTTCAGCCGGGGAAATTCCAGCCAAATTCCGATGATGCATACATCCATCTCATGTGTTCTTCCATCCAATCAGAGCACCACTGGGTGATCCTCACACCGGAGGATTTGGCGGCGGAATTGGAAAATGCCACCATCGCCCGGGACCTGCCGGGAATGGCGGATGTGGATTTTTCCCTGCTTGCGTTCTGCAGGGAGATTGGCAAGCGTGTCAAGGTTGCCCTTTCCGGGGAGTGTGCGGATGAGATTTTCGGCGGATATCCCTGGTACCGGGACCCTGAGGTGCGAGCCAAGGCGGGTTTTCCCTGGTCCCAGACAACCAGGCAGCGGACGGATTTGCTGACAGATTTTCTGAAACAAAAGGGCAAACCGGAGGAATATGTGATGAATGCCTATTGGCAAACCTGCCGGGAAAGTGACATTCTTCCGGATAACAGCCCTCTGGAGCGGAGAATGAAAGAGATGGTCAATCTGAATTTCCGGTGGTTCATGCAGACGCTGCTGGACCGGAAAGACCGGATGAGCATGTATTCCGGCCTGGAGGTTCGTGTGCCTTTCTGCGATTATCGCATTGCGGAGTATCTGTATGGGGTGCCCTGGGCGTTCAAGGATTACCAGGGCAGGGAAAAGGGCTTGCTGCGCCATGCAGTCCGGGATTTGCTCCCAGAGGAAATTGTCCAGAGAAAGAAAAGCCCCTATCCCAAAACCTTTGACCCCCATTATGAGGAGCTGATGGCACAGTGGCTGAAAGCGGTCCTGGAGGAAAAGGAAAACCCGCTGTTCTGCCTGATTGACCGGGAGAATTTAAAGTCCTATCTTGCCCAGGAAAATGAATGGCCCTGGTATGGCCAGCTGATGCGCCGGCCTCAGACCATGGCCTATATCCTGCAAATCGAGTTCTGGCTCAGAAAGTATCAGGTGGATTTCCGCTTTTAGAAAACATGTTTCTTACGGGTAAGGGCCTGCTTCGAGAAAGGAAGCAGGCCCAATGGTTTATTCGAGGGGATATTCTTTGACGGATTTCATTTCCAGAGGAACGCGGACAAAGGAGTGAATAAGCTCCATGGCCTTTTCCTCAGAGATGGGCGTGAGGCCGGTTCCGTCCTGGGATTCATCCAGCATCCAGCTTTCCTGTACGGCGTCATATTCCACATCCATCAGTTTTTCCATCAGACCATCCTCTCCAATTCGGGAGTAGAAATGGTAGGGCTTTCCGTCCAGAAAGACATAGGATTCATACACATTTCCCTCACACAGGTAACCCTCATAGTAGCTGGAAGCGATTCCCTCGGTCAATCCGTTACGGATGGTCCAAATCGCGTGAATGTGACCATCCCGTCCGAGAATCAATTCCTCTGCGCCGTCTCCGGTGATGTCCAGTAAGGTGTATTCCATGGTTTCCCAGAAATGCTCATAGGCAACATTACAGTGGTTTACGAAATAGGACTCATTATCCCGCATCTGGCAAATCAAGTCTCCGTAGCTTTCGTGGTGCTCATTTTCCTCATAGAGCTGCATCCGGGCTTCCACCTCTGCGGGGTCCTCTTCCAGACTTCCTCCGGCTTGATACAGCTCCTCAAGCTCCTGCTGAAGCTGGGGCATATTCTCCACCGTCTTCGGTTTCAGGGTATAATCCAAAGCCTGGGCGATCAGCTCCATGTCTTTGTGGGACATCACATCTCCCGGGCTATCCCAATTCCAGCCCACGTTTCGGATGGTGACATTGATAAAGGCATCCTCCCGGTCGCACAGAATAAAGGCATCGCCACCCTTGTCGCTGGCAATGAGTACTTTCGTTCCCTCCGGCAGGGTGTAATTCCATTGCTCCACGGATTCCCCGTCTTCGATGGTGAGAAAAGCACTGGTGAAATAATCCTTGTCCCGATAATCATAGATGAGTGTGAACTCAAATTCCTGGCTTGCCTCCGGGTTTTGCAGCGTTGCCCGATAAGAAGCATTAAAGTTGCCGGATTCGGTCACTCTCGCGCCTCCGAATTCTGTTGTCAAACCGGAGTTTTCTCTTGTAATGCCGGAAATCCCCAGCACCTGAGCGAACAGCTCTGCCACATTCTCCTGGAAGATTGCCGCATCCCCCTCCAGCTTCAAATCATATTTCCGGCAAATTTCATCGATCTTGTCCAGCATTTCCTGGGTGTAGGCATCCACATAGTTGTTGTACTGGGGAGGTTTTTCAAAGCCGGAATGTTCACGCCGAAGAGAACCGTCCGGGTCGTAGTGCTCTTTAAACTCCATCCACTCCTGAATGGCCAGATGGTTTTTGCTGCCATCGGCACCAGCAATGGAGATATACTGTTTCACTTTCTCAGTTGCGGGGATTTTGCTGCCGTCCTCTGCGTAGCGCAGATGATCCGTGTAGGGTTCTTCTTTGATGCGAAGGTCTTCCAGATGCAGCAGGAGTACGGCGCAGCCCATGAACAGCACCATCAAGGTGATCATGGCCGCAACCAGCAGGGGCTTCCGGATTCTTTTGATTCTGGGAGCTTCCTTTTCACTGCTTCTTTCTTTGTCAGCAGGAAATTGACCATATTCTGCTTTTTCAATCAGATCATTTCCCACATCGTTCAGTCCAAAGAGAATGTCCTTTCCTTTCATACGTTGATTTCCTCCTTCTCAAGATAGCTGCAGAGCTTTGCTCTGGTTCGATTCAGCCGCATCAGGACGGCGCTTTCGCTGATCCCATACCGGACAGCGATTTCCGCGATGGTGTCTGCGTACCAGTATCTCCGCAGGAATACCATCTGATTTTCCGGTGTCAGGGTACGCAGAAAATGGTCCAGAGCCACACTCAATTCCCTGGCTTCCATCTCTCTGTCTCGTGATTGGTCCGGAATACACATTTCCATTTCTTCGGTCAGGCTGACCACTTCCGCATTTCGTTTTGCTGCCTTTTTCCAATCCAGCCTTTTTAGTGCAAAATTTCGGCAGATTTTTGCCAGGTACGCAAAGAAATGCTGAGGCCTCTGGGGAGGAATCGTATCCCATGCCTTCATATAGGTGTCGCTGACGCTCTCCTCGGCGTCCTGTCCGTTTTTGACGATGTTCTCTGCCAGATGATAAAGACGCCGACCGTAAGTTTCATCCGTATGCTTGATGGCATCTTCACTTCTGGCAAAGAACAGTTCTATGATTTTACTGTCTTCCATTTGGGTTCACCTCGCTTGCGTTTTGTTCCTCACCCTGATAGACCGTTTTTCATTCAAAATCCTCACGTATCATGATAGCATTTTTTTGAGAAAAGGAAAGAGCCTGCTTCCCATCCATCGAGAAGCAGACTCTTGAATGAAAAATTGTTTTATGCCTGGGGAACCGGGAGCTCCGTTCCATCCGGCAGTCGGACACAGGCAACCTGATCCAGATCGATGGTGGATTCTGCCTGCAAATTCTGTATCCCAGCGCTTGCGTTATCACCGTGCAAAGCAATACTGCTCCCGTCTTTCATCACCACATAGACACATCCATCTCCAACTGTCAAGAAGTCCGGTGCTGCATGCTCCAGGTCACAGATAATGCTGGCGCTCATAGGCCGCAGGATAAAGGAGGTAATCAAGGTATCCTGATAGACATCATTCCCTTTCATATCCCATCCACAGGCAGTTTCGGAAGCAATGGGCGTCGTGATCAATTCCAGTTCTTCTACGGTTATGTCTTCAAATACCACATCAAAGGACCATGTACCCTCTACAAGAAGATATTCTGCAGGCTCATTTGTCTTCTCGTCCAGGTAACAGGCATAGATATCCTGCCAGTAGATGTTCCATACATGACCCGAGGCAAAGGGATATTCCCCGTTTCTTATTTGCTCAGGACCGGCTGAAAACGCAAGAACCACATTCTGTGTGTTGGATTTCCCATCCCCATCCTCTTCCACTGCGTATCCGCCGCTGACATTGCCGGAACCCTCTGTTACCGGCTCAAAGAAGCCCCACCGGTTGCTGTGTTTCAGGGATATGGGATAACCATCATGCTCCAAAAGATTGACATCCTCAGGCGCAGTGATTCCCAAAGTGATCAACGCCTTATTGCCATCAGATTGGACAGACTTCAATTCAATGGTATAGCCGTCAATCGTTTTGCCGGAATTGGCCGTCGGATCCATTTGGTTTTCCCATCCCTCGGACAGTTTGGGCTCAATGGAAAAGTCAATTGCATCAGCCAGGCGCTCAATCTCCTGATCCGTCATGACCTCTTTCTCGATGACCATATTTCCGGCTGCATCATTGGAATACTGCTCGTCGATGAACTCGTATCGAAGTGTTACCGTGTAATTCGGCATGTCACAGAAGATATATCCACGCCAATCAGTTGGAGACCGGAAAATCAACACATCTGTGCCGGAAGCTGTGGTATAGGTCCATTCTTTCCAGGTCTCAATCTCTCTCAGTGAAATAACATCCTCTGTAAAAGCATCTTTCCGCATATAATAGATGTGGCATCTGGTCGCTTGTTCACCGCAATCTTCATCACCGGGAATGATGATCGTAAAGTCCATATTCAGATTGCCGCATTCCTGATATCCGGCATAATCCAGTTTTATGACGGCTTCCTTTCCCGGAACCACAATATCCTCCAAGCCTAATGCCTTGCAGACAAGTTCCTCTGTTTTGAAAGGAATGGTCCTGCCAATCAGATTCAGATCATATTTTTCAAGAATTTCATCCAGTTTGTCCTTCATTTCCTGGGAATAAAGGTGATAGGACTGGTATTCCGCAGGAAACTCCGGAACCAGTCCGTCATTTTGCAGTTTATGAAGAATGGAGTGATCCGGATCATACTCCTGCTTGAATGCGAACCATTCCTGTGCGGCCTTGTAATTTGGGCTGCCTTTCATACCTGCAAGTGTCAGCACTTCTTCTGTCACAGTTTCCTGTCCGAGATAGGCAACGGCCTGCCCAGATTCCGGGTCATATTCAAACACATCCTGAAAGGTTTGCTGCTGGCCAATATTGATTCCATTCATGCTCAGCACATACACCACCGCGCAGCCCATAAAAAACACCATCAGGGCGATAATGGCTGCGATCAGAATATGCTTTCGCAAAACAAATCTGGTTCCCGTTCCGGTTTTCCTGACGGCTGGCTCCATTTCCGATTCTTCAATAAATTTCTGGTTGATATTGCTCAGACCGGTCAACAATTGTTTTCCATTCATACCTTGATTCCCTCCCGTTCCAGATAGGTACGCAGCTTTGAGCGGGTGCGGCTCAGCTGCATTTTGACCTTGCTTTCGGTGATGTCATACCGGGCGGCGATTTCCGCAATGCTGTCTGCATGCCAATACCGCCGCAGGAAAATCAGTCTTGTTTCCCTAGGCAGACCTTCCAGAAAAGCATCCATCACCCGACCGATTTCCTTGTCCTCCAATTCCAGATCCCGCCGGGTATCCGGAATGCACAGCTCCATTTCCTCTGTCAAGGTTACGATTTCCGCATTTCGCTTGGCTGCCAGCCTCCAATCCACCTTGTGAAAGGAGAGATGGCGGCAGATGGAAGCAAGAAATGCGTAGAAATGGTTCGGCCTTTGGGGAGGAATGATTTCCCAGGTCTTCATGTAGGTGTCACTCACGCTTTCCTCTGCATCCTCCCGGCTGTTCAGAATTTTATTGGCCAGCGCATAGAGTTTTCTGCCATAGGCGGCATCAGTCTGTGCGATGGCCGCTTCGTCCCGTGCCCAGAACAAATCGATGATTTTGGAATCTTCCAATGGGTTCACATCCTTTCTTTTTGCTTCTCACCCTAGAAGTACATTTTTCATCTGAGAACGTCACAGCTTTGAGGGAATATTATGAAAGAAACGAGATATCCTCAACTACAGAAAAAGGTGCCTGCTCCCGCTTGGAAACAGGCACCTCATTTTTAATGGCATTACATGACAAATTGAATCACGCAGAACGCGGCATAAATGCAGAGCAGAATGATGCCCTGGCTCCGGTGGAGTTTTTTCGTCAGAAGAGCCGGGATGGTCAAAAAGGCCATGACGAACAGCATCAGCGGAATGTCCAGCACCAGGGAGGCGTTGATTCCGAACAGGGTACTGTTCTGGGGAATGGCAAAGGGCTTTAAAACCGTGGCCACACCGGACACCAGCACCAGATTCAGAATGTTGGCACCAATCACGTTGCCCAAAGAGAGGGAGCCGTGGCCCTTGACCAGGGAGGTGATGGCGGTGACCAGCTCCGGCAGGGAAGTGCCCAGAGCCACAAAGGTCAGGGCAATCACGGATTCCGGCACGCCCAGCGCCTGGGCAATCAGGGTACCGTTGTCCACCAGCAGCTTGGCGCCCACCGCGATCAAAGCGGCGCCCACGATCAGCATCAGAATGCTCATACCCAGGGAGCGCTCCTGCTTCGTTTCCTCTTCCTGCTCGCTCTGGTTCGGATTTTTCAGTCCCTGGCGAACGGTGAAAACCAGATACAATGCCAAAATGATCAGGAGCACAAATCCGATGGGACGTCCAAAATACCCGGTGAGATATGCGTTCAGACAGTAGATAATGGCCGCTGTAAAGAAGAAGCCCACGGGGAGCACCAGCGTTTTTGAATCAACAGGGGTGGGCCGCACCGCAATCGTAATGGCGGCAATCAAGGCGGTATTGCAGATGATGGAGCCAATGGCGTTTCCGTAGGCAATCTCGCCGTGGCCGCTGATGGCAGAGGTGGCGGAGACCATCACCTCCGGCAAGGTGGTGCCCAGAGAAACCACGGTGGCGCCGATGATCAGCTCCGGCACGTGGAAATGCTCGGCAATGTCCGTGGCACCGTCCACGAACCAGTCGCCGCCCTTAATCAGCAGCACAAGGCCAAGAGCAAATAACAAAACGGGAATCAGCATAATAATTACTCCTTTTCTTTCAAAAAAATAAGCCTGAACATTCTCCAAGAATGCCAGGCGACCGTAAGAGGGGATGCATGCTGGAAACCTGACATGCATAAGTCTCGCAATTGGCGGCAGACCAGGTTAAAAAACCGGGACTGTTGATCTGCCACGCGGTAAACGCTTGCTACTCCCTCATACAATATGGAATTGGATAAAAAATACCATATGCTTCCGGAAAAGTCAAGCATTTTCCGGAAGCATATGTAAATTTTTACCGACGGATGGAATATTCCACCGGCGTATCGGCGGGCATATCCAAAAGATCCGGATGGGCCAGCAGCTCCTTGACCAGCGCAACGGTGCCGGAATAGTAATAGCCGTCGGCGATGCGCTCGTCCAGGGTGATGCCAATGGGAACAACCTCATGCAGGTCGGGGGTGCCGTCTTTGGTGTATTCCATTTTCATCTGTTTCTTACCGATCACGATGAAGCAGGAGTTGGTGCCCCAGTTCACCAGATGGTGATAGCCGCACTCCAAACCGATGGAGCCCAGGTTGGACAGGAAGATGGAGGCGTGGTTGGGGTCGGTGCCGATGAGGCTCTGGGGGGCCCAACCGTGCTTGTCCAGCCAGAGAACTGTCTTTGCAATCAGGTTGATCAGCCACTGGGGGAATTTGGCAACGAGGTCCATGGCCCCGGTGGAGGTATCCGAAATATCCTCCCGCTTGGTCTGGTGAATCACATCCATGATTTTCTGGTGATAGGAGTCCATGGTCTCCTTAGGGTCGAACTTGAAATTGGCAAGGCTTTCCTCCGCCTTGTCGTTGAATTTCTTTTTTACGGTAAAGGCGATGTTGATCTCGTTCTTCTGATAGAGCTTATTGTTGCACACAAACCGGTTCATCCGGGGCCGCAGCACAAAGGCCTTGCCCACGGCGCAGCTGATCACATGGAAAAAGGTATACTTATCCTCTGTCAGGCCCTGGTTTTTCTTTTCCAGGTAGGCTTCCAGGGGGCGAAAATCCAGATCGAAGCTGACATACGCCTCGTTGTCGGCGCGGTTGGGCATAATCACAGGCATGATTCGGTTCATTGAGGGGATATCTTTCAGCCAGACAGCGTCGGCCCGGTCTCCCCATTTTCTCTTAGGCATAGGGTTTACCTCCAATGAAGAAGTTAAAAGCGCGTTTATCATATCAGATTGATGAAGAAAATGCAAACAATTTCTGACATTTTTTATTCTCCCGGCGTGGTATCCTAGTTCTGCAACGGAGGGACAGGCTATGAAATCAAGTAAGGTGTTTCTTTTCCAGTTCTTTCTTTTATTGTTTCTGATTCCCGTTTTGTTTTTGACCATGGTTCGCATGAACACCGTGGACACAACTGCAACGGAGGCGGAGTTCTCTCCCCAGGAGGAAACCTACACCATTCTCATCAACAATGGAGGAGAACTGCAGGAGATGGATTTGGAGCAGTATGTGCTGGGGGTTACCTTGGCGGAGATGCCGGCGGATTTTGAGCCGGAGGCACTGAAAGCCCAGGCGGTTGTGGCCCGCACCTTCGCCTGGAAGGCGGCCATCACCGGCGGAAAACATGGGGACAGCTCGGTGTGCACCAACAGCCGATGCTGCCAGGGATTTCTCTCCCCGGAAATGTATCTTCGCTACTACGGAACGGAGGCGGATTTGGAAAAGGTGCAAACCGCGGTCCATTCCACCAATGCAGTGGTCATTACCTACCAGGGGGAATTGATCGAGGCAACCTATTTTTCATCCTCCGGAGGTTCTACGGAGGATGCGGTGGCTGTCTGGGGGAATTCCTATCCCTATTTGGTCCGCAAGGACAGTCCGGAGTCGGATTCCATCGGGGAGGCCACCGCCGCCTTTTCCCGCTCTTACCTGGAATCGGCTTTGCATGTCCGGCTGGAGGGCGACCCGAACCGCTGGTTTCATGACTGGGTGAAGACATCCAGCGGGGGTGTCGCCAATGTGGGAATCGGAAACGGAAGCTTTTCCGGAACGGAGCTGCGGGAAATTCTGAATCTGCGTTCCACTGTTTTCTCAGTGAAGGTGAAAAACGATGTGGTGTTCTTTTTTACCAAGGGCTACGGTCACAGAGTGGGCATGAGCCAATACGGCGCGGAGGCCATGGCGGCGCAGGGAAATAGCTGGGAGGAAATTCTGCAGTATTACTACACCGGCGTTTCTCTGGAAAAGATCAGTCAATTGCAGCAGCTGCTGCCCTCATAACCCAGCCTAAAACGAAAATCAGCATTGAAATATCAAAGTATTTATGATATGCTTTTTTCAGAAGAAAATGAATCGGCGCAAATTTGTACATGAAAGAAGCAGCCCTTTTTCGCCGGTTCACAGTCTTCATCCAATGTTGGACGCAGGAGGTGCTGAAATGAAATTGACAATTGATGGGGTCACCGTTCAGGCAAAGCCGGGAGAAACCCTGCTGGAGCTGATTGTGGCGCAGGGAATGGACAGCTGCGATCTGCAATTCCGGCCCCTTGCGGCAAAGATTGCAGGAGAGGTGTTCACCCTGAATTATATTCCCGTTCGCCCGGCGGATTCCACACCGGAAGCGCCTGCCGTCCGCCGCGCCATGGCAGCCTCCAAGGGAGAAATCCATCTTCTGCGGTATTCCGACAGTCAGGGCAAACAGGTATACACCCGAACCGCTTGCTTCCTGGTATTTCTTTCGCTGCGCGCGCTTTGGCCCTCCAGTGTGGCAAAAATCAGCTGTACCATGGGTAACAGTGTATATGTCTCCGTCAAAAACTGTGAGGACTTCTCCATTGAGGCGCTGAAAGAACAGATGCAGCGGTGCATACAGGAGAATTTCCCCCTGATTCGCAGGCGGATTCCCATTCAGCAGGCCATTCAGCAGTTCCGTCAGAGCAATCAAAGCGATAAGGCAGAGCTGCTCCAATGGTACGATTCAGAAACCTTTGACGAGTATTTTTACAAGGATTTTTCGGATTATTTCTTTGGCGAAATGCTGCCCTCCGCCGGTTATCTCACCGTTTGGAATATCCTCCCGGCCAAGGATGGCTTTATTCTGCTGTACCCGGACGACTTGGCCCCCAATCAGGCCGCCGCATTCAAGGACAGTCCCAATTTCTTTTCCGTCTTTGCGGAGGGAGAGCACTGGGGAGAGCTGATGGAATGCGAGACGGTGGCGGACCTGAACAGAAAGACCCAATCCGGAAGCATCCGGGAGCTGATTCGTGTGAATGAAGCGCTGCATGAAAAGCGGTTTTCCCAGATTGCGGACATGGTCTGCCAGCGGGAGGCCAGGGTTGTCATGCTGGCCGGTCCCAGCTCCTCCGGAAAAACCACCTCTGCCAACCGGCTCTCCACCCAGCTCCGGGTGCATGGGAAAAAGCCCATTCTGATGAGTTTGGATGATTACTACATCGACCGGGACAAAATTCCCCCCGGGCCCGACGGCAAGCTGGACCTGGAGCATATCAACACCTTGGATACAGAGCTCTTCCGCAGAAATATTTCCCAATTGCTTGCCGGAGAGGAAACCTCCCTGCCCACCTTCAATTTTGTGACGGGAAAGCGGGAGTGGAACGGCCGGACACTGCGGCTGGACCCCAATTCCGTCATCATTGTGGAGGGTATCCACGGGTTAAATCCCCAGATGGTTCCACCAAATGTGACGGAAAAGGAAATTTTCAAGCTCTATGTCAGTCCGCTGCTGCCTTTGAATCTGGATAATCACAATCGCATTCCCACCAGCTATCTGCGGCTGCTTCGGCGGATCGTGCGGGATTATGAAACCAGAGGTTCTTCTGTTCAGAGGACAATTTCTATGTGGGAGTCGGTGCAGAATGGAGAAAAACGGTGGATTTTCCCATATCAGGAGAATGCGGATGTGATTTTCAACAGCTCCACACTCTATGAGCTGGCGGTTCTGAAAAAGCATATTTTCCCCCTGCTGCTCCAAATCACACCGGAGGACAGCTGCTACGAACAGGTTCGCGCCATTGTGAAAATCCTGAGCTATATTCGGGAGGCGGATGTGGATGACGAAATCCCACCCACCAGCATTGTGCGGGAATTCATCGGCGGCAATTCTTTTTATCGTTGATTTTTATTTACAACTCCCAAAAAATACACCCCTGATGGATATCCATCAGGGGTGATTGCTGTTTGATGTTAAACGGAGACAACCGGGGGGCAGGGATAGCCCAGGCAGAGGGAAACCAGAATGCAGGCGAGAATGGAAACTGAAGCCGTTACCATCCACAGGCTGCGCCGCCGGGTAAACTCCTGGGTTAAATACAGCCATACCAGGCACAGCACCGAAATCGCAATGGTAAGCACTGCGGAAATCACCTTGATGACCGACCATGCACCTACACGGCTTGCGGCAAACATATAGAGAAAGAAAATGAGACCATCGCCAATGAGAATTTTCATCATGATGCTTTCCATCTCACGATAACGATTACGACTGCGCTTTGCCACGGGACATCCCTCCATGTATCTTGTAGTGATATCTTAACACATCCCCGAATAAAATGCAATCATTTTGAGCCAAAATGAATAATTTTTTCGTTATGCTTGCACTGGAGGGAAAAGGGTGATATAATCCATTTGAAAATGTGATAGAATGGGAGAAAAGTGAGCGGATATGGCTGAACCGCAATACAAATTGGAGGGAATCGTCCACACCCGTACGGAGCTCATGGAGGATTTCGAGGGGCCGCTGGATGTTATTTTCCTGCTGCTCAGTAAAAACAAAATAGAGATTCAGGATGTATCCATTACCGCCATTCTGGAGCAGTACCTGGCGTATCTGGATGAGATGAAACGGCTGGATATGGAGATCGCCAGTGAATTCATTTCCATGGCCTCCCACTTGATGCTGATTAAAACCAAAATGCTCCTCTCCGCCGCCGAGCAGGCCGAGGCGGAATCCGAGCTGGACTTGCTCCGGCAAGGACTGATTGAGCGGCAGCGCAAGGAGGCAATGGAGCAGATTCGCATCGCGGTCAGCCAGCTGGAGCCCAGGAACGAAATCGGCAGATGCCTGTTTACCAAGGACCCCGAGCCGCTGCGAAAGGATAACACCTACCGGTATAAGCATACCGTGTTGGATTTGCTCCGGGCGCTGGATTTGATTGCCGAACGGAATCAGCGGCAGCTTCCGCCGCCCATTGCCAATTTCAAGGGAATCGTGGCGAAGGAGCCTTACCCCGTTACCAAAAAGGCGGGCGAGGTATTGCGGCAGCTTCTTCTGCGGGGCGTGGAGCGGCTGAAAAATATGTTCCGCGGGAATCGGAGCCGTTCTGAAATTGTTGCCACTTTTTTGGCTATACTGGAATTGTGCAAAACCAATTCCGTGGCGCTGGAGGATGATATTTCCGGCGAAAATCCAAACATTCGTCTGTTGAAAACTGACGCTCCCAGTCAGGAGGTGCATTGATGGAACAGTCTCAAATTCAGCGGATTCTGGAAGCCATTCTCTTCGCCTCCGGTGAGCGGATGGAGATTTCCAGACTGGCGGCGGTGCTGGAAGTGGATGAACAGGAAATTGAGGAAGCGGCGGATGCACTGGCCAATCAGCTCTCCTTTGACCGTAGGGGTATTCGGATTCTGCGGCTGGAGCGGGGCTACCAGATGGTTTCCTCCGGTGAGATGGCGGATTACGTCACAAGAGCGCTGGAAACCAGAAAGCCGCCAAAGCTTTCTTCCTCCCAGTTGGAGGCGCTCACCATCATTGCCTATTATCAGCCGGCTACAAAAGCCATGGTGGAACAGATTCGCGGGGTGGACAGCTCCTACTCGGTGGCTGCCCTGCTGAATAAGAAATTGATTGAAGAGGCAGGACGGCTGAACGTTCCGGGCAGACCCATTCAGTATCGAACCACCCCGGATTTTCTGCGTACCTTTGGCCTGTCCTCGTTGGAAGAGCTGCCGCCCATTGAAAAAATTGCCTTTGGGGAGCCCATCGAAGCGGAGCCCGAGGATACGCCGGAGGCGAAGGAATAATGGGCTGGCTGATTGCGCTGGTCATTCTGACGGGGATTGCATTCATCCCAATCGGCGCCTCGGTCAAATACGACGCAGAGGGCTTCCTTGTCAGACTGATTGTCGGCTTCCTGCGGATTACGGTTTTCCCCTTTAAGAAGAAAAGGAAAAAGCCGGATAATCAGGAAAAAGCCGGGGAGGAATCCGTCAAAAAGCAGGAAACTGTGCCAAATCCCCCACAAAAGAGCGGAGAGGAAACCAAGGGCGGCAGCATCCGGGATTTTCTCCCACTTATAAAAGTTGCGCTGGATTTTTTGAAGCAATTTAAAAATATGCTCCATGTGAATCATTTGCAGTTAAAGCTGATTCTGGCAGGGGATGATCCCTGCGATTTGGCGGTGAACTACGGGCGGGCCTGGGCGGCGCTGGGCAATCTGATTCCTGTATTGGAGAGAACGGTTTCTCTGGGAAAGCGGGACTGTGAGGTAGAGTGCGATTTTACCGCCCAGGAAACGCGCATCATTGCCCGGGCAGACCTGACGCTGTTTTTCTGGCAGCTTGTATTTCTCGGAACGGTTTATGGATTTTATCTGATAAAAGAACTATTGATCTTCAAAAAGAAACGAAAAGGCGGTGCTGTACAATGAGCCAAAAGCTTCCCGGAATGCTGGAGGGAACAATTCAGAAAATAAAAGAGATGATTGATGTAAATTCCGTCGTGGGCGAACCGATTGTGACGCCGGACGGGGTTACCATCATACCGGTTTCCAAGGTCAGTGTGGGCTTTGGCGGGGCCGGTTCGGATTTTACAAAGGGAAAGACAGCACAGGGGGATAACCCCTTTGGCGGCGGTGTGGGTGCAGGGGTAAAGGTTACCCCCATTTGTTTCCTGATCGTAAAGGATGGGAACGTCCGTATGCTTCCCGTTGCCCAGGCGGCCAATACCACCGCGGACAGGCTGGTGGAGATGATTCCCGACACCCTGGACAAGATTTCCTCTTTTATCGATCCCAAGTCGGGAAAGAGTGAATAAACTGCCTTTTCCCGGAAAGACTATTGCCGGGTGAGGATAATGAAAAGAAGATTTGCCGGAACGGTGGCCGGACTGCTGGCCGCCGTTCTGTTTTTTCCGGTTCCATCCGGCGCGATTTCCGCCAGGAGTGCCGTTGTAATGGACCCCATCAGCGGACGGCTCCTGGTGAATCAAAACGGCAGCGAAGAGAGCCTCATTGCCAGTACCACAAAAATCATGACGGCGCTGCTGGTCTGCGAACGATGCAATGTTCTGGATCAGATGCGGATACCCAAGGAGGCCGTGGGGATTGAGGGTTCCTCTATGTACCTCCGGGAGGGGGAGAAGCTGTCCATTCAGGAGCTGCTGTACGGCCTGATGCTTTCCTCCGGAAATGACGCCGCTGTGGCGCTGGCGCTGTACTGCTGCGGCAGCATTGAGGAATTCTCCGCTTTGATGAACGACAAGGCAAGAAGCCTTGGCATGAAGCAGACCCATTTTGAGAACCCCAACGGGCTGGATGCCAAAAATCACTATTCTACTGCGAAAGACCTGGCGATTCTGGCCTCCTATGCCATGGATAACCCGGTGTTCCGTCAAACCGTCTCCACCAAAACCATTGCCGTGGGCAACCGGTACCTGCGAAATCACAATAAGCTCTTGTGGCTGTATCCGGGGGCGGACGGTGTGAAAACCGGCTATACCAAGGCGGCTGGCAGAATTCTGGTTTCCAGCGCGGTAAAGGATCACCGCCGGCTTGTGGCGGTGACCATCCACGACCCGGATGACTGGCGGGACCACTGCAAACTGCTGGACGACAGCTTTTCGGGATTCAATCTGCAGCGAATTGTCACCATGGGCGACTGCGTGGGATACCGGGAGATTGCGGGAGGTACCCCTGCCAGGGTTTCGGTGCTGGCGGCTGATAACTATGTGTATTCCATCGCAAAAGACGAGAGTCCCCAACTGCTTCTGCCCGGCAGCGGCTTTGTGTATGCCCCGGTGACCGAGGGCGCGGATGCGGGCTTTGCCTATGTTCTGATTTCCGGCAAAGCCGTTGGGAAAATACCGGTTGTATACGGGAAGACCCGTGAGATGCTCCAGCCGGAGGAGGAAAAATCCTCCCGTTTCTTATTCTGGAGGAAAAACAAATGAAGCTTCGACTCCAAAAAATACTGTCCGACCGGGGAATCGCCTCCCGCAGGAAAGCGGAGGAAATGATTCTCGCCGGACTGGTCACCGTGAATGGCGCGGTTGCCTCCCTGGGCAGCAGTGCCGATCCGGATTTGGACCAAATTGCCGTAGAGGGAAAAGAGATTCCCTCTGCGGCAAAGTACATCTACATCATGCTGAATAAGCCCCGGGGGTATGTGACCACCCTCTCGGATGAACGGGGAAGACCCACAGCCGCGTCTCTGGTAGAAGAATGCGGCCAGCGGGTGTATCCTGTGGGCCGCTTGGATATGGATTCTGAGGGCCTGCTTCTGTTCACGAACGACGGCACCTTTGCCAACCGGGCCATGCACCCCAGCCACGAAATCGCCAAGACCTATCTGGTCAAAGTTTCCGGCTACACGGAAGAGGGCTTTCAAAAGCTCCATGAGCCTGTGGTTCTGGACGGCTACCGGATTCAGCCGCCCCAGCTTCGGCTGCTCACGGTCGGCGGCTCCGGGGCAAAATTTGAAATCACCATTCACGAGGGCCGCAACCGGCAGATTCGGAGAATGTGTCAAATGGCTGGGATGCGTGTGACGAGGCTGAAACGAATCAAAGAGGGGAGCCTGGAGCTGGGGGATCTCCCCGTCGGGAAATGGCGCTATCTGACCCCGGAAGAATGGGGGAAAATTTGACGGAGAATCTTGCAAAATTTCCAAAGGTCTGCTAGTATTGTGGTGCATGCAAAAAACAATTCATGAAATCGAGGCAGCTTTATGAATCACGATTTTTTGACGCTTTTACAAGAAAAAACACCGGAATTTTCCAAAGGACAGCGGAGAATTGCACAATATATTACAGAAGCTTACGATAAAGCGGCTTTTATGACCGCCAGCCGGCTGGGAAAAACCGTTGGCGTCTCCGAATCCACGGTGGTCCGTTTTGCGGTGGATTTGGGCTTTGACGGATATCCCTCCATGCAGAAAGCCATGCAGGAGATGGTGCTCAACCGGCTCACCTCTGTTCAGCGCATTGAAGTGGCCAACGACCGCCTGGGCGACCAGGATATTGTTTCCATGGTGGTCCGTTCCGACATGGAAAAGCTGCGGCAAACCGAGGAAACCGTAAGCCGGGATGAATTCAACAATGCGGTGAATGCGATCCTGAAAGCAAAGCGGGTCTACATTCTGGGGGTCCGTTCTGTTGCACCCCTGGCCAATTTCCTGGGATATTATTTGAACTATATGTTCAATAACGTCCATGTGATTTCCGGTATGAGTACTGGCGAGATGTTTGAGAAAATCGTGGGAGTCAACAGTGAGGATGTGGTGATTGCATTCAGCTTTCCCCGCTATTCTGCCTCCACCACCAAGGGAGCCCAGTATTGCTGCTCCGCCGGAGCGACGGTCATCGGCTTTACCGACAGCAAATTGTCGCCTCTTGGTCAGTGCTGCGATCATGTGCTGGTGGCCAAAAGCGACATGGTCTCCCTGGTCGACAGCCTGGTAGCCCCCCTCAGCCTGATTAACGCGCTGATTGTCGCCATCGCGGCCAAGCGGGAAAAGGAGCTTTCCAGAACCTTTGCAAATCTGGAGCGAATCTGGGACGAATACAACGTCTATGAGAAGCAGGTAAAAGAGAATGAAGTATGACGGCATTGTCATCGGCGGCGGTCCTGCCGGGATGTTTGCGGCCATCACCGCCGCCTCCAGAGGCGGACGGATTCTGCTGCTGGAGAAAAATGACCGCCTGGGCAAAAAACTGCTGATTACCGGAAAAGGCCGCTGCAATGTGACCAATCACTGCTCCGGGCAGGAGGTTTTGCAGAACACCCCCAGAAACGGGCGGTTTCTGTACAGCGCGCTGACTGCTTTTCCACCGGAGAAAACCATGGCGTTTTTTGAAAGCCATGGCTGCCCCTTGAAAACGGAACGGGGGAACCGGGTTTTCCCGGTTTCGGACCGTTCTCAGTCCATCCTGGATTGCCTCAAGAGCGAACTGCGCCGGGTCCGTGTTACGGTTTGCAATGAGGCGGTCACCCGGATTTTAACCCAGGATGGCAAGGTACATGGCGTTCAAACCGGCAAAAATACCTATGAAGCCTCTTGGGTGATTCTCGCCACCGGCGGTGTGTCCTATCCGGCCACAGGCTCCACCGGGGACGGCTACAGCTTTGCCGCAGCGTTGGGACACACCATCATCCCCCAGGAGGGAAGCTTGGTCCCCCTGACGGAGGATGGGACGGATTGTGCCCAGATGCAGGGATTGTCTCTTCGCAATGTGGCCGTAAAGCTTCTGAATGCCAAGGGCAAGGTGCTGTATCAGGACTTTGGGGAGCTGCTTTTTACCCATTTCGGAATGTCCGGCCCCACGGTACTCAGTGCCAGCTGCCACCTGAAAGGGGAGGGCTGCCGGATGGTGATCGACTTGAAGCCTGCATTGGAGCCGAGTAAGCTGGATGAGCGGATTCTGCGGGATTTGGAGCTGTATCAAAATCGCTCCATGGAAAATGCCCTGACGGATCTGCTGCCCCGGTCCATGATTCCGGTGATTCTGCGCCGGTTGGATATTTCCGCAGATTTGCAGGCCAATTCTCTTACAAGGCAGAAGCGCCGGGCGCTGGTGGAGCTGCTGAAAGCTTTCCCGGTGGCCATTGCGGGCAAACGCCCGGTGAGCGAGGCGATTATTACCTCCGGCGGCATTAAGGTATCGGAGGTTGACCCCAAAACCATGGAATCCAAGCTGGTTCCGGGGCTGTTTTTTGCCGGGGAAATTCTGGACTGCGACGCCTATACCGGCGGCTTTAACCTGCAAATTGCCTGGGCCACTGCATACGCAGCGGGAAATTCCGTCCCTCTGGAATGAAGAAAAACGGCTGCTTACATTTGGTTCCAAAAATCAAGGATTGACAAATTTGCCGTCCTGTACTAGAATATTACGGAAATGTTCTACACAGAATATTTGGAGGGACATAAAGAATGTACGAAAAACTTGTAAAATACGCTGCCAAGCAGCTGGAGATTGATGCCTCCGACATCCGCCCCGACAGCACTTTCGAGAGCCTGGGCATTGATTCTCTGGATATCGTGGAAATGATCATGGATCTGGAGAGCGAGCTGGGCATTGAACTGGATATGGAGGATCAGAAGATCACCACTTTCCAGGAGCTTGCCGATTTTGTGGAATCCAAGCTGAACTAAAAAAGAATATTTCCCTTGTTTGAGCTGCCGGCTTATAACAAGGTCGCACTAGTCGGGGAGTTAGCGGTGCCCTGTACCTGCAATCCGCTACAGCAGGGATGAATTCCCACACCCGGTTAGGTGTAATGTGCGTCCGGCCCGTGTAAGAGGTGTTGAGAAATCGGTCTTGTGCAATGAGATCCCGTGAACCATGTCAGGTGGGGAACCAAGCAGCATTAAGCGGATCTTCTCGTGTGCCACAGGATTGCCGATTTTGAGCTTTCTGCACGGTTTCGGCGTATGTTGCCTGATCAAATGTGGGTGTGCGATCTTGTTATGGGCCGGCATGTTTTTCCGCTTTGGAAAGGAGAGGAACCATGGCTGCCTATCAGGCGTTATATCGTAAATATCGTCCGCAGACATTTGACGATGTTTCCGGTCAGATGGCGGTCACCCAGACGCTTAAGACCCAGCTGATGACCGGGAAAATGAGCCACGCCTATCTATTTACCGGCTCCCGGGGCACCGGCAAAACCACCTGCGCCAAAATTCTGGCCAAGGCGGTGAACTGCCTGAATCCGGATAACGGCAACCCCTGCAACTGCTGCAGCGCCTGCAAGTCCATTGATGACGGCACCTGCATGGATGTGCTGGAAATCGATGCCGCCTCCAACAATGGCGTGGACAACATCCGGGATCTTCGGGACGATGCCATCTACACACCGTCCCAGGTGAAAAAGCGGGTGTACATCATCGACGAGGTGCACATGCTTTCCCTGTCCGCCTTTAATGCGCTGCTGAAAATTGTGGAGGAACCGCCGGAGCATCTTCTGTTCATTTTGGCTACCACGGAGCTCCACAAGGTCCCCGCCACCATCCTGTCCAGATGCCAGCGGTTCTCATTCCGGAGAATCAGCCAGGAGGATATTGCTGCCCGGCTTCAATACGTGGCCTATCAGGAAAACATTGATTTAGACGACTCCGCGGCCAGAGTGATTGCCCGTCTTGCTGACGGCGGCATGCGGGATGGCTTGAGCCTGCTGGACCAGTGTGCCTCTGCCATGGCGGGGGAGCTGACGGCGGATTCCGTATACGCCTGCCTGGGCATTGCCGGTGAGCGGAAATGCGGACAGATGCTTTCCTTTGTGGCATCCCATGACTCCAAAGGTGCGCTGACCCTGTTTAATCAGCTCTACACCGAGGGGAAAGACCTGGGGGCTATGCTGGACGAGCTTGCCTGCCTGCTTCGGGATATCCTTGTGATGAAAACCGCGCCCAATTCCGGCATCTCCATGCTCTCCGGCGTCGCCTCCGACGATGAGGTGATGGAGCTTTCCAGAAAGCTGTCCAGCGGCGAGCTTGTGAGAATGATGAACCTGATTCAGAAAACCCTATCGGAGTTCACCAGAAGCTCCAGCCGCAGAATGGATGCGGAGCTGTGTATTTTGGAGCTGTGCACGCCGGAGCTCAGCCTGGATGCCAAATCCCTGAATGCCCGGCTGACCCGACTGGAAGAACAACTGAAAACCGGGAACTTCTTCCTTTTCCAGCCTCAGAGTACCAACGAAAAGCCCGCCGCTGCACCCCAGCCCGGCCCGCCGGAAATCCCAACAGAGGAGGATGCGGCGGAGGAGCCGGTTTCCGATGAGCTGCCCCTGGGCTTTTGGGCAGAGCTGGTCTCCGGCATCCGCCAGGAGATCAGGCCGCCGGTTTCCGGCTTCTTTGTGACAACAGAGAATGCGCCGGTACAGGGCGTTATGGTCAACGGCGTTTTGGAGCTTCGGTGCAAAAATACCTTTACCGCCGACATGGTGGGAAAGGCGGAAACCCTTCAAATCGTCTCCCGAAAGGCCTCTGCCCAGCTTGGGCGGCCGGTGAAAGTGGTAGCGGTTGACCTTTCTGCCAAACCCGCCGGGAATTCCCGCATGGAATCCCTTTTAAACTTTGGCAGAAGTCACAGTGACATCATCAATATGAAAGAATAATTTTTTTAATACAGGAGATTAGAATTATGGCTAAAAATGGATTTCGCGGTATGCCCGGTGGCATGAACCAGAGCGCAATGCTCAAGCAGGCGCAGAAAATGCAGCAGGAAATGCTCCGGATGCAGCAGGAGCAGGAGAGCAAAACCTTTACCGCTTCTGCCGGCGGCGGAATGGTTTCCGCCACGGTGAACGGCAAGCATGAGCTGGTGGGACTGACCATCAATCCGGAGGCCGTGGACCCGGATGATGTGGAGATGCTTCAGGATATGGTCATGGCCGCGGTCAACGAGGCCATGCGTGCAGCCGACAACGAAGCGGCCAACAATATGTCCCGGCTCACCGGCGGACTGAACCTGAGCGGCTTGTTCTAAGGAGGGCGTATGCAGTTTTTTCCCGCAGCTTTGCAGGATTTGGCGGACCATTTTGCCAGACTGCCGGGCATCGGTGGTAAGACAGCGCAGCGCCTGGCGTTTCATGTCCTGGAGCTTCCCTTGGAGGATGCCCAGGCCTTTGCAGATGCCATTCTGGAGGCAAAGAAATCAGTTCACACCTGTCCTTGCTGCCAGAATATCACCGACAGAGAAATCTGCCCCATCTGTGATGATGATTCCAGGGATAAAGATGTGATTTGCGTTGTTGCGGAACCCAAGGATGTGATTGCCATGGAGCGCTCCCGGGAGTTCCATGGGGTTTACCATGTGCTCCACGGCGTGATTTCGCCGCTGAACCATGTGACCCAGGAGGATATCCGCATTCGGGAGCTTTTGAAGCGGGTGAGCACCGGCACGGTAAAGGAGGTCATCATGGCCACCAACCCCGATACCGAGGGTGAAGCAACTGCAATGTACATCTCCCGGCTTCTCCGCCCCATGGAGATCAAGGTTACCCGGCTTGCCTATGGTGTGCCCGTGGGCAGCCAATTGGAATATGCCGATGAGGTGACCCTTTCCCGGGCGCTGGAAGGCAGACAGGAAATCTAAAAAAAGAGCGGACGGCTTTGGTCGTCCGCTTTTTGCCGTTTACCGGAAAGAATTGACCGTTCAGCGACAATTGCAACATTTTTTCTGCCCATGTGCTATAATGCCTCCATCCAAAGGAGGTTGGAAATATGAAACGGAAAATCTATCTGGACAACATTCGCTGGGCTACGGTGGTACTGGTTCTCATCTACCATGTATTCTACTATTTTAATGCCCAGGGGGTACTGGGCGGCTTTGAACCATTTTCCCAGGTGCAGTATCAGGATGCAGTGCTTTATTTTGTGTACCCCTGGTTTATGGTGCTTCTGTTCCTGATTGCCGGAATGTCCGCCAGATACGCGCTGCAAAAGCGAAGCGACAAGGAATTTTTCAAGGAGAGAACGGTGAAGCTTCTGGTTCCCTCCACCCTGGGCCTGTTTGTGTTCTACTGGATTTTGGGCTATTTCAACGTCCGCATTGGCGGCGGTATGGAATGGATGCCGGCGGATATGCCGCGACTGATGCTGTATTTGATTTGCGTGCCATCGGGCATCGGCCCCCTGTGGTTCGTCCAGATGCTTTGGATTTTCAGCGGACTGCTGCTGATCCTGCGGAAAATTGACAAAAAGGACAAGATTTATCAGTGCTTCCAAAGGTTGAACGCCTGGACGGCGCTGCTGTTCCTGCCGCTGATTTGGGCATCCGCCCAGGTGCTGAACACACCTGTGATTACGGTTTATCGGTTCGGAATCTATTTCACGGCATTTCTCCTGGGCTACTATGTTTTCTCCCATGAGGCACTTCAGGATTCCCTGGAAAAGCAGGCAGTTCCCTTTGGCATCGCGGCGGTTCTCCTTGGAATTGTCTACACCTGGTATTATTTTGGCACCAATTACGCGGAGGATGCCTGCCTGAAAAGCCTGTTTACCGCGGTGTATCTCTGGATTGCCGTCCTGGCTGTTCTGGGCTGCGGAAAAAGGTGGTTCAACATGGATAATCAGCTATGCAGATTTATGACCCGGCAGAGCAGCGGCATCTATATGCTCCACTGCCTTGTCATGACCCCTGTTTGCTGGGGCCTACGCTATCCGTTGGGGCTTCCTGCGGCGGCTGTGTACATTCTTGGCGCGCTGCTCACGTTTGTTCTCTCCATCGTGCTCAACGAAATTCTAAGTCGGATTCCTATTGTTCGATTCCTGGTTCTGGGAAAAAGGAAATAAAAATTCAGCCGCACGGTGTGCGGCTGAAAATTTACGTTTCATCGGGGGGAAGCAGGATTTCCTTGGCAATATAGATGGGGCGGTTTTTGGACTGCTCGAAGATGCGACCCACATATTCGCCGATGATGCCAATGCAGAACAGTTGTACGCTTCCAAAAAACAGAATCAGCACAATGATTGTGGCATACCCGGGAACGTCGATGCCCCAAAACAGCTTTTGAAGAACAACGGCGATTAAATACAGCACAGCCGCAATTCCGGAAATGCTGCCAAGAAAAGTGGCCAGGCGGAGGGGGGCGGTGGAGAAGCCGATGATGCCCTCAATGGCATAGTTCATCAGCTTTTTAAAGCTCCATTTGGTCGTACCGAAAGCCCGCTGGCATGCGGTGTAGGGAATAAAATGGGTCTTGTAGCCAACCCAGGCGAAAATGCCCTTGGAAAACCGGTGGTATTCTCCCAGGGTGAGAATGCTGTCCCGCACGCTTTTGCGGAAGGTGCGGAAATCACTGGCCTCCGGCTGCAGCGTCACATGGGACATCTTGTTGATGATCCGATAGAAGGACTTTTTGAAAAAGGAGAGGACCTTGCCCTCATTGCGCCGGTCCTGATAAGCCGCCACAACATCATAATCCGGGTTTTCATCCAGAAATTGAACCATCTCCCGGACAATTTCAGGCCGCTGCTGCAAATCCGCGTCAATCAGGCTGATATAGTCACCGGAAGCGTACTGCAAGCCAGCATAGAGCCCGGCCTCTTTTCCGAAATTTCTGGAAAAGGAGATGACCTTCACAGGACATTTACCACCGGCGTGGAGCTTTCTCAGATTGTGCAGAGTGGCGTCTGCGCTGCCATCGTCCACATAAATGATTTCAAAGGAATAACCGCAGCCCTGGAAGGCTTTTATGGTTTCCTCCTGGAATAATTCGACGTTCTCGGCTTCATTGTAGCAGGGGACAATTAAGGACAGTTTCATTTTCTATCAACTCACATCTAAGGATTATGTTTATTATATTTCTTTTTGCCAATTCGTCAAGAGAATTCACAGCATTTTTACAGATGGAACATCCGGATGCATTGAAATTCTGAAAAAACTATTGACAAAATCGGCTGATTACAGTAGAATGGCGGAAAAGCGAAACACATGGAACGGGAGGAGCGGTGTCGCTTCCGATGCAGCGAGTGTGCGGTTGGTGCAAGCACATATCGGATGATGCCGCGGGTCGCCCGGGAGTGGATTGTCTGAACGCAGTAGGATGATCCGGGTCAGCCCGTTACAGCTTTCAAGTGCCCGGTTTACCGGGAAATCAGGTGGTACCGCGGACAATTTCGCCCTGACTCCAATTGGGAGTCAGGGCGTTTTCAATTGAAAGGAGATTGTTATGGCAAGAGAATTACCAAAGGTGTATGAGCCTCAGGCAGTGGAATCCCGCATCTACGACATGTGGCAGCGGGGAGGATACTTCCACGCGGAGCGGGATGAAAGCAAGAAGCCCTTTACCATCGTTATGCCGCCCCCCAACGTCACCGGACAGCTGCACATGGGTCACGCCATGGACGCAACCCTGCAGGATACCCTGATTCGCTTCAAGAGAATGCAGGGCTACAACGCCCTCTGGATTCCCGGCGTTGACCATGCGGGCATCGCCACCCAGATCAAGGTGGAGGAAGAGCTCCGCAAGGAGGGGAAGACCCGCTACGACCTGGGCCGGGAAAAGTTCCTGGAGCGGGTTTGGGACTGGAAAAACAAATATGGCAACCGGATTGTGGAGCAGCAGAAGAAGCTGGGCGCCAGCTGTGACTGGGACCGGGCCCGATTCACCATGGACGAGGGCTGCTCCAAGGCCGTCCGTGAAGTGTTTGTCTCCCTGTATGAAAAAGGCTTGATTTACAAGGGCAGCCGCATCATCAACTGGTGCCCCCACTGCGTCACGGCCCTGAGCGATGCGGAAGTGGAATATGTGGATAAGCCCGGCCATCTGTGGCATATCCGTTATCCTCTGGCCGACGGAACCGGTGAAGTGGTTGTTGCCACCACCCGGCCGGAGACCATGCTGGGCGACAGCGGCGTGTGCGTCAACCCCAACGATGAGCGCTACACCTCCATTGTGGGCAAGAAAGTCATTCTGCCCCTGATGAACAAAGAAATCCCTGTGGTGGCCGATGACTACGCCGAGATGGAATTCGGCACCGGCTGCGTCAAGATGACTCCCGCCCATGACCCCAACGACTTTGAGGTGGGTCTGCGTCACAACCTGGAGGTCATCCGGGTTCTGGATGACAACGGCAAGGTCAATGAGCTGGGCGGCAAGTATCAGGGCCTGGACCGCTATGAAGCCCGCAAGCAGATTGTGAAAGATCTGGAAGAGGGTGGGTACCTGGTCAAGGTGGAGGATTATTCTCACAATGTGGGTACCTGCTACCGCTGCCACAACGACGTGGAGCCCATCATCTCTGCCCAGTGGTTTGTGAAGATGAAGCCCCTTGCAGAAGAGGCCATCCGCGTGGTGAAGGACGGGGAGACCAAATTCGTCCCCGACCGGTTCAGCAAGACCTATCTGAACTGGATGGAAAATGTCCGTGATTGGTGCATTTCCCGTCAGCTGTGGTGGGGCCATCAGATTCCTGCCTGGACCTGCGGCGACTGCGGCCACATTACCGTTTCCCGGGAGGATGCCTGCAAGTGCGAAAAGTGCGGCAGCACCAATATTGAGCGGGACCCGGATGTGCTGGATACCTGGTTCTCCTCCGCTCTTTGGCCCTTTGAGACCCTGGGCTGGCCGGAGAAGAACGCCGATCTGGATTATTTCTATCCCACCGATGTGCTGGTCACCGGCTACGACATCATCTTCTTCTGGGTTGCCAGAATGATCTTCTCCGGCTGTGAGCACACCGGAAAAACGCCTTTCCACACCGTGCTGATTCACGGCCTGGTGCGGGACGACAAGGGCCGGAAAATGAGCAAATCCCTGGGCAACGGCATCGACCCCCTGGAAATGATCGACAAATACGGCTGCGATGCCCTGCGGATGAACATGGTCACCGGCAACTCTCCCGGAAACGACATGCGTTTTTATGTGGAGCGCTGCGAGGCCATGCGGAATTTTGCCAATAAGCTGTGGAACGCCTCCCGGTATGTGATGATGAACCTGTCCGAGGATTCCGTCAATGCCCTGCCTGCAATGGAGAAGCTGGAAATCTCCGATAAGTGGGTGCTGTCCAAGCTGAATACCCTGATTGCCGAGGTGACGGATAATCTGGAAAAGTATGAGCTTGGCGTGGCCGTCCAAAAGGTCTATGACTTCATCTGGGACACCTACTGCGACTGGTATATTGAGCTGACCAAGGCCAGACTGTACGGCGAGGACGCAGACCGGAAGCAGACCGCAACACAGGTCCTGGTGTATGTGCTGGATCAGATTCTCCGGCTGCTGCATCCGTTTATGCCTTTCATCACGGAGGAAATCTGGCAGAGCCTGCCCCACGAGGGGGAAGCCCTGATCGTGGCCAAGTGGCCGGAATACAGCGAGAAGCTGGCGTTCCAGGAAGAGGAATCCCACATGGAATCCGTGATGAATGCCATCCGCTCCATCCGCAACCGTCGGGCGGAGATGAACGTGCCTCCCTCCAAGAAGGCGGCGCTGTACGTGCTGACCTCCAGGCCCCAGGTGTTTACCGAGGGAGAGGGCTTCATCCAGCGTCTTGCCTATGCCGACAGCGTGACCATTCTGGACTCCGAGCCGGAAAACCTGAACGGCATGGTCACCTGCGCCACCGCCGATGCCAAGCTGTATATCCCCATGGGACAGCTGGTGGACATTGCCAAGGAGCTGGAGCGCATCACCAAGGAGCTGGAAAAGGCCAGAAAGAATCTGCAGGGCCTGGAGGGAAAGCTCTCCAACGAGAATTTCGTCTCCCGGGCTCCCGAGGCTGTGGTGAATGCGGAACGGGCCAAGGCGCAAAAGGCCCGTGACCTGATTGCCAGCCTGGAGCAGAGCCTGGCTGCCATGCAGGCGCTTTAATATCCCAAAAGTCTACGCAAGCCCTGGTTGACCGCTTCGGTTGACCGGGGTTTTTCATATTGTGCAAATTGGCTTGACGGAGAACTGTGAGAAATTGGAATTTAGCGATGTAATTGTTGTGTGGGAAATGGGGTATACCGTAGGGCGGGGGGCTTGCCCCCGCCGCTTGCCCCAGGTTATGAACCAGGGGCATTATAACGGAAATACTCAAATATTTGCCACGTTTCGGCGGGGGCAAGCCCCCGCCCTACGGTACATCCGCAACGGCGGTGCAGACCTGCAGATTCCAATTTGTCTGTTTGTTTGGAAAACCAATAAGCACATTTCGGAAAGCGGCAGAACGATCGCATCAACCAGAAGGCAGAAGAGAAACTCATGTTTTTCTCCTGCCTTGTTTTTTTACACGGACTTCCGACTGTATTTTTGTAACGCAGGGATTATACTGCAACCAGCAGTTTTGCAAAGGAGGATTTCAAAATGCACTTTACCAGTTTTCTGGAAAACGGAAAATTAACCATCGCTCTAACCGGAGAAATCGATCATCACTGTGCCAAGGCATATATTCAAATCATCAGCGCCAAAATTGAGGCGTATATGCCGGAGGTTTGTGTTTTGGACTTTCAGGATGTGACCTTTGTGGATTCCTCCGGAATCGCAGTGGTCATCAATGCCCTGCGAAACATGGCCCAGATTGAGGGGAAGCTTCTCCTTTCCGGCATTTCTCCCCAGCCCATGCGGGTGTTCCGGGCCTCCGGAATTGACAAGCTGGTGGAAATAAGGGAGGCGGTCTCATGAAATTCGATAACTACATGATTTTGGAATTTCCAAGCCGGTCTGCCAATGAGGCCTTTGCCCGCAGCGCTGTGGCCTGCTTTGCGGCGCAGATGGACCCAACCCTGGAGGAGCTGGGGGATATCCGCACCGCCGTTTCGGAGGCGGTGACAAACTGCATCGTCCACGCCTATCCCAACGAAATCGGAAATATTACCCTGCGGTGCAGAATCCTGAAAGACAATGTACTGGACATCGTCATCAAGGATAAGGGAATTGGAATTGCGGATGTGGAACAGGCCAGGCGTCCCTCCTTTACAACCGGAGGGGCGGAGCGCAGCGGCATGGGCTTTACCATTATGGAGAGCTTTATGACCAGCTTTGAGGTGACTTCTTCCACTGGCAAGGGAACCACCGTCCATATGCGCCGAAAGCTGCAGCGACGCAAATGAGCAAAACAGAAGAGCTGATTGAACTGGCGCAGCACGGAGATCAGAATGCCTCCGAGCAGTTAATCAATGAAAATTCCGGCCTGATTTGGTCCATCGCCCGGCGCTTCATCGGCAGAGGGGTGGAAACGGAGGACCTGTATCAGCTTGGATGCCTGGGCTTTTTAAAGGCCATTGAGGGCTTTGACCTGGATTTCGGCACGCAGTTTTCCACCTATGCCGTTCCCAAAATCTCCGGTGAGATACGCCGTTTTCTCCGGGACGACGGCACGGTAAAGGTGTCCCGCAGTCTGAAAGAGCAGTCCGCCACAATCAAAGGGGTGCGAAGCAAGCTGACCGCCTTGCTGGGGCGGGAACCCACCATTCAGGAGCTGTCGGACCAAACCGGCTTTTCTCCGGAGGAAATTGCCATCGCGGAAACGGCCACGGCTGCCACGGAATCCATCCATCAGGAGACGGGGGAGGACGGGTTCTGCCTGGAAAACATCCTCACCGATACGGAGTCCGAGGACCGAATGGTGGAGAAAATCGCCCTGCGGCAGGCGGTGGACAAGCTGCCGGAGCGGGAACGGCTGGTGATTCAGCTGCGCTATTATCACAGCCTGACCCAGCAGCGGGTGGCAAAGGTGATGAATGTCAGTCAGGTCCAGGTTTCCAGAATCGAAAAAAAGGCCTTGGAGAAAATCCGCGAATTCATGCTGTAGACCCCTTTACCTTTTGCTCAAAATGGAGTAGAATAGACCCATCCTTATGAGATAACAGGTGTGTCTATGACTGAACAAATGGAAGAAAGATTTCTTACGGCGAGAAAAAAATACATCGCATCTCAGTTTTCTCAGCTGAACGAGATGCAGCGCAAAGCCGTATTAACCACCGAAGGGCCGCTGCTTCTGCTGGCCGGTGCGGGCAGCGGCAAAACAACCGTGCTGATTAACCGGATTGCAAACCTCATGCGTTTCGGCCGGGGCAGCGATTGCAGTGAAATTCCTGCCGAGCTGACGGAAGAGGATGTTGCTTTCCTGGAGCGTATGGACGAATCCTCTTCACCTGAGGATTGCCGGAGGGCGGATTGGCTCTGCCAGGTGGAACCTGCCGTTCCCTGGAGCATCATCGCCATCACCTTCACCAACAAGGCGGCCAATGAAATCAAGGACCGGCTTTCCACGCTTCTCGGCCCATCCGCCGAGGACATCTGGGCCATGACCTTTCATTCCGCCTGCTGCCGGATTCTCCGCCGGGACATTGAAGCCATGGGCTATTCCCGCAGCTTTACCATCTACGACACCTCCGACTCGGAACGGGTGATGAAAGGCGTTCTCAAGGAGCTGGACATGGACGAGAAAACCTTTCCGCCCAAGTATGTCTTAGGGGCCATCAGCAGGCAGAAGGACAAGATGATTTCCGCAAAAGAAATGCTCCAAGCCGCAGAACGGACGGGGGATATTAAGGCGAAATACATTGCCAAGGCCTATGAGAAATATCAGACCCAGCTGAAAGAGAACAACGCCTTGGACTTTGACGATATCATCTACGTTACTGTTCAGCTGCTTCAGCAAAATGAGGAGATCCTCCGCTATTACCAGCGGAAATTCCGCTATGTGCTGGTGGACGAATACCAGGATACCAACCATATGCAGTATCTGCTCACCTCCATGCTGGCGGGGGGCTACGAGAATATCTGCGTGGTGGGTGATGACGACCAGAGCATCTACCGGTTTCGGGGCGCCACCATCGAAAACATTCTCAGCTTTGAAAAGCAGTTCCGAGGCTGCCGTACCATTCGCCTGGAGCAGAATTACCGCTCTACCCAGTCCATCCTCAATGCGGCAAATGCGGTGATCTCCCACAACATCGGCCGAAAGGGGAAGAAGCTCTGGACGGCCAACGGCACCGGCGATCCCATCACCGTCTATGAGGCCGCGGATGAGGGGGCGGAGGCGAATTTCGTGGCCGGAAAGGTCCTCGCCGCAACCAACGGAAAGGGCATGAAGGATTTTGCCATTCTCTACCGAACCAATGCCCAATCCAACGCCCTTGAATATGCCATGAAACGCAATGGCATTCCCTACCGGGTGATCGGCGGCACACGATTCTTCGACCGGGCGGAAATCAAGGATATGCTTTCTTATCTGTGCGTCATCAACAACCGGGCGGATTCTCTGCGTCTTCGCCGGATCATCAACAATCCCCCCAGAGGCCTGGGCCCCAAAGCCATGGAAATGGCGGAGCGGCTGGCTGAAGCGGAGGATAAGCCCCTGTATGATGTGATTGCCGATCCCTACTCCTATGCACCCCTGGAAAAGTCCGCCATGAAATTCTTGCAGTTTTCTGCTATGATCGAGGATTTGGCCAAGCTGCTGGAGGATGGGGTCAGTCTTCCGGATTTTTACGATGAGGTGGTCAAGCGCACCGGCTATGCGGATATGCTCACTGCAAAGGATACGGAAGAAAACAAAACCAGATTGGAAAACGTCCGAGAGTTAAAATCCAGCATTCACGCCTATATGGAGAACGCCGCTCAGCCCACCCTAGCGGGCTTCCTGGAGGAAATTGCCCTCTATACGGACATTGAGCAGTACAATGAATCCGACGACGCGGTGGTGATGATGACCATGCACTCCGCCAAGGGCCTGGAATTTCCCCATGTGTTCCTGGTTGGCTTTGAGGATGGATTGTTCCCGGGCCAGCGCTCCATCGGCGACGCGGACGAGATGGAGGAGGAGCGCCGATTGTGCTACGTGGCCATCACCCGGGCCAAGCAGTCCCTTACCATTACATACGCCCGGCAGCGGATGATTTACGGCCGGACCTCAGCCTCCATGCCCTCCAGATTTCTGCGGGAGATTCCGGAGGATTGTATCATCAAAAAAGGCGGCTTCCGGCCCAGCCAGTTCTCTGCTCCCACAGGGGACAGGCCCTATTCCTCTTACAATTCCCCCAAGCCCCGGCCCCGCTACCACAGCGAGAGCTCCATGGTCTCTTCCAAGCCCTCCGTCCCCATGCTGGAGCTCAGCCAGGGGGATATGGTGCAGCATACGGCCTTTGGACGGGGCATGGTGCTGACAGTCACCAAGATGGGCGGCGATGCCCTGCTGGAAATCGCCTTTGACGACATCGGCACCAAAAAGCTCATGGCGAAAACCGCCTCCGTGTACCTGAAAAAACTGTAATATCCGTTCTGTTTTCCCCATAGGCTTTCCGGGAGGGGAGCGAGATGCGGAGAAGACTGAGACGGCTGTGTGCCATCGTTCTTGTATTGATTTTCATTCTGATGGCGGCCTTTTTTGCACTGCGAAGCAAGTACCGGCTGACCATTCGGGATCTGGCGGAAACCAGTGTGAAAAATGCCACATCGGATTTGGCAAACGACGCCATTGCTAAGCAGATTGAAAACGGGAATATTCAATACGACCGGATTGTGTATTTTGAAAAGGACCTGAACGGACGCATCACCGCGCTGAAAACCAACATCGGTGAAATCAACCATTTAAAAACCGATATCCTCAACATCATCAACGGGCAGATTCTGGCGCTGGATGCTGCGGATATCGGCATTCCCATCGGCAGCCTGTTTCTGCCGGAATTCTTTTCCGGAAAGGGCTTCACAATTCCCGTGCACATCCTGGCTATCCGAAACAGTGAGGCCACTTTTTCCAGTAATTTCTATCAAGCAGGAATCAACCAGACGCTGCACCAGCTCGTCATGGAAATCCAGGTGGATGCAGCGGTTTTGGTGCTGGGAGAAACCAGCAGCTTCTCCGTTTCCAGCCAGGTGGTTGTGGCAGAGACGGTGATCGTGGGGGATGTGCCCAATACCTTTATTCAGGCTGGCGGCGCATCTGCCGCAGAGCAGCTGTTTCCCTGAAATCCATATTCAGAAAAATCCCGTTCAAGACAGGCCTTGAACGGGATAATCTTATGTTGCAGCAGTTATTCGCCGAGGGAAAAGTCGCTGTCCTTAAACTGGGAAAAATCCAGCGCCTTGGATTTGAAAGGCACCCGCTTGCAGGGGTCGTATTTAAATCGGCGGCAGCTGTCGCTGCTGTTTTTCAGCCCCCGTTTGCTGCAAAGGCAGGTATCCTCGTCCAGCTTGGCCCCGTAGGCACAGTAGGAGCAGGCGCGTTCAATCTTTTTGCGAAACAGCATAACTCATTCCTCCATTTTTCTTGTATCCATTATACATCACTTCCCGGGGAATTTCTACTCTTTTTTGCAGGCATTTCGGCAGGAGCAGGGTGGCCAATAACCATAGGGGAAGCACAAGCCAGAACCGGTAGTATATCCCAAGGGACAGCAAGAGGGCAATTGCCGCCTGAAACACCTTTCCGGCATAATAGCAGCCCAGCTTCATCCCCGGGCACACCGACCCGGTTTGATAGGCCACACAGAGGCCGCCAAAGGCGAGGATCACATTGCAAATCACAAATCGAAGCCCCTCCTGGGGGATGAGATTCAGGCTGCAGCAGCCGTTGGAAAGCTCAATGAACCCGATGAGGGCCACACGCCAGGTCTGGGGGACTGCGTAAAACGCCCACTTGTCCAGAAATTCAATCATGACACGAAACAAAATCACCCAGCCGCAGATTTTGAGCATGGCGCCAATTGCCGATTCAATCCCGGCCCGTGGATGGGCTTCGGATTTTTCAGCAGAGACGGCAGGCTCCTGGATACCCGGAGCAAGAAAGAATCTGGCTGCGGTCCAGGCGCTGAGGATCTGAATCAGCCAAACCGTCCAAACCAGCCATTTCCGATCAAATTTCAGGGAAAGGATGCCGAAAATGAAGGCAGGCCCCACATTGCTGCAGAAGCAGAGCATCCGCTCGGCCTGCTTTTTTTCCAGCAGTCCGGAGCGGCAGAGCTGGGAGAGGCACTGTGCGCCGATGGGATAGCCGCCCAAAAAGGCTGGGACCAGCAGAAAGGACAGGGAAGGCGGCAATAAAAACAGTTTTCCCAAAAAGCCCAGCAGGAAACCATTGCTCCCACGGAATGCAGCAGTAAAAATCCCGCTCAGAAACAAAAAGGGGAACAGGGCCGGAATCACGGTTTTGATGCAGAGGGCAACACCCTGGGCCCCTCCGGAAAAGGCTGTCCGACTGTCCAGAATCAGAGCCAGCATGCCCAATGATGCCGCTGCGGCGGCAAACCACCTTCTGTTTTCCAAATTGCCTCACCTCGGAAGAATCTATGCAACCGGGGCCCTGCTCATACATATGCTTTTCAGAAGAGGTGAGACGATGAAGCCAAAGCAGAATATCAAGGATTACCTTTTGGAGAAGACCGTTCATCCGGAAATGTTTCCGGTAATCCCCATTGTGGAGCTGGCCGGCGGCAGCCGGGTTTTGATTGAAAACCATCTGGGCGTCACCCAGTATTCCAAGGAGCAAATCGGAATCAAAATGAAATATGGAGAAATCCAGATCAACGGCTGTGGCTTGACGCTGGAGCAGATGACGAGGGTGAAGCTGGTGGTGACCGGACGGATCGACGGCATCTGCCTGCATCGGAGGGAGAGGAAATGAAGAGGAGGAACGCTTTCCGGGACAGAATCCGGGTTCAGGTGGTCAGTGCTGATATTTGGAGCAGCATTGGGCTGCTGAATGAAAAATCCATTCCTGTTTTTGGTTTTCAGCAGGAGGATGACCTGACATACAGCTTCCAAATCGGCAGGAAGCATTTCCCGGCGCTTCAAAAGCTTTTGGAGAAAAGAGGGGACCGAATCTCACTGCTTCAAAATACCTTTCTCCATTCCATCCAACAAAGTGTTCTTTACCGGCCTCTCTTTTGCACCGGCCTGCTGCTATACTTCCTCATCAGCCTGTGGCTGCCCACAAGAATCCTCTGCGTGGAAGTACAGGGGAACCAATTGATTCCCACCAGGAAAATCCTGGAGGAAGCCAATCAAGCCGGAATCACACTGTTTTCCTCCTGCGCCAAGGTGAGAAGCGAAAAAATGAAAAATACGCTGCTCTCCGCGATTCCCCAGCTGCAATGGGCGGGGATCAATACCTATGGATGCAAGGCGGTGATTTCCGTCAGAGAGCGGACGATCGCCGAAAAAGAGGCACCGGATCAAAAAGAGGTCAGCAGCATCATTGCGGTACGGGATGGGATCGTGCAGTCCGTTACCGCCTCCCGAGGGGATATTCAATGCCAGCAGGGCCAGGCGGTGAAGCAGGGCCAGGTCCTGATTTCCGGCTTCACCGACTGCGGCCTGAGCATCCGGGCGGAACGGGCTCAGGGGGAAATCTATGCCCAAACGCTGAGAAGTCTGGACACCTTAACCCCATCAACCTGCCGGGTGAGAACAGACAAACAGCGGACGGAGCGGCGCTACTCCATTGTCCTTGGAAAAAAACGAATAAATTTATGGAAAGATAGTGGAATTTGGGATAGCAGTTGTGGTAGAATAAGCAGGGAATATCGTCTGACACTTCCCGGCGGCTTTTCACTGCCGGTTTCCATTGCCTGCGATACCTTGCTTTGGGATTCCACGGAAGAATTGGCCGTGGAAAAAAATGCTGCGGAAGGCCAGTTAAGTGATTTTTCCCGGAAATATTTATCAAGCCAAATGATTGCCGGTACCATTTCCAGCGCAGAGGAAGTGGTAAAGCTGCAAACCGGCTGCTACCGGTTGTCCGGGCGGTATGTCTGCTCGGAGATGATTGGCAGAGAACGTTTGGAGAATGGAGCCCCTTATGAGCAAAGTGGTTGAACGAATTGTCAATGCGGACCGTTTGGAGGATGTAATCGCCGTATTCGGGTCCTTTGACGAAAACATAAAGAGAATTGAGGATGCCATGAATGTCCGCATCATCAATC
Source organism: Bacillota bacterium (assembly GCA_028719885.1). Lineage (GTDB taxonomy): Bacteria > Bacillota > Clostridia > Oscillospirales > Oscillospiraceae > Faecousia. The sequence continues at coordinate 71,882 of JAQYLT010000076.1, forward strand.
GGGGGACGGACTTAAAGGTGTCCGGTGACGAAGAGATGGCGGATAAAGCCGTTCGCACCCTGGAGGGGCTTCTGACCCTGGCCTCCAAGGGAGAAACCATCGATGAGCAGCGGGTTCGCTATCTGATCACCCTGGTCAACGAGGGGAACGATCAGCAGGTGACCCAGATGACCAAGGACGTGGTGTGCATCACCGCAAAGGGCAAGCCCATCAAAGCCAAAACCGTGGGGCAGCAGAAATATATGAAAGCCATTGCCCAGAACACGGTGACCATCGGCGTGGGCCCCGCCGGTACCGGCAAAACCTATCTGGCCGTTGCCGCAGCGGTGGCCGCCTTCCGGGAGCGGACCGTCAACCGGATCGTGCTGACCCGGCCCGCAGTGGAAGCGGGGGAGCGGCTGGGCTTTCTGCCCGGCGATTTGCAGACAAAGGTTGACCCCTATCTGCGTCCGCTGTATGACGCCCTGTACGACATGCTGGGGGCCGAAACCTTTCAGAAATACCAGGAGCGGGGCTCCATTGAGGTTGCACCTCTGGCCTATATGCGCGGCCGCACCCTGGATGACAGCTTTATCATCCTGGACGAAGCCCAGAATACCACCCGGGAGCAGATGAAAATGTTTCTGACCCGTCTGGGCTTCGGCTCTAAAATAGTCATCACCGGCGACATCACCCAGATCGATCTGCCGGAGGACAAAACCTCCGGACTGAAGGATGCCATCCGGGTCTTGGAGGGTGTCAAGGATATTGCCATCTGCCGGCTCACCTCCGCAGATGTGGTGCGGCATGCCCTGGTGCAGGAAATCATCAACGCCTACGAGCGGGCCGCGCAGAAGGCAGAGAATAAGTCCCGGGAAATAAAAGGACATGAGCAGAGGAAAAAGTCATGAGAAATAAAATCAATCTGGTTTTTGAGGGGAATCTCATTCAGAAGCTGATGATCGGCGGGAATATCCGCAACTGCATCCATGAAACCCTGAAAGCGGAGGGAATTACCGTTCCCTGTGAAATCAATGTGTTGGTCACGGACGATGCGGGAATCCAAACCATCAATAAGGCCAGCCGGAATATTGACAAGCCCACGGATGTGCTCAGCTTTCCCATGTTTAACCTGACCGCCGGTGCGCCGCCCCAGGATTGGACGGAATACATCGATCCCGGCACCGGCCTTTGCCCCCTTGGGGATATGTGCATCTCCCTGGAACGGGCCGTGGCACAGGCGGCGGAATTTGGCCACAGCACCAAGCGGGAGGTGGGGTATCTGACCATTCATTCCATGCTCCACCTGCTTGGCTATGACCATCTGGACGAGGGACCGCAAAAACGCCAAATGCGTAGCAGGGAAGAGGCAATCGCCGCCGGGATTCCCGGGATGCAGCGCAGTGAAAAATAAGATTACAGGAGATTGCATATGAAAACAAAAACCGCGATGATCACCATTGCAGGCCGACCCAATGTGGGAAAATCCACCCTGACCAATTATCTGGTGGGAGAGAAAATTGCCATCGTTTCCAACAAGCCCCAGACCACCAGAAACCGCATCTGCGGCATTGTGACAAGAGAAAATACCCAGTTCGTGTTTGTGGATACCCCGGGCTACCACCGGGCCAGGACCAAGCTGGGAGATTACATGGTGAATGTTGCCCAGGAATCCATTGCAGATGTGGACCTGACCATTCTGGTGGTGGAGCCCATCGCTTCCGTGGGGCCCCAGGAGGAGGGACTGCTGGCAAAAATCCAGAGCAGCCGAAGCCCTGCGGTTCTTGCCATCAACAAAATCGACACCGTGGAAAAGGACGCGCTTTTGGAAGTGATTCAGGTTTATTCCCAAAAGGCGGATTTTGATGCCATTGTCCCCATCTCCGCGAAAACCGGCGACGGGGTGGACGATCTGTTGAAAGTATGTGAAAAGTACGCCGTTGAAGGCCCGTTCCTGTTTCCGGAGGACATCACCACCGACCAGCCGGAGCGGCAGGTGATGGCCGAAATCATCCGGGAAAAGCTCCTTTGGTGCCTGGACCGGGAGGTGCCCCATGGGACGGCTGTTGAAATCAACAGGTTCTCGGAACGGGACAACGGAATCATCGACATTGACGCCACCATTTACTGCGAAAAAGCCAGCCACAAGGGCATTATCATCGGAAAAGGGGGAGAAATGCTGAAAAAAATCTCCTCCATGGCCCGCTCTGACTGCGAGAGATTTATGGGCACGAAGGTGTATCTGACCACCTGGGTCAAGGTAAAGGAAAACTGGCGGGACAGTGATTTCCTGGTCCGGAATTTTGGGTACAGTGAATAATTTCCAGGTGTTATTCCGCCTCTGCTGCAAAAGCTATCCCAGGAGGGATGGTTATGAATGCGGAAGACTATTGGAATGTTTTTCTGGAAACCGGCGCACCGGAAGCTTACCTGCTTTACAGCGCCGCTGCGAAAACGGAGGGAAAGCATGTATCTGACGATTCAGGGAATCGTCCTCAGAGTGTCGGACTACGGTGACCACGATGCGCTGCTCACCGTTTTGAGCAAAAAGCACGGAAAGCTGACGGTAAAGGCCCGGGGGCTGCGGCGGAAAAACAGTCCGCTTTCGGCGGTGTGTCAGCTGCTGGCCTATGGGGAATTCACCCTGTTTGAATATCGCGGGCAATACACCGTGAACGAGGCTCATGTGCTGAATCTGTTTCAAAAGCTTCGCTGCAATCTGGAGCAGCTGTCCCTGGCTTCTTATTTTGCCCAGGTGTCCGAGGTGCTGTCCCAGGAGGATTACCCCACGCCGGAGCTGCAATCGCTGCTGCTGAACTGCCTGTATGGCCTTTCGGAGCTGGAGCTCCCCCTGTGCCAGGTGAAGGCGGTGTTTGAGCTGCGGGCCGCCTGCCTTTCCGGCTATACGCCGGATTTGTTCGGCTGCCATGTCTGCGGAAGCCAGACACCGGATCGGTTCGACCTGTCCTCCGGACTTCTGGAATGCCAGGGCTGTAGGGATGCGTCCTCCACGGGAATCCGTCTTCCGGTGACGCCGGGAATTTTGGAGGCCATGCGGTTTATCTGCTTCTGCGAACCCAAAAAGCTGTTTTCTTTCCGGCTGGGTCAGCAGCAGATGTGTCAATTGTCCGAACTCACAGAGGGATTTCTCACCACCCAACTGGAGCGCGGCTTTTCCGCGCTGGATTACTATAAATCAATTTGCTTTCATGATCAGGAACTGGAAGCTACATAATCTAGGAGATAACAATGTCTGAATTGTATGAAAAATCCCTGATGAAGCTGGAGCTTGATCAGGTCCTTGAGCTTCTTGCGGAATGTGCAGGCAGCCAGGGGGGCAAGGAGAGCTGCCGCGCCCTACGACCCAGCTCCGATTTGGAGGAGGTCCAGCTGATGCTCCAGCAGACCACCGCCGCCTCGGACCTGTGCACCAGAAAGGGTAACCCGGCCTTTTCCAATGTATGTGATGTTTCCCCCAGCCTGGAACGGGCTGACCGGGGCGGAAGCCTGCAGCCCAAGGAGCTGCTTTCCATTGGCGGCGTGCTTCGGTGCGCCAGAACCATCAAGGGCTACGTTTCGGAGGATGACCAGGCAACCATTCTGGACCCTCTGTTCAACGCCCTTACCGCCAATAAATATTTGGAGGACCGAATCTTCGGCGCTATCCTGTCCGAAGAGGAGATTGCCGATACCGCCTCTCCGGAGCTTTCCGATATCCGCCGGCATATGCGAATTCAGGCGGGGAAAATCCGGGACAGCCTGCAAAAGGTGATTTCCTCCCCGGCCTACAGCAAATTTCTCCGGGAGCCTATCATCACCATCCGCCAGGGAAGATACGTGGTGCCGGTGAAATCCGAGTGCAAGAATGATGTTCCCGGCCTGGTGCACGATGTTTCCGCCACCGGCTCCACCTATTTTGTGGAGCCCATGTCCGCCGTCAACGCCAACAACGCTCTGCGGGAGCTGGAGCTGAAAGAGAAAAAGGAAATAGAACGGATTCTGGCAGAGCTGTCCAGCGAAGCCGCCGCTCACGCAGAGGACATCAATCTGGATTACAGCATGCTGGTCCAGCTGGATGTGATCTTTGCAAAAGCAAAGCTTGCCTACAGAATGCGGGCCTGGGCCCCGATCATGAATGACTGCGGCAAAATTGAACTTCGCAACGCCCGCCATCCTTTGATTGACCCGCAGAAGGTGGTGCCCATCTCCGTGCGGCTTGGGTCGGATTTCGACACCATGATCATCACCGGACCCAATACCGGCGGCAAAACCGTCACTTTAAAGACCATTGGTCTTCTGACCCTGATGGCGGAATGCGGCATGCACATCCCGGCAGGGGATGGCAGCACCCTTTCCACCTTTGATGCGATCCTTGCGGATATCGGCGATGAGCAGTCCATTGCCCAGAGCCTGTCCACCTTTTCCAGCCACATGCGAACCATTGTGGATGTGGTTGCCCAGTGCGATGACCGCACACTGGTGCTCTACGATGAGCTGGGTGCCGGTACCGACCCGGCGGAGGGTGCGGCCCTTGCCATTGCGTTGATTGAATTCAGCCGGAAGATGGGCAGCCGGGTTGTGGCAACCACCCATTATGCGGAACTCAAGCTCTATGCCATGCGGACGAAAGGCGTCATCAACGCATCCTGTGAATTTGACGTGGAAACGCTCCAGCCCACCTACAAGCTCCTTATTGGCATCCCAGGAAAATCCAATGCCTTTGCCATTTCCAGGAAGCTGGGCCTCTCGGAGGATATTCTGAAAGAAGCCAGCGACCTGGTGGGGAAAAGCGACAAGGACTTTGAGGATGTGCTGTCCCAGCTGGAGCAGCAGCGGCAGCAGATGGAGGGCGCAAGGCTGGAAGCGGAGAAGCTGAAGCAGGAAACCGCCAAAATCAAGCAGCAGAGTGAGGAATATCAGGCCCAGCTTCGCAAAGAAAAAGAAAAGGCCATGGAGGCGGCCCGCAGAGAGGCTCAGAGCATCATCGACGAGGCCCGCACGGCGGCCAATCTGGCATCGGAGGAAATCAAAGCCCTCCGCAAGCAGCTCCAGGACAGCGCCGATACCACCGGCATCAACCAGCGTCAGGCAGAGCTTCGCCGGGCGCTGAATGAGACCGAGGACCGAATCCGGGCCAATCAGCCGGAAAAGAGCCGCCCCAAGCCCACCCGGGACATTCTGGTGGGAGATACGGTGGAGCTGCTGAAATTGGGAATGAAGGCCAGCGTCCTGGCCATCAACAAGGACGGCACCTATCAGCTCCAGGCGGGCATCATGAAGCTCAACGCAAAGGCGGACGAAATCTACCTGCTGGAACAGGAAAATCCCTATAAAGCCAAAGGAGGCCATCCTGCTCATTCCGGCCGGGAAATGAAAATGACCGCCATGGCCTCGGAGATTGATTTGAGAGGCATGGATACGGTGGAGGCGATCTGCGTCCTGGACCGGTATATGGATGAGGCCATGCGCGCAAAGCTCTCTTCCGTGCGGATTATCCACGGCAAGGGAACCGGCGCTCTGCGTCAGGCGGTACACCAATCTTTGAAACGAAATAAGTTTGTAAAGAAGTTCCGTTTGGGTGTTTATGGCGAGGGTGAGGACGGAGTGACCATTGCGGAATTTGCATAAAGTATGCAGGTCAATCCTGCTATAAAAAGCAGGATTGTGGAAAGTTGCACAAAAATCTCTTGCTTTGTGCAAGTCGAACGAAAATTGGTTGACTTTTTCAGTAAAAATGGTATTATGTAGGTAGATTCATTGCGTTCCGACGAACGTGGTGTAAAGGAGTGTATCGATATGTTCAACAAAGAAGTTGTTGTGCGCTGCGAATCCGGCCTGCACAATAAGCAAGCTACCTACTTTGTACAGAAAGCCAATGAATTTGAAAGCAGCATTTGGCTGGAATCCGAAAACCGCAAGATGAATGCCAAGAGCCTTCTGGGCATCATGTCTCTGGGCATCGTCACCGGTACCACGGTTACGCTGAGCGCTGCGGGTGCTGATGCGGAGGCAGCTGTGAATGCGCTGGAAGCCCTGCTCCAGCGGGATGTTTACTGATTTTACGTAGGATACTCTGCCCCGGTGGAACTGGGGCAGGGGTTCCCTCAATTGACCGCCTCAATGCTGAAGAATGCATGGGGGCGGTTCTTTTTTGGAGCTGCAACATGACCTTTGACGAACTGAAGGACAAAGCCCTGTCGCTGCCCTATGCCCCCGGTGTCTACATCATGCGGGACAAAAGCGATAAGGTGATTTACGTTGGAAAAGCAAAAAAACTGAAAAACCGGGTCAGTCAATATTTCCAGGATACGGCATCCCACACCCCGAAAACCCGCATGATGGTGAGCAAAATCCACCATTTTGATGTGATTGTGGCTGCCAGCGAGTTTGAGGCGCTGGTGTTGGAATGCTCCCTCATCAAGCGGTACCTGCCCAAGTATAATATCCTTTTAAAGGATGACAAGGGCTATCCCTACCTCCGGCTGGATATGAAAGAGGTTTACCCCAAAATCACCCTGGTCAGTAAAATCGCCGACGACGGCGCCCAGTACTACGGCCCTTTCGGGAGCCGGGGAGTCACCCATGATGTGATGGAGGCGGTGCAGCACATCCTCAAGCTTCCAACCTGCGGGAAAGAATTCCCCCGGGATGTGGGCAAGGACCGGCCCTGCTTAAACTATCACATGAACCAGTGCGCCGGCTGGTGCCAGAGCAGCAAAAGCTGCACGGAGTACCGTCAGACCATGGAGCAGGCCCGGCAGCTTCTGTCCGGCAACTACAAGGCCGTGGCAGAGGAAATCAGAGCGCAGATGCTGGAAGCCTCGGATCAGCTTGCCTTTGAGCTGGCTGCCACCCTGCGGGACAGGCTGAACGCGGTGGAGGCCCTGGGGCAGAAGCAGCTGGTTACCGCCGGCACCCTGGCGGATACGGATGTGGTGGGCTACGGACAAACGGAGGTAAAGGCCTGCTTTGCCGTGCTCCATTTCAGCAACGGGAACCTTTTGGATAAGGAATATGAAATTTTCCCCACTCCCGAGGATCGGGAGGAGGCTGTTTCCAGCCTGATGAAGCAGTTTTATCTCAGCCGTGGCTTTGCGCCCAAACAGGTGCTGCTTCCCTTTGAGCTGGAGGACGGGGAGCTCTTTTCTCAGCTCATGGAGCAGCAATTCGGCAGAAGTACCAAGCTCCGGGTGCCCCAGCGGGGAGATAACGTGCGCTTGGTGGAGCTGGCCTGCAAGAATGCCTTTGAGGAAGCCCAGCGTGTCACAGATAAGGAAGAACGCAGTCAGGCCGTTCTGACGCTGATGGGGAAGATGCTGAATATTCCCACACCGAAGCGGATAGAATCCTTTGACATTTCCAATATTTCCGGCACGGACATCGTGGCCAGCATGGTGGTGTTCCAGGACGGAAAGCCGAAAAAAAGCGACTACAAGCGGTTTAAGCTGGAGGGGCTTTCCAACCAGGACGACTATGCCTCCATGCACCAGGTGGTAAAACGCCGGTTTGCCCATTATAAAGCAGGGGACAGCGGCTTCGATGTACCGCCCGATCTTCTTTTAATCGACGGCGGGATCAACCACGCAAAGGTGGCCCAGAACGCGTTGGATGAGCTGGAATTGAATTTTCCCGTTTTCGGCATGGTCAAGGATGACCGGCACCGCACCCGGGCGCTGGTTACCACTGATGGGCAGGAAATCTCTATCGATACCAATCAGTCCATCTTTTCTCTGGTGGGCTCCATTCAGGAGGAAACCCACCGATTTGCCATTACGTTCCACCGGCAGCTGCGGAGCAAGCGGCTCCACTATTCTCAGCTGGACCAGATTCCCGGCATCGGGCCAAAGCGAAAGCAGGAGCTGCTTCGGCAATTCAAGTCGATCAAGGCCATCGCCCAGGCCACAGTTCCGGAATTGGAGCGTCTGCTGCCCAGAGATGCCGCCATGGCGGTTTACCATCATTTTCATCCGGAGCAGGAAGAATAATCGATTTTCAGGAGGGAGTTCCATATGCGTGTCATAGCAGGAACAGCCAAGGGCATCAAGCTGAACACGCCGGAGGGAATGCTTACCCGGCCCACGACGGACCGGGTCAAGGAGGCCCTTTTCAGCATCATCCAGTTTGACCTGCCCGGAACAAGGGTGCTGGACCTTTTTGGCGGAACCGGGCAGCTGGGAATTGAAGCCTTAAGCCGGGGAGCTTCCAGTGCGGTGTTCGTGGATTCCAGGCGGGAGGCCTGCCAGCTGATTCGCGCCAATTTGAAGAAAACGCATTTTGAAGCCCAGAGCACGGTGATTCAAAGCGACTACCTGGATTATCTGAACCGGTGCAGAGATTCTTTCCAAATTATACTGTTAGACCCGCCTTATGCCGAAGTATTTTTGGAAAATGCCATAAAAAAGATAACAGAAATTGACATTTTACAATCTGGTGGTATAATAGTCGCGGAACGCCCCCTGGGAAAGGAGCTTCCCTGGGAATTCCAGGGGTATTCCCGGTCCCGGGACTATCAGTACGGCAAAATTATACTCACCCTATACCGTAAACAATAAGGAAAAAATGGATATAATATGAAAACAGCAGTTTATCCCGGCAGCTTTGACCCAATCACCAGCGGACATCTGAATATTATCCGCCGTGCCGCCAACATTTTCGACAGGCTGATTGTTTGCGTCATGGTGAACGCGGGGAAGAACCCCATGTTTACCCTGGAAGAACGGGAAGCACTGATTCGCCGGGTCACAACGGATTTACCCAATGTTGAGGTTGACTGCTCCAATGAGCTGCTGGCGGATTATGCCCGCAGGCGGGGGAGCTGCGTCATTGTGAAAGGACTGCGGGCCGGTTCGGACTTTGAAAACGAATTTCAGATGGCCTTGGTCAACCGAAAGCTGAATCCGGAACTGGATACCATGTTCCTTACCGCCGACAGCCGTTATATGTATCTGAGCTCCAGCATGGTGAAAGAATTGGGTTACTACGGCGCAGAGCTGTCCGACTTTTTACCGGAAGAAATCATTCCGGATTTTCAAAAGAAATTAGGGAAGCTGTGATTTGCAGCCCATCCCAAGGCAAATAAAGGATTTGGAGGATTCATCATGAGCAACAACAGCACAGAAGATATCATCGGCACATTATACGACATGGTTCAGGATGCACGTTCTATGCCTCTTGCTGCTGATAAATGCATTTTGGAGCGGGACCGGGTTCTGGACCTTTTGGATGAGATCATTGCCCAGCTTCCTGCTGAAATCAAGCAGTCCCGCACCATTGTGGAGTCCCGCAACGAATTGATCAGCCAGGCCCGCCGGGAAGCGGAGGCCATTCTGCGCCAGGCCCAGGATCAGGCCAATGAATTGGTTGCCAAGGAAGAAATCTACAAGGAAGCCAGAAAGCGCAGCGAAGAGCTGGTCGCCCAGACCCAGGAGCGAATCAATCAGATTCGCAAGGCCGGTAATGAATACATGGAAGAGTCCCTGCGCCGCACGGAGGAAACCATTTCCCAGGCCCTGCACGAGGTTCAGGATACCCGCATGAAGTTCCTCGCCGTTACCGAGTCCCAGGAGCAGCGCCGCACGGCTCCCGATGTGGATCTGTAAATTTCATAGAAATCGGCCGCCCCGGCTACCGGGGCGGCCATTGGTTTTATTCGCCTTCCTCCTGGCGGCTGGCTGCAGTGTCCTTTTTGCAGTCGCAGCCCTTTGGGGTAAACTGGGAAGCAGGGAACGGAATCCGGCTGAACATTTCGCAGGGGTCCTCCGTGCATCCTGGGCTGTCACAGCATTCCTTTGTGGGGATGCTGTAGTCCATAACAGGCACAATCAGCTGGGCATCCCGCTCCAGCCTGATGATGGAGAATTGCCCCAGGGTGACAAAGAGCCGTCTGCAATCCGGGCTGATGCTCAGTTCCTCGTCAAAAAGGCGCTGGATTCCCTCGGGAACCTGAACGGGAGAAGCATCCTTGCAGCTGCAGTCGCTGCTTTCCCGCACCTTGGAGCTGAGCACCATGGGGTCCAGCACCTCCACCACGGCGGTGGGACGGTTGGCATAGCTTCTGGTCATTCCGTCGGGCCCGTAAAGGCGTGTATCGCTTCGGTAAATGTGCGCGCAGCTGTCTTCTCCGCAGAGCACCGCCCGCTTGGTGAAAACTGCCAGGCCATACAGCGTGGCAGGCCGGGCAGCGCCCACAATGGTATCGGCGATGACCCGATAGTAGAAGGTCACATCAATGCAGTAGTGGTTCCTGTCAAAGGCCACCGGCTCCACATCGATATACGTACTGATCAGCTCGGCGCACCGAACCCGGGTTCCGGCGCTGCTGTTTAAAAGCGCCTGAGACCCCGCCGTGAGGTACACCGGCAAATCCTCGATGCAGTCCTTGTCGCGGCAGGAATCCGTGATTTTTCTGGTGTGTATCGACATTGCCTGGTGCAGATCTTCCGGATCACAGTGCAGGATGTTCTGGCATTTGTCTGACATGGGAATCCCTCCTGAAAACGTGTTCGCATAAGCTGCTACCGCTTATAAGACAGTCTATGCATGGCTTTTCAGGAAGTGCAGAAGAAAGCGGGAAGCCACCGGCTTCCCGTTCTTGTTTTATTCTCGAAAGTCAAAGCACTGGGAGAGGGAGACCGGCTTCTTTCGCCTCTGAGCAATTTTTGAAAAGGGAGAGGAAAAGGGCGGCTGGGCTGCCTCAGCAGGAGAACCGGTAAACCGTCTCGGTGTGGTATTTTTCACCGGCCTTGGTGATGGGCTGCTCCCATTCGGGGTGGTGGATGGAGTCGGGGTAGTACTGGGTTTCCAGGGCAATGCCGCTGCGCTTGCCATACTCCACGCCGCCCTTGCCTTTTTCGTTGAGGAAATTGCCGGCGTAGAACTGAATGCCGGGAAGATCGGTATAAACCGCCATAATCCGGCCGGAGACGGGGTCGGACATCACGGCGCAGGGGTTGCAGAACACCTCGAAATTGTGGTCATAGCCGCCCTGGAGGTTCAGAGGCTCGTAATCCTCACCAATGTCTCTGCCGATGGCCTTGGGGGTGCGGAAATCCATGGGGGTACCCTCCACGCTCCGCATCTCGCCAGTGGGCACGCTCTCCGCGTCGGCCACGGCAAACACTCTGGCCGGCAGCATGAGCAGCTGGTCCATGGCGGCGGCAGTGTTGTTCTGACCGGCAAGGTTAAAGTAGCTGTGGTTGGTCAGGTTGAACACGGTATCCCGATCGGATACGGCATCATAGGAAATATGAAGCCCGCCTTTTTCGTCCAGGCTGTAGGTCACATCAATGGCGGCATTGCCGGGATAGCCCTGGTCCCCGTTTGGACTGTCCAGATGGAGGGTGATGGAGGTATCCTCATAATGGGTTACCGTCCAAATCCGGGTGTGGTAGTAGTCCGGGCCGGAATGGAGATTGTTGCCGTTCTCATTGGGGGTGAGGGAATAGGTTCTTTCACCGATGGAGAAAGCGCTTCCTTTGATCCGGTTGGCACTGCGCCCAACAATGGCACCCAGGAAGCAGGTGCCGTTCAAATAGCCCTCGGCATCGTCGTAGCCCAGGGCCACATCGGCAACATTGCCATCCGCATCGGGAACAAGCACGTTGACCAGCGTGGCGCCAAAGTCAGACACCGTGGCCGTAATGCCGCCCCGGGAGATGGAGTACAGGAAAGTTTCTTCACCGGTGGGAAGTTTGCCAAAAGAATGCTTCATAAAATGCTCCTTCCATTTTTCTCAAAATAAAGCGGGGAATTATGTAAAGATTGCTTTCCCCAATTGTACTACATTCTCCGACATTTTTCAATTGTTTCTTTTCAATCAAATGGTTAAACCGAAACATTCTCCTTTTTGTGCCGCTTTCATAACGGGGCTGTTTTTCCGCATTATTTTTTGTGCTTTCTGTAAAACACAATATTTTGTGCTTTTATCTTGACAAAACCACAATATGTAGTATAATGTGTCATGCACGGGTCACTAGCCCACCATGTGCCAAAGGAGGACCACACATGAAAATTATCAAAAGAAACGGTACTGAGGTCGTTTTTGATCTCAACAAGATCGTCATGGCCGTTACCAAAGCCAACGAAGCGGCCGACGAGAAGGTGCGTATGACTCCGCTTCAGATCCAGCGCATTTCCCAGCATGTGGAAGTGGCCTGCGAAGAGATGGGCCGCAGCCCCTCGGTGGAAGAGATTCAGGATCTGGTTGAAAAGTCCATCATGGCCCACGGCGCTTTCGAGGTCGCCAAGGAATACATTACATATCGCTATACCCGCAGCCTGCTTCGTCAGTCCAACACCACCGACGACCGGATTCTCAGCCTGATCGAATGCAACAACGAAGAGGTCAAGCAGGAGAATGCCAACAAGAACCCCACCATCAACGCCGTACAGCGAGACTATATGGCCGGTGAAGTATCCAAGGATATTACCAACCGTATCTTGCTGCCGCCGGAAATTGTGGCCGCTCACGAAAGTGGTATCATCCATTTTCACGATTCCGACTACTATGCCCAGCATATGCACAACTGCGACCTGGTGAACCTGGACGATATGCTCCAGAACGGCACCGTCATTTCCGGTACCCTCATCGAAAAGCCCCATTCTTTCTCCACCGCCTGCAACATTGCCACCCAGATCATCGCTCAGGTGGCCTCCAACCAGTATGGCGGTCAGTCCATTTCTCTGACCCACCTGGCGCCCTTTGTACAGATCAGCCGGGAAAAGATTCGGAAAAATGTGGAAAAGGAAATGGAGACCTTTGGCATTCAGGCATCCGACGAGGCCATTTCCAAGGTGGTGGAGGACCGGCTGCGGGATGAAGTCCGCAGAGGCGTCCAGACCATTCAGTACCAGGTTGTCACCCTGATGACCACCAACGGCCAGGCGCCGTTCATCACCGTTTTCATGTACCTCAACGAGGCCAGAAACGAGCAGGAAAAGAAAGACCTGGCCATGATCATCGAGGAAACCCTGCGCCAGCGCTATGAGGGCGTGAAAAACGAAAAGGGCGTGTGGATCACCCCCGCTTTCCCCAAGCTGATTTACGTCCTGGAGGAAGAGAACATCCGGGAGGGAACGCCCTATTGGTATCTGACCAAGCTGGCCGCCCAGTGCACCGCAAAGCGGCTGGTGCCCGACTACATCAGTGAAAAGAAAATGAAGGAGTACAAGCTCTCCAAGGGGGAAACCCCGGGCAACGGCGACGTATACACCTGCATGGGCTGCCGCAGCTTCCTGACCCCCGACCGCTCCGGCAACGGCTGGGACAATGTGGCCCGGGCCAAGAACTATGAGCCGGGCAAGCCCAAGTACTATGGCCGGTTCAATCAGGGCGTGGTCACCATCAACCTGGTGGATGTGGCCCTGTCCTCTGGCCGGGACATGACGAAATTCTGGGAAATCTTTGAAGAGCGGCTGGAGCTGTGCCACCGGGCGCTGCAGTGCCGGCACGAACGGCTGAAAGGCACCCTGTCCGATGCTGCGCCGATCCTGTGGCAGTATGGCGCCCTGGCCCGTCTGGACAAGGGCGAGCCCATCGACAAGCTGCTCTACGGCGGCTACTCCACCATCTCCCTGGGCTATGCGGGTCTGTATGAGTGCGTCAAGTACATGACCGGCAAGTCCCATACCGACGAGGAGGCCAAGCCTTTCGCCCTGTCCGTCATGCAGAAGATGAACGATAAGTGCCTGGAATGGAAGACCGCCGAGAACATTGACTACTCCCTCTACGGCACGCCTCTGGAATCCACCACCTATAAGTTCGCCAAGTGCCTGCAAAAGCGGTTTGGAATCATTCCCGGCATCACCGATAAGAGCTATATCACCAACTCCTATCATGTCCATGTGACGGAGCCCATCGATGCCTTTACCAAGCTCCGCTTTGAAGCGGAATTCCAGCAGCTGTCTCCCGGCGGCGCCATCAGCTACGTGGAGGTTCCCAACATGCAGCAGAACATCGATGCCGTTCTGGAAGTGATGCAGTTCATTTACGACAACATCATGTATGCCGAGCTGAACACCAAATCGGACTACTGCCAGATCTGCGGCTTCGATGGGGAGATTGAGATCCAAGAGGATGACAACAAGCTGGTTTGGGTTTGCCCCCAGTGCGGCAACCGGGACCAGAGCAAGATGAATGTAGCCCGGCGGACCTGCGGCTACATCGGCACCCAGTATTGGAACCAGGGCCGTACCCAGGAAATCAAGGACCGGGTTCTGCACCTGTAATATAAAGTATTTCCAGCCGGAATCACTTCAAACGTGAACCGGCTGGAAATTTTAGGCAACACCGCATAATGGGGCAAGGAGATTCGGCGAAGCCCGCAGCTCCCATTGTGCGGTGTTGCCTTTATTTCTTTTTCTGGAAAAGGCCGATGATCTGTCCGGAGAGAAGAACCGTCAGCAGGGAATAGGCAATTTTGTTCGCCGGGATGTAACTCAGGGAAAGACCCAGCACCAGCAGATCGCTGATGAGATACACCCACTGGATAGGAACCCGGGTCAGGCGGGAAAGGCTCATGGCCAGTGCATCGTCTCCGCTGGGGGCGCCGCCGATTCTCACGCAGATGCCGCAGCCCACTCCCACAAAGATGCTGCCTGCAATGGACGCCGCCAGGGGCATAGAGGCGATTTCCGGATAGATGGGCGGAAACAGCTCGCAGATGGAATAGACAGCGGAATAGCCCAGAGCCGAAATGCCGGAATAAAACAGAAAGACCTTTCCAAAGGTGCGCCATCCTAAAAGATAGCAGAGACTGTTTAAAACCAGACTGGACAGGGCGGGGGAGATGTGCAGCCAATGGTGAATCAGCAGGACTGCGCCCAAAACGCCGCCCTCTGTAATCCCGGAGATGGAATGCACATTATACATTCCAAAGGCGAGAAATCCCGCACCGAAAAGAGAAATGATGCAATTGCGTACAGTGATTTTTTGTGACATGATTACTCCTGTATATAAATGATACGCCTCCTTTCTTCCACATCCGGCGGCTCTGTGCCGTTCAGGCAGAATAGACCATAGAGGCTGCCAATTCGCTGCTCCGTTTCCTCCACCGCTTCTCCGGCGTTTACAAAGCAGTCCCAGCCGCGCAGCACGTTCCGGCCTCGGTCATTAAAGGCAAGCACCCGGATTTTATCCGGCAAAACACCCAAATCATTCTGCCCCAGTCCCAGGAACGCGCAAAGAATCATCCGGTCAATCCGGGTCCTGGTATAGCGCTTGGATTTGGTGGCGTCGATGATGGAGGAAAGATCGGGGCAGAGGCGGACTGCCTTCATCAGCTTGCGCCACAGGCCCTCCGAGCCGTAGGGCAGCTGCTCAAACTCCGCCTCGCTCATGGAGCGCAGCCTGGCAAGAATGGCCCGCTGTCCTGCCTCCAGCGTATGCAGCGGCGCATTCTTCAAAAGGGGAACTGTGGAACTGGGCACGGCGGCCTCCCAGTTACCCCCGGACAGCAGCGCCTCCCGCACCGCCGTGGCAGAGGGAGCTTGACAGCACAATTCCCGTTCGTGGTAATCCCCCTGCCGGGAAATCGGGAAAATGGTCATGGGGGACTGCTGGGAAAGAATGGCCTTGGTGTACTCAACGCCCAAAATATCATTGGGATTGGACAGTGTGGCATCAGCACCCATTCGTCGAAGCGCCGCCTGCCGGGCAGCAGGGAAGGAACAGCCCACGGCAATTTCCTCTTTCAGCAGGATGGAAAAATCAGGCGACAGCAGTTTAGAGGCTGTTTGAAAAAGGTCCTGCTCCGCCATGGTTTCGGTTCCAAAGCAAAGGATATCACAAAATTCAGACAGAAGCTTTACGCCGCCCGCAGCAAAGCCCTCCGCGGAGGAGAGGGAGACGGAAACCGGCAACTCCAACACCAAATCCGCCCCAGACAAAACAGCCGCCCGGGCCCGAATCGATTTGTCCACAATGGCCGGTGCCCCCCGCTGCACAAAATTGCCGCTCATCAGGCACACAACCGTGGAATTTTCCCCATATTTTTCCCGAATCAGCTGGATTTGCCGCCGGTGACCGTTGTGAAAGGGATTGTATTCGCAGATAATTCCAACCGTCTTCAAGAAAAAACCTCCTTTGGCAAAATTTTTCAGAATTGGGGCTTGAGAAAAACGGAAAAATAGACTATAATATTTCCAGCTATGGAAATCATACCATATTTTCTGCAAAAAAGAAATATCTAATTAATTAGGAGGCAATTCCAATGAATGTTCTGGTTATCAACGCCGGCAGCTCTTCTCTGAAGTATCAGCTGATGAATCCGGAAACCGGCGATGTGTCCGCCAAGGGCCTGTGTGAGCGTATCTACATCGACGGCCGCCTGACCCACAAGGTCGGCGACAAGAAGGTGGTTAAGGATATTCCCATGCCCACCCACTCCGAGGCCATTCAGGCTGTGCTGGAGATCCTGGTTGACCCTGTGGACGGTGTGATCAAGTCCGTGGACGAAATCGATGCCGTTGGCCACCGCGTGCTCCATGGCGGCATGAAGTTCTCCGACTCCTGCATCATTGACGACGCCTGCATCGAGGCCATTGAAGCCTGCATCCCCCTGGGCCCCCTGCATAACCCTGCCAACCTGATGGGCATTCGTGCCTGCCAGGCGGTCATGCCCAACACCCCCCAGGTTGCCGTGTTCGACACCGCGTTCCACATGACCATGCCTCCTAAGGCCTACCGCTACGCCATTCCCACCGAGTACTACAAAAATGACGACATCCGCCGCTATGGCTTCCACGGCACCTCCCACAAGTATATCGCCCGCCGGGCTGCCGAGCTCATGGGCACCAAGAATTTCAAGATGGTCAACTGCCATCTGGGCAACGGTTCCTCTCTGTCCGCTGTGAAGGACGGCAAGTGCCAGGATACCTCCATGGGCCTGTCTCCTCTGGCCGGCGTGCCCATGGGCACCCGCTCCGGTGACATTGACGCCTGCGTGGTGCAGTTCATCTGCAACAAGTACGGCATGAGCGTGGACGACTGCCTGACCATGCTGAACAAGAAGTCCGGCGTGCTGGCTCTGTCCGGTGTTTCCTCCGACTTCCGCGACCTGTGCGCCGGTGCCGAGGCGGGCAACGAGGATTGCAAGCTGGCTCTGGACAAGTTCTACTATGAGGTTGCCAAGTATGTGGGCGCTTACACCGCTGCTCTGAACGGCATCGATATGCTCACCTTTACCGCCGGTGTGGGTGAGAACGACGCCGATGCCCGTGCCGGTATCTGCTCCTACCTGGGCTTCATGGGTGTGAAGATCGACCCCGAGAAGAACAAGATCCGCGGCCAGGAGATGAAGATTTCCACCGAGGATTCCGCCGTTCAGGTTTGGGTCATCCCCACCAACGAAGAGCTGATGATCGCCCAGGATACCGCCGAGCTGGTCAACGCCGCTAAGAAGTAATTCTTCATCAGAAGCCGCCGCCTATTTCGCGGCGGCTTCTTTCTGTCTTTGAAAAGATTTGCCTTGGCAGATTCTTCTGGGTTTTTGACGAGAAAAGGGAGGTCACCCCAAAACAGGTGGCCTCCCATTTTTTGAAGAAAATCAGCCTTCAAAATCCTCTTCGTCGGCGACAGGAATGGCGTCATCAGAAAGGACAGCCTCGGCGGTTTCCTCAGCGGCAGCTTCTTCGGCGGCAGTCTCTTCCGCGACAGTATTCTGGGCTTCCGCGGGAGCTTCTGCGGTTTCCTCGGTGACAAAGTCTTCGGCAGGGGCGGTGGGAGCGGGAGTATTCATGACAGGCTTGGAGCAGCAGCAATTCATAATGCCTTTTGCCCATTCCACAATTTTGTCGCCATAGGTGGCAACGATGTAAACGGCACCAACAGCGGCGGCAAGGGCGGAAACAATTTTCACAATGGTATTGAACTTCATAAAGGGAACCTCCTCATCGGATTATTAATCGAGTATAGTATACCCATTTTTCTCAGAAAAAGCAACAGAGAAATTGCAAATAATGTATGTACAGTGGAAATTAAACATAATTGTACATCCCGCGTACACTAACCTCTCCGGAATTCACCGTTTCTACCGAGCCATCATCGAACCGGACAATCAGCGCTCCCGCTTCATCCACATCCAGTGCCGTGCCATGACGGACCCGGTCTTTTTGAATCACGCTGATTTTTCGCCCCAGAGTGACGCAGTCCCGCCGATAAGACGCGATGATTTCGCTCTTTCCGGTTAAGAGCCGCCGATTGGTGTCATACAGTGCGTCAATCAGCTTTGCTGCCACCAGGGCGCGGTTGATCTGCCTGCCTGTGGCCATTTTCAGGGAGCCCGCAATATCCCGAATTTCAGGAGGAAAATCCATCTGATTGCAGTTGATCCCGGTGCCGATGATGGCATAGGCTGTGCTGCCATCCGGCTGAATGCTCAGTTCTGTTAAGGTGCCGGAGAGCTTTCTGTTTTCATACACAATGTCGTTGGTCCATTTAATTCCCGGGCGAAACCCTGCTGCTTCCTGGATGGCGGTACAGGTGGCTGTGGCAGAGGCGCAGGTCAAATGCATCAGCTCGCTAGGCTTGCAATTCGGACGGAGCAAGACGCTTAAATAAATTCCCACCTGGGAGGGGGACAGGAACGTCCTGCCCAGTCTGCCCCGGCCGCCGGTTTGGCAGTCGGCAACCAACACGGTGCCCTCCGGCGCCCCCTGATTCGCCAGCTGCTTCAAAACGTCGTTTGTGGAAGTGATGGTTTCAAAAAACTGAATGCGATCCCGCCAGGGGTTCTCCGAAGAGAGATTTTCAATGATTTCCTTGAGCATGGCATTTCCTTAATCAATATCGTTTTTGATTTCCTCCGGAGGGTTGTCCAATACCTCCGGCTTTGCAATGATGCGTTTAAAATGCTTGAAAAATGCGGCGTAATAGTAGCCGTCCACAATTCGTTCGTCCAAAGTGAACTTAAAGTCCACGTATTTCCGCTCCACGGCAGTTCCGTCCTCCAGAATCTGAATGGCTTTCCGCTTGCAGCCAAAGGAGCCAAAAACGGGCAGATTTCCAAAATCATACAGGTGATGGTAGATGGGAGGGATGCCCAGGCTGCCCATGGATGTAAAAAAGATGCTGCCGTGGAACGGGCTGACCTCCAGGAGGAACTTGGGCAGCAGGCCGAAATAGTCCAGGGTCTTCAAAATCCAGACCACAAATTTTAGGAAAACGCCGGGCACCAGCATCAGCGCTCTGGCGGTCACATCAAATCCGGAATCCAGGGGCGTGCCTTTCGCCTTTTCAATTTCCTCATTCAGCTTCCGGTAAACATCATCGGCGGTATCCTTGGGAGACAAATGGACCTTGATTACCGTTTCCGGAGACTGGGTGCTCATTTCCTTTTTAATGGTCAGGCAAAACTGGACATCCTCCATTCTGGAATAGACCTTTTGCCCGGAGATGAACCGGTTCAGCCCGGGATATTTGGCCAGGGTGCGGCAATAGCTGGCCAGGAAAACGTGCATAATGCCGAAATTGGTCAGTCCCTCCCGGCGTTTCTGCCGGATATAACGGTCCACAGCGCTGATTTCAAAGGCTTCCTCAAAGAAATTGGTGGAAGTGTTCCGGGTGACCATGATGTAGGGGGAAACCTGATTCATGGCGTCCAGGCTGCGGATTCTCCGGCCGTCGCATCGGTCGCCCCATCTGCGGTGGTACTGCCCCATGGGGTGAATCCGAATGGCAAGGGAGATGCACAGCCAGCCCATCAATACCACCAAATCGGGATGAATCCGTACCAGGCCATCCATATCCCTGCCAAGAAGAACTTGCTTGTTGTTATACAGTACCGTTATCAGTGTTGCCCCAATGAGAAAGGGAAGAAGCCAGACCCATTTCTGACGGCTGCCGGATACGATCTCCGCGTATACCAGGGAGAGGAAAATCAGGGCAATCCAAAAAAGCCACACATACAGCTTCCCCTGCACGCTGCCTGCCACGCAGATTCCGCAGTACAGGGCCATCATGCAGACGGGAATGGAGGTCTTGTAAAAGCACTCCTTGCCATCCAGCAGAACAATCAGCAGAAACAGCACCGTAGCAGCAACAGGCAGCACCAGCTGCCCCCAGGCTCCAACGGTTCCGGCATGCTTCGTAAATCCGAAAATCCAGATTCTAGCCGCCGCGGAATAGAGAAAGCAGATTGCCATCAGCCATGTGAAAACATTTTTCTGATTCACATATAAATGAATGCGTTTGTCCATTGTATATGCCTCCCGCCGGTTAAGGATGGATTGCCTGCTTGACCGCCGCGATATACTCCGGCGTGGTGCCGCAGCAGCCGCCCAGCAGCAGGGCACCGTTGTCGGCACATTGCTTCATGATTTCCGCAAACGCATCCCGGGACAGGTTATACTCGGCAATCCCCGCCTCATTGATGGTGGGAATCCCGGCGTTTGGCTTGCAGATCAGGGGCAGGGAAGTGTATCTGCGGAGCTTGCTCACCAGATAGGGGGTCATCATGTCGGCAGCCACACAGTTGAAGCCCACCGCGTCCGCCCCTGCCTCCTCCAGCTCCCGGAGCACCTTTCCGGCATCCGCCCCGGAGAACAGGGAGCCGTCCGCCTGCATGGTAAAGGAGAACATCAGGGCCCCGGCCTGTTCCAGCTCCGCAGCGGTGAGAATTGCCTCCGCCTCCTGGGGATAGAGCAGGGTTTCTCCCACCAGCAGGTCCGCACCGCCGTCAACCAGCCCACGAATCTGCCGACGATAGTTTTCCACCAGCAGCTCAAAGCAATCCGGGTTCCAGCTCTCGCAGAAGGTGGCCAAGGTGGTGATGTCCCCGGCAATCAGGCAGTCCGGGGCAGCGGAACGGCTCAGGGCCACCAAAGCTTCGTTGATTTTTTCCGTTTGATGCTCCATTCCAACGGCTTTCAGGGCAATGGGCTGTGCCTGAAAGGTGGGAGCATAGATGATCTGGGACCCTGCCTGGGCATAGCCTCTTTGAAGCGCCACCAGGGGCTCCGGATGCTCCAGCACCCAGGTTTCGGTGCAGCAGCCCTTGGGCATGCCTGCGTTGCGGAGATTGGAGCCGGTTGCCCCGTCCAGGAAATGAATTCCCTGGGCTAAAAATGCGCGAAATTCCTGCTTTGTTAACATATATTCCCTCCATCATCATATGGACAAGTGTCTTTGGGTGAACAACGCAATTATATCTTATTTCTCACAAAAATGCAATATTGATTGACCTTTTGGATAAAATCTGATAAGATACTGAAAATCGCCTAAAAAAGGAGCTGTCAAAGATGAACAAAACAACCCTGCGGAAATATGCCAATCTGATTGTGCACTGCGGCGCCAACGTGCAGAAAGGTCAGGTCGTGAACATTTACGCGGACCTGGATCAACCTGAATTCGTTCAGATGGTGGTGGAGGAAGCCTACAAGGCAAAGGCCTCCGAGGTCAACGTCCAGTGGAACTATCAGCCGCTGGAAAAGCTCCACTACCGCTACCGCACCGTGAAGAACCTGGGCACCGTGAAAGAGTGGGAAAAGGCCCGGCAGGAATACTACTGCGAAACCCTCCCCGCCCGGATTCATCTGGTCTCCGAGGACCCCGACGGGATGAAAGGGGTCAATATGGAGAAGATGTCCAAGGCAAACAGAATGAGATATCCCATTCTCAAGCCCTATGTGGACCGCCGGGAAAACAAGGAGCAGTGGTGCATCGCCGCCGTCCCCGGTGCCGCCTGGGCCAAAAAGGTTTTCCCGGGCATGAGAACCAGCACTGCCATTGAAAAGCTCTGGGAGGCCATTCTGTTTACCTCCCGGGTGAACGACGACCCCATCCAGGCCTGGGAGCAGCACAACCGGGAGCTCGCTGACCGCTGCAAGTATCTGAACGATCTGCACATTCGCTCCCTGCATTACACCGCGGACAACGGCACGGATTTCACCGTGGGCATGATTGAGCAGGGCCGGTTCTGCGGCGGCGGAGAGACCAGCCTGCAGAACGTCTTCTTCAATCCCAACATCCCCACCGAGGAATGCTTCATTTCTCCCAAGCGGGGAGAGGCGGAGGGAATCGTGTATTCCACCAAGCCACTATCCTACCGTGGTCAGCTGATTGAGAATTTCTCCATCCGTTTTGAAGAAGGAAAAGCGGTGGAGGTCCACGCCGAAAAGGGAGAAGAGCTGCTGAAAACCATGATTGCAATGGACGAGGGCGCTGCCTACCTGGGCGAGTGCGCTTTGGTTCCTCAGGCCAGCCCCATTTCCGAAAGCGGGATTCTCTTCTACAATACCCTGTTTGACGAAAACGCTGCCTGCCACCTGGCCCTGGGCATGGGCTTTGCCGATACCATTCAGGATTTCCAGAACAAGACCCTGGAGGAATGCCGGGAGCTGGGCGTCAACGATTCCATGATTCATGAGGATTTCATGATCGGCTGCGACAGCATGAACATCGATGCCACCTGCGCCGACGGCCGCGTGGTTCCCATTTTCCGGAGCGGAAACTGGGCGTTCTAAGAAAAGAAAGATTTTTTTGAAAAAAGACTTGCAATCTGTCTTTGAGTGTGATATTATAACCGGGCGATTAAAGATTGCTGGGGCTCCTATGCCCTTTAACTGATAAGAAAGAGGTGAACGAAATGAAGGAAGGTATCCACCCCAAATATGAACAGACCACGATTCGCTGTGCTTGTGGCAACGTCTTTACGACCGGTTCCACCAAGAAGGACATTCGTGTTGAGATCTGCTCCAAGTGCCACCCTTTCTATACCGGCAAGCAGAAGCTGGTTGACACCGGTGGACGTGTTGATCGCTTCAACAAGCGTTTTGGCCTGAAGTAAGAACGAAGTCCGCACTACGTTAGCGTGGTGCGGGCTTTTTCTTTTTTTTATCTTGCCCGCGCCACACATCCTGTGGTATACTAATCAGGGTATACCCAAGCCAAATGGAGGATTTTATGGAATTGAATTCAGAACAGAATATACAGGAGCGGGCAATCCTGGTGGGTTTGAATGCCGATTGCTTCACAAAGGAACAGACCGCCACGGACGAGACCCTGGAGGAGCTGGAAGCGCTACTGGAAACCGCTGGAGGATTCTGTACCGCAAAGGTGCTGCAAAACCGCCATGCCCCCGATTCCCACAGCTTCATCGGCGGGGGAAAGGCCCAGGAGGTAAGGATGCTGGCGGAGGCCACCGGCTCCACCATGGTCATCTTTGATAACGAACTTTCCCCGGGAAATATTCGCGCCCTGGAAGAGCTGATCGGCCTCCCCGTTTTGGACAGAAGCGCCTTGATTCTCGATATCTTTGCCCAGCGGGCAAAAACAAAAGAGGGACGCTTGCAGGTGGAGCTGGCCCAGTACAAATATCTGCTGCCCCGGCTCTCCGGCATGGGCAACAGCCTGTCCCGCCAGGGCGGCGGAATCGGCACCAGGGGTCCCGGCGAAACCAAGCTTGAAAGTGACCGGCGGCACATCCGGGAGCGGATTTACCGTCTGGAAGAAGAGCTTGAGCAGGTGCGCCAGGTCCGCAGTGTGCAGCGGGAACGGAGAATGAAAAATTCCGTCCCCGTGGTGGCCATTGTGGGCTATACCAACGCAGGAAAATCCACCCTGCTGAATCAGCTGACCGGCGCCGGAATTCCGGCCAATAACCGGCTCTTCGACACCCTGGACACCACCTCCCGCCAGCTCTGCGTGTCCGATAATCTGGATGTGGTGCTCTCCGATACGGTGGGATTCATCGCCAAGCTGCCTCATCATCTGGTGAATGCCTTCCGGGCGACGCTGGAGGAGTTGGAGTATGCCGATCTGCTGCTCCATGTGATCGATTCCTCCGACCCCAACCGGGAGGAGCATATCGCCGTGGTGGAAAAGCTGATTGCCCAGCTGGCCAAGCCGGATACGCCGGTTCTCCGGTGTTATAACAAATCCGATCTGGTCAGTCCGGAGGATATCCCCACCGGAAAGGATGTGGTGTCCATCTCTGCCGCCAACGGAACAGGCATGGATGATCTGCTTCACGCCATTGAGGCGGCCCTGGATCAGGCAAGGCACCATGTATGGCTGTGCCTGCCCTATTCCATGGGCGGCCAGGTGGAAATGCTCCACAACAATGCCCAGGTGAATCAGGTGGATTACACCGAAAACGGCATTGAGATAGAAGCGGTTCTGGACGATATTTTATACGGCAGACTTCGGAATTTTGTGAAAAAGGAGTGCTGAGCTTTGGAAGAGTACCTGGTACCCACCGATTTCGGGGAAGATGAATTCATTGAGAAAAAATCCCGTTTTATCGGGCGGGTCTGGCCGGTGGAGACGGAAGAAGAAGCACTGGCCAGAATCCAGGAGATGAAAAAGCAGCACTACGACGCCACCCACAACTGCTGGGCCTATCTCATTCACAATGGGGCTGTCCGCTTTTCCGATGACGGTGAGCCCGGCGGGACTGCAGGAATGCCCATTTTGCAGGTGCTGCAGCGGGAGGGACTATCCAACATTGTCTGCGTGGTCACCCGGTATTTTGGCGGCATCCTGCTGGGCGCCGGCGGCCTGGTCCGGGCCTATACCAAGGGTGCGAAAATTGCCGTGGATGCCGCAGGAAAATCCATGAAGCGGGTCTGGGCGGTGCTGTATGTGCCCTGTCCTTACAGCTTCTATGAGCGGGTCAAGCTGGAAGCGGAGAACTTCGGCGGCATCATCAGAAACACGGAATTCGGCGCGGAGGTGGAGCTGGAGCTGCTGTTTCCCCAGGCTCAAACCCAGCCTTTCCTGGAACGGCTGACGGACATGACCTCCGGAACCGTGGAGGGAATGGAAACAGGCCAGGAATACCGGGCGTTCCCCATTTCACAGGAGGGAAAATCATGACAGTCAGAGAAGAGCTGGAATACCAGGAGCACCGCAGACTCAATCCCCTTGCCGCCTTTGCCGATCAAAGCAGCGGCCGTCCCAGACCGGAAATTCCGTCTGATCAGGATGTTCGAACCTGCTTTCAGCGGGATAACGACCGAATCGTTCACTGCAAGGCCTTCCGCAGACTGATGCACAAGACCCAGGTTTTCCTCCGGCCGGAGGGGGACCATTACCGCACCAGAATGACGCACACGCTGGAGGTAACCAGAATAGCCCGCACCATGACCCGGGCCCTGGGCCTGAACGAGGATTTGGCCGAAGCCATTGCCATGGGGCACGATCTGGGGCACACCCCCTTTGGTCACGCCGGGGAGGCCGCCCTCACCGCCTGCCTGGGAAAGCCCTTTCGCCACAACGAACAAAGCCTGCGGGTGGTGGATGTTCTGGAAAACGACGGCCGGGGTCTGAACCTGACCAACGAGGTAAGGCTTGGCATCCT
Organism: Bacillota bacterium; assembly: GCA_028719885.1. Lineage (GTDB taxonomy): Bacteria > Bacillota > Clostridia > Oscillospirales > Oscillospiraceae > Faecousia. The sequence continues at coordinate 97,156 of JAQYLT010000076.1, forward strand.
GGGACATACCGGTGACTACATTCCGGAAACCCTGGAGGGGCAGATCGTACGCCGCTCCGACCAGATTGCCTATGTGAATCATGACATCGACGACGCCGTTCGTGCCGGTATCCTCAGTGATTCTGATTTGCCCCGGGAGATCGTCGCGGTTCTCGGTGCTACCCATAAAGAGCGAATCAATACATTGGTGTGTGATTTGATTTTCACCTCCCGGGAGGCCGGTTCTATCTGCCTGACCCCTGGGGTGGACAATGCCTTAAAAGAGCTGCGAAGCTTTATGTTTGACCGGGTCTACCGCAACCCCATTGCCAAGGGGGAGGAGAGCAAGGCCAAATCCATGCTTCAAAAGCTCTTTGAATACTACATCAATCACCCGGAAGCTTTGCCCCCGGATTTTCAGCCCCAGCTTAGCTTCGACGGCATGGAGCGGACTGTGTGCGACTATATCGCGGGCATGACCGACAATTACGCGGTGAATAAATTTACGGAGATTTTTGTGCCGGCGGGCTGGAATATCCGGGGATAATGTGATACAATCATCGGCGGGAAGGAGGGAGAATCATGGCTTTTCCACCGTCATTTCTGGAAGAATTGGCTGTAAGAAACCCAATAGAGGAAGTGGTTGGTCAGTACGTCAATCTGCGGCGTTCCGGCTCCAACCTGTTTGGCCTGTGCCCGTTCCACGGGGAGAAGACCGCTTCTTTCTCCGTCAATCCGGAAAAGGGAATTTATTATTGCTTTGGCTGCCACAAGGGCGGCAGTGTGATTAATTTTCAAATGGAAATCGAGGGGCTCAGCTATCCCGACGCCGTCCGCGCCCTGGCCAAGAGGGTCGGGATGGAGGTGCCGGAGGATGAGCAGTATCAGAGCAGATACCGCCAGCAGGAGCGGCTGTGGGCATTGTCCAAAGAGGCTGCCCGATTTTTTAACAGTCAGCTCTACGGTCCCGCTGGCGCGGAGGGGCTGGCCTACGCTCAAAAACGGGGAATGCCCAAATCCACCCTTACGAGATTCGGAATCGGCTTCGCCCCCAACAGCTGGTCCGCCCTTTGCGATGCCATGCTTGAAAAGGGCTATACAGAGGAGGAATTAAAGCAGTCCGGTCTTGCCTCCGTCTCACAGAAAACCGGAAAAATCTATGATCGCTTCCGCAACCGACTGATGTTTCCCATCATTGATGTGCGGGGAAATGTCATCGGCTTCGGCGGACGGGTGATGGACGATTCCACCCCCAAATATCTCAATTCTCCCGAAACCATCATCTTTAACAAGCGGAAAAACCTGTTTGCATTGAATCTGGCCAAGAAGAGCAAGCTGGGCTACATGATTCTGGTGGAGGGCTACATGGATGCGGTGGCGCTGCATCAGTACGGGTTCGATTGTGCGGTTGCCTCCCTGGGCACCTCCCTGACCGAAGAGCATGCGGCGCTTCTTTCCAGGTATACAGAGCAGGTCATGCTGATTTACGACGGGGATGAGGCAGGGCAGAACGCCACCAAACGGGCCATCCCCATGCTGGAAAAGGCGGGCCTGCAGGTCAAGGTCCTGCAAATGCGGGACGCCAAGGACCCGGACGAATTCCTGAAAAAATTCGGGGCGGACCGATTCCGCCTGCTGCTGGAGGAATCCTCCAACCGGGTGGAATATCAGCTTCGGGCCATTCAAAAGAAATACGATCTGCGGGAGGACGATCAACGGATTCGCTTCATTGATGAAGCCGCTGAATTTATCAGCACCTTGGGCAATGCGGTGCAGCGGGAAATCTACGGCAGCCGGGTGGCAGAAGCCGCAGGAATTACCCCGGAATCCATGCAGATTGAGGTGAAAAAGGCATTCAAGCGGCGTATGGCCAGGGAGAAGAAAAAGCAGGAGCGGATTGACCTTTCTCCCGCTTCCAATCTTCAGCCCAAGGACCGGCATATCCGCTACGACAACATCAAATCCGCCATGGCCGAGGAAAGCCTGATTGCCATCCTCCTGCGGGAGCCCGCCTTGCTGGACTGCTGCGGGGCGCTCTCTGCCCAATCTTTTTCCTCTCCGATGCTGGGGCGGGTTTTTGAGCAGTTGATGGCAAATCACGCTCAGGGAATTCCCGTCTCCCTGACCGGACTCACCGATTTTTCGCCGGAGGAAATGTCCCACATTGCGCTTTTGCTCCAGCGCCACGACGGACCGGTTTCAGAGCAGGCACTCAGCGACTGCATCCGCACCATTTCCACGGAGCATCAAAGTCAATCCGCAAAATCCCCTCAGAACAACGACGATCTGCTGTCCCTCCAAAAGCAGCTTCTCGCCCGAAAAGGACTAAAAACATGACAGAAACCATTGAAACAAAGCCGGAATCCACCCTGGATGCCGACATTCATCAATATCTGAGCGAAATACGGGGCATTCCCCGCCTCACGCCGGAGCAGGAGCGGGACTTGGCAAAGCGCTGTGCCGCCGGTGATGAGTCCGCCATCCGGCAGATGGTGAACGCCAATCTGCGTCTGGTGGTTTACATTGCAAAAGAATACGCCGGACGGGGCGTTGCGCTGATGGATTTGATCCAGGAGGGCAGCATTGGGCTTTTGGCCGCGGCGCGGAAATTCGACTACACCAAAGAATATCGGTTTTCCACCTATGCAACCAAATGGATTCGTCAGGGTGTCACCCGGTGCCTGATGAATAACAGCGGCATGATTCGCGTCCCCCTCCACACCGCCGAGAAAATCCGGAAGGTAGAGGCAGCCCGCAACGCGTTGAGGCAGCAGAATGGGGAGGAGCCCACCTCCCAGGAAATCGCCCAGCAGACGGGGTTTACTCCGGAAAAGGTGGAGGAGCTTCTCAGCCTGTCCCCGGATGTCTGCTCCCTGGATGTTCTCACCGGCGACAGTGACAAGAATACCCTGGGCTCCCTGGTGGAGGATTTGGATGCCCTGCAGCCCCAGGAGGCACTGGTTCGGCAGGAGCTGGAAAACATGCTGCAAACCATGTTCAGTGCCCTGAATCCCCGGCAGCGGCAGATTCTCTCCATGCATTACGGGCTGGAGGACGGCGTGGAGCACTCCCTGGAGGAAATCGGAAAAACTCTTGGCATCTCCAAGGAACGGGTCAGGCAGATTGAACGCCAGGCCATGAACAAGCTGCAGGCCATGGGAGCCAGTATGGGATTGGAGGATTTTCTGGAATGAATGCATTTCAATTTGAACAAAGCCCCTGGGAGGCGTTTTTAGACACCTGCAAAAACGGTGCTGCAATTTCCGCCTGGAATCTAATTTCCATGCTGGAAGAGGAAGACGACGAGGCGGTGGAGGAAGCCTTTCAGATCATCCAGGAAAAGCAGATGCTTCTGGACCTTTCTTCTCTGCCCAGGACCGCCCCCACCGGGCAGGCTGCCCAGCGGCTGAAGCAGGAAAAGGAATACGCCCAAAACGGCCTTGTTCTTTCTCACATGGAGGAAAACGACCCACTTCGGCTGTATTTGGAGGAAATTGCCGGAATTCCCGCCTTGGGAGATGAGGCGCTGCTGGCCGAGCAGCTGCTCTCCGGCAGCAAAACCGCAGCGGAGCAGCTGACGGTTCTGGGCCTCAGCCGGGTGGTGGAGAAGGCCGCCGAATACGCCGGATGGAATGTGCTTCTTCTGGACTTAATTCAGGAGGGAAGCGTGGGCCTTTGGGAAGCCATCGGCAGCTACCGGGGCGGCGACTATTTTGCCCACCGGGACAGAATGATTCACAATGCCATCTGCAAAGCCATCATTTTGCAGGCAAGGAACAATGGACTGGGCCAGAAAATGCGTCAATCCCTCCAGGATTTCCGGCGCATGGACGAAAAGCTCCTGGCAGAGCTGGGCAGAAATCCCTCCCTGGAGGAAATTGCCGCCGGAATGAAGATCACCCCGGAAGAGGCGGAATGCCTGAAAAAGATGATGGACGATGCGGTGCTTTTGGAGCAGGCGGAAAAACTGGTCCAGCCCAAGGAGGAAACGCCGGAGGACGATCAGGCCGTGGAGGACACTGCCTATTTTCAGATGCGCCAGAGAATTGCAGAGCTGCTCTCCCAGCTGGACGAGCAGGACCAGAAAATTCTTACCCTGCGGTTTGGTCTGGAAAACGGCCGTCCCCTCAGTGCGGAGGAGGTTGGCAGAAGCCTGGGCCTGACCTCCGGGGAGGTATCCCAGAGGGAAGCTGCCGCATTGGCAAAGCTGCGTACCGAAAAATAACCAGATAAAGGATGGATTTCACAATGAAAACAGTTTCTGTCGCCATTGACGGACCTGCTGGGGCAGGGAAGAGCACCATTGCCCGCCGGCTTGCGTCCCAGCTGGGCTTCCGCTATGTGGATACCGGGGCCATTTACCGAACGGTTGCCTATTTCATGGACCTGTGGGGGGTCAGCCCCAAGGATGCGGACGGGGTCAACCGGTATATCGATGAGCTCACCGTGGGCATTGAATACGATGAAGACGGTTTGCAGCACATGATCATGAACGGCATGGATGTCACCGGCGACATCCGCACCCAGGATATTTCCCAGAAGGCCAGCCTGATTTCCGCCCATGCCTGTGTGCGGGAAATGCTGCTGGACATGCAGCGGGACCTGGCAAAGCAGTACAATGTGATCATGGACGGCCGGGACATTGGAACCGTGGTTCTTCCCAAGGCCACCGTGAAAATCTTCCTCACCGCCTCTGCCGAGGTGCGGGCCAAGCGCCGCTGCGAGGAGCTGCTGGCCAAGGGGCAGAAGGCCAAGTATGAAACGGTGCTGAAAGAAATCCAGCAGCGGGATTATCAGGACACCCATCGGGAAATCGCCCCCCTGAAAATGGCCCGGGACAGCATCAAGGTGGATACATCGGAAATGAACGTGGATGAAGTTGTGGCTGAAATCCTTAAAATCGTCCAGGAGAAAGCGGGCCTATGAGTGTCACAGTCGCCAAAAGCGCCGGCTTCTGCTTTGGGGTGAGCCGGGCGGTGGAGCTGGTGGAAAATGCCGCCAAGGAGGGAAAGCGTACGGTCACCCTGGGACCCATCATTCATAACCGCCATGTGGTGAATCGGTTTCAGGAAATGGGGGTTCGGGTGATTCAGCAGCCGGAGGAAGCAACCTCGGAGGACACGGTGATCATCCGGTCCCATGGTGTGAGCAGGGAAGTCTGCCAGCGGCTGGAAAAGCAGGGGGCAAACATCATTGATGCCACCTGTCCCTTTGTAAAGCGCATTCACAATCTGGTTGCTCAAGCGGAGGAAGCGGGGCAGCTGCCCATCATCATCGGCACCCCCACCCACCCGGAGGTGGAGGGAATTGCCGGCTGGTGCAGCCACTGCAAGGTGTTTGCAGACGTGGAATCCCTGGAAAAATGGGTTGCAGACGAGCACATTTCACCTGATTTGCCAGTTTGTATGGTTTCGCAGACCACCTCCACAGAATTTTTGTGGAAAAAATGCGTCAATTTTGCAAAAAAACAGTTTACTTACTTGAAAACATTTGATACAATATGTAGAGCAACAGAGTGTAGGCAAAGTGAAGCATCCGCGTTAAGCCAAAGATGTCAGGCAATGGTCGTTGTAGGAGATCTCAAAAGTTCCAACACAGGCCGTCTTGCGATGATTTGCCGTGAACACTGCGATAAGGTCGTCCTGGTGGACAATGCTTCCGAATTGGACGCCGACTTCTTCCGTGGTGTGTCTGATGTTGGAATCACTGCTGGTGCGTCGACACCGGCGTGGATTATAAAGGAGGTCAACAAGACTATGAGCGAAATTACCAATGTTGAGGCTGTGCAGGAGGAGAACTTTGCCGAGCTTCTCGAGCAGTCCATCAAAACTTTAAATACAGGAGATAAGGTTGTTGGAACCGTTACCGGTATTGGCAATACCGAGGTCCAGGTGGATCTGGGCACCAAGCATGCTGGTTACATTCCCTATGACGAAGTCAGCACCGACGCTTCTGTAAAGCCCGAGGATGTGCTGAAGGTGGGCGACGAGATCGAGGTCTTCGTGGTCCGCGTCAACGATCAGGAGGGCACCGTGCAGCTGTCCAAGAAGAAGCTGGACGGCCTGAAGGTGTGGGACGACATGGCGGGCTATGTGGAGAACAAGACCACCATCGACGCCGTCATCACCGAAGAGAACAAGGGCGGCCTGGTTGCCAATGTGAAGGGCGTCCGGGTGTTCATTCCCGCTTCCCAGTCCGGCATTGCCAAGGGCGGCGATATGGCCGGCATGGTGGGCAAGCCCGTCCAGCTGAAGATCACCGAGGTCAACCGCGCCCGTCGCCGTGCCATCGGTTCCATCCGCGCCGTTACCTCCGAGCAGCGTAAGGCCGCTCAGGAGAAGATCTGGAGCGAGATCGAGGTGGGCAAGCAGTACCACGGCACTGTCAAGTCCCTGACTTCCTACGGCGCTTTCGTTGACATCGGCGGCGTGGACGGCATGGTCCATGTTTCCGAGCTGAGCTGGAACCGTATCAAGACTCCCGCCGACGTTGTGAAGGTTGGTGACGAAATCGACGTTTACGTCATCTCCTTTGACCCCGAGAAGCACAAGATTTCCCTGGGCTACAAGACCGCCGAGATGAACCCCTGGAATCAGTTCATGGCCAAGTACAGCGTGGGCGACGTGGTGGAAGCCAAGATCGTGAAGCTGATGACTTTCGGCGCCTTTGCCGAGATTCTGCCCGGCGTGGACGGCCTGATTCACATTTCTCAGATTGCCGACCGCCGCATTGGCAAGCCCGAGGATGTCCTGTCCGAGGGTCAGGTGGTTCAGGTGAAGATCACCGACATCGCCGAGAACAAGCGTATCTCCCTGTCCATCCGTGCTCTGCTGGAGCAGCCCGACGAGGACGCTGAGTAAGCATTACGCACACATACCGGGGCAGGAAGCTGCCCCGGTTTTTTAATGGAGGATGAATCATGGTTAAACACATTGTTTTATACCGTTTGAAAGAAAACGTGGACAAGGAAGCTGCTGTGAAGCTGATTGCTTCCGTTTTGGAGCCCCTGGTCGGTCAAATTCCCGGTCTGCTCCATTTGGAGATTCGCAGGGCTTATAACGGCATGGACTATGCCCTTTATTCCGAATTCGAGAGCAGGGAGGCGCTGTCCGCTTACTCCGTGCACCCCTTGCATCTGGAGGCCAAGACCCACTTCTCCCATCTGCTTGAAACCCGCGTGGCAGCGGATTACGATCTATAAGGAGACAGACAATGAAAGCAATCGTAACAGTTGTAGGCAAGGACCGGGTGGGCATTATCGCCTCCGTATGCACCAAGCTGGCGGCATATAATGTAAATGTTCTGGACATCAGCCAGACCGTCATGCAGGGGTATTTCACCATGATGATGGCGGTGGAAATTTCCCAGTGCAACATTCCTGTGGCTGAATTGGCCAAGCAGATGGAAAAAGCCGGTCAGGAGATGGGCCTTTCCATCCACGTCCAGCGGGAGGATATCTTCCAGGCCATGCACCGTGTCTGAGGTAAGCCATGCTGAATCAAAAAGACATTCTGGAAACCCAGGCCATGATCGAAAAGCAGCACCTGGATATCCGTACCATCACCATGGGCATCAGTCTGCTGGACTGCTGTGACCCGGACCTGAAAACCTGCTGCGATAAAATCTACCGAAAAATCACCCGCTGTGCCAAGGATTTGGTAAAGGTGGGCAATGATATTGAAGCGGAATTCGGCATTCCCATTGTGAACAAGCGCATCTCCGTCACCCCCATCGCCTTGGTGGCCGGGTCCTGTGAGACGGATTCCTATGTGGAAATTGCCAAAACCCTGGACGCCGCTGCCAAAACCTGCGGTGTTAATTTCATCGGCGGCTTTTCTGCGTTGGTGCAAAAGGGCGCCACCACCGGCGACTGGAAGCTGATTCGCTCCATCCCTGCCGCCATGGCTGCCACAGAGCGGGTCTGTGCCAGCGTCAACGTAGGCTCCACCAAGGCCGGAATCAACATGGACGCGGTGGCCGAAATGGGCCGCATCATCAAGCAGACCGCCGAGGCCACCAAGGACGATGGCTGCATGGGCTGTGCAAAGCTCGTGGTGTTTGCCAATGCCGTGGAGGATAACCCGTTCATGGCGGGAGCGTTTCACGGCGTGGGCGAGCCGGAGTGCGTCCTGAATGTGGGCGTGTCCGGTCCCGGCGTGGTGCACCATGCGCTGCAAAAGGTGAAGGGGCAGCCCTTTGATGTGGTTGCGGAAACCATCAAGAAAACCGCTTTCCAGGTTACCCGGATGGGTCAGCTGGTGGGCGTGGAAGCCTCCCGCCGTCTGGGAGTGCCTTTTGGAATTGTGGACCTGAGCCTGGCTCCCACCCCCGCCGTGGGCGACAGTGTGGCTCGGATCCTGGAGGAAATCGGCCTGGAGGTCTGCGGCACCCATGGTACCACCGCCGCCCTGGCCATGCTGAACGATGCCGTGAAGAAAGGCGGCGTCATGGCCTCCAATCACGTGGGCGGTCTGTCCGGTGCTTTCATTCCCGTATCCGAGGACGAGGGAATGATTGCGGCAGCCGAAAGGGGAACTTTGGTCATCGACAAGCTGGAAGCCATGACCTGCGTCTGCTCTGTGGGCCTGGATATGATTGCCGTACCCGGGAATACCAGTGCCGCCACCATCTCCGCCATTATTGCGGATGAAGCGGCCATCGGCATGGTGAACACCAAGACCACCGCCGTGCGGATTATTCCCGCCCTTGGAAAGGATGTGGGCGACCGGGTTGAATTGGGCGGCCTCCTGGGCAGCGCCCCGGTGATGAGCGTTCACAGCGAGGGAAGCGAGGCCTTTGTTGCAAGAGGCGGCCGGATTCCCGCACCGCTGCAGAGCCTGAAAAACTGATATCAATCAAAAAACCGACGAAGCGGATTTGCCTCGTCGGTTTTTGCGTTATGGGTCGTCAGTAGCGCTCTCCGCATAGCCCGGATTGCACCAGACATCTTCCAGATAGATGGAGGTGTGGTCCAGCACTCTGTAAATCTGTTCATCCGTTTCCCGGTCATACCGGCAGAGGAACGCGGCGGCATAGTCCGGATGGTCGTCCACCCGATACTCCATTTTCACATAATAGTCCCGTCGCTCCACGCCCATGATGCGAACCTTTACATATCCATCCGACGCTTCTGCCAGAATTTTTACCGGCAGATCATAGTCATTCCTGATTTTTAAATCCGTTGTTCCCCAGTTCACCGTGGCATCCAAACCAAGGGGAATGTAGGAGGCTGGATAGCCATGGTTTCTCCGCTCCACAATATGCAGCTCAGCAAACAAAGAGCTTAAATACAGGGTAGAGGAGACCTGGCAGATGCCGCCGCCCACCTCATCCACCAGCTCCGTGCCGGAATAGGCGGGAGCGGGCTTGTAGCCTGCCTCGGTGGTTCTTTTTCCCAGCAAGTCGTTATAGGACAGGGTTTCTCCCGGCTGCAAAATCAGTCCGTTGAGCTTGGAGCAGGCCAGGCGCAGGTTTTCATTCCGATTCTCATCGTCCGTATATTCCGTTTTGCAGTAGCCCAGGGTATCCTGGAACCAGGCATCCTCTTCGCTCACTGTGGGCTCCAAATACTCCATTTGAAGCCGCAGGGTATCGCCCGCTCCGGCGGATTCCAGCAGGGAAGCAGCCTTCTCCCGATCGAAGCCGTAGCCTTTCTGCCCGGGAATCACCTGTAAGCTTTTCGGGTCCACCCTGGGATTCACCGGCAAAATAGATACCTGATTGAAAATCTGGTCCAGATTCAACGCCTGGGGCTCTTTCCGCTCTCCCAGGGAATCCATGATTATCTGATTGCTTTCATCCTGAAAGGAAGCGAGCACCCGCTCACAAATATCCTGTAAATCAATCAGATAGCCGGGGCAGCCGGTGTTGAAAACCAGGGTCTGACAGGGCTCGGCCAGCTGCTCAATATCCGGCATTTCTCCCTCCACCCAGTAGCCGGAGGGGATGTATACGCCTCCAAGGGGTTCAAAGAATGCCCGCAGCTCCGCCATTACCCGGTCCGAATCCATGGTAAGCTCCAAGGAAATGTCGCCCTCCGCTCCCCGCAGGGCAGTGCTGACGGCCTTTTCCACATCCCAGCGGGCACCCGCGGTCTCGCCGGTGAGATGGAGGGCTTCTCCATCCACATGGATCACCACTTCCTTGTCAGCATAGGGGTTGCTGATTTGGCTCTGAAGAAGCTCCACAGCCTCTTCTCTTGTAAGTCCGGCCACGGATACTCCGGAAACGGTTACGCCGCTGCCTATCCTTTGTTCAGGAGCAGAGGAGGGGGGTGTGGGCCTTTCTGTTGGATTCAGTTCTGTTTGTATCTCGGCATCGGTGTCTTTTGCTGAATCAGTCCTCGATACCAGAAGGATTATGGACAGGGAAATTAAGGTCAGTCCCACGGCAATGCAGCAAATCAGCAGGACCATACGCTGCTGCCGTTTCTGCTTCATGGAATTTGTGTTGGTTAAACCATGCTCGGTCATATGGTAAGAAATAGAAATCGCCTCCTTGGGACGCAGGAAAGGCTGCCGCAGGTTATGCAGCAGCCGATGGATTATTTCGCGGACAGGTCCACATTTCTGCGGAGAATGGAATGGCTGGGTACCGCCTTAGGCAGCATCATGGTAAATCTCATCTGGGGCGTTCTGGGCTCGTCAATGGGGGTTCCGTCCTCGTTGGCCATTTCCCCGGCCCGGATGGCAAAGGGCTTCACATCAGGGCCCACCACTTCCAGTTGGTCCCCTGCATGGAACTTATTCCGCAGGCTGCAAACCGCCAGCCCCTTTTCATCGCATTGCTCCACAATGGCGCAGATCTGCCACTGCCGGATGTAGCGGGAGTTCTCGGTATATTGGCCCGGATGGCCAAAATAGAAGCCGGTGGAGTAGATCCTATGGGACACATGCTCCACTTCGTCCCGCCAGACCGGGTCAGGCTCCCGCCCGGAAAACACATCGTCGATGCAGTGCCGATAGGCACCGGCGACGATGGCGGCATAATAGGGGGATTTAGCCCGGCCCTCGATTTTGATGCAGTCAATCCCGGCATCCATCAGCTCTTTGAGATGGTCGATGGTGCACATATCCCGGGAATTGAGAATGTAGGTTCCTTTTTCATCCTCGAACACCGGAAAATATTCCCCGGGACGTTTTTCCTCCACCAGCGCGTATTGATAGCGGCAGGGCTGGGCACAGGCGCCCCGATTGGAGTCCCGGCCGGTCATGTAGTTGCTGAGAAGGCATCTTCCGGAATAGCTGACGCACATGGCGCCATGGCCAAAGGTCTCAATTTCCAATTCCGGGGATACCTTCTGACGAATGGTCTGAATTTCCGGAAGGCTCAATTCCCTTGCAAGCACCACCCGCTGTGCGCCCAGGTCAAACCAGGCCTGGGCGCATTCATAGTTGGAAATGGACTGCTGGGTTGAAATATGCCGCTGGCAGTGGGGAGCGTATTTCCCGGCCAGGGTAAAGGCCCCCAAATCCGCCAGAATCAAGGCGTCCACCTTGGCACTGTCCAGCTGCTCCAAATAGGCAGGCAGGGCATCCACCTCGTCATTTCTTGGCATGGTGTTCACGGTGACATGGACCTTAACCCCGTGGCTATGGGCAAATTCCACTGCCTTGGGCAGCTCCTCCGGGGAGAAATTCCCCGCAAAGGAGCGCATTCCAAAGCTGGTGCCGGCAAGGTAAACCGCATCCGCGCCATAGAGCACGGACATCTTCAGCTGCTCCGCATCACCGGCGGGGCACAGAAGCTCCAGTTTTTTCATCCTAGCCTCCCACTTTTGCCCGGTTGGCGTCGTGCTCGGCCTGGGTGGTTGCAAAGATGTGAGAGCCGACGGTGGGATCCAGCACATAGTAGTAGTAGTTGGTATCCGCAGGCTCCAAAGCCGCCGTCAGACTGGACAGGCCCGGATTGGAAATGGGTCCGGGGGTCAGGCCGGTATGGGTATAGGTGTTGTAGGGGCTGTCTACCCTCAAATCCTCGGCGGTGAGGTCGGTTTTGCCGTCCAGCGCGTACACAATGGTGGCATCGATGTTCAGATAGGCGGGATTTCCCTGCCAGCAGAACAGACGGTTGTAGATGACGGAGGCGATGGTGTAGCCTTCCTGGGCGCTGGAGGTTTCTTTCTCGATCATGGAGGCCACATTTACCACATCCCGGACGGTGAACAGGTGGGAATTGATATAATCCTGACCCTTGCCGTCCCGGCGCATCAGATCCGACAGATGGGCGTTCAGGGTCTGAATCTTTCCCTGCATGCTCTCATCGAAATGTTTTTCGAAGTTGTTCAGCATTTTGGTCAGCACATTCTTGGAAGTGTCGTTCTGATAGAATTCATAGGTGTCCGGGAAGAGGAAGCCCTCCAGACAGTATTTATCCCCTCTGGTAACGCCCTCCAGGAACCAATAATCATTCAGTTCCCCATAGGCGGCGTAGGAGGTAATGTCCTGCACGGTACATACCTTGTTCTCTTCCAACAGCGCAAATATCTGTCGGCAGGTGTAGCCCTCGGGAATCATGACCTTAACCACCGATCTCGTGGAGGAGGGAGACATCATTTTCACCAGGGCATGATAGTCGTACTTGGTGTTCAGGTCCCACGTGCCGGGGCGGATTTCTCCCTCGTCCACGGCAAACTGGGCATACAGCTTAAACAGCCCCGGATAGTGAATCAGCTCCGCCCGGGCCAGCTTTTTGGTAATGTCATCGATGGTGTCGGTTTCATACACCGTGATGGTGACCGTTTTGTCCTCCCGCCCGAAGGCCAGAATCTCTGCGGCACACACCCAGACCAGTCGGCCAAGGGTCAGACTGATCAGCAGCGTCAAAGCAACCCAGACGCCGGTGACCAGCAGATTGGGGATGCCAAACAGCCCCTCGCCCTTTTTCCGCCGGGGGCGGCCTTTTTTGATGGCGCGCACACGGGGCCGGGCAGGCTCCTGGGGAGCGGGGGGAACGTCGAAGTCGGGAGAATATGGCTCCTGAGGCGCTTCCTCCTGGTACGGGGCCTGGTGGGACTCCGGAGGATAGTCGTCCTCCTGGTTGGGGTAGGGGGGCTCGTCCTTGGGATAGGGAGGAGCGGGGTAGTCCGGTTCCGCCGCCTCCGGAGGCTGCGGATTCGTGTCAGCGCCATATACAGGCGGCTCATCCTGGGGACTCTCGCTTTGCTCCTCCGTTGGATCATAGGAAGCCTTTGCAGAGAACTTGCCCCGGTAACCGGAATCCGGCTCCTCGGCTGCGTTGTTATTTGCGTAAGCGCCGGTGAATTCTTCTTCCGGATGGGGTTCCGCCGTGGGCTGCTCTTCAAAAGCAGCGGGCTCCTCCTGCTGGGGAATGCCCTGGGGATCCTGGTTCTGCTCCTCCGGGAAATACTCCTGATCCGAATTGGGATCGTAGGTCATAGGGGGTTCCTCCATTATCGAATTACAATTTGCTTTCGGACGGTTTCTGCCGCCTCTTTTCCTTTCAGTGCCTCCACCAGGGCCAGGCCAAAGGGAATGGCACAGCCGGCAGAGGTGCCGGTGATCAGCTTGCCGTCGACAACCACAGCGGCGTTCTCCTGCATTTTAGCAGAGCCCATGTTATTCTCCTGGCCGGGATAGCAGGTTGCTTTCCGCCCGTCTGTGATGCCAAGGTCAGCAAGCACCGTGGGCCCGGCGCAGATGGCAGCCACATACTTCTGGTTTTCCCAGCCGAATTTCAGCGCATCCAGAGAAGCCCTGCTGGCGCGCAGACTGGCCACGCCGCCCAGACCGCCGGGAATCACAATCATTTCCATATCGGTCAGATCCATTTCTCCGATGGTGATATCGGCCACGACCGGGATTTTATGGCTCCCGATGACTGTTTTACCGTCGATTCCCACCGTCAATACTTCAACACCGGCCCGGCGAAGCAGGTCCAGAGGCGCAATTGCCTCGGTCTCTTCAAAGCCGGTTCCCAGCAGCATATATACCATGATTCATTCCTCCGAAACAGCATAATCATTTTCAATTTGAAAGAAAGCTTTGTCGCAGACGCTTGCACCCAAAGTTTTTAATTAAATATACCATATTTTTTCCCATTTGTCCACCGTCAGCCCCCGGCCTGAATATTATTTTTCTACTAATTTTGTTTTTCACTCCCGGAACGGTTGCAAAGTGAAAGAAAAAATGGTAGAATAAACTGAAAACAAGACTAATAAAGGATTGCAGATATGGAAGAAAGAAACATTTCCTTTGAAGACCTTGGCCTGTCCGAGGCAATGCTGAAAGCCCTGGAGAAAAAGGGCTACGGTTATCCCACCACCATCCAGGCGGAGGCGATTCCCCATTTCCTTGCATGGAAAGATGTGATTGCCAAAGCTCCCACCGGCACCGGAAAGACCTTTGCCTTTGGTATCCCCATGATTGAGCATATTGATGCACAGAGCGATGAGGTACAGGGGTTGATTCTGGCTCCCACCCGGGAGCTTGCCATTCAGATCGGAGACGAGCTTCGGGGGCTGCTGACCTATTTCCAGAATATTCGGGTTGCCGTGCTCTACGGCGGCGCCGGAATCGGCGGCCAGATTCGCCAGATGGAGAAAAAGCCTCAGATCGTAGTGGCCACCCCCGGGCGGCTGATGGATCACTACAATCGGAAAACCATTCGGCTGGACAAAATTCAGACCGTGGTTCTGGACGAGGCGGACCGGATGCTGGATATGGGCTTTTTCAAGGATGTCACCCGCATCATCGAGAAAATCAAAAACCGCAAAAATCTGGGTCTGTTCTCCGCAACCATTTCTCAGGAGGTTATGACGGTCTCCTGGATGTATCAGCGGGACGAGGTGGAAATCACCGTGGAGCCCAAGCAGGAGGACCGGCCGGATATCGACCAGTTCTCCCTGACCTGCACCCCCCTTGAAAAGGCGGAAACCGTTCTTCGCCTGCTTCGCAGCCAGGGGTATGAGCGCGTCATGATTTTCTGCAACACCAAGCATATGTGCCAGCGGCTTTGCGACGATTTTCAGCGGGCCGGTGTGGATTGCGACTGCCTCCACGGCGACATTCGCCAGAGCCAAAGAGAAAAAACCATGCAGCGCTACCGTACAGGCAAGCTGCCTGTGTTGATTGCCACGGATGTGGCCTCCCGGGGCATTGATGTGGATGATGTGGACTGCGTTGTCAACTTTGATATCCCAGAGGAAAACGAATACTATGTCCACAGAATCGGGCGAACCGGCCGGGCCAAGAGAAAGGGCATTGCCTGGAGCATTGTCAGCAATTTCCCGGAGAAAGCCAAGCTGGATGAAATTGCCAAGTTCTCCAATTATCAGGTCAAATCCATGATTTTGAATGATGACGGGTCCTTGACGGAGGAAGAAATCAAAGCGCCTCCCGCGCCCAAGAGGCGTTTCCGTTGAACCCGAAAGAACGGGGCTTCCTGCTTTTATCCGGGAAATTGGGCGATTCCAACAGGAAACCTCTCACAACCGCCCAGCTTCGGCTGCTTGCCCAGCGGGCGTCTCTTCTGCCAAAACCGGAGGATGATTCCCAGCTGGATGGCTCTCATCTGCAATCCATCGGCATCGATCAAAGAATGTCTACCCAGGTTTTGAATTTGCTGGAGGATGAACGGCAGCTGGATGCCTATCTGTCGTTGGCAGAGAGATTCGGCTGCAGCGCCGTCACCCGGGCCAGCGAGCAATATCCCCAGCTGCTCCGGAAGCGTCTGGGCAACGATGCCCCCGGCTGCCTCTGGCTCAGAGGGGATGGAGATATTTTAAGGCTGCCTGCCATCGCCCTGGTGGGTAGCCGAAACCTGGCCGCAGAGAACCGTGCCTTCGCCAGGGAGGTGGGCATTCAGGCCGCCAGGCAGGGCTATGTGCTGGTCTCCGGCAATGCAAGGGGCGCCGATTCCGTGGCCCAGGCCGCCTGCCTGGAGGCGGGCGGGCAGGTGATCAGCATTGTGGCAGATTCCTTGCTGGAGCATTCGCCTCACGATCGGATTTTATATGTGAGCGAAGAGGGCTTCGACGAGCCATTCTCCACATTCCGGGCACTGCACCGAAACCATATCATCCATTGCCTCGGCGCAGTCACCTTTGTGGCACAATGCGCCCTGGAAAAAGGCGGCACCTGGCAGGGCACTGCTCAAAATCTTCGCAAAAGATGGAGCCCGGTTTTCTGCCTGGGGGATGGGAGCAGCGGCGCGCTTGCCCTTGAAAAAATGGGGGCGACCCTGATTGATTGCCAGGAATTGAGAGATTTTAGCCTTTTGGCCGATTCCCAACTGTCCTTATTCTGAAAGGTACTCACTTTCTTGCGCCATAACAGCGGGAAATTGGAATTTGGCGGTATGTGTTCGTAGGGAACGGATTTATCCGTTCCAAAACGTTGATTACCATCCGTGGTTCGTTGAACGGGAAATGGTCCATCCGCCCTACGGTGTTATCCAACATTTTCCCATTCAATATACCCCAATAAAAACGTTACCGAGGCGGAACGGATAAATCCGTTCCCTGTTATGAAGTGACCTTTGTCAAGGGGTAAAAGCGTAGAATTCTGCACTCTAAAAATGTAGAAAATACCGAAAGGCATATGGGAAGAATCCGGTGACAGATTCCGGCAGTTGGCCAC
>JAQYLT010000077.1 GCA_028719885.1 Bacillota bacterium
GGCGGAGGGATCATAGTAGGTGGAGTAGTCGAAGGTCAGGTCGCCGGCGGCCACGTCAACGGCGATGAAGTACACATCGGGCAGCTCATCCTGAACGGTCAGCACGGTGGTGCCGAACAGGTAGCCAGGCATAACGATGACATTGGCACCCTCGTTCGCAGCCTGGAACACGGACAGCACACGGGCATCGGTGGAGTCCTCGGTGGGCTGGTAGTAGGTGTACTCAATGCCATTCTGCTTGCACCACTCCTCGACGCCCTGCCAGCAGGCCTGGTTGAAGGACTCGTCGTCGATGGTGCCCACGTCGGTGACCAGGGCAACCTTGGTGATCACGCCAGGAACGGCAGCGATCTCTTCCACGACGGCCTCAGTCTCTTCCACGACAGCCTCGGTCTCTTCCGCAGCGGCGGGAGTTACAACGGTAACACCGGTGATGTGGGTGTTGGCGCCGTTGTACCAGTACAGGAAGCCCTCGATATCCACCACGTCGCCCTGGTTCAGAGCGCTGACGGCGGCATAAACATCGGTATCGGGGCCGGTGAGGTAAGCTTCCACGCAGAACTCGGCGGTGAGCTCACCCTGGGTCAGGGTCACATAGATGTCGTCACCGGGCTCGTCGTTCTTGAAAGCAATGCTCTCAACAGTCAGGCCCTTGACGGTAACGAACTCATTCTGATGATCGATCAGCTCGGGAACGCCCAGCAGCTCGGTCACATCGCAGGGCTCAGCAACAAAGCTGCCCTCCAGGATTTCAAAGGTGGCATCCACGATTTCCACCTCGCCGGACCACTCGGACTTGAAGCCGTTGACCAGAATCTTGGTGCCGGGCACCAGCTTGGCAGCGTCCTCTTCGGAGCAGGCCATGTTGTACAGGAAGTAGGCGCCGTCCTCGCTCTGGGCGTAGACAGTGATCTTGCCATCCCACCAGGACTGATGGGCCTGGACATAGGTCTCCACGCAAACGGGGGAATCCAGCTCAGCGGCAACGTACTCCTCGTGGGTCATGGGAACAACGGGAGCAGTCTCGTCCACAGCCTCTTCCACGGCGGTCTCTTCCACAACCTCGACTTCCTCGGCGGCTTCTTCCTTGACCATCAGAGCCTTCACAGCGAAGCTGTTGATGTCCTCGGTGGCAGGAGCGAACCAGTAGCCATCGGCATAGGAATCGTCAATGGACTTGCTGTTCACCCGCAGGTGAGCAACCTTGTAGCCCTCGGCGGGGGTGACCTTAACAGCCAGCTGATTGCCGACGGTAACGGCCTCGGCAGGGGTTTCCAGAGAAGCGGCATCGCCCTCAACGTAATCGAAGACTTCAATGGTGGCGTTGCTGTTGTTGAAAACCTTCACGGGGATCTTGGCAGCCTCAGTGGCTTCCTCGGTGGGAGCCTCGGTCACTTCCTCAGTGGGAGCTTCGGTGACTTCCTCAGTAGCTTCCTCAGTCACTTCCTCAGTAGCTTCCTCGGTAGCTTCCTCGGTCTCAGCCTGGGCAACAGGCTCGGCCTCGGTCACTTCCTCGGTGGGAGCTTCGGTGACTTCCTCGGCGGGAGCCTCAGTGACTTCCTCCGTGGGGGCCTCGGTCACTTCCTCAGTAGGAGCCTCGGTCACTTCCTCGGTGGGAGCCTCAGTGGGGGCCTCTGTGACGACGGTAGCCTCAGTGGCGGGCTGCTTCGAAGTGGAAGCACAGGCACACAGAGACAGAATCATGCACAGGGTCAGCAGGATTGCGAGAAATTTTTTCATGTTCATTCTCCTCGACCATAATATGTTGTGCGGAACACACAGATTTATTATATACGATATTTCAAATAAATCAATGCGTTTTCTGCAATTTTTTCCTTTTTCATTTCTGCAGCTCCACCGGTACCGGCCCGGTGATGGTCAT
The DNA here is from genome assembly GCA_028719885.1 of Bacillota bacterium. Lineage (GTDB taxonomy): Bacteria > Bacillota > Clostridia > Oscillospirales > Oscillospiraceae > Faecousia. The sequence continues at coordinate 1,883 of JAQYLT010000077.1, forward strand.
GCTGTCTGACGTCACGGCGCACGAGCGGGCCAGCACCTGCACCCCGGCTGCTGCCGCCTGACGCAATGCAGCGGCGAAATCCGGGTCCGTGGCGTCATTTGGCCGGAGAAACCGCACATTTTCCATTTGAATCACAAAAAGCACGTATGCCCCGTACCCCTCCCGGGCGGCATCCGCCAGCCCCCGCAGGTGCTTGCTTCCCCGCAGCGTCGGGGCATCCGGGAAGGCGCAGACACCGTCCTGCTCCAGCGTTACCCCCTTTACCTCCAAAAAGCATTGTCTTCCTCCCAGGGTAAAGGAAAAATCGAAGCGGGAATCAGCGTGGACTGTCTCCGCCCGCAGGTTTTGGACCTCCCCCAGGCCGCCGCCGCGAAGCCACTCCCCTGCCGCCGCGTTGGGAGCCTGGGAATCCATGTTAATCAGGCGGCCGTTTTTCTCCACGGCAATCAGGTCGTATTTTGTCCTCCGGCCGGGATGCTCCAAATGCTGACAATACACCCTCGCTCCGGGGACCAGCAGCTCCCGGCAGCGGCCGGTGTTTTTCACATGGACGGTTTCCGTTTTCCCCATCAGCTCCACATGGGCCACAAACCGGTTGGGCCGGTCCAGGAATCTCCCGGGAACCACATCGGAATAGTTCATCAGTATCCCCTCCGTTTCCTCCCCATCTTATTGCCCGGCAGCAGAAATGTCAAGAGTAGAAAAACGCCCGCGTCCATTTTTGAACGCGGGCAGATGGAATCAGCTGATCAGTTGTACTTAAAGCTGCAGGTAAAGGAAGCGTAGAAGTCGTCGTCGCAGGTGTAGGTGCCCTCATTCAGGTCGTGAGGTCCGTTGAAGGTAAAGGACTGGTACTTCACACTCAGGGGAGGGATGGAGAACTGGTTGATATCGCCGAAGTCCCCCTCCACCAGAAGATCACCGGAGAGATAGACCTGCATCTCGAAGTCGGTGAAGTTCTTAACCGTTGTGTTCTTGTTCAGGTTTACGAAATAGCCCTCCACGGTCACCTTATTTTCAAGAACCTCGATCTCCGTGGGTAGGAAACGGATCAGGTCGCCCATATCCGCCTTGGCGCTGACGCAGAACAGGGAGGCAACCGTCAGAGTAAGGGCCAGCACAACTGCAAAAAATCTTTTCATTTTCTCTCGCTCCTTTTGTTTATTCATTTTGCCGCCGGTTCATTTCGCGGATTGGAATGCGCTGCAACTCAGAACCAATGGCGTTAATAAAATAATACCAAATTTTTCGCATCAAAGCAAGATATTTTTATCATTTTTGTCGAATTGGAATTCGTTGCGTTCGCCCAACGGGATATGCGCCAACGTGTGCGTTGCGAACGCATTCATGCATTCCGCCCTGGTCGCAAATCGTCGGGGGTTATTGAATCGAAAAAACGTCACGTTTTGCGTAGGGAACGGATTCATCCGTTCCGAAACGTGGGTGAACATCCGTGGTTCGTTGGATGGTAACGGGTTCCTGTTTTTTTCCAACGTTTTTCCATTCAACATACCTCGATAAAACGTTACCGATGCGGAATGCATAAATGCATTCCCTGCAAAAATTCGGTTAACACGCCTTATGCCGACAATCTGAACACATTTTATCTTCCAAAGCACAGGGAAAAAGAGGTCGTTTTTCTCTTTGGACGTACGAACCCCCGCTGTCCGGTTGGGCAGCGGGGGCATGATAAGTATTATTTCAAGCCAACAATACTGTACAGGGCATCCATACCCAGCTGCCAGTTTTTCTCATCGCTGATTTCAATGATGTCCAGTGCTTTAATCAGCAGCGGTAGCGCCAATTCATATTCATCCAGGTAGAAATAGCAGAGTCCTTCGTAGAGCATTGCGTGATTTCTTTCCGACTTATAGCTGTTGGATTTTGTTTCGGCAAGGGCAAGTTCAGAGAAAGACATTTCCTTAGGGCTCCAGCCCTTTCGATCATCATAGGAAGCTCCGTAGTATGGTTCAAGACCGGAAGAAATAATATTTGCCAGCCAGTTCGCCTGCTTTGCATACTCCGCGTAAGCATTCGCAGCCTCTTTGTAATCCTTGCTCTCCCAGAGCTCATCCGCTTTCGATTTCAGCGCCGCCACAGAGGTCACCGTCGGGATACCCAGTTCATCAACTTTTTTCTGTTCCGCGGAGAAGTCAAACTCAGAGTCAGTTTCAACGTCACTTTCCGCAAAAGCGGTCATCATGGGAAGCATCAACGCCAGACAGCACACCAGTAGAATAATTCGTTTCATCATGTTTTTCCTCCTAATTGTTTTTCATTTGATTTGGGTGTCCTTAACGCTTCTGTACGGGGGATGATACTCATTTTACACTTTCAGCTTTAGAAAAACAATTAACTGACAGCATAGGGTTTCAAATTTTTTTGGGGTGGAGTAATCCACCCTTTTCTCTTTCCTTTTGGTATGCTATACTAACAGAAACGGACACCCCGGGAGGGGTGTCCCTACGAGGAAAACGGACACCCCGGGAGGGGTGTCCCTACGCCCAAGACATCCGTGATTGCAAGATTTGTGGGAACATTCAAACGGTTTTGTAACAAGGAATACGGCCAGAACATCTGGCAGGCCCGATATTACGATCATGTGATCCGTAACCAACAGGATTGTGACGAGACCTGGGAATACATCGATAACAATCCACGAAAATGGATGATAACAAAACAAGGAATAGACGCGTAGGGACACCCGTCCCCGGGTGTCCGCGAATTCCATCCCACCGGGAAGCACATCCTCATTTTCTTATTTCTGCCCCAACTATTGACATAGAGCCAAAAAAACCACGCCATCCGGCGTGGTTTTTTTATGTTGGTGGAGACTACGGGACTCGATTTATCTGTGGTGCAGCCGCCATCCAGCTGGCGGCTGGCAACTCTCCACCGGAGAGTTGCATTTAGATGGGTTCGAGTCCCGGTCCATATCAAAAAGAAAGCACCCCACTGGGGGGTGCTTTCTTTTTGGTGGAGACTACGGGACTCGAACCTGTGACCTCATGCGTGTGAAGCATGCGCTCTAACCAGCTGAGCTAAGCCTCCATACCGGGAACAAGAGGTATTATACCAGAATTCCGTGAAAAGTCAAGTCCTTTTTTTCCATCCGAAGAAAGGGCAATGTCATAGGCTTAAGACGGTACCGTAGGGCTTATGGCTGTCCCCCGCCGCTTGGTACCGATTTATGTGTTCTTTCATTGAATGGTACGATGAAACGATGGCCAAGCCCCCCTTGTGTAAAGGGGGGCTTGGGCTCAGTAGGCGGGACACTGTACGATTCAACGGAAACACCCTGGAATCATTACAATTCGGCGGATGGCTTGACCACCCGCCCTACGATATAAAACGTTAAATTGATGACATTGAGAGAAAGAGGCGGATTACTTCTCGTTCTTACGGCCCCAGCCGGTGAGGACGGAGAACAGGAAGGTGAAGAACAGAGCGAAGGCATAGATGGTGCCGCCGGCCACGGCCAGGGGGGACATGCCCGTGAGGGCCGCGCCGATGAACACGAAGGTGCTCATAAAGGGAACAATGGCGGGCAGGCTGTTGGCGGTGCCGTCCAGCAGGTTGGCCCGACGATAGGGATGGATGTTCTTGGCGGAGCCGATCTTATTCAGAATGGGGCCAAAGGTGAGGATGGAGGCGCTGGTCACGCCGCCGAAGAGGATGGTGGTGGCGGAAATACCGGCCATGCACAGCAGCTCGGCGCCGGTCTGGGTCTGTCCGGCCTTGCTATTCAGAATCTTCTCAGCCACATAGTCCAGCATACCCGCGTCGTTCAGCACGCCCATGATGCCGAACACGGAAATCACCAGAGCCACGGTGGGCAGGATGCCGTTGATGCCGGAAACCAGGAAGCCCACAGCCGCATTGTTGGCAGGGTCATTGGCAAACACGTCGCTCATGCCGAACAGGCCGGAGATCAGGCCCACGACGGTGCCCAGGCCCAGGCCCACCAGGATGCCCAGGTAGATGTTCCGGGTCTTGGTGGAGACAGCCAGCATAATCACCACGGGAATCAGCATCACCAGGCTGGCGGGGTTGGAGGCCGCCTCAATGGCGCCGCCCTGGTAGGTGCCGCCGATGCCGCCCACGATGCCGAAGAGAATCAGAGAGATGATGCCCGCCACCGCGCTGTAGCGCAGACGGCTGGTGACCACGCCGCCCACATCGGCGGGGGTACCGTCCTGGAACTGCTGGGTGGAGGCGGAGGCGATGGTGGTGTCGGAAATGGGAGCCAGGTTATCGCCGAAGATGGCGCCGGAGACGATGGAACCGGCCAGCCACATGGTATTGGCCCCCAGAATGGAACCGGCGGGGAAGAAGATGGGGAAGGCGATGAACATGGTGCCGATGGAGGAGCCGGTGGCGGTGGAGACGATGCAGGTGGTCAGGAAGGTAAATGCCACAAACAGGCCGCCCTTGATGCCGATGGCGTTGGCCAGCCACACGAAGCCGCCGGAGATGTTGCTGGTTTTGATCATCTGGCTGAACATGCCCACCAGCAGCAGGATGACCACCACGGAAACGGAGGTGATGGAGGAAATGCCCTTAATGGCGCTGTCCCAGTACTTTGTGTAGCTCTTGCAGAAGATGCCGCCCACCAGCAGGCCCAGGAAGCCGCCCACAGCCAGAGCCTCCATGTTGAACGCCTTAAAGCCGATGAAAAGCGTTACACAGAAGCCAACGTAAATCAGCACCGGAATCAGCGACATGGCCATGCCGCCCCGGAATTCCAATTTCTTCTTTTCTTCCATTTTGATTTCTCCTTTTCTATATTGATATATCAGCAGAGACCTTTTATCTCTGCCAATTTCCAGAGGGCTGCCGCCATGCGGTCCATGGCCGCGTAGCAGTCCGCGTCGTCCCAGAAGCAGCCCGCCACCAGGCGGATGTGGCCCTGGCCCTGGTCGCCGTAGAACTTGCCGTCGTTGGCGCAGATCTTCGCCTCCTGAATCAGGTACTGGGTCACCTCGGTGGAGGTTCCCAGCTGGGAGACGTTGATCCACTGCAGGAACGTGGCCTCGGGCATCTGCATGGACACACCGGGAATGGCGTTGAACAGCTTGTAGGCATACTGCCGACGGTTTTCGTACTTCTGCATATAGCCCTGGATGAAGCTGTCGTCCTCAAAGGCGGGCATCACGGCCATCTGGTTCAGGGTGCCGGTGGCGCCCTGCATATTTACGGCAGAGCCGAAGTAGGTGTCCATAATCACATCGTTGGCGTAAATCCAGCCCACCCGGAAGCCGCTGAGGGCCATGCCCTTGGAGGTAGAGCACACGGTGACGGTGCGCTCCCACATGCCGGGCAGGGAGGCCATGCACACCATCTCATGCCCCGGGAACACCGTGTCCTCAAAGGCCTGGTCCACCACACAGATGAGGTTGTTCCGGATGCAGAAATCCGCCAGCTGCTCCAATTCCTGCCGGGTATAGGTGACGCAGGTGGGGTTGTTGGGATTGGTGAGCAGCACCATCTTGGTTCTGTCCGTAAGCCGCTTTTCGTATTCCTCAATGCGGATGTGCCAGCCGTCCTCCTCGTAGGTGGGAACCCGGACGGTGACGCCTCCCAGCAGCTCCGGATTCAGGAAATTGCTGCCGTAACTGGGGTCGTGGATCATCACCTCGTCCCCGGGGTTGATCCAGGGGGCCATGGCAAACATCAATCCCACATCGGAGCCGGGATTGATGATGATGTTTCTCTGGGGGTCCAGCCGGATGCCGAACCGCTCCTGGGTGCGCTTGGCAATGAGCTCTTTCAGCTCCGGGCTGCCGATGGGCATGATGTAGTGGGCGGGAGCGCCGCCTTTCAGCGCCTCTATGGCCGCCTGGGTAACGCAGTCGGGAATGGAGGGGTCGGGCATAAAGGGGTCGGCCCAGCTCATCATGGCCACGCCCATTTCCTTCATCCGCTGGCCCACATCTCCCACGTCCGCCTTTTCAGTGACGGAGAACAGGCCGCCGTCCAGCTTGGCAAAGGCAGGCCGCATCAGGTCTTTGATATTCCCCATGGTGTCCACTCCTTACAGCTCGGCAATGGCCTCGATCTCGCACAGGACTCCCTTGGGCAGCGCCTTGGCCGCCACGCAGCTGCGGGCGGGCTTGGAGGTGAAATGCTTCTCGTAGACCCCGTTGAACGCGGCGAAATCCCCCATGTCCGCCACAAAGCAGGTGGTTTTTACCACCTTTTCCATGGAAGAGCCAGCAGCCTCCAGCACGGCGGCCACATTCTTGCAGGACTGCTCTGCCTGGGCCTGGATGCCCTCGGCCACTGCGCCGGTGGCGGGGTCAACGGGAATCTGGCCGGATACAAAAACCAGCTCGCCGACAATTTTGCCCTGGGAATAGGGCCCGATGGCAGCAGGGGCGTTCTGAGTGGAAATGGTTTTCATAGAAAATTCCTCCTTAAAGAATTTCAGTTATAACTAAAAATTTATTTAGTTATTTTGAATTTATTATAGGGCTGCATTTCCTTTTAGTCAATTAGAATTTTGACTAAAAATAATCTTTGTCATATTGTTAAAAAATACTCTGATTCTTTTGGAAAAACATCACAAAGGAATCAGATTTTGTTCTTGCCTTTTCCGGATTTCTTTTGTAAAATAAAAACGCATTAAGGAAAGAGGTACCAATGCCATGAACGACAGGAGTCTCACCGCAGAGGATCTGCGGATATTGGATAGCTACAAAACCCTTGCCGAGGGGCTGGCCGCCTACCTGGGCGCCAGCTACGAGGTGACCGTTCACAGTTTGGGAGATTTGAACCACTCCGTCATCAAAATCATGAACGGCTTCCACACCGGCCGCACCGAGGGCTCCCCCATCACGGACCTGGGAATCTCCATGCTGAAAAAGCTGGAGGCCAACGATTCCGACCAGGATTATCAGGTGTATTTCAGCAAGAATAAGCTGGGAGAGCCCATGAAATCCACCACCATCGCCATCCGGGGAAAGGGCCGGCGAATCATCGGACTGCTGTGCATCAACCTGTACCTGGGCACCCCACTGCTGGACTATCTGTCCGAGCTGCTGCCCCAGGATTCCTCGGTGTTCACCGCGGAGAATTTTGCTCAGAATTCGGTGAATGCGGTGGAGCAGAAGCTGCACGAGGCCAAGAACCAGGTCATGAATGATGCCTCCATTCTCCCCTCCATGCGGAACAAGGAAATCATCCGGCTGCTGCAGTCCCGTCATGTGTTCGAGCTGAAAAACTCCGTGGAGCTGGTGGCCAATGAACTGGGCATCAGCGTAAACACCGTGTATTTCCATTTAAGGAATCTCACAAAAGCCCCCGGCCGGGGATAATCAAAAGAAAAGCGGCGTCTGACTTGGGAAACCAAATCAGACGCCGTTGTCTTATAGCTGCATTATCGTTATTTCTTCCAAATTTGTCAATAGCTTTTTATGCATTATTACCGAGCTCATTCCAATTCAAAGGCGCCGGTGTAGAGCCGGTAGTAGGTGCCCTTTTGGGCGATGAGGTCATCGTGGGTGCCCCGCTCAATGATTCTGCCGTGGTCCAGCACCATGATGCAGTCGGAATTGCGGACGGTGGACAGCCGGTGGGCAATGACGAAGACAGTTCTGCCTTTCATCAGCGCGTCCATGCCCGCCTGGACCTGGGCCTCGGTGTAGGTATCGATGGAGGAGGTGGCCTCGTCCAGGATCATCACCGGGGGATCTGCCACGGCGGCCCGGGCAATGGCGATCAGCTGCCGCTGACCCTGGGAGAGCCGGGCGGCGTTGCCGGTGAGCATGGTGTTGTAGCCCTCGGGCAAGCGGGTGATGAAGTCGTGGGCGTTGGCCAGCTTGGCGGCGTGGATGCACTCTTCATCGGTGGCATCCAGTCTGCCGTAGCGGATGTTGTCCATCACCGTGCCGGTGAACAGGTTGGTCTCCTGGAGCACCACGCCCAGAGAGCGGCGCAGATCGCTCTTGCAGATTTTATTGATGTTGATGTCATCGTAGCGGATCTTGCCGTCGTCAATGTCGTAGAACCGGTTGATCAGGTTGGTAATGGTGGTTTTCCCCGCGCCGGTGGCGCCCACAAAGGCGATTTTCTGGCCGGGCTTGGCGTACAGGGACACATCATGAAGCACCGACTTCTCCGGCACATAGCCAAAGTCCACATGCTCCATATAGATGTCGCCCTTGAGCTCCCGGTAGGTGGTGGTACCGTCGGCCTTGTGGTAGTGCTTCCAGGCCCAGTGGCCGGTGCGCTCCGGGGTTTCCGTGATGTTGCCCGCCTCGTCGATTTTGGCATTGACCAGGTGGACATAGCCCTGGTCCTGCTCCGGCTGCTCATCCATCAGCTCAAAGATTCGCTCCGCCCCCGCCAGGGCCATGATGATGGAGTTGATCTGGTTGGAGATTTGGGAGATGGGCATGTTGAAGCTCCGGGACAGAATCATAAAGGCCATCAGGCTGCCCAGGGTGAGCATTTTTCCCTGAGAGCCCACCACCATCATGCCGCCCACAATGGCCAGGATGGCATACTGGATATAGCCCAGGTTATTGTTGACGGGGCCCATGATGTTGGAGAATTTGCCGGCGGCATAGGCGTTGGCGCAGAGCTTGTCGTTCAGCGCATCGAATTCCTTTTCGCAGACGCCCTCGTGGTTGAAAATCTTCACCACCCGCTGCCCCGTGATCATCTCCTCAATATAGCCGTTCACCGCGCCCAGGGACTGCTGCTGGCCGATGAAATACTTGCCGGACTTCCCTGCCAGATATTTGGTGACGAACACAATGGCGGAAATGGTGAACAGCATCACGATAAACAGCAGCCAGCTGGTGTCGATGAGGTTCCAGGCCACCACCACCAGGGTGATGATGGAGGAAACGCACTGGGGGATGGCCTGGCTGACCATCTGCCGCAGGGTGTCGATGTCGCTGGTATAGCGGGACATGATGTTGCCGGCGGTGTTGGAATCGAAATACCGCAGGGGCAGGCGCTGCATCTTCACAAACATCTCATCCCGGATGGTCTTCTGGGTTCCCTGACTCACATCCACCATGAGGTAATTAAAGAGGAAAGAGCTGAGAATGCCCAGGGCGAAGATCAGGGCGATTTTCGTCAGATAGCCCACCATGGGGCCATAATCCTGGGAGCCGGATTCCACCATGGGCAGAATGTAGTCGTCCACCAAGGTGCCCAGGCTGCGACTGCCCATGGTCTGAGCAAAGGAGCTGAGGAAAATGCACACAAGCACGATAATCAGCACCGGCATGTATTTCCGCATGTAGCGCAGCAGCCGGGTCAGGGTCTTTTTCGGGTTCCGGGCCATCCGGCCGTCTCCCCGCATTTTCACAGGAGGCATTATTCATCCCTTCCTTTCTGCTGGGTGTAGTAGAGGTCCTGGTAGATTTTGGAGCTTTCCAGCAGCTGCTCATGGGTGCCGGACTCCAGAATTCTGCCGCCCTCCATAATAAGGATCAGGTCCGCATCCTGAATGGAGGAAATCCGCTGGGCGATGATCAGCTTGGTGGTATTGGGGATCTCCTCCCGGAAGGCCTTGCGGATCATGGCATCGGTGCGGGTATCCACGGCGGAGGTGGAGTCGTCCAAAATGAGAATTTTTGGCTTTTTCAGCAGGGCCCGGGCGATGCAAAGCCGCTGTTTCTGGCCGCCGGAGACGTTGGTGCCACCCTGCTCAATGTGGGTATCGTAGCCGTCGGGGAAGCTCTGAATGAATTCATCGGCGCAGGCCAGCTTACAGGCGTGGACCAGCTCTTCATCCGTCGCCTCCGGGTTGCCCCAGCGCAGGTTCTCCTTGATGGTGCCGGAGAACAGGGTGTTTTTCTGGAGCACCATGGCCACATTGTCCCGCAGCGACTCCAGGCAATAGTCCCGCACATCCACGCCGCCCACCTTCAGGCTGCCCGCCGTCACATCGTACAGCCGGGGGATCAGCTGCACCAGGGTGGACTTGGAGGAGCCGGTGGCACCCAGGATGCCCACGGTGGCGCCGGAGGGGATGTGGAGATTCACATTCTGCAGGGCGTCCAGCTTGGCTTTCTCGGAATAGCGGAAAGAAACATTTTCAAAATCGATGGAGCCGTCCTTTACCTCCTTCACCGGGTTCTGGGGAGAGACCAGGTTGGGCTCCTCTGCCAGCAGCTCCGCGCAGCGGCGCATGGGAGCCCGGGACATGATCATCATCACGAACACCATGGAAAGCATCATCAGGCTGGAGAGAATCTGGGTGGTATAGGTGAGCATGGAGCTGAGCTCGCCGGTGGTCAGGCCATGACCGGGCAGGTTCCCGGAGGCGACGACCATTCTGGCGCCGAACCAGGAGATCAGCAGCATACAGGCATAGACGCAGAACTGCATCACCGGGTTGTTCAGGGCCAGGATATGCTCTGCCTTGCAGAACAGGCGGTAGATCTCCCCGGAGATGCCGGTGAATTTCTCCACCTCTTTTTCCTCCCGGACGAAGCTCTTCACCACCCGGATGCCGTGGACATTCTCCTGGACCACATTGTTCAGGCTGTCGTAGGTTTTGAACACCTTGTCGAAAATCTTGAACACCATGGGCATCAGGCCGAAGAGCACCAGCATCAAAAGCGGCAGCGCAATGCAGTATACCAGGCTCAGCTTCACGCTGATCCGCATGGCGGAAATCAGAGCCAGCACCAGCATCATGGGGCAGCGGATGGCCATGCGGATCATCATCTGGAAGGCCATCTGGATATTGGCCACATCCGAGGTCAGCCGGGTGACGATGGAGGCGGTGGAGAATTTGTCGATGTTGGAAAAGCTGAATTCCTGCACATGGTAATACATGTCATGGCGCAGATTCTTGGCAAAGCCGGTGCCGGCCTTGGCGGCAAACACCGCCGACGCGGAGCCGAAGCAGAGGGATGCCACGGCGCACAGCATCAGAAGCAAAGACTGCTGCACCACCACCGTCATGTTTTGCTGGACGATGCCGTAGTCATAGAGCTTTGCCATCACCAGAGGAATCAGCACCTCCATGGCCACCTCGCCCACCATGCACACCGGGCTGAGGATGGCCGGCCATTTGTATTCCCGGACGCACCGGGCCAATCGTTTGATCATTCGTTGGTTTCCTCCTCTTCAAATTGAAAGTTGGACTGACTGCCCATGTTCTCCACCGCCCGGGTGAGCAATGTGGCAAACTGCTCCTTTTCCTCCTGGGTGAAGCCCTGGACGACCCGTTTCTCATTCTCCAAAATGACATGGAAAATCCTTTCATGACAGTCCAGGCCCTTGGGCGAAACGTAAATCCGCTTGCAGCGGCCATCTCTCTCGTCCGGACGGAACTCAATGAAGCTTTTCTTCTCCAAACGGGACAGCAGCCCGGATACCGTGGGATGGCTCAGGTGGAATTCCTCCTCGATGTCCTTGGCACAGAGGGGTTCCCCCCGCCGGGCCAGGTAGCCCATCACTCTGCCCTGGGCCGAGGTCAGCTCCATCTGGGCCAGCGCCGCCGTGATGGATTGGGAACAGGCGCAGTGCAGCAGCCGGAACATATGACCATAGTGAAACAAGCAATCACCTGCTTTCCTGAATTTATGTCGCAAGCTACGCGAAAGTGTAGCATACTACCTATCTTTTTTCAAGGGGGGCCACAAAAATTTAACATTTCCCCCGTCCACCCCTGGAAGATGTTACCATCATATTAAGATTGTGTTACTTCCCTTGATTTTTCCCGGTTTATTCGGTATACTTTTCCATATCTGGAAAGGATCGGAGGGACTCCTGATGCAATCATTATCCGCGCTTCTTCTCTCTGCGGCACTGCTTCTGGGCGCAATCGCCGTTCAGAACGCTGACACCAGCGCCGCAGCCAAGATGGGCAGCTATTTCATTCGGGTGCTGGAGGCCGCCATGCACGTTGAGGCCGACGCGCCCACGCCTTCCTCAGTTAAAAACATCGCCACCGTAAAAAGCAGCGCCAATCTGTACAGCTCCTACAGCCAGACTACAAAGGTGCTGGCCCAGCTGAAAAAGGGCGACGAGCTGAGCATCAAGCGCAGGGCGGTCTTTTCCTCTACCGAGTGGGTATATGCCACCGCCCCGGACTACCATGTCTCCGGCTGGGTGCTGGTTTCCCAGCTGAATATGCCCGGCATTGTGACAGACGCTGACCTAAGCAGCGATGAAATCTCCGAAGAATACATTCCCGCCTACGCCAAAATGGGCATTGTTTCCACCAGCCAGCTGAACATCCGCACCGCCCCGGGCACCGGCTTCGACCGAATCGGCAGCTACAGCAGCGGCGACCGGGTAGGCATCATCGAAACCAACAACGGCTGGGGCCGCACCGCGAAGGGATGGATCTACCTGGGCTATGTGTACATGGACGGCCAGGTGGGGCAGAATCCCATGGTGGGCAATGTCACCGCCGATCTGCTCAACGTCCGCTCCGGCCCCGGCCTGGATTATACCGTATGCGGCTCCTACCGCAAGGGGGAGCGTCTGCTGATTCTGGAGCAGGTCTACGCCGACGGCGGCTACTGGGGCTGCACCCGGCTGGGCTGGGTGAGCATGAATTACATCCAGGCCGACTGCATCCCCGGCACCCTCACCCCCATCTACGGCTACGGCACCATCAAGGACAGCGTCCTCTACGTCTATCCCACCGCCGGCACGGACCAGGCTGCCGTGGGGCAGATTCCCCAAAACAGTGTGGTTCCCATTTTGGAGGTCTCCAAGGTGGGCAATGTGCTCTGGGGCCGCATTACCGCCGGATGGATTGCCATGACCAACGTGGATATGCGGGCCGTTTTTGAGCAGACGATTATCCCGGCGCCGCCCATTCTGCCCGTTATCCCCACAGAGCCTCCCACGGAAGAGACCACCGCCCCCACGGAAGAGACCACCGAAGCCACGACAGAAGCCACTACCGAGGCAACAACCGAGGCGACCACGGAAGCAACTACCGAAGCAACCACCGAGGCAACGACAGAGGCGACAACAGAAGCAACCACGGAAGCAACCACCGAGGCAACGACAGAGGCTACAGCGGAGGCTACCACCGAAGCAACGGCAGAAGCAACCACCGAATCTGCCTCCTGATTCAAAAAAATGACGGCTGACTACTTTGGGTCAGCCGTTATTTTTATGTCGAATTCTCTCAGCCTCCCGGCAAATTGGAATTTGGCGAGATAATTCGTAGGGAATGCATTCATGCATTCCGCTCTGGTTGCAAATCACCAGGGGTTATTGAATCGAAAAAACGTTGCGTTTTGCGTAGGGAACGGATTTATCCGTTCCGCCCGGTAACGTTTTTATGGGGTGCACGTTGAATGGAAAAATATTAAAAAAAGGACCCTGTTACCATCCAACGAACCATGGATATTAACTGACGTTTCGGAACGGATAAATCCGTTCCCTACGAACACGTTGAAAAATTTTCAATTCGACAAACACCGATTGTCGCTTTTATCCACATTCCATATTGTGCAATTATGTAAGGAATCTCGAAAACCAATCAGACCTTTGCGGTCCTGCGTTCCTTGTTCAGCCGGTCGGCCTTGGTGAGCAGGACGAAGCCGATGGCAAACAGCACCACCAGGCATCCAACGCCGACGTTCTGGCCTTTCAGCTCCGCGCCGAAGAAATGGACCGTATGGTTACCCATCAGGTCGGTGGTCAGCGCCACCAGTGCCGGGCCCATGGCGTCGGCGCCCTTGCCAAAAATATCCATCAGGCCGAAATATTCGCCGCTGCGCTCCGCCGGAATGATCTTGCCCAGGTAGGAACGGCTCAGGGCCTGAATGCCGCCCTGGAACATGCCCACCACCACTGCCAGCACCCAGAACTGCCAGAGGCTCTGCAGGAAAACGCCGAACAGGGCAATGCCGGCATAACAGACAATGCAGATCTTGATCAGCAGCGCCGTATCATAACGGTTGGAAAGCTTGCCGAAGAGAATGGAGCAGGGAAAAGCCACGATCTGCGTCACCAGCAGCGCCAGCAGCAAGCCGGTGCTGTCCAGGCCCAGGGAGGAACCATAGGTGGTGGCCATGCCGATGATGGTATACACACCGTCGATGAAGAAGAAAAACGCCACCAGGTACAGGAAAATGTGCTTTTCCTTTTTGACCTCCCGGAAAGTCTTGCCCAGCCGGCGGAAGGAGCCCAAAAGGGAGTTGCCGGTATGCTCCACAAAGGCACGCTGCCGATAGGATTTCAGCAGCGGCAGGGTGCAAAGAACCCACCAGGCGGCAGTGAGGCAGAAGGCCATCACCATGGCCGTACCGGTGGTGAGGCCGAAGCCCTGGGCATTGAGCACAAGCACCAGGCAGGCAACAAAGGGAATGACGGAGCCGATGTAGCCCAGGGCATAACCCATACTGGACACATTGTCCATCCGCTCCTCGGTGGTGATTTCCGGCAGCATGGCATCATAGAACACCAGGCTGGAGCTGAAGCCAATCTTCGCCACCACAAAAATCGCCAGGAACGACAGCCAGGACCAGGCCGCGCCCAACGCCGCACAGCCCACCGCGCCCAGCGCCATGCAGGCGGTGAACAGTGGCTTTTTGAAGCCCCGGTGATCCGCCAGGGTGCCGCAGATGGGGCCAATCAGAGCCACCACAATGGTGGCAATGGAAAGGCCATAGCCCCAATATGCAAAGCGCTGATCCTCGGTCAGTCCGGCAGCGGAGGTCAGCGAACCAAAGTAGATGGGAACGATGGCGGTGACCAGCAGGATGAAGGCGGAGTTGCCGATGTCATAGAGCACCCAGTTCCACTCCTGCAGGGTCAGGTTCAGCATTTTCTGTAGTTTTTTCATCTTTCTCTCTCCTGTTGCGTTTTATACTAATTCTTGATTAAATGATTTAAATCATTTCCGAGGATGGATTGTGCCAGAAAAGGCAGATGACGCCGCTGGGCTGACGCCCAGCAAGGAAGATAACGCATTCTGGCGCAATCCAGACCGGAAAGGATTAACGAATTTAATCAAGAATTAGTATTAACCGAAGGCGGCGTCAAACTCCGGTCCCAGAGGGTCTCCGTTTTCCAGGCAGCGGCTGAGCTGGGACGCCATATCGGCGTAGCGGGCCAGCGCTTCCTCATAAAGCTGCTCCAAAGGCTCGATCAGCTGGGCGCAGCGGTGATTTTGCCGGGTATACATCACCATCTGGGACGCATGCTCGCCTCCCAGCTTGAACAGCGCCTGCAACAGCTTCCGGTTTTTCATGGTCAGGGCCCGGCAGACAAGGGCCATGACACCCACCCCCTGCCGGACGGTGTAAGCCGTGGCCGGGGGATAGAAGCCGGAAACCGTGACGCATTCGCCCCAGGTCAGCCGGGTTTTCCGGCCCAGATTCTGCCGGTGGGCGGGAACCTTGCCGTCCTTGGTGAGAAGATGCCGGTCAAACTCCGTTTCCAGCTCCGTGTGACCCACGATTCCCTGGGCGCTTGTCCCACAGATCAGCGGATGGCAGGCGGAATCCAGGGCATAGTGGCACAGCACACCGTAAAGGTAGGCCTGGCCGCCCTCCGAGGGGGCCTGGCGCAAATGGGCTGCCGCCGCTTCAAAAAAGGCCTTGCCGGTCATTTTGTGAAACTGGCTCCCCAGAGCGCCCATTTTTGTTTTGAAAAGGGGCTGGTAAAAAAAGAAGAAATCCGGCCCGTAGCAACCCACATCATAAAGCCGGCGAAACCGCTGGGCCGTCATCCGAAGATGCTCCGGCAGCATCTGGGCAGCCTGATCGCCAAAACGGGAGTGGGCATAGATTGAGGGCAAGTAATCACCTCCAGTGGTATTGCACGCCCATCCGCCGCGAAAGCCCTCCATTGGGGGGACAGCTGGACGCACCCGTTTATTTTACAACAGTTTTTCTCATTTGAACAGGGGGAAAATGAAAGTTTTTTATTCGTTGCATTGGTTTTGGAATGATGGTATAATAAACGGCACGAATGGAATTTCGGTCACAAATCGATAAATTGGAATCTGATGAGATGTTTCGTAGGGAACGGATTTAGACCTTCCGCCCGTTCCGATAAACGCCCAGGTTCATCCAATGGTAACGCGCCGGATTTTGCGTAGGGAATGCATTTATGCATTCCGCTTGCGTATTGTTTCAAAACCGGTTGGATAAATGGTGAAATGCCAATCATATGTTCCCACAAATGCCATTCAACGAACTGCGGTGATCATCGGGGCTTCGGAACGGATAAATCCGTTCCCTACGAATCACCTCTATAAATTCCAATTTTTCTCTGAGAAAGGATACTACAATGGCCACGAAAAAGCTTTACTACGAAGATTCCCACCTGGAGCGATTTACCGCCCGAGTGATTTCCTGCGATCAAACGGACAAGGGCTTTGAAATCATTCTGGATGCCACGGCTTTCTACCCCGAGGGAGGCGGACAGGCGGCGGACACCGGCATCCTCGGCGGCGCTTCGGTGCTGGACACCCGGGAGCGGGGGGAGGAAATCATCCACCTGTGCGACCGGGCGCTGGAGCCGGGCAGCCAGGTGGAGGGGCAGATTGACTGGGAGCCCCGGTTCCAAAGAATGCAGCAGCACTCCGGGGAGCACATCGTCTCCGGCATTCTCCACCGGCGCTACGGCTGCAGCAACACCGGCTTCCACATGGGCCAGGAGCGCACCGTGATTGATTTTGACGGGGTGATTCCGGCCCAGGCTCTGCCGGAGATTGAGGCGGAGGCCAACCGGGCGGTGTGGGCGAATCTGCCGGTGAAATGCTGGTATCCCACGCCGGAGGAGCTGCCTTCCGTGCACTACCGCAGCAAAAGGGCGCTGCCCTGGCCGGTGCGGATCGTGGAATTTCCGGGGTATGACTGCTGCGCCTGCTGCGGCACCCATGTGAAAAGCACCGGGGAAATCGGTATCATCAAACTGTTCTCCGCCGTGCCTTTCCGGGGCGGCACAAGGATTGAAATGGCCTGCGGCTGTCTGGCGCTTTCTTATCTGAACCGGGTTTTGGAGTCAAGCACCCAGGCCGGTCATGTGTTTTCCGTCCCGCCGGAGGAGGTGGGCGCTGCCGCCGAAGCCTTCTCTGAGCAGCTGGCCGCCCTGAAAGCCCGCACCGTGGAATTGCAGCGGCGCACTTTTGCCGCCATCGCCAAGGAATACGAAAACGCCGGGGATGTGCTCCGGTTTGAGCCCAAGCTGGACAGCACTGGTCTGCGGGAGCTGTGCGACACCATTGCCCAGAGCTGCGGCGGCAGGGCGGCGGTATTCTCCGGCGAGGACGGCCAGGGCTACGGCTACTGCCTGGCAGCCCGCCAGGGAGATCTGCGCCAGCTGGGCAAGGAGCTGACCGCTGCTCTGAACGGCCGGGGCGGCGGAAAGCCCAATTTCCAGCAGGGCCGGGTGGCTGCCACCCAGGCGGAAATTCAGCAGTTTTTCGCCGGGAAATGATATTCCCGCGAAAAGTTCACAATTATACCTATATTTTTCTTGCGCTCTGTGCTATAATTTCTTAAATTGGTTTGTTATGCCATGAATACATCCCACCGAAAAGGAGACTGAAATGAGTCTTATTACGAAAATATTCGGAACCCGCTCCCAGCGGGAAATCAAGAAAATCCAGCCCACTATGGATAAAATTCTCGGGCTGGAGGAGGCCTACAAGCAGCTGAGCGAGGAGGAGCTGAAAGGCAAAACCCGCCAGTTTCAGCAGCGGCTGGAGGCGGGCGAAACCCTGGACGACATTCTGCCTGAGGCTTTCGCTGCCATTCGGGAGGCTGCCGACCGGGTGCTGGGCATGCGGCCCTACCCCGTGCAGCTCATCGGCGGCATCGTGCTCCACCAGGGGCGGATTGCAGAGATGAAAACCGGCGAGGGCAAAACCCTGGTGGCCATCCTCCCCTGCTACCTGAACGCCCTCACCGGCCGGGGTGTCCACGTGGTCACGGTAAACGAATACCTGGCCAAGCGGGACTCCGAGTGGATGGGCAAGGTCTACCGCTATATGGGCCTGACCGTGGGCCTGGTGATTCCCGGCATGACGCCGCCCCAGCGGCGGGAAGCCTATGCCGCAGACATCACCTACTGCACCAACAACGAGCTTGGCTTCGACTACCTGCGGGACAACATGGCCATCTACAAGCAGGAGCTGGTGCAGCGGGGCCACGCCTTTGCCATCGTGGACGAGGTGGACTCCATCCTCATCGACGAGGCGAGAACCCCTCTGATCATCTCCGGCAAGGGGGAGGATTCCTCCAAGCTCTATGAGATGGCGGACCATTTCGTCTCCACCCTCCACAAAAAGGTCTTCGCCAAAACCGAGGACAAGGAGGACCACGACACCTACGACTGCGACTACTATGTGGACGAAAAGTCCCGCACCGTGGGCCTGACCTCCACCGGCGTTGAAAAGGCAGAGAAATACTTCGGCGTGGAAAACCTGGCGGATTCCGAAAACGCCACCCTCTCCCACCACATCAACCAGGCCATGAAGGCCCGGGGTCTGATGAAAAAGGACATCGACTATGTGGTAAAAGACGGAGAAATCATCATTGTGGATGAATTCACCGGGCGGCTCATGTACGGCCGCCGGTACAACGAGGGCCTCCACCAGGCCATCGAGGCCAAGGAAGGGGTCACCGTTGCCGGAGAGAGCAAGACCCTGGCCACCATCACCTTCCAGAATTTCTTCCGGCTCTACGACAAGCTCTCCGGCATGACCGGTACGGCGCTGACCGAGGAGCAGGAATTTGAATCCATCTACAAGCTGGATGTGGTGGAGATTCCCACCAACCGTCCCGTGGCCAGAATCGACCACCCGGATGTGGTGTACAAAACCGAGGCGGGCAAATTCCGGGCCATCATCAATCAGGTGAAGCAGTGCCACGAAAAGGGCCAGCCCGTGCTGGTGGGCACCATCTCCATTGAAAAGAGCGAAATTCTCAGCAAGCTCTTAAAGCGGGAGGGCATCCCCCACAATGTGCTCAATGCCAAGTATCACGAGCTGGAAGCCCAGATCGTGGCCCAGGCCGGTAAATTCGGCGCGGTAACCATCGCCACCAACATGGCAGGCCGGGGCACCGACATCATGCTGGGCGGCAACGCGGAATTTCTGGCCAAGAATGAGCTTCGCAAGCAGGGCGTGGAGGACGAGCTGCTGGCCGAGGCGGATTCCTATGCCGAAACCTCCAACCAGGAGATTCTGGACATCCGGGCCCGGTACGCGGAGCTTCTGAAAAAATACAAGGAAGAAATCGCCGACGAGGCCGAAAAGGTCCGCCAGGCGGGAGGCCTCTTCATCATCGGCACCGAGCGCCACGAATCCCGCCGGATCGACAACCAGCTCCGTGGCCGTTCCGGACGGCAGGGCGACCCGGGCGAAAGCCGGTTCTACCTGAGCATGCAGGACGATTTGATGCGCCTGTTCTCCACCGACCGGGTGATGGGCATGATGGACACCCTTGGATTGGACGAGGACACCCCCATCGACGCAAAAATTCTCTCCGGCGCGGTGGAAAATGCCCAGAAGACCGTGGAAAGCCGGAACTTCCAGACCAGAAAGCATGTGCTGGAATACGACGATGTGATGAACATCCAGCGTGAGGTCATCTACGCCCAGCGGCAAAAGGTGCTGGACGGCGAGGACCTGCAGGAGAATATTCTCTCCATGCTGGAAAATGTGGTGAGCACCACCGTTTCCTCGGTGCTGGCCCAGTTCGGCGGAAAGGTGACCGAAGAGAGCCTGCCTCTGCTGGCCGCCCAGTTCGATGGCATCTACTGGGCCAAGGGCACTTTGGAGCCCCGCCGCAGTGAGCTGCTGGACAAGGACACCCAGCAGGCCACGGAAATTCTTCACCAGCTGGCCCTGAACACCTACAAGGCCAAGGAAGCCGCCTACGGCGAGAAGCTGATGCGGGAGCTGGAGCGGGTGGTGATGCTCCGGGTGGTGGACGAATACTGGATGGACAACATCGACGCCATGGACGACCTGAAGCAGGGCATCGGTCTGCGGGCCTACGGGCAGCACGACCCGGTGATTGCCTATAAGGAAGAGGGCTATGAGATGTTCCAGGCCATGATTCAGGCCATCCGGGAGGAGACCGTCCGCCGGCTGTTCCTGGTGCAGGTCCGGCCCCAGCAGGAAATCAAGCGGGAAAAGGTGGCCAAGGAGACCGGCACCACCGCCGCCGGGCAGAGCCAGGTGAAAAAGGCCCCCGTCCGCACCGCCGCCAACAAGGTGGGTCCCAACGACCCCTGCCCCTGCGGCAGCGGCAAGAAATACAAAAAGTGCTGCATGCAAAAGGACAAGACGCAGGGCCTGGAGCACTGATTTTCCATTGGATGCTGATCGGCTTTGAAACGTAAACGGACAAATTGGAGTTTTCCGTAGGGCTTATGGCTGTCCCCCGCCGCGTGGTTACGGTGTTGGACAGTACCAATTTGATGATAAAACCCAAAAATTGGTACATTTCGGCGGGGGACAGCCAGGCGCCCTACGGTGTTGACGGACCATTTCCCGTTCAACGAACCATGGATGTTAACCAACATTTCGGAACGGATAAATCCGTTCCCTACGAAACATCCTGACAAATTCCAATTTGACGCAATGGGATTCAAGCGGATATGCACATCCCACTATCCCCACTCTTGGAGAAACAATATGATCTTATCACAAAAAAACGGCCCGCTGGAATATCTCACCGCCCAGGGCATTTCCGCTGCCCACTGCTTCACCACCCGATTGGGCGGTGTCAGCCGGGGGCATCTGGAATCTCTGAACATCGGCACCAGCCGGGGCGACGAAGCGGAAAACGTGCTGGAAAACTACCGCCGATTGGGCAGCACCATTGGTTTTGACATTCACAATCTGGTGCTGTCCCGGCAGACCCATTCCAGCATTGTCCGCCCGGTCACGGAAAAGGACCGGGGGGCGGGGCTTTTCGCGCCCCCTTTGGAGGAATGCGACGCCCTGATCACCAACACCCCCGGTCTGGCCCTGGTGATATTCACCGCGGACTGCACCCCCATTCTCTTCTGGGACAGCGTCACCGGCGCGGTGGGCGCTGCCCACGCCGGCTGGCGGGGCACCGCCTCGGGCATTGCCGCCAGGGTGGTGGAGGCCATGGAGCGGGAATACGGCTCCAAGCCAAAGAACATTCACGCCGCCATTGGTCCAAACATCGGCAAGTGCCATTTTGAAACCGACGAAGATGTGCCCCAGGCCATGCTTTCCGCTCTGGGGCCGGAGGTGGAGGCGTGGATCTCCCGCCGGGGCAGCAAGTATTTTCTGGATTTAAAGGCCATCAACCGGCTCATTCTCAATCGCGC
This sequence comes from Bacillota bacterium, assembly GCA_028719885.1. GTDB lineage: Bacteria > Bacillota > Clostridia > Oscillospirales > Oscillospiraceae > Faecousia. Next base: position 23,144 of record JAQYLT010000077.1, read on the forward strand.
CGGGGTGGAGGCCGTGGAAATGAGCGACGAGTGCACCCTTTGCCAGCAGAACCGGTTCTGGTCCCACCGGGCCACCGGCGGTCTGCGGGGCTCCCAGGGGGCCATCATCGTCTGCCGGGAGGAACCGCAATGAAAAAAATCTTCTGTCTGTTTTTAACCGCGGTTCTGGTCCTCGGCCTGCTGTCCGGCTGCGCCGACAACGGCTCCGGCGGCGAGTATGTGCCCACCGGCGACGCCCTGCTGATGGAGGGAGAGGAGCCGGAGGACCTGTCCCTGCTGGATGAGGAGCTCCAATCCCTGAGCCTGACCTATTTCCCGGACCGCTCCATGAATCCCCTCATCGGCGTGAACATCACCAACCGGGTGCTGTTCTCCCTGATTTACCAGGGGCTGTTCAGCGTGGACCGGGACAATAACCCCGTGCCCATCCTCTGCTCCTACTACCAGGCCACCGCCGACAACCGGAACTATACCTTTTATTTGGAGGACGGGGCCAAATTCTCCGACGGCACCCCCCTGAGCACCGCCGATGTCATCGCCACCTATGACGCCGCCAAGGCCAGCGACTACTATGGCGGCCGGTTCACCTACATCGACTCCGTGGTGGAGGGCGAAAACAATTCCGTGGTGTTCCATCTGACCACCGCCTACGAAAACCTGCCCCTGCTTTTGGACATTCCCATTGTAAAGGTGGGCCACACCGACGATGAATATCCCATCGGCACCGGCCCCTACTGCTTCCAGAAAAACGGCGGCGCCGCCCAGCTGAGCAAGGTGCAGGACTGGTGGTGCAAGGACAGTGTGAAGCTGCCCACCAATGCGGATGTCATTACCCTGAGCGAGGCCACCTCCCAGGCCCAGGTGCGGGACGAATTTGAGTTTGCCGACCTGGATTTGGCCATTTCCAACCCCATGTCCGACTCCTACGCCGAATACCGCTGCGACTACGAGCTGTGGGAAGTGGAAAACGGCATCTTCCTGTATATCGGCTGCAACGTTCTTTGGAGCGAATTTTTCAAGGACGGGCGGAACGCGGAGCTGCGGAAGGCGCTGACCTACGCCATCGACCGGGAGACCATCATCGACTCCTACTACCGCGGCCGGGCCCATTCCGCCACGCTGCCCACCTCCCCCGGCTCCCCCTACTACAGCGAGAGCCTGGCTTCCCGATATGAATACGATCCTTTGCGCTTTGTTTCCGCCATCCAAAATATGTATATCCCCAAGGATGACAAGGGGCAGCCCAAGAAGCTGCTGATCTTGGTCAACTGCGACGACTCCGCCCGGCTGCGGACCGCCCGGTTCCTGGCCAAGCAGCTGACGGAGCTGGGCCTGGACACCGGCACCCTGGAATACGGCGGCAGCACCAATACCACCTTCCAGCAGGTGCTCCAGGCAGGCAGCTTTGACCTGTACCTGGGCCAGACCAAGCTGTCGGCCAACTATGACCTGTCCCAGTTTTTCAAGGGCTGGGGCAACCTGGGCTGGGGGGGCATTGCCGACAACACCCTGCTGAACATGTGCAAAGAGTCCCTGGCCAACTCCGGCAACTACTACAACCTGAATAAGATGGTGGCCGACGACGGCAAGATCATTCCGGTGCTCTTTGGCTACTATGAGGTCTACGCCGAGCGGGGCCAGCTGCTGGACCTGACCCCCTCCAGAGACAATGTGTTCTTCTACACCATGGGCAAAACCATGGAAAGCAGCCGACTGGATACGGTTTACGGCTAAACCTTGGGATTATGGGTTACAATACTCCCGAGGAGATGTGACCCATGAAAAAAGCCTTTGCCCTGCTGCTGACCCTTTGCCTGCTGCTTTGCGGCTGCAGTGAGCTGATTCCCGCCAAGACCACAGTGGAATCCGAAAATGCCCGGCTGCCCGCCCAGGCAACGGCGGACACCCAGCCCATTGTCCTGCCCACTGCCGAACCCACCACCCAGCCGCCTACGGAGCCCCCACCCCAGTATTTCAATCCCCTGAACGGCGAACTGCTGGACGAGCCCTTTCAAAAGCGGATTTTCGCCGTGTCCATCAACAACGTCCGGGAGGCAGTGCCCCACTCCAGTGTGGGGCATGCGGATTTGTATTTTGAGACCTTTGTCAACGGCTCTATCGTCCGGGGTCTGGCCATGTTCACCGATCCCAGCGGCATGGAGGCCATCGGTCCCGTGCGAAGCAACCGAATGGTGTTCAACGACCTGTGCCAGCACTACGACGCCATCATGGTTCACGCCGGAGCCGATCAGCGGGTGATTCAGGACTGTGCAAAGCTGGGCCTGGACAATTTCAACATCGATGCCTGGAGCGTGATGGATTTGACCTCCTTCCGGGACAAGGAGCGCTCCAACGCCGGCTACGCCTGGGAGCACACCCTGTTTGCCATCGGCGACGGTCTGATTGAATACAGCCTGCAAAACGGGGTCCGCATGGAATCCAATCCCGAAGTGGACTATCAGCTGCGCTTCACCGACGACGGCACCCCGGCAGACGGCGCGGAGGCCACGGACATCACCATCACCATCACCGTGGATCAGTATAAAAAGGACACCCGGATGGTGTATGACCCTAGTCTTTGCAAGTATGTCTACAATCAATATAACAAGGAGATGGTGGATGAGCGCTCCGGAGAGAAGGAGGCCTTCCGCAATGTGCTGATTCTCACCGGCACCATTCCCTACGACGGTCCTTTCCAGCGGCCCGACCTGCTTCAGGGAGGCGAGGGCTGGTTCGCCTGCGGCGGAAGGGCCATTCCAATCACCTGGGGCGCCGACAGCGCGGACAGCCCTTTGTGGCTGCGAACCGCCGACGGTGAGCCCCTGGTGCTGGGCCGGGGCAACAGCTATATCGCCATCACCCAGACTGGCTCCGCCATCACCGGTATCGAAGCATAATCCCCTTTCAGCCGCCTGGTAACAGGCGGCTGATCGCGTTTATTTATCGAGTTGAACAAAAGAAATCTGAGAAAAAAACACCTTTTGACATTTTTTACACTTTACAACCGATAGAGGTTATAGTATAATAAATCCGTGCGAGAATATCGAAAGCATTCCAATTTACTCGTAAAACGCTGTGAAAACAGTAATTTTGAAATGGAGGAAATTCCAATGTCTGTTAAAGTTGCAATCAATGGTTTTGGCCGTATTGGCCGTCTGGCTTTCCGTCAGATGTTCGGCGCCGAGGGCTTCGAGGTTGTTGCCATCAATGACCTGACCTCCCCCAAGATGCTGGCTCACCTGCTGAAGTACGACTCCACCCAGGGTAACTACGCTGCTCAGGGCCATGTCGTTGAGGCTGGCGAGGACCATATCGTTGTGGACGGCAAGAAGATCACCATTTACGCCAAGGCCAACGCTGCCGAGCTGCCCTGGGGCGAGCTGGGTGTGGACGTTGTGCTGGAGTGCACCGGCTTCTACACCTCCAAGGCCAAGGCCCAGGCTCACATCGACGCCGGCGCCAAGAAGGTCGTTATCTCCGCTCCCGCTGGCAATGACCTGCCCACCATCGTTTACAACGTCAACCACAACACCCTGACCAAGGAAGACAACATCATCTCCGCCGCTTCCTGCACCACCAACTGCCTGGCTCCCATGGCCAAGGCTCTGAATGACCTGGCCTCCATCGAGACCGGCATTATGTGCACCATCCACGCTTACACCGGCGACCAGATGATCCTGGACGGCCCCCAGCGTAAGGGCGACCTGCGCCGCAGCCGCGCCGGCGCTGTGAACATCGTTCCCAACTCCACCGGTGCTGCCAAGGCCATCGGCCTGGTTATCCCCGAGCTGAACGGCAAGCTGATCGGCGCTGCCCAGCGTGTGCCCACCCCCACCGGCTCCACCACCATCCTGAACGCTGTCTGCTCCAAGGCTGTGACCAAGGAAGAGATCAACGCCGCCATGAAGGCTGCCGCCACCGAGTCCTTCGGCTACAATGAGGACGAGATCGTCTCCTCCGATGTCATCGGCATGCGCTTCGGCTCCCTGTTCGATGCCACTCAGACCATGGTCTGCAACCTGCCCGACGGCAAGGTTCAGGTTCAGGTTGTGTCCTGGTACGACAACGAGAACTCCTACGTTTCTCAGATGTGCCGCACCATCAAGCACTTCGCTACCCTGCTGTAATCACAGACAAAAAAATGACAAGGACTGCTTCGGCAGTCCTTGTTTTTTATGGGTGAAATAAGATACGCAGATAATCTGTTCTGCCATCCAGGATGCGAACCACCATAATCCAATCATCCGCAATGCGGTAAATCGCAATATGATTTTCACAAATCAGATATCTCAAATCTGTTTCGTAATCCAGTTTCGCGTTTAAGGACATTCCCAAATTCGGATGATCTTTCAATCGTCCGCACAGATTCAGGATGCTCCTTGTAATTCGCTCTGCCGCTTTGGGATTATGAAGAACCTTGCTGATGTAGGTTTTTGTCTCCTGCAAATCCCGAATTGCTTCCGGTGTATACTTCAGCTTCATTCTTCCACTCCAAGCATGCGATAGGCATCCTTTTCGTCAACCCAATCCGTTTCTGTTTGGACAGACTCCCAGCCTTTCTGAATTTCCGCCTTTAATCGAGCAGCCGCTTTTGCTTTCATATACTCTGCATTCTCCGGCGACAGCAAAAAGGGCAGCCCTGACTCATTTAAGGACTGTTGCAGGAAAATATTGACGGCATCCGTCAGCGAAAGGCCGTATCGGGCAAAAACGGCCTCCGCCTCCTGGCGAACCTGGGGATTCATTCTCATCTGAAATGTCCCGGTCTTTGGCGCTGTGGCAACATTAATTGGATTCTCCATTGCAATCACCTCACCTATATATTATCTCCAAGTCCTCAAAATGTCAATACAATGTTATTACGTCAGCTCTTCCGCCATGCCGCTGAATTCGGATTCCAGGGGATTTTTCTTGTTGGATGCTTTCTGGGCAAACTCCACCGCCTTGGTCGCCTGGTCCAGGCTCAGCATGGTGCCGGCGCCGGCAATGCAGCCCCCGGGGCAGGCCATGCCCTCCAGCAAATAGCCATTGTACTTTCCGGCCTTGGCCATGGTCATCATCTTGCGGCAGTCCCGCAGGCCTTCCGCGTTGGCCACCTTGATCTCCATATCCGGATGCTGCTCGTGGATGATATCCACCACGGCCTGAGCCACGCCTCCCGCCACGGCAAAGCCCCGTCCGGCGGCGGTGCCCGCATTGCGGATGTCGGGATCATCCTCCAGGGCAGCAAAGTCAATCTCTTTCGCCTCAAACATGCCCTGGAGCTCTTCAAAGGTCAGCACAAAATCCACATCGGAGCGGATATTCTCCCGGATGGCCTCCAGCTTTTTGGCAGCGCAGGGGCCCACGAACACGATTTTGGCGTCCGGCTCCTCTTTTTTCACCATACGGGCGGTGTAGACCATGGGAGTCAGGGTCATGGAGATGTTCTTGGCCTGGGCCGGGAAGAGCTTGTGCACCATGGCATGCCAGGCCGGGCAGCAGGAGGTGGCCATGAAGCTCTGATGCTCCGGCACATTCTCCACAAAGTCCCTGGCCTCCTCCACCGCGCAGATATCCGCGCCGATGGCCACCTCAACCACATGGGCGAAGCCCAGCTTTTTCAGTCCCGCTACCAGCTTGGGCACCGTCACATCCTTGCCGAACTGCCGGACAAAGGCCGGGGCCATAATGGCAATCACCTTATCCCCATTCATGATGGAGCGGACCACCTGATAGATCTGCCCCTTGTCCACAATGGCGCCAAAGGGGCAGCTCACCAGGCACTGACCGCAGGAGACGCATTTTTCCTGGTTGATGGTGGCCCGGCCATGCTCGTCCATGCCGATGGCATCCATGCCGCAGGCTGCCTGGCAGGGCCGCTCCAGATGGATGATGGCATGATAGGAGCAGGCAGCGGCGCATTTGCCGCAGCGGATGCACTTGCTGGAATCGATGCGGCTCTTGCCGTTGACAAAGCTGATGGCATCCCGGGGGCACACCTGCTGGCAGGAGGCAGCCAGGCAGTTCTGGCAGCTCTCCGTCACCCGGTACTGATTGGTGGGGCAGGCGTGACAGGCGTAGGGAATGATGTTAATCAGCGGCGGTTCATAGTACTGCTGGGCGATGGCGGCATGGTCCATGCCCTCGGTAATCAGGCTGCGGGTCTGGACGCTGCGGACGGAAAGCCCCATGGCCAGCCGCACCCGCTCCCCGGCGATGGCCCGCTCCAGGAAGATGGATTCCCGGTGCAGGGGCTGGTCCCCGGGGACGATGACAAAGGGCAGATCCTCTGCCATGGTGTAGTCCTGCCCGGAATAGGCAAGCCTTGCCACCTCAGTAAATACTTTTTTTCGGATATCGGTAATCAGCGACGGAATTCCCCGCATCGTTGCCCCTCCTTATTTCTTTTTTCTCCATTGTACCAAACTGAAAGCCCGGGGTCAAGGACGAAACCGGCTCAAATCTGGACAATCCGGCCAAGCATGACGGAAGCCCCGGGCGCATACACTCCACCAGAATGGAGGGGTGAATGATGAAACGTATACCGGCTCTGCTGCTGGCCGCAGTGCTGGCCATATCGCTGCTGCCCCGTCGGGCTTTTGCAGTGAACCTGGAGCTGAACGCAAAAAGCGCGTTGCTGATGGATGTGGCCACCGGCACGGTGCTGTTTGAAAAAGACTGTCATGAGCGTCTGGCCCCGGCCAGCGTTACCAAGGTCATGACCATGCTGCTGATTATGGAGGCGGTGGACTCCGGGAAAATCCAGCTCACCGACCAGGTGACCGCATCGGAGGCCGCTGCCGCCAAGGGAGGCAGCCAAATCTACCTAAAGGTCGGGGAGACCATGCCGGTGTCCGACATGCTGAAATCCATTGCCGTTTCCTCCGCCAACGACTGCGCCTGCGCCATGGCGGAGCTGCTGGCCGGCAGCGAATCCGCCTTCGTGGAGCAGATGAACAAGCGGGCGGAGGAATTGGGCATGGCGGATACCCATTTTGTCAACTGCACCGGTCTGGACGACAGTCCCGAAGCCAAGGACCACCGGACCAGCGCCTATGACATTGCCCTCATGTCCCGGGAGCTGCTGAAAAACCATCCGGACATTAAAAAGTACACAACCATCTGGATGGACACGGTGCGAAACGGGGCTTTCGGGCTGTCCAACACCAACAAGCTCATCCGCTTTTATTCCGGCGCCACCGGCCTGAAAACCGGCTACACCACCGGCGCGGGCTACTGCCTTTCCGCCTCCGCCAAGCGGGAGGGCATGGAGCTGATTGCGGTGGTCATGGGCTGCGAAAGCTCCCAAAAGCGCAGCGCCGACTGCAAAACCCTGCTGGACTATGGCTATGCCAACTATTCCGTGGTGCGTCCGGGACTGAAAGAGGGCCGTACGGTGGCGGTGCATCTGGGCAAGGAGGCCACGGTTCCCGTGGAGCTGGTGGACCGGCGGGAGATTTTGGTGGACAAAGCCAAGCGGACCAGTCTGTCGGCCAAGGTGGAGCTGGTGCAGATGGTACCCGCGCCGGTGAAAAAGGGACAGAATCTGGGCACCATCAAGGTATATGCCGACGAGAAAATGCTGATTCAGCTTCCCCTGGTGGCAGGGGCGGCGGTGGAGAAGCTGAGCTTTTGGGATGTGTATAAAATCGTCCTGCGCCGGGTTGCCCTGGCCCAGCCCGCCGCCTAATTTTTCCGTCCCCCAATTGCCATCCAATCGAAAATGTGATATGATGTTATGCACAAATCAACAAATTGGAATTTTGTAGAGATATTTCGTAGGGAACGGATTTATCCGTTCCGAAAGGTTCGATGATTACCGCAGTTCGATGAATGGTACGGTGTTACGTCTTCTGAGCGCATGCCCCCCTTGTGTAAAGGGGGGTGGCGGAGCTTGCGGAGCCGGGGGGATTGGCGGTTGACCGTGAAGTTTTTTACCATCCGGTATACCTCAATCCCATGATTTTTTCGTAGAGTGCCTGGCTGTCCCCCGCCTCACTTATCCACCTGCACGGTGCGGCGAAAAAGCCCGGTGCGTCCCGCCAATCCCCCCTGCCCCCCCTTTACACAAGGGGGGCTTGGCTGGTGCGAGTCGTTTCATGGTACCATTCAACGTACCACCCACAAATTTTTACTGGGCGGAATGCATGAATGCATTCCCTACGAAACATCCTGACAAATTCCAATTGTCGTGCAAAGAAACCAACAGGAAAGAAGCGATTGGAATGGGCAACGGAAAACTGATTGTAATTGAGGGGCTGGACGGCAGCGGCAAGGGCACCCAGGCGGCGGAGCTGGTGAAAAATCTCTCCGCCCAGGGCAGACAGGTGCGGAAAATCTCCTTTCCCAACTATGCATCCGATTCCTCCGCTCTGGTGAAAATGTATCTGGCCGGGCAGTTCGGCACCAACCCCGGGGATGTGAACGCCTATGCCGCCTCCACCTTTTTCGCCGTGGACCGGTTTGCCTCCTTTAAGCAGGACTGGGGCGAATTCTACGCCCGGGGCGGCACCCTGGTGGCCGACCGGTACACCACCTCCAACGCGGTGCACCAGTGCAGCAAGCTGCCGGAAAGCCAGTGGGATGCATTCCTGGGCTGGCTGTTCCACTTCGAATACACCCTGCTGGGCATCCCCGCGCCGGACATGGTGATCTATCTGAATGTGGAGCCGGATGTGAGCCAAAAGCTGATGACCGGCCGCTATCAGGGGGACGAGAGCAAAAAGGACATCCACGAGGGGAACCTCGCCTATCTCAATCGCAGCCGTCAGGCGGCGGAGTATTGCAGCCGGAAGCTGGGCTGGAAAGAAATTGCCTGCTGCCAAAATGGGCAAATGCGCTCCATTTCGTCCATTCAGGCAGAAATCCTGAGCCTACTGTAGAATTTTCTCCAAAGCAGTCATTCCGTCCAAATTATTGGACCTATTTTTGGGTAGAATGGCAGGAGGCGTGAAGCGTGTCAAGACTTGTTTTTCATCTTTTTTCATGGTATGATTCACGTCGAGTTTTGCTTTAAGGAGAATTAAGATATGCAGTGCACCCAACATACCCCCATCCGGATGGAGGATCTGGCCCTGCGAGAGCAGGAGGTTTTCAGTAAAATCCCCGGAATTCAGGAGCTGCTCCATGCCCCTGCGGAAAAATGGAACGACGTGGAGCTCCACTATCCCGATGCCGCCTTTGCCCTGATGGTGGCGGGCCACCTGTCCATGGGCAACCAGGAGCAGAACGCCATTCACCAAAAAGCCTACCTCTCCATCCTGGAGGGAGAACCCATTCAAAAGGTTCGGTTCCGCTATGACTACGATTTGGAGCAGTACCTGGAGCGTCATATGTGGGACTGACAAATTCCCCACCAGGCATCCGAATACAGAAAAACCTTCGCCCGAAGAGCTTGCCCTCTTCGGGTGTTTTTCATTCGGGCTGTTGATTTTTTCAAACACCAATTTCGCCTTGCCCCATTGGGGAACTTATGGTATAATTCCGTCAGAAAGATCAGAAAGGACGGATGCGTCATGAGCAGAGCAGACGAGCTTTACCGGGCAACCTGCCTGGATATCCTGGAAAACGGCTTTTCCGATGAAAATCTGGAGGTGCGGCCCCATTGGGCAGACGGCACCCCGGCCCATACCATCAAAAAATTCGGCGTGGTGAATCGCTATAACCTGGCAGAGGAATTTCCCATTATGACCCTGCGGCGCACCTATTGGAAAAGCGCCATCGACGAAATGCTGTGGATTTGGCAGAAAAAGTCCAACCGCATCGCCGATCTGGGCAGCCATGTTTGGGATGAGTGGGCCGGTCCCGACGGCACCATCGGCAAGGCCTACGGCTACCAGCTGGGCATCAAGCATCAATACAAGGAGGGGCTCTTCGACCAGGTGGACCGGGTGCTCTACGATCTCAAGCACAACCCCGCTTCCCGGCGCATTCTCACCAACATCTATAATTTTGAAGACCTCCACGAAATGAATCTCTACCCCTGCGCCTACTCCATGACGTTCAACGTCACCGGCGATACCCTGAATGCCATCCTCAACCAGCGCAGCCAGGATATGCTCACCGCAAACAACTGGAACGTGGTGCAGTACGCGGTACTGACGCACATGATGGCCCAGGTCTCCGGCTTAAAGGTGGGCGAGCTGGTGCACGTGATTGCCGACTGCCATATTTATGACCGGCACATTCCCGCCGTGAAGGCCATGCTGGAAAAGGAGGGCTATCCCGCGCCCCAATTCCGGATGGACGAGAGCATCACGGATTTCTATGCCTTTACCAAGAACTCCTTTGCCCTGGAAAATTATCAATATCATCCCTTTGATTTTGAGATTCCCATGGCGATCTGAGGTGACGGTATGGATTTGATTGTTGCGGTATATGACGACTGGGGCATCGGAAAGGATGGCACCCAGCCCATCGCCCTGAGTGCCGACCGGAAATTCTTCCGGCAAGCCACCAAGGGAGCCATGGTGATCGTGGGACGCCGGACCCTGGAGGACTTCCCGGGGAAGCAGCCCCTGCCCGGCAGAGTGAACGTGGCGCTGACCAGAAGTGAAGCGGAAATCCCCGGGTTCGCCCTCTGCCACAGCCCGGAGGAGGCCGAAGCCCTGGCGAAGACTGCGGACCGTGCCTTTGTCATCGGCGGCGGCAGCGTCTACCGGCAGCTGATGCCCTACTGCAGCCGGGCCTACGTGACCAAGGTCCACTGCCAGCCGGAGTCCGACACCTTTTTCCCCAACCTGGACCAGGACCCGGCCTGGGTTCTGGAAGCCTGCCTCCAATCCGGGGTGGAAAACGGCATTCCCTATGAAATGTGCCTCTACCGGAGAAAGGAATAGATGGGCGGTTCGCAGGGTTCGTTGAATTGAATATGTTCCAACGCGTGCGTAGGGAACGCATTTATGCGTTCCACAACGTCAGTTCACATCCATGATTCGTCCAATGGTATTTCCCAAGGACTTTAAGGTTTTACCATTCAACGTACCGCTCCAATATCGTTACCGGGCGGAACGGATAAATCCGTTCCCTACGAAACATCTCGTCAAATTCCAATTTCTCTGTTTGCTGCGTCAAGCTGATAACCGCAAAAAGAGACTCCCAAAAAAATTGCAGCCAGTGCTTTGTTGTGGGCACTGGCTGCATTATTATGGTTTTTGTTCAGCGGATGCAATTATTCCTGGGTGACGAACTGCTTCAAGGTCTTATCGGCCAGATAGGGGCCTGCCTCGGGGAAGCCGCCGCATTTCAGGTCAATTTCCAGGAGCTTGGCGGCGCAGCGCTGCAGGTAGCCCAGCTTCAGGCTGCCGTCCTGAACGGCGGTAATGATGTCCTCGATGTTGCCCTCGCTGCCGGGCATCTGCACATCATTGCCCGCGTAAATGCACAGGGGGCTGGAGGCGCAGGGATACTTGGGGTTGGGCTTGGCCATGGCACCGGATACCTTCATATTGCTGGTGAACCAGTCGGTCATCACATAGCCCTGGAAGCCACATTCCTCCCGGGCGTAGCAGGTGATGGAGTCGTAGCAGTTGGCGCCATGGACACCGTTGATCAGGTTGTAGCTGGTCATGATGGTCATGGGCTGGGAGGCCTCAATGCAGACACCGAAGTTCCGCAGGTAGATTTCCCGGATGGCCCGCTCCTTGATGTGGGCATTGACGAACATCCGGTTGTCCTCCTGGTTGTTGGCGAAGTAGTGCTTGATGCTGGTGCCCACGCCGGGATGCTTCTGCACGCCCCGCACATCCGCCGCCGCGCAGAGGCCGGAGAGCAGGGGGTCCTCGGAGTAGTACTCAAAGTTCCGGCCGCACAGGGGATTGCGGTGGATGTTCATGCCCGGGGCCAGCCAAATCCGCACGCCGAAGGTCTCCATCTCCGCGCCCACCACGTCGCCGCATTTTTCAATCAGCTCCAGGTCCCAGGAGCTTGCCAGCAGCCAGGCGATGGGAATGGCGGTGCAGTACTGGTAGTAGTCCACATCCCCCTCCTGCTTGGGCGCGAAGTTCTCGGCCATGCCGCCCATGGCGGAGCCGCCGGGGAGCAGCTTGCCGTCCTTATCGGTGCGGAAGTGGGGAATCAGGCGCAGACCGGCAGGGCCGTCGGCGTTGACCATGTCCCGCACGCCCCGGTGGGCCAGGGCCAGGCTGGTTTCGCCTGCCGCGCCGGGAACCGCCTTGGAGGCGGCGCCGATGACATTTTCATTGTCCCGTGCCGAGCCCACGCACCACTCGGCCATTTCCTCCACGGTGAGCTGGGAAACCAGCTGCTCCATGGTGTATTTTCCGTCCCGGACCTCTTCCAGGGTGATCATGTGGTCGGTTCCGGCGGGGGCAAAGGGCTCCGGCTCACCGGCATATTCCACGGTGACGGTGGGAATCTTACTGGCGCTGAGGGCGAACACGGGAGCGGCTGCCTTCTCCGCTTCTTCGTTTTCAGACTTCCAGCAGGCCACACCGGCGCAGGAGATTTCGTCGAATTCCTCGTCCAGGGGGCAGATGTTCTTCACTTTCTTGGTTTCCACGGTGGCATCCAGCTGCAGCACGGCGGCAACGTGGGTCGCGCGGCTGTTCACGCCCACCCGAATGACATATTCACCGGCTTCCAGCACATAGGCGGCCTTGGCGGGGTCGTAGCTTTCCAGGTTGGTCAGGTCGAAGGACACCTTCAGCTCCTGGCTCTCGCCGGGCTGGAGCAGTCTGGTCTTGCCGAAGCCGCAGAGCACCTGCATGGGCTTTTCCAGTCCGTCTCTGGGGGCGGAGCCGTAAACCTGGACCACTTCCCGTCCGGCGAATTTGCCGGTATTGGTCACCCGGACGGTGACGGAAACGGTCTTCTCGTCAGCGGAGGAAGCCAGCGTCTCCATATTAAAGCTGGTGTAGTTCAGGCCGTAGCCGAAAGGATACACCGGGGTCACATTAAAGGTATCGAAATACCGGTAGCCCACGAAGATGCCGTCGGTGTAGTATTCGTCGTTCCAGTTGCCGTTGTTGTGGCTGAAGGTGGCGGAGGAGGGATAGTCCATATAATTGGCGGCCCAGGTGTCGGTGAGCCGGCCGCTGGGGATGCTCTTGCCCAGCAGCACATCCGCGACGATGTGGCCGCCCATGTTGCCGCTCTGGGAGATAAGCAGAGTGGCGCTGATGCCGGGGATGGATTTCAGGGTGGCCGCGTTGATCACGCCGCCCAAGTTCAGCAGAAGAATCACCTTTTTGTAGTTCTGGCCCAGCTGGGTGAGCAGCTGAATCTCTGCCTGAGTCAGCTCATAGTCGCCCTCTTCGGCGCAGCGGTCGCTGCCCTCGCCGGAGTTCCGGCCCAGCACATAGATGGCCACATCGCCCTCGGCCTTCTGGAAAGGGGCCAGTGCCTTGGGGATGAAATGCTCGTTGAACAGCACAAAGAAATCGGGAATGCCCATGGCCTCAGCCCGCTGATGGATGTCGGCCATATAAGCGTTCCATTCCTCCTGGATGACCCGGTCCTGCTCGGCCAGCCACGCCTTTGTGGTCACGGTGAAGCCGGCCTCCTCCAGGCCCTGCTCCACGGAGACACTGTAGCGGCTGTTGACCTCGCCGCTGCCGGTGCCGCCCTTTACAGTGGCCCGGGCGCCGTTGCCGTAGAGCGCGACCTTCTGGGGGCCGGACAGGGGCAGGGTGCCGTCGTTTTCCAGCAGCACCATGCACTCACCGGCGATCCGGCGGATGTAGTCGCTGTGGGCCTGCTCACTGGCGGTCACTTCGGGGGAACGGTTTGCGTGATAGTGAATCATTTCTTGTGGACTCCTTTCAAATGGTAGAGGGTTTTCCTTTCAGCCCGATTGGCAGAATTTCTCTGCTTATTATACAAAAAACAAAAAAGAAAATCAACTGATTTCAGCTAAAATACTTAAAAATCGGCATTCCAACGAAATGGCGCAATCAGGCGGGAGGATAAACGATTAAGCCCTGCAGAACGCCCCATCGCCCAGCAAAACCCACCTGCGGCCATATCCAAAAAGAAAGCCCTGCGTACCCGGTTCTCCAGGTTCGCAGGGCGTTGCTTATGGATTAAGTTGCATTTTTAGGGAAAGTATGGTATCTTATTCGGGAAGAAAAGAGAAAGAGGTGCTGCGAATGATTGGCTCCGCGCTGAAAAAACTTGCAAAACAACAGGGACTAACGGTGGACAAAGGCATTGCCTACGGCAGCCTGGGTGGCTACGCCGCCACGCTGTGTGAGGGCTCCGGCTGGAAGCGGATCGTATTTTCCACCCAATTTGCCGATCCCGCCGGCCGCACCGGCATTACGGATGCGGTATCCGCCCGGGACATGAAAAAGGAATTCCGGGTTTCAGAGCTCACGGTGGGTTCTAAAATGATCGTGGTGACGTTCCTGGACAATCCAGGAACCATGAAACGGATCCAGGCGTTTCTGGACTGGTTCTTGCCCATGCTGGATTCTTATGGGGCATCGGGGGTGGATATCTGCCCGGAGTGCGGCGGTGAGATTTCCGGCGGCAGCTGGGCCATGGTCAACGGCATTGCCCACCACTACCACTCCGGCTGCGCCGCCCATGTGCGTCAGAGCCTGGAGGCGGAGCAGGAGCGCCGCAGCCAGGAGGACAGCGGAAGCTACGCCGCGGGCCTGCTGGGCTCCCTGCTGGGCGCCGTCCTGGGTGCGGTGGTATGGGCCGTTGTGCTGAGCTTTGGCTACATTGCCTCTCTGGTTGGCCTGCTCATCGGTTTCCTGGCGGAAAAGGGCTACAATCTGTTTAAAGGCAAGCAGGGCAAAGGGAAAATTGCTATTTTGATTCTGGCGGTGGTTTTCGGCGTGGTGCTGGGAACCTTCCTGGCAGAGAGCTACGGCCTGTTTGATCTGATCAACTCCGGCATGGTTCCGGGATTGGAGATTTCGGACATTCCCAAAACCATCCTCTATCTGCTGGCGAACGACGGAGAGTACCTGGGCATCGTCCTGAAAAACGTGGGCATGGGCCTGCTGTTTGCCGCCCTGGGTGTCTTCGCTCTGCTGCGGCAGGCGGGCAAGGACGTGGCCGGGAGCCGGTACGTGGAGCTGAAGTAAATATTTGCCGCAAAAAAGAGGGGCTTCCCAGGCTGGGAAGTCCCTCTTTGTTTCTGTAAATTTTTATTCCCACCCGAAGCCCTGGAATACCGGCTCGCCGGTGTAGCGGTGGGCTTCTTTTTGTCCCCGGAGGATTTCCAGCACGCTCTCCGCCATGGCCTCCTGCTCGCACTCCCCGGGATAGACGGTGATGGGGGCGATCCAGCCGCAGCGCTGCCGGATTCCCTCTACGATGTCATCAAAGCGCACCAGGCCGCCGGTGAGCAAAATGCCGTCCACCTTTCCCTCCAGCACCGCTGCCATGGCGCCGATGGATTTGCACAGCTGGTAGATCATGGTGTTCCAGATGACGGTGGCCTTCCGGTCCCCCGCCTCCACCATGGCGTGAATGGTATCGGAGTTGGAGGTGCCGAAGTGGCTCACAAAGCCGCCGGAGCGGGAGAGCATGGTTTTCACTTCCTGGGTGGTATGGCCGGCTTCCAGATAGGTCAGCACCTCCATCACCGGAATGGAACCCAGCCGGGTGGGGGTAAAGGGACCGTCACCCCCGGCACCCTCGGTGCTGTCCACCATCTTCCCCTTGCGGTGGGCGGTGACGGTGATGCCGCCATCGATGTGGCTGACGATGAAATTGCAGTCCTCATATTTTTTACCCATGGACTTGGCGTGGATGGCGGCGATGCCTTTCTGGTTCAGCACATGGGTTTGGGCCCGCCGATAGAGCCCCGCGATGCCGGTGGGCCGGGCGTAGTCGCACAGCTCGTCCACATTGGTGGGGTTCACGGTGTACATCTGCCCGCCGAATTCCCTGCACAGCTCATAGGCCAGCATCACCCCCAATTTCGCGGGATGGTCGCTGCCACCCACTCCGGCGGCGGTATCGGCAACCAGCCGGTCGTCAATTTCCATGACCCCGGACTGCTGGGACCAGGCACTGCCGCCCCGGCCCACGAAGGCATCGATCTCGGAAAGCTGCAGACCGTGGCGGCTCATAAAGTCCTCGATAAAGGCCCGGCGCAGGGGGACCTGATCGTTGACCGTGGGATAGGACAGCAGCACCGGGGCATCGTGGAAGACGCTCTCGGTATAGACGTTTTTCTCATTTTCAAAATAGCTCACCGTGGTGGAGGTGGAGCCGGGGTTGATGACCAGCATTTTGTAGACGGTATCCATTTTAAAACTCCTTTGGAAACAATTCAATCAGCATCCATCCGGGCCGCAGAAATGGCCGGGGCCGGAAAAGGAAGCATCGTTCAGTGCCTGCAGCATTTCCGCCTCCGTGTAGTCGTTCAGGGAAAGCTTTTTCCCGTCCGCATAGATGGTGGGCACGCCCTGGGGCTTCAGCACCTCCCGGGCATATTGGACGGCCTGGCGCTCCTTTTCGGTGTACCGCCCCTCCTCCAGCGCTTTGGTAAAATCCCCGGGATCCAGGCCAACCTGTTCCGCCAGGGCAGCCAGCACGGTTATTTCACCGATGTCCTGCTCCTGTATAAAATAGGCCCGGTAGACGGAATCGTTGTATTCCTCTCCCCTGCCGTGGTCGCAGGCGTAGTACCAGCCCTCAAAGGCCAGCCGGGTGTAGGGCCGGGGGATGATTTTGGGCGGCAGCTTCATGTCCAGCTCCAGCTGGCGGCAGGGCTCTTCCAATATCTGATAATTCGCCCGGCGGCGCTGGTCGTGGTAGGTATCCACCCGCTCCTTGGGCTCCGGGGTCAGCTCATAGGGCTGGTAGGTAATGTGGGCCTCCGTCCCCAGCTTCCTCAGTGCCCGATGGAGCGCCTCCTTGGCCACCAGGCAGTAGGGGCATACATAGTCGGAGATGAACAGTATTTCCATATGCGTACCTCGCGTTCATTTGTCTGTGCACAGTATACTACTTCTTTCCTCTGAATTCAAGCAAAATATACAAAAACAATTTGTGTTCCCGGCATAGACCAATGCCGCAGGAAATTGGAATTCGGCGGGGAGGCCCCGCGGCCAATTCGTTACGAACCTTGGGCAATTAACCCACAACTCCTGGGCCCCTCGACCGGTACTGCCCGATAAATTGGAATTTGACGGGTTCGTTGAATTAAAAATGTTTCAACGTGTGCGTAGGGAACGGATTTATCCGTTCCGCCCGCGAAGCGGAATTAACGCACCCAATTATTTGACAAAGGGTCAAGTTATCCGAATATCTAGGCGAATTCATGATAAAAACATTCGCAAAAGCGGCTTCGCCGACGGAATGAGCAAGCCCATTCCCAAGGGTGTGTACGGACCATTCCCCGTTCAACGAACCACGGATGCTAACCGACCTTGCGGAACGGATAAATCCGTTCCCTACGAATCACCTCTACAGATTCCAATTTGCCGCTCTGCTGCGTTATGCCGAAAAAACAAGGGCCTGGCCCGAAGGCCAAGCCCTTATTTGGTTGAATTGGATTAACCCACGCTGTCGTCAACCGTCTCGCTGGGAGTGGTTTCAGTCGGGGTGGTCTCGCCGGAGGCACCGGCATCGGGAGTGATGGGGGCGGCGGCGGAATCCAGCACGATATACTGCATGCTGATCCAGCCCAGATCGGTGCGGCCCCAGGTCTCGGTGCCAACGGTAGTGGTCTCGTGGACCGCCACGCGGGAGGAGATCATGACCTTGGCCATCAGGGCGCCGTTGGAGCTGGCGCTGTTGCGGACATTGGCGGTGAAGCCGCAGCGGGCGATGGTGCCCATGTTGCCGGAGCCGGAAACGCCGATGCCGGTGATGGTCAGGTAGCTGGTGCAGACCCAGCCGTTGTCGGTACGGCCCCAGCTCATGCCGCCGTCCAGCTTGTTTTCGTAGATGACGACGCTGTTGCCTTTCTTCACAGAGCCAACCTCGGGGTAGCCCAGGCCGGAGCCGGAGCGAATGTTGATATCCTGGTTGGCGTAACCCACGGCGATGGCGCCGGCGGGCACGGTGGTGATGATGGTCACATTACCGGTGCCGCCGTTGGTGCCGCCATTGGGCACGGTGGCCTGGGTTCCCAGCCGCACATAGTCCATGCAGACCCAGCCCTCATCGATGTGGGCCCAGTCCTTACCCAGGACGTTGGTCTTCTCGTAAATCTTCACGTTGGTGCCGTTGGGCAGGGTGGTAACCAGAGTGTTGCCCACGCCTGCGGCGCTGCGAACGTTGACGGAAGTAGAGCAGACGATGTAAGCGGGGATGGGATCCGCTGCGGGGGTGGTGGGCGTGGTGGGCTCGGTGGTGGAGCCGCCGCCATTACCGCCGCCGATGATGGAGCCGGTGGAACCGGGCACCAGGCTGACGTACATCTTGTCTGCCTCGTCGCACAGGAGAATCCAGCCGGTTGTATTGCCGTAGGCAACCTCGCCGTAGAGTCTGCCGCCCTGGACATAGAAGCTCTGGACGGTGGCCTTTTCATCCCGGTACAGGGTGTAGAGGATGTCTGCCTCGACCAGGGTCAGATCATTGTAGATAGGTGCTTTGGACTCGGTGATGGTGGCAACGGCGGAGTACATGGTCAGGCAGTCCATATTGATCCAGCCGTCCTTGTCGCCCAGCTCAACCAGCCACCAGGCTTCGCCAGCGTCGGTCATATCCAGGTCAATCAGGCTGACCTCGGTGCCCTTGGGCAGGGACTTGACCTCGCCGTTGATGTTAACGGTAGCATTCACGCTGTTGATCTTGCCCTTGGCCATGACGGGCAGGGTGGTGGGATCGGTACCCTCGGCAATGCCAGGGGTATTCAGCTTCACATTGGACAGGTCGATGTAGCCGTTGACGCCAGCCACATCAATGCGGCCCCACATGGTTGTGCCAACCAGCTGGATGTCGGAGATGCCGATGGTCTTATTGTTCACCCGGAGAACCTGGACAGAGCTGGCCTTATCCATGGTGTTGTAGACCTTCAGCTCTTCCACGGCCACGACGCCGGTCAGATTGGAGAAGTCAACGTCAGCAGCCTTGACCCAGCCCACAACCTTGTTGATCTGGACCTTACCCCAGGTTTCTGTCACACCGGAGCCGTTGGTCACGTTTCTCCAGTTCACGATGGTCACATTGGTGCCGGCGCTCAGCTTCAGCAGGATATTGCTGCTGTCGATGGCTTCCTCGTAGATGGGCAGCTCTGCGGCGGCCTTACCGGTAACCACCACGGAAGAGGCGATCACGGGGTTGCTGGGGTTCTCCACCGTGGCCTTGCCGGTGGGAGTCAGCTTGCCATCGTCCAGGATGAACCAGAAGTGGTTGCTGGTGGAGGTATCATCGCCCACAAAGCCGTAGCCGACATCGATGACGCCATGGTTGATTTCATTGGAATCGGGAACCAGCTGCCGCTGGGTGATGGTGATCTTGCTGCCCTTGGCAACAGGGGTATAGGAGGCGCTGATGTTGGCCGCGTCGGTGGCGGCAGCAAAGCCCTTGACCTCGGCATTGGCCTTGTAAGCCACGGAATCCAGATTCACATTGGCCATATCAATCCAGCCGGAGACGGAGCCCACAGTCACCTTGCCGTAGGTCTTATCAACCGCCTTCACATAGCTCCGGGCCTGGATATTCACCCGGGAATTGGCGGGCAGGGTATAAGCGGTGAATTCGCTGTGGTCATAGCCATACTCGTCCAGCCAAATGGGGCTGCCGTTAAAGTCCTTGAGCAGAGTCTGCTCGCTCAGCATAGTGCCGGTGAGGTAGCCCACACCGCTGAGAGTGGTGACGCCGGTGGGCATCGTGTTGCCCCGGAACATGGTCACGTCGTTCAGCTTCAGCCAGCCGGTATAAGTGACACCGGATACGGTAACGGTGACCTTGCCCCACAGGGTGCTGTCGGAGAGCTTCCAGTTGTCGTTGCCCTGAGGAATGGTGACGTAGGTGCCATTCACCAGAGAAGCATAGAACTTGCTGCGGGTGCTGGGCTCTTCGTAGACATCGGCCTTGCTGGCGGTGACCTTGGCATTGAAAGCGCTCATGATCACACCGCTGATGTCCACCCAACCGGTCTTGTCACCCACGGTGACCTTGCCGTACAGGTTCTCGCCGGACTGGGTCCAGGCCAGGATGTTGACGGTTACATTGGGATTCAGGGTCAGCAGCACATTGGCATGATGGGCAGCGGTCTCCAGCAGAGAGGTGGCCGCCAGGGTCACGGCGGGATAGCCCTCAAAGGAGGTAACCACGTTGTCCTTGTCATCCTCCACGCTGGGAGTGATGGGCTCGGGCTTCTTGAACTCGGAATCCAGCTGGATGTAGTCCATGCAGACCCAGCCGCGCTCGATGCGGCCCCACTTGAAGCCATTGACGGTGGTAATTTCGGTAACATTCACGCGAGTACCCACACCGGCCACGCCGATCAGGGCGTTGGTGGTGCCGGCAGCGGCGCGGATGTTCACGCCGGTGGAGCAGTTGACCACGGTGCCGCCCACGCTGTAGACGGACTCGCCGCCAGCGGAGGTGCCGGTGGTAGTGACATAGCTCAGGTTGATCCAGCCCTGATCGATCAGACCCCAGGTGGCGCCGTTCACGGTTTCTTTCCGCAGGATGACCACGGAGGTGCCGGGAGCCAGAGTTGTAATCTTGGAGTAGTTGGTACCGGGTCCAGAGCGGACATTCAGCCGCACGGAGCTGCTGACCACGGCAGAGCTGCCGGTAGAGATGGTGGAGCCGTCAGTGGGCTTCTGAACCTGCTGCAGCTTCACATAGCCCATGCTGATCCAGCCCTGATCGATACGGCCCCAGGGCGCGCCGTCAGCAGTGGTCTGCTCGTAAACGGTGATAGCGGTACCCTCGGCCAAGGTGGTGACCAGGGCGTTGCCCACGCCGGCAGCCTTCCGGACATTCACCCGGGCTGCACCGGTGACGGTGCCGGGAGTGCCGGTGGTAGTGCCGGAACCGGAGGAGCCGGAAGAGGAAGCGGAGGAATTGCCGTCATAATCGGTGTAGGCCAGGAAAATCCAGCCCTGAGAGCAGTAGCCCCACTTGCCATCGTTGGAGATCATGGTAATGGTGCGCTTTTCGCCCCGCTTCACGGTGCCCAGCTTATCAGAAGTAGCATCGGGCTCCTTGCGGATGTTCACATAGTCATCGGTGATGGTGACAACCTGGGTGGGAATGGTAGCGGGAACATCTGCCAGCTTGCCCAGCTTCACCCAGCCGCCGGAGGAGAGCTTGAGCCACTTATCAGTGCCCACCATCTGCTCCGCCACCACGGTGATGGCGACCTGACGGTTCAGCACATTGATCTTATTGGAAGACTCATCGGGCTGCTCATAGATGTAAATCTGAACGGTATCCTTATTGCCGGAGGCGATATAGATCACCTCGGCGGGGATGGAATACTCCGCCTTCACTGCGTCGGAGCCCGTCTGCCACTTGGCGGTCAGGGTCTTACCGGCGGTGGCGCTGTTCAGACTGGTCATCATCTTGCCATCCAGATACCAGCCCAGGAAAACGCCGGTGGTGGGAAGCACCTTGATCTCGGCAGCGGGGGTCTTCACATAGGCCTGCACCGCCATCCGGTTGGTGCCGTCCAGGGTGTGATCCTTGCCTGCGTCCAGGACGGCAAAGCTCAGATTGCCCACGTTGGAAGCATCGTAGCCGCCGTTCAGGTACTGATTGGCCATCTTCAAGCGGCGGTAAACAACCCCCCGCTCGCCATCGGTATTGGTAAAGCCGGTGCGGTCCCAGGTGCACATGATGTCCACGAAGTCGGAACCGGTCACATTGGTGTTGACCGCGGCCACAACCTCAGAGGGGAGTGTGGGAGCCAGACTGTTCTCTGCCCAGGCGTACCAGGCCAGGGCGTCGATCCGCTTCTGAACCAGGGAGACAGTGATCTGAACATTCAGAACATTGTCTTCAAACTTTTTGATTTCCTCCCGCAGGAGCTTATCGGCGTTGGCCTCGGAAATGGTGGCACCCTTTACACTGGAGGTGCCATAACCGATTTTATATACGCCGGAGCCACTATACGTCTCATAGGCGTTCTTGTGGTAGCCCACGTAGTTCTTGATCAGCCGGATACCGGCTTCACTCACGGTGAGCCCAGCTGCTTTCGCCGGAATGGCCGCAGCCGGAATCAGGCTGAGGAGCATCACAAGCGTCAGCAACAGGCATGTAATTCTCTTTTTCATAGAAACCTACTCCTTTACTCAATTGTAAGTTACTGGTATTATAACAGCATTGGTTACAAATTGCAACCCCTAAATTCCAATTTATTTACATTTTGTAATTTTTGTTATTTTATGACGAAAGCCCCCAATTTTTGTTATCAACTGGGGGCTTTCGACGTTTTCAGCTAAAATGGCTCAGGGATTGCCCCAGTGCCGTTGAACTTACTGCCAGCTGATGCCGGAGTTGGAGCCGGAGCCGGTGCTGGTGAGCTGGATGTACTGCATGCAGACCCAGCCGGTAGCGATGCGTCCCCAGGACACGCCGTTCACATTGGTGAGCTCATACACGGTCACGGTGGTGCCGGGAGCCAGACGGCCCACGATGGCGTTGTTGGTACCGGCGGCAGCCCGGACATTCAGCTGGGTGGAGCTGATGACCTTGCCGGTGTAGCCGGTGGAGGGAACGGTGGTGCCGGAGCTGTTCATGCGAACATAGCTCATGCAGACCCACATGTTATTGCCGATGCGGCCCCACTGCTGGGTGCCGGAGGTGACCACTTCATACACGGTGACGGTGCTGCCGGGGGTCAGGGAGCCAACCTTGGTGTAGTTGGCACCGGCGCCGGAGCGGACGTTCAGGTTGGTGGAGCTGATGACGGTGCCGGTACCGGTGGTAGCGGTAGAACCGCCGGAGCCGGTGGAGCCGGTGGAGCCGGTGTTGGTGTTCAGGTTGATATAGGCCAGGCACACCCACATGTTGGTGCCGATGCGGCCCCACTCCATGCCGTTGACGGTGGTCTTTTCATAGATGTTCACCGCGGTGCCGGAGGTGATGGTGCCCACCCGGGGGTAGTTGGTGCCGGCGCCGGAGCGGACGTTCAGGTTGGTGTTGCTCTTCACGGTGCCGGTGGCAATGACCGTGCCGGTGGAGCCGGAGCCGCCGCTGCTGGTGCCGTTGAGGCTGATGTAGTTCATGCAGACCCAGCCAGTATCGGTCTGGCCCCAGACGGTGTTGCCCACGGTAGTCTGGGCATAAATCTTCACCTGGTTACCCTTTTTCAGGGCACCCACGATGGCGCTGCCGGTACCGGCGGCGGCACGGACATTCAGGCCGGTGGCGGTAACGGTGCCGGTCAGGTAGCTGCTGGAGCCGGTGCCGGAACCGGAACCGGTGCTGGAGCCGCCCTCACCCTCCCAGGTGATATTGTTGTTGGAGCCGGAGGAACCGGAGCCGGAGCTGGAGGAATCCAGCTTCACATAGTTCAGGCTGATCCAGCGGCCGTCGCCGATGCGGCCCCAGAAAGAGCCGTTCACATTGACGGTTTCATAGATGGTAACCCGCTGGCCGTTGTAAGCGGAGCCAACCACGGGATAATTGGTGCCTGCGCCGCTGCGGACATTCACGCCGGTGTTGCAGACCACGGTGCCGTTGGTGGTGGAGGTGGTGGTGGAGCTGCCGGAGCCGCTGGGCAGGCTGGTACCGGTGTAGCTGGTGTTGGCCAGCTGGATCCAGCCGTCAGCATACCGGCCCCAGGTCGCGCCGTTCACCTGTGCGGTTTCCACGATCACAACCTGGCTGCCGCCGGAGACGGTGCCGATCTGGCTGCTGGTGGAGGTGCCGGAGTAAACGGGAGCGTAGGTGGTGGAGATGTAAACAGGCACGCCATACTGGGCGTACAGGGTGCGGCCCGCGGTGGCTGTGCTGAGGTACTTCACGGCAGTGCCGCCGGTGGGGGCGGTGAACCAACCGGCAAAGCTGTAGCCGGACCGGGTGGGATTGGCAGCCAGAATGTTCACATTGGAGCCGGACACATAGGCCTGCACCTTATCCTCGCCGTTGCTGCCGGGAGTGCCGCCGTTGGGATCCAGAATCACATATGTATAGTCGGAGGGGGCGGACTTGCTGTAGACGCCTCTGAGGTACAGGTTTGCCTCCGCCAGGCGGCGGTTGATCAGATTGGTATCGGGGGTGGAGTTCACGTTGGCCCACAGGGAGATGGCAAACAGGAATTCGTTCACACCGGCGTTATTCACAACGGCGTTGAAGAACCGGCCGCCCTGGGTGGTCCAGTCGGTGCCGCAGTTGAAGCTGAAGCAGATGAGCGCGTCGTGCTGCGCCTGGTTCAGATTCACATTATAGGTGGCGGTGAACTGGTTGATCTTCTGATTGATGGTGTTCAGGCGGCTCCGCAGTGCCAGGTCGGCATCATACTCGGAGATGGTCTGATTGGCATAGCCGGGGGTGCCATAGCCGATAGACCACTGGTTCACATCCCAGTAGGCCACAGCGCTGAAGCCCTCGAACTGCTTGATCAGGCTCACCACGTTCTCACTGTAGTTCAGATTGGACGCGGCCTGGGTGTGGATGGCTCCCAGGGGGAGCAGGCTGATGACGAGCACCAAAGCCAAAATCATGCAAGTGAATTTCCTCTTCATAACGACTTGCTCCTTTATGAGTT
The DNA here is from genome assembly GCA_028719885.1 of Bacillota bacterium. Lineage (GTDB taxonomy): Bacteria > Bacillota > Clostridia > Oscillospirales > Oscillospiraceae > Faecousia. The sequence goes on from JAQYLT010000077.1 coordinate 47,727, forward strand.
ATTGATGGAGTTATTATAGCAGGGTCAATGACAAAATGCAACAGGTAAATTACATTTTGTTACTATTTATTTCTTAATTTTTTCTTGCATTGACTTTGTCGCCGCCGGTTGGTATACTCGAACAGGGTTCTTCCCTCCCCCAAAGCACGTCACATTTATAAATTGAAAGTTGTAGAGATGTTTCGTAGGGAACGGATTTATCCGTTCCGAAAGGTTCGATGATTACCGCAGTTCGATGAATGGTACGTTGTTACGTCTTCTGAGCGCATGCCCCCCTTGTGTAAAGGGCAGTGTCATCAACTTAACGTTTTAAATCGTAGGGCTTATGGCTGTCCCCCGCCGCCGCGATAACGTACCGATCAGAAAAACATCCAACAATAAAGGGGAGGGTTCCCTTTTCACATTGGCACCCCCCAATTTAGGATTGTACTGCGCGGCGGGGGCAAGCCACCCGCCCTACGGTATCGTCCTAAGTTGATGACATTGGTGTAAAGGGGGGCTTGGCTGGTGCGTGTCGTTTCATGGTACCATTCAACGTACCGCCCCAAAATCGTTACCGGGCGGAACGGATAAATCCGTTCCCTACGAAACATCCCGACAAATTCCAATTGTCGAAACGGTAACCGACTTACACAGGAGGTTTTATCATGAAAGCGTTAATCGGAATGAGCGGCGGCGTGGACAGCTCCGTGGCGGCACTGCTGATGCTGGAAGCAGGCTACGAATGCATCGGCGCCACCATGCGTCTCTACGGCGGCCAGGCCTCCCCGGGCAGCAAAACCTGCTGCTCCCTGGACGATGTGGAGGACGCCCGGAGCGTGGCTCACCGGCTGGGCATCAAGCACTATGTGTTCAACTTCACCGAGGAATTCCAGCAGCAGGTAATGGACCAGTTTGTTGCCGTCTACCAGACTGGCGGCACTCCAAACCCCTGCATTGAGTGCAACCGCTATCTGAAATTCGGCAAGCTCTTGCAGCGGGCTCGGGAGCTGAGCTGCGACGTTCTGGTATCCGGCCACTACGCCAAGGTGCAGCAAGACCCGGCCACAGGGCGCTATTTATTAATGAGAGCGGCGGACCGGGCCAAGGACCAGACCTATTTCCTCGCCTGCCTCAGCCAGCAGCAGCTGTCCCGGATTCGCTTCCCCCTGGGTGATCTCACCAAGGCCCAGGTACGGGAGCTGGCGGAAAAGCACGGCTTTCTCAACGCCCGCAAGCACGACAGTCAGGACATCTGCTTTGTGCCCGGCGGGGATTACACCGCTTTTCTCACCGCCTACACCGGCAAGGAGCTGGAGCCCGGGGATTTTCTGAATACCCAGGGGCAGGTGGTGGGCCGCCACCGGGGAGCGGTGTGCTACACCATCGGCCAGCGAAAGGGACTGGGTTTGGCCATGGGCGAGCCGGTTTACGTCTGCGCCAAGGATATGGCGGCCAAAACCGTCACCGTGGGGCCCAATCAGGCGCTGTTCTCCCGGGAGCTGTGGGCAAAGGACTGGGTGTTCTTCCCCTTTGAGCAATTGACGGAGCCCCTGGCGGTCACCGCGAAAATCCGCCACAGCCAATTCGACCGGAAGGCCACAGTCTACCCGGAGGCGGACGGACTGGCCCGGGTGGTGTTCGACGAGCCCCAGCGGGCCATCTCCCCCGGTCAGGCCGTGGTGCTCTACCAGGGGGAAATGGTCATTGGCGGCGGAACCATCGTAAAATGACTGTTCCCTGTTGATATATGTATCCCACACCGATTTTGTTCACAAGAGAAAAAGGAGTGCTTTGCCATGACCGAACAGGAAAAAATGCTTGCAGGAAAAATCTACGACCCCTCGGATGGGGCGCTGCGTCATCGGCGCGGGCAGCGTGGTCACCCGGGATATCCCTGCAGGCTCCCTGGCCGCCGGTGTCCCCTGCCGGGTGATTCGGGAAATCACCGAAGCGGACGCCCTGGAGCATCATCAGGAATTATTCTGACATACAAAAATCGCCCCTGCTCCTGTGAGCAAGGGCGATTTGTTGATTATTCCGCTTCCGGAGGTTCCTCCGGCATCTCAGTGGCTGTTTCGTCACCGGGCTGTTCCCCTGCCGCCTCCTGGCTGGGGCGGGTGAGCTCCTCCAAAACGGCGGGCTCCTCTTCCTCGGCGGGCAGGGCCTGGTCCGGAATCAGCGGCGGCATTTCGTTTTCAGACTCCAAAGCAGGCTCCATCCGTTCGGCGGCAGCGCGTTCCGGCTCCTGGGGCTGCGGATGGATCCGCTTGGGCCGATAGCAGATGAGCACCAGCAGCGCGAAGATTCCGGCGCAGACTGCGGTGATGATACACGACAGCCGGAAGGCCTCATTGCGGTAGATAAACCGCAGGGTATGGGCCCCCTGGGACAGCTGCAGGCCGATCATGCAGTCGCCAACGAGGACGATCTCCTGCTCCTGGCCATCCACCTCGGCAATCCAGTTGCCGTTCTGGGGAATGGAGGTATACAGCAGCCCATCCCGGGTGCAGTTGATGGTGCCCTCCACCAGGGTGTTGGAAAAGCTGGTCAGCTTCATGGTGGAGCTGTTGAGGATTTCATAGCCCAGGCGGAACAGGGCATCATCCAGAATAGCCACATTCACCGTGGCGGAGCCGCCCTCCCCATCCCTGCACTGGACGCGGATGTCAATCAAATCCCCGGCGTGGACATCGCTGATGGCCAGCATCTGAGGCAGGCTGATGGTCTCCCGGTACAACTCACTGCCGTTGACGCTGACATAAAAATCGTTCCGCTTGGGCAGATCCAGCTGGACGCAGGCGAAGCCATCCCGGTCCGCCACAAAGGAGTAGATCACATTGGAGCCGGCGGTGGGATTGCTGTACCGGCAGAAGCCGCTGCTGCTGATGTCCGTCACCTCGGTGCCGTTGCCATAAATGTCCCGGTATTCCGGCGCGATCACGCTCCACACATCCCCCACCAATCCGGTAGCCGCCCGGAACAGCTCATTCTGGAATCCGAAGGAGCCGTCGCCATCCAGGAAATTCACCTGGGAAAGCTGGCTCTCCGTCATAAAGCCCAGGGGCAGATAGGCGGTGTTGCGGTAGAGGTAGACATTTCCGTAGTGGTGAACCTCCTCAAAGCAGCTGCTGTTCCGGTCCCGGCCATCCCGCTCAAGCATATATTTGAGGTTCAAAAACAGATTGGCCACCGGGGAGCTTTCCTCAAAGCAATAGCGGTTGTAGGTGTTTTTCGCGCCGTAGCCCAGGGCGCGCATGAATTCCGTGATGTGCACATTGGCAGAGCTGGTAAAGGTGGAAATGCCGGAATAGCCGTTTAACGCGCCGTCATTCAGGGTCTGGGAGTGGGTGGTCTCCGCCCGGAAGAACAGGTTGTCCTTTTCCCGCTCATACATATACCGAATCATGGAGGCAGCCTGCTCGGTGCCCTTGGGATAATCCGACACATTGGTGCTGGGGAAATAGAAGCCGAAGGCCGTCAAGGTGGCGGCCAGCTCCACGCTCATCACCGCCCAGATCACCCGGCGGCAGTTCAGCCTGCGATGGCGGACCCGCCTGCGAAGCCGCAGAACCTCCTCCGGGGTTTGCTCCCGCAGCCTGGGCCGCCAGCTGTCCACCAGGAAAATCACCAGATACAGCAGGAAGAAGGATACATTATATATCATATAGATGGGCAGCTCCACGCTTTTCCCAAAAAGCCGCACCGTGGAGGTTTCCAGCGCATCCTTACAGCAGCACAGCACCGCCGCCGTCAGCAGTGCCGAGGCCACCACCGGCAGCCAGTCGAATTTCCGCCGCAATGTCCAGGCCCGGTAAGCCATATACAGCAGCACAAAGCTGTACAGGAAGCTGAACCGGTAGGGAATCATGTTGGTGAAATGGAAGCCGTGCCAGATATAGTCCAGCTGACGAATGACAAAGCTGGCATTGAAGAACAGCAGCAAAAAGCCGCAGCAGAGCTTCTCTCTGACCTTCACATCACCGGCCATGAAGAACAGGAAGCCCAGGAAGATGGTGCCGATGCCGCAGTACAGGTTGGGCAGGCCCTCTTTAAAGGTGGGCTCAATGCCGCCGCCCATATTCCCCGCCACCTGGCGCATACCCTCCAGCAGGCCCAAAAAGTCATGCCGGGAGACGATGTTCAGCCGGAAAGAGGTGGGGAACTTGTTCACGCTGGACTGGGTGGTTTGCAGGGCGGCCAGAGAGGTGAGCGACAGCATGGTGGTCATGCCGATGGCCAGCAGGGAGAACACCCCGATCCGCAGCAGGTCGGCAAAGAACCGCTTCCAGCCCCGGGGGCAGCAGATCTCATAGCAGAAGAAGCTGAGGAACACGAAGAAGCAGGTGAACAAGCCGATATAATAGTTGGACAGGACGGAGAGGGTCAGGCTGATGGTGTACAGGATGAATTTCTTGTCCCGCAGCAGGCTCACCATTCCCAGGGCAACCAGGGGCAGCAGAGCAAAGGTATCCAGCCACATGATGTTCCACTGGTAGCCCAGGGCCCAGGCGCAAAGACCATAGAAGCCGCCGAAGAGGGCAATGGAAAAATCCTCCCGGCCAAAGAGCTTCCGGAGAAAAATGCTGAAAAACAGCCCCGCCAGCCCCAGCTTGATGGGCATCAGCAGGGAGAAGAAATTCAGCATCTGGCTCTCGGGCACCAGGACGCTCAAAAGGTTCAGCGGACTTCCCAGATAGTAGGCAATGAGGCCCAGATAATCCACGCCCATGCCCACGTCCCAGTTGTAGAGCAGGCTCTCTCCGCTGAGCAGGCTCCGGCGGAAGGCAAGGAAAAAGGGATAGTACTGGTGGTAATTGTCCGAATACAGCATGGCCCTTTCGCCGAAAGGATGGTAGCCGTTGACCAGCATCACCATGAGCATTCCAAAGCAGGGAATCATAAACGCCAGGGCGTTATTCCTCCAGCCCCATTTCCAGCCGGCCTTTTCCGATAATTTCATTGCGGCATCCTCCTGAATCGTGGGAAATTCTTTTCCAATTATTCTACCATGATTTTCCCCCGGGGTAAAGGGCTTTTCTGTCCAAAGGGATAAAGAATTCTTTAAGAAATTCCCGGAGCACAAAAATACCGGCGGCAAAATGCGGTTTCGGCAACCGGCTTTCCGCGGCATAATTGTCCTTTTGTTAACGAACGATTCGTAGACCAATGCATTTATGCATTCCGCCTGGGTAATGGTTTTGCGCCGGTGCGTTGAATGAGAAAATGTTGATTCTTTTCGTAGGGAACGGATTTATCCGTTCCACTCCCCTATTGTTGCAAAATCGGTTGGATAAATGGTAAAACGCCGATAATATGTTCCCCCAAATGCCACGCAACGAACTGCGGTGATCATCGAACCTTTCGGAACGGATGAATCCGTTCCCTACGCAAAACACAACATTTCTCGATTCAATGAACCACGGTGATTTACGAGCAGGGCGGAACGGATAAATCCGTTCCCTACGCACACGACTGGCTGATATCTGATATCTCGTATCTTATATCTTATATCTTAATTAACTTAACGCTCCTTGTGCCGCTGAATGCTGATAACCTAAAATGTGGTGAATTCATTAATTTTTCATGAAACGCTGTTCTAAGGGTGGAAAAGCGGTTCTATCTGTGCTATAATGTGCTCAAGTATACCATACGGAGAGAAATCATATGCTGGAATTACTATCCCCCGCCGGTTCCATGGATGCGCTGCGGGCCGCCGTGCAAAACGGGGCCAACGCCGTGTACCTGGGCATCGGAACCTTTAACGCCCGTCAGGGGGCAAAAAACTTCACACTGGAAACCCTGGGCGAGGCGCTGAAATACTGCCATGTCCGGGGGGTGGCCGTCCACCTGACCCTGAACACCCTGGTCACCGACCGGGAATTCAAGGCGGTGTCCGATCTCATTCGCAAAACCGCCGAGGCAGGTGTAGACGCTTTCATTGTTCAGGACCTGGGCGTGGTACAGCTGTGCCGCCAGATCGCGCCGGAGGTGCCGGTACACGGCTCCACCCAGCTCACCATTCACTCCCTGGCCGGGGTGCAGCTCTGCGCCGCCCTGGGGATGCAGCGGGTGGTGCTGAGCCGGGAGCTGAGTCGGGAGGAAATCCGCTATATCTGCGCCAATTCCCCCATTGAAATTGAAGTATTCGGCCATGGCGCCCTTTGCATGTGCTATTCCGGGCAATGCTATCTGTCCTCCATGATCGGAGGCCGCTCCGGAAACCGGGGCCGCTGTGCCCAGCCCTGCCGCCAGAGCTACGGCTACGGCCGCTGGGAGAGCAGGTATCCCCTGAGCCTGAAGGACAACTGCCTGGTGCACTATGTCAAGGAATTAGAGGCCATGGGTGTGGCCTCCCTGAAGCTGGAGGGCCGGATGAAGCGGCCGGAGTACGTGGCCACGGTGACCCAGGTCTACCGCAAGGCCATCGACGAGGGCCAGGTCACCCAACAGATGATGGACGACCTGTACACCTCCTTCAACCGGCAGGGCTTCACCAACGGCTACTACACCGGCCGGGTGGACAAGAAAATGTTCGGCACCCGCACGGAAACCCGGGATGACCCCCAGTGGCTCCAGCAGGCAAGGCAATCCTACGAATCCGGTGAGAGCTCCCTGGTGGACATCCAGTTCCAGTGCGCCGTCACCGTGGATGGATGCAGCCTCACCGTCACAGACCCGGAGGGCCGCAGCTGCTCTGTGGCGGGTCCCAAGCCGGAGCTGGCCCGGAGCGTGGCCCTGTCCGGCCAGGTGCTGAGCGGCTGGCTGTCCAAAACCGGCGGCACGCCCTACCGCTGCACGGAAATCCGCACCCACATCGATCCCGGCCTCACCGTCCCCGCCTCCGCCATCAATGCCATGCGGCGGGAGCTGTTGAACCGGCTCACCGCCCTGCGGGGAAGAATGGAGCCCCGGTCCGTCCGGGCTCCCAAGGCGGTGCCCAACTACAAGGGCAATACCAAGCTCCCCGGGCTGACCATTCAGGTGACCACCCGGGAGCAGCTCACCCCCACCCTGGTGAACACGGAAACCGCCATGCTCTATGTGCCCATCCATCTGCTCACTGAGGACACTGCCCTGTGTCAGGTGCTGGGCAAGCGGGGCCGGGTGGCTGCCGTGCTGCCCAGAATCGTCCACGACGGAGAGCTGGCCAAGCTCCGGCAGCAAATGGAGCAGGTGCGAAGCTTCGGCATCAAGGACGCCCTGGTGGGCAATTACGGCCTGGTGATTCCCGCCCGGGAGGCCGGGCTCCGGCTCCACGGGGATTTCGGTCTGAACATCTTCAACTCCGCCGCCATGAACAATTTGCAGCGGATGGACTTTGCCTCCGCCTGCCTGAGCTTTGAGTTGACCCTGCCCCAGATTCGGGACATCAGCAAGGCCGTGCCCACGGAGATTTTCGCCTATGGGCGGCTGCCGCTGATGATCACCGAGCACTGCCTGATTCAGGGCCGCACCGGCGAATGCACCTGCGGCACCGTGGCCACCAAGCTCACCGACCGCACCGGCGCGGATTTCCCCATCATCAAGGACGGCAATTCCTGCCGCAGTGTACTGCTCAACGGCAAAAAGCTCAGCTGGCTGGACCGGCAGAATGATCTGGCCCGACTAGGGCTCTGGGCCATCCGGCTGTACTTCACCACGGAAAACAGCCGGGAGGTGGACCGGGTGATCGGCGAATACGTCAGCCCCGTGCCCTTTGAACCCGGCTTCTGCACCAGAGGCCTGTATTTAAGAGGATTGGAATGATGAAACAACTGATATTGGCCTCTGCCTCTCCCCGGCGGAGGGAGCTTTTGAGTCTGTTTGGCGTCCCCTTTGTGGTGCGGGCCGCGGACATCGACGAGGCCATGGACCCCAGTAAGCCGCCCTATGACGAGGTGGCCCGGGTCAGCTGCCAAAAGGCGATGGCCGTAGAGCGGGACGAGGACGACACAGTGATCGCGGCGGATACCATTGTGGTCTGCGGCGGGAAAGTGCTGGGCAAGCCCCACAGCCGGGAGGAAGCGGTTTCCATGCTGAAGCTGCTCTCCGGCCGGGAGCACCAGGTGATGACCGGCTGCACCGTGCTCCGGGGCAATCACCGGGAAACCTTTACAGAGGTGACCACCCTTGTTTTCCGCCCCCTGTCCGACGGGGAAATCAACCGCTATGTGGACTCCGGCGAACCCATGGACAAGGCCGGCGCCTACGGCATCCAGGGGGGTGCCGCCCTGTTCTGCCCCGGCATCCAGGGGGACTACTACAATGTGATGGGGCTCCCCGTCTGCCGCCTGGGCACCGTACTGAGGCAAATGAAGGCTTTGGAGGAATAACATGAGAAATCTTTTCAACACCAAGCTGAAAATCATTGTGGTTCTTGCCGTGCTGCTCACCGCCGTGCTGGCGGTGATGGCGGGTCTGACCAACCGAAGCGTTCCTGAGCTGCTGGTTCAGGGCGTGCTGGCCCCCTTTCGGGCGGCGGGCACCTCTCTGACCAAAACTGCGGAGCGATACTACAGCTACATGTTCCGTTATGAAGCGCTGGAAGCGGAAAACGAAGCACTGAAAGCCAGCATCGCCCAGATGGAGGACGCCGCCCGTCAGGCCGACGCCACCGCCCGTGAAAACACCCGTCTTCGCAAGGCCATGGCGCTGAAGGAGGTCCACGAGGACTATGACCTCACCGATGCCTACATCATCGGCTGGAGCTCTACCGACTGGTCCAACACCTTTACCATCAACCGGGGCTCCAACGTGGGCATTGAGGAAAACATGGTGGCCATTACGGAAAACGGCGAAGTGGTGGGCCTGGTCAGCCAGGTGGGACCCAACTTTGCCGTGGTGAAAACCGTTCTGGACTCCACCCTGGAAATCTCCGCCACCATCGCCACCTCCGGCTACAATGGAATGGTCAGCGGCGGCTATATCGACGGGAACGAAAAGTACCTGCAAATGGACTATCTTCCCTCCTCCTCCATCATCCGCAACAATGACCAGGTGGTGACCTCCGGCTCCACCGTGTATCCCCGGGGCCTGATTCTGGGCCATGTGGTAGATGCGGGCTTCAAGGAAACCGGCGTGGCCAAGTATGCCGTTCTGGAGCCCGCCGCCGAAATCAGCTCCCTGGAGCAGATTTTCATTCTGACAAACTTCCGCACCGAGTGAGGGCACGATCATGGCAAATGAACGCAATTCCCGCTCCACCAGGAGCTCCGCCGGAAAGCGCCCGGCCCGACGGCCCACCAAAAAGCCAAAGCAGAAGCAAAAACGGGTGCGCCGCAGTCTGGTTTCCGAGTTCAAGCCGGATGCCCCCCTGGTCAGCCCGCTGAAAGGAATGCGCTTTACCCACCTGCAATGGCTGCAAATTCTGCGCTGGCTCAGCTACATCGGCATCTGTGTGCTGTGCCTGGTGATTCAGGACTCCATCATGAGCCGGGTCTCCATTTTCGGCGCCACCACGGACCTGGCGGTGGCCGCCATGCTGCTGATCACCGTGCTGGAGGGCAGCGAGGTGGGCAGCGTCTTCATCCTCATCGCGTCCACCGTGTTCTATTTCTCCGGCTCCGCCCCAGGGCCCTACAGTGTGGGTCTGCTCACCATCCTGGGTCTGGGCGCCAGCCTGTTCCGCCAGATGGTGTGGCACCGCAGCCGGGGCTCCATCGTCCTGTGCGCGGGGCTGGCCGCCATCATCTATGAAATCGGGCTCTATTTCACGGGCCTGTTTATGGGACTGACCAGCTGGTACCGGCTGCCCCGGTTTCTGATTACCGGGCTGCTCACCGCTGCCGCCATGTTCCCGCTGTACTACGTTATCTATCGCATTGGTCAAATAGGAGGCCACACATGGAAAGAATGACCCGATTCCGGTCGGCCGTCCTGCTGGGTATCTTCGGCTTTGTGATGTTCTTGTTCGCCACCAAGCTGTTTTCCCTGCAGATTATTGAAACAAAAGGTAATACCGACAACGCAACCACCTACTCCACCATCACCACCGTTCGAGCCGCCCGGGGGGATATCCTGGACCGGAACGGCAATGTGCTGGTGGGCAACCGGGCCAGCTACGACCTGGTGTTCAACCACTACGTCATCAAGTCCGCCGACCAGCGGAACCAATATCTTTATGACCTGCTGAAAAAATGCGAGGAGCTGGGCGTTACCCACAACGACCACTTCCCCGTCACCGCCACCCGTCCCTTTGAATACACCCTGGACAGCTACAACACCTCCTGGCAGGGCTACTACCAGAGCTTCATGGTGGACTGGGGTCTGGACCCGGACATCACCGCTCCCCTGCTGGTAGAAAGAATGCGGGAACGCTATGAGCTGCCCGAGGAATGGACGGATGAAGAGGCCCGGGGCGTCATCGGCCTCCGGTATGAGTTCGACCTCAGAGGCGTGACCAACCTGCCCAACTACGTGTTCATCGAGGACGTCTCCAACGAGAACCTGTCCGCCATCCTGGAGCTGAACACCCCCGGCCTGATGGTGGAATCCTCCACCGTCCGGGAATATCACACCAGCTACGCGGCTCATATCTTAGGCTACATGGGCGGCATGGACAGCGACGACTGGGCCAAATACAAGGACCAGGGCTACTCCATGGACGCCTACATCGGCCAGTCCGGCTTTGAAGAGGCCTTTGAAGAATACCTCCACGGCATCGACGGAAGCCGTCTGGACGTGGTTTCCAAGGACGGCGCCATCGTCCGGCAGGAGTACCTGCCAGGCAAGGAGCCCATCGCCGGCAATAACGTGGAAACCACCATCGACATCACCCTGCAGAAAATTGCCGAGGACTCCCTGTCGGAAGTCATGCACAACTTCACCGATCCGGAAATCAACACCGCCGAGGGCGAGAACACCGGCCTGGATGCCGAGGGCGCGGCGGTCATCGTGATGAAAGTGAAGACCGGCGAAATTCTGGCCTGCGCCAGCTATCCCACCTTTGATCTGGCCAACATCGCCGATAAGGCCACCTGGGACGCCATCATGGAGGACCCCCTGAAGCCTTTCTTCAACCGGGCCTTCGGCGCCAACTACGCTCCCGGCTCCACCTACAAAATGTGCACCCTGGTTTCCGCCATGGAGCACACCAACTCCCGGGGCGAGCGGATCCTGAACTATATGGAAACCATCCAGGATAAGGGTGTGTTTACAGAGCTGGAAGGCTTCAATCCCAAATGCTTGCTGTTCTCCTCCGTTCAGGCCACCCACGGCACCATCGATGCCACGGATGCCTTAAAGGTCTCCTGCAACTACTTCTTCTACGAATTGGGCTACCGGCTGACCTGGCAGATGCTGGACGAAACCGCCAAGGGCTTCGGCCTGGGCGAGCCCACCGGCATTGAGCTCACCGAGAAGATCGGCTGGCGGGCCAACCCGGACAGTAAGGCCGCCTCCTACACCGGCCCGGACTCCGTGTGGAACGCCGGTGACCGTGTTCTGACCGCCATCGGCCAGTCCGAGAACCGTTTCTCCCCCCTGCAGCTGTGCGTCTACGCCTGCACCCTGGCCAACCGGGGCACCCGCTACCGGGCCACCTTCCTGAACCGGGTGGCATCCTCCGACTACCGGACCCTGATCAAGCAGAATGAGCCGGAGATCGTGAGCAAGATGGACATCTCCTATGACACCTATGAGATGTACATGACCGGCATGCGTAAGGTCATTACCGACATCGGCGGTACGGCCAACAAGTATTTCGGCGGCCATGAAACCCTGAAAACCTTCCCCGTGGCGGTCTGCGCCAAAACCGGTACCGCCCAGCACTCCTCCGGCGGCTCCGACCACGGTGCTTTCATCTGCTTTGCCCCCATGGAAGACCCGGAAATTGCCGTGGCAATCTACGGCGAGAAGGTGGCCCACGGAAGCTCCCTGGCCCCCGTGGCAGAGCAGATTCTGGAAGCCTATTTTGAAATGGAAGCGGCCAGCGACGTTTTCACCTACGAAAACCAGGTCGGCTGATTTCCCCCAACAAACAAAAATGCTGGACCCTGTTCCTTTACAGAGTCCAGCTTTTTGTATTTGGTTTCATTGTTCTTTAGTCGATTTTCGCAGGGAATGCATTCATGCATTCCGCCTCGGTTACGTTTTTTATCGGGGTATGTTGAATGGAAAAATGTTAAAAAAACCAGGAGCCTGTTACCATCCAACGAACCACAGATGTTAACCGGCGTTTCGGAACGCATAAATGTGTTCCCTACGCACACATTGAAACACATTCTGTTGGGCAAACCCTCCAAATGCCAATTTGCCGCGTGAAACCGATCGGCATATTGGATTACACGATCAGGTTGGGGCCGTTAAAGCTGCCGTCTAATTTGGAGAGCACCCGATTGTATTCCGCGGTGCCCGGCTCCATGGGTGTGGGCTGGAAATTATTCAGGTTGGAGACGGAGCTGATGCTGCAGGGCACAATAGTCAGCCCCCCGAGGGAAACCGCCCCCTCCGTGCTGCGAATCACTTCCTGCTGGAACAGGGCAGTGTCGAAATCATCCGGATAGCCATTTCCGCCGAAGCAGAAATTGCCCATGGAATAATAGATGATTCCATCGCCGTATTCCTCCACCGGCTGAAGCACATGGGGATGGGACCCCCACACGATATCCGCCCCGGCATCAATGGCCTCGTGGGCGGCCTCTATTTGGGCATCGTTGGGACGGTAGTTTCCCTCAATGCCCCAGTGAGGGGCCACAATCACCAATTCTGCCCCTTGCTCCCGGAGGGAAACAATCTCGGATTTCATATCCTCCAGGTCCAGCCGGTAATAGACCATGCCGTAAATGCCTACCGTCAAGCCGCCGTCCAGAGTAATCAGCCGGGAGCAGTCCCGCTCCACGTAGGGTATTTCCGCCCCCTCCAGCACGGACCGGGTGGAGTCGTAGCCCACCTGGCCGTAATCCATGGTGTGATTGTTGGCCAGGGTTACCACATCCACAGAGCTCTGGGTGAGAATGTTGATAAAATCCGTGGGGCCACGGAAATTATAGGTCTTGTCCGAGGGATAGCCCTGGTCGGTGAGTGCACCCTCCAAATTGATAAAGGTTGCATCATCATTGGAAAAGTAGTCCATCACATTGCGGAACGGATAGCCATAATCCTCCCCTACGGTTTTCACAATTCCAAGTCCGGCGCCATACTGGCTGGGAAGCGCTCCCAGGGTGCAATCCCCCACAAAGGTCAGCAGAAAATGCTGTTCGCCGCTCTCTCCGGAATCGGGCTCCTGTGCCCCGGCTGAAATCAGACTTCCGGCCACAAGCAGGAACACCAGCAGTGCTGCAGCAGCTTTTGTCGTATGACGCAACGGTGGCGCCCTCCTTTCTGCAATCAGCCCTCCTGGGCTCTTCTCTTCATCAGCTCCCGCATCCGTACGGAATGGTCCAGCTCCCGCTTGCGGATTCGCAGGCTCTTGGGGGTGCATTCCAGCAGCTCGTCATCTGCCAGGAATTCCAGGCACTGCTCCAGGGAGAGATTCCGGGGCGGCGTCAGCCGGATGGCATCGTCGGAACCGGCGGCCCGCATGTTGGTCAGCTGCTTTCTCTTGCAGACGTTGACGGTCATATCCTCGTTCCGGCTGCAAATGCCAATGACCATTCCGGCGTAAACCGGGGTGCCCGGACCGATGAACAGGGCGCCCCGCTCCTGGGCGGCACCCAGGCCATAGGCCACTGCCTCGCCGGTTTCAAAAGCGATGAGGGAGCCGGTGAGGCGGCGCTCTATTTCGCCTTTCATGGGTGCGTAGGAATCCAACACCGAGGACATGATGCCCTCGCCCCGGGTATCGGTGAGGAACTCATTCCGGTAGCCGAACAGGCCCCGGGAGGGAACCAGGAACTCCAGCCGGTAGCGGCTGCCCATGGGGGTCATGCTCAAAAGGTCACCCTTCCGGCGGCCCATCTTCTCGATGACAGCGCCCATGCATTCCTCGGGCACATCGGCCACCATTCGCTCGATGGGCTCACAGGTCTTGCCGTCGATCACCTTGGTCAGCACCCGGGGGGTAGACACGGAGAATTCGTACCCCTCCCGGCGCATGGTCTCCATGAGGATGGACAGGTGCATTTCGCCCCGGCCCGCCACGTTGAAGGCATCGGTGCCCTGCTCGGAAACATGGAGGGACACATCCTTGAGCAGTTCCCGCTCCAGGCGGTCCCGCAGATTCCGGGAGGTGACGAACTTGCCCTCTTTCCCGGCAAAGGGAGAATCGTTGACGGCAAAGGTCATTTCGATGGTGGGGTCGCTGATCTTCACAAAGGGCAGGGGCTCCACGCAGTCCGGCGCGCAGAGGGTGCGGCCGATGGTGATGTCCGCCATGCCGGACAGGGCCACGATCTCACCGGCCTTGGCCTCTTGGATGGCGGTTTTGCCCAGGCCGTCGAACTCGTACAGCGCCACGACCTTTCCCTTGGTCCTGATGGCGGGGTCGTGGAAATCGCAGATGGTGACCTCCTGATTGACCTTGATGGTGCCCCGCTCCACCCGGCCCACGGCAATGCGGCCCACATAATCGTTATAGTCGATGGAGGAAACCAGCAGCTGCATAGGGGCATTTTCGTCCCCCTGGGGAGCATCGATATAATTGATGATCGTCTCGAACAGGGGGGTCAGATCGGTACCCTGCTCGTCGGGGCCGTAGGAGGCGGTGCCCTGACGGCCGGAGCAGAACACGGTGGGGCTGTTGAACTGCTCGTCAGTGGCATCCAGCTCCAGCAGCAGCTCCAGCACCTCGTCCATCACCTCATGGACCCGTGCATCGGGCTTGTCCACCTTGTTTACAGCGACAATCACCTTATGGCCCAGCTCCAGTGCCTTTTGCAGCACGAAGCGGGTCTGGGGCATGGGGCCCTCGGCGGCGTCCACCAGCAGGATGACGCCATTGACCATTTTCAGGATACGCTCCACCTCGCCGCTGAAATCGGCGTGGCCCGGGGTATCCACGATGTTGATTTTATAGTCCTTATAGCGGACGGAGGTATTCTTGGCCAGGATGGTGATGCCCCGCTCCCGCTCCAAATCGCCGGAGTCCATCACCCGCTCCACGGTGGCCTGATTTTCCCGATAGATACCGCCCTGCTTCAGCATTTCGTCAACCAGGGTGGTCTTACCGTGGTCAACGTGGGCGATGATGGCAATATTTCTGATTTTATCCTGAGATGCCATAAATTGCTCTCCTTTTTGATTGGATTTCTTACTCTCAACAATAAAATATAGCACAATGCCAAAAGAAAAGCAATATTTTTGTGGATTATTACCGTAGATTTTTGAAGAAAATCCTGTCAATTTTCCGGCACATTGCAAAATGTGCCAGCCGCCCCAACGCAGAAGAGGGGCAAAAACACAGCCTCTCGGGATTGGGAGGCTGTGTTTGGGTTATTCGTCTTCTGTTTTCTCCTCGTCTTGCGGCGGGGGAGAATTACGAAAATAGTCGCTTTTCACCAGTGTCAGCAGGGAGTGGATGAACAGCGCCCCGCCCACCAGGGCGAAAACAGCCGCTGCGGCATAAACGAACCAATTGCCCTGGCCGTTTTTGAACAGGTCATAGGCCAGGTACACCAGGTACCCACCTCCCAGCAGCCGCAGCAACAGGGAAAACTGAGGGGGCTTTTGACTGCTCTGCATCAGCGCTTTTTCCGCTTGCTCAGCAGGTCAAAGGTGACGGCGCCCAGCAGCACACAGCCCTTGACGATCTTCTGCACGTTGGTGTCGTAACCGGCAAGGGACATGCCGTTGTTCAGGATGCCCATGATGAATGCGCCAACCACCGCGCCGATGATGGTGCCCACGCCGCCGGAGGTGGCAGCGCCGCCGATGTAGCAGGAGGCGATAGCGTCCATCTCAAAGCCGTCGCCGGCCTTGGGGGTTGCGGACTGGTTCCGGGCGGACAGGACGATACCGGCCACAGCAGCCAGCAAGCCCATGTTGGCATACACCCAGAAGAACACCTTCTTGGTGTTGATGCCGGAGAGCCGGGCCGCCTTGGCATTGCCGCCCATGGCGTAGACCTGACGGCCAGCCACAGTCTTGGTGGTGATGAAATGATAGATGCCAACCAGGGCGGCCATGAGAATGAGCACCACGGGGATGCCGTTGTAGTTGGCCAGCTTCCAGAAGAAGAAGCCCACGATGAACAGAATCACCGCGTCCTTGGCCACGGTCTGCCACAGGGGGATGGTGGGCAGATTGTGCTTCTTGGCGGTGAGCTGGCTTCTGATCTCCGCCAGGATGATCAGGGCGCAGATCACGGCACCCACCACCAGGCAGATCAGGTCAACGCCCTTGCCCTTGTTCAGCTCGGGATTGTCGGTGAGGATGCGGATGGTGGGCAGGAAGCCGGTGCCAATCCAGTTGTAGGAGGCGGGCAGGGGTCCCTTGGTCTGGGCTTTCAGAATGACGTAGCACAGACCGCGGCCCATGAGCATGGTAGCCAGGGTGACGATGAACGGAGGAATCTCCAGCTTGGACACGAAGAAGCCAACGAACACACCGAAGGCGGCGCCCACAGCCAGTGCACCCAGCATGGCAACGGGAGCGCTGACACCAAAGTCCATCAGCAGGGTACCGGCCACGGCGCCGCAGGCTGCCACCACGGAGCCAACGCCCAGGTCCACGTTGCCGGTGAGCACGCACAGCAGCATACCCACGGCCAGGATGACCACGTAGCCGTTCTGCATGATCAGGTTATTGATGTTCATGGGGGTCATGTTCTTGCCGCCGGTGAGGATGGCGAAGAACACATACACCACAATCAGCATGATGACCATGCCATACTGCTTCATATTCAGCTGGGGCTTTTTGACGGTCTGGGCTCCGGCTGTCTTTTTCAAATCCACATTACTCATGATACCTCTCCTTTTCTGTTATGGGCCATGATGCAGGCCATGATGGCCTCCTGGGTGATCTCGTTGCCCTGGAGCTCACCGGCGATCTGGCCCTCATTGATGACATAGGTCCGATCGCAGGTGCCGATGATTTCGGGCATTTCGGAAGAGATGACGATGACGGCCTTACCCGCCTTGGCCAGCTCGTTGATGACGCAGTAAATTTCGTACTTTGCGCCCACGTCGATGCCCCGGGTGGGCTCATCCAGAATCAGCACATCCGGCTCTGTGAGCATCCACTTGGCCAGGACCACCTTCTGCTGGTTGCCGCCGGAGAGGGAGCCCACGGTCTGATCAATGGAGTTGGTTTTTACATTGATCCGGTTGCGGTATTCCTCGGAGCGCACGGCCTCCATGCTGTCGTTCACCACGCCCTTCTTTGAGAAGAAGTTCTTCAAAGCGGACAGGGTCATATTGAATTTGATGCTGTCGATGAGAATCAGGCCGTAGGTTTTCCGGTCCTCGGACACGTAGGCCAGATGATGATCGATGGCCTTCTGGACGGAATCCAGCTTGACCTCCTGGCCCTTGATCTTTACGGTGCCGCTGATCTTCTGCCCGTAGCTGTGGCCGAAGATGCTCATGGCCAGCTCGGTGCGGCCCGCGCCCATGAGCCCTGCCAGGCCCACCACCTCGCCGGCGCGGACATGGAGGTTTACATCCTTCAGAATCTGCCGCTGGCTGTCCTCCGGGTGGTACACATTCCAGTCCTTCACCTCAAAAATCACATCGCCGATGGGGCAGTCCTCCCGCTTGGGATAGCGGTTGGTCAGCTCCCGGCCCACCATGCCCTTGATGATGCGCTCTTCGGAAAAATCGTCCTTGCCCTTGTGGAGGGTCTCGATGGTCTTGCCGTCCCGGATGATGGTGATGGAATCGGCAACGAAGCTGATCTCGTTGAGCTTGTGGGAAATGATGATGCAGGTGATGCCCTGGGCCTTCAGCTGCAGCATCAGTTCCAGCAGCTGAGCGGACTCCCGGTCGTTCAGGGCGGCAGTGGGCTCGTCCAGAATCAGCAGATTGGCATTCTTGCCCAGAGCCTTGGCAATTTCAATCAGCTGCTGCTTGCCCACGCCCAGGGTATTTACGGGAACATCCACGTTCTCGTCCTCCAGCCCCACTCGGGCCAGCAGGCTCTTGGCCTCCCGCTTGGTGGCCGTCCAGTCGATGACACCCCGGGTTTTCAGCCGCTCATTGCCGATGAACACATTTTCCGCCACGGAAAGATAGGGGCTGAGGGCCAGCTCCTGATGGATGATGACGATGCCCTTGGCCTCGCTCTCCCGGATGTTGCGGAATTTGCAGACTTCGCCATTATAAACAATGTCGCCGGTGTACTCGCCATAGGGATAAACGCCGGAAAGCACGTTCATCAGGGTGGATTTTCCCGCTCCGTTTTCGCCGCAGATGGCCATGATTTCGCCCTGCCTTACCTGGAGATTCACATCGTCCAGTGCTTTCACGCCCGAAAATTCCTTGGTGATATGGTTCATTTCCAAAATGTACTCTGACATTCTTTCAACTCCTTCGTGTCAGATTGTCGGTTCGGGGGAAGAGAATTCGCTCCATAGTGTGCCAAATGCTCTTCCCTCGAACCGGCGGTTTTCTTTCCGCAACGAAAGAGGCGGCGGCAGAGCCGCCGCCTCCCGTTGAGGATTGGAAAAGGGGATTAGCCAGCCAGCTGCTCAGCAGTGTAGTAGCCGCCGCCAATCAGCAGCTCCTCGTAGTTGTTGATGTCAACAGCAACGGGGGTGCACAGGTAGGAAGGAACGACCATCACGTGATTATCGTAGGTGGTGGTGTCGTTGATCTCGGGCTCGGAGCCGGTGAGAACGGCGTTGACCATGGTCACGCACTTCTCAGCCAGCAGCCGGGTGTCCTTGTAGATGGACATGGTCTGCTTGCCGGAGATGATGTTCTTGGAGGCCATAAGCTCGGCGTCCTGACCGGTGATCAGGGGCCAGTTCTCTTCGGTGTAGCCAGCGCCTTCCAGAGCGGAGCGGCAGCCGTAAGCGAAGCCGTCGAAAGCGGTGGCGCAGATGTCCAGGTCTTCGTCGGCGTACTCAGCGGCCAGGTAGTTCTCGCACCACTGCTGGGCGGTCTCCTGGGACCAACGCAGGATGCAGGTGTCCTCGAAGGAGGTACGGCCGGTCTTGCAGACCAGGGTGCCGTTGTCCAGGTAGGGCTGCAGGACCTTCATCAGGCCGGTGTAGAGCAGCAGAGCGTTGTTGTCGTCGGGGGAGCCCATGAAGAACTCGATGGTGTAGGTCTCGGTGGTGTTGGCCAGATCCTTGGCCTGCTCGATGTACTCGCCGATGACGCGGCCCACGCCTTCGTTATCGAAGGAGGCGTAGTAGGTGACAGCGTCGGTGTCCATCAGCAGACGGTCGTAAGCGATGACGGGGATGCCGGCTTCCTTGGCCTGGGCTTCCACAGCGGTCAGAGCGCCGGAGTCGATGGCGGCGATAACCAGGCAGTCGACCTCGGAGGCGATCATGTTCTCAATCTGAGAAACCTGAGCCTGCACATCGTCCTCGCCGTACTGCAGCAGGACTTCGTAGCCCAGAGCTTCCAGCTGGGCCTTCATGTTGGCGCCGTCGTTGATCCAGCGCTCGGAGGACTGGGTGGGCATGGCGATGCCGACGGTCTTGCCAGCGCCGACCTGCTCTGCGCCAGCGACGCAGGCGAAGACAGCGACCATCAAGGCCAGAGCCATAACGAGGGAAATAAGCTTCTTCATTTCGTTTTTTCCTTTCCTTTTTCGGTACGGAGGCTGCTCCGCACGCAAATTTTCCCCGCTTTTCCACGGGAACTATCTAAATGATACCATCCCAGGAAGAATTTTGCAATGCGGGGTTTTTCACAAGATTATTTCTTCCTTTTTAGTTGTTTTGCCTGATTTCGTCCCTTTTGTATCGATTATTTTTGATGATTTTTGATGATTTTCAACATTTTCCGTAAGATTTTCTCCTTTTTGCTCCAAGGCAGGAAAAACCGGCATATCCTGAGACATGCCGGTTTCTTCTGTATTATTGTTGTAAGGAGCGGACCCGGGCTGTGAATCCGGCGCAGATTTTCTCCGAGAAAGGCATGAACACCTGGGCCACGGGGCCAACCACCGCCATGCAGATCAGGGTGCCCGCCCCCACGGTGCCCCCCAGCAGGAAGCCGGTCAGTGCAAACAGCACATCCACCCCCACCCGCACCGGGCCGAATTTCCATTTTGTCTTGTCGCTGAGGACCACGGCCACCAGGTCGTTGGGGCCGGTGCCCGCCTGGGATTTGATGACGATGGTCATGCCGAAGGCCAGGATGCCGCAGCCCAGCACCACAGCCACCACCCGCACCGCCATGGGGGAGCTGGGGCTGACGATGCCGCCCAAAAGCATATTGAAAAGATCGATAATGGGCCCTCCCAGGAGCATACACAGGAAGGTTCCGATGCGGACATAGCTCCTGTCAATCACCAGCAGAACCAGGATAATCAACAGGGAGACCGCGATATGTACTGTGCCGTGGGTCAGATTGGGCATCAGCTGATGCAGGCCCTGAATCAGCACATTAAAGGGGTCGGAGCCCAGATTGGCCAGCAGGAACAAGGTCACACCCAGATGGGCAATGGTCAGGCCGATGAGCAGCAGAACCACCCGGGGCAGCCAGGTTCCCAGTATTCCCCCCTCTTTGTGTGCACCGCTGGCTCCTGTCCTGGCGGAGAGGGCTTTCATCAGCTCCCGCTGGACGGGCATTCGGTCCCGCCGGGGGTACTGTCGGTTAAATTCCTGGGCCAGCTTCTCCGCCGCCTCCCGTTCCAGCAGAGGAATCAGCGATCGGGCGTGGCCCTGAGCGGCGTAGGCCATCCAGTAGGTGCCGCTTTCCCGGTTTGCAGCGGGATAACCCAGAATCCAAGCCGCCGCCTGGGATACTTCCTCTGGGGTGGGATTGGATTCCAGAAAGTCCCGGACCCACTGCCCCAGGGTTTCATAGAACAGCTGGTTGCAGGCATCCTTTCTGGGGTCGTCGCCCATGTTGAAGGCCCCTGCAAAGAGCCCGGCCTGCTTTTCCGCCTGGGCAAGCTTATCCTCATATTCCTGGTAGATGGATTCCAGCTGCTGCAAATCCGCCATGGTTTCTTCCTCCTGTGGATGATGTATTGATCTTTCGATTTGTAATTCTGCAAATTTGTGTTTGGTGCTCGTTGAACGGAAAATGTTTCAATGTGTGCGTAGGGAACGCATTCATGCGTTCCGAAACGTGTGTTAACATCCATGGTTCGTTGGATGGTAACGGGTTCCTCTTTTTCCCCTGCATTTTTCCATTCAACATACCCCTCGTAAAAACCTTAAAGAGGCGGAATGCATAAATGCATTCCCTACGCAAAAACCATCGTTTTACGATTCGTCGAACCTCAGTAGTTCATGAAGCGGGCGGAATGTCCCTTTAAATACGAATTTTATCCGTTCATCGGCAGAACCGGATTCCTTTCTTTACAGTTTAGCATATTTTCCATCCAAACGCAACCAATTTAAAATCCCCTGCGCTTTGGGCGCAGGGGATGGAGAAACAGGTTATCTTATTCGCCAATGGGAACCAGGTGAATCATCCGCACGGGGGTGCGCTTGCCCTGGGCATCGCCATAGAAATTCAGGGTAAAGGTTACGCTGTCGTCATCGGTTTCCACTTCCAGCTCTGTCTCATTGCCCTTTTCATCCAGGAGCATGAGCTTGCAGCCCTCCACCAGTTCCGCAGGGATGGTGAACTTGGTCAGGCCGGTGCACTGGGCCAGTCTGGCGTCAAACTCAAAACCAACGCAGATGACCTTCTCGCCGTTTTCCAGCGCGCCGCAGCGGAGCACCATGTCGCCCTCCGGGGTCCAGCCGGTGATGGGCGTGGGGAAAGCATCCTCCACCAGCTCCAGGCGGCCTCCGTCGCTGAGTTCACCGCACACCGGGCACACAGAAAACTTCTCGGCCTGATCTGCACCGGCGGGAATCAGCTTGAAATCCCAGTCCACGCAGGCCGTGGTCTTGGTGTAGCTGCAGCCGTCCCGCTTGCAGGGGGCGCTGTTCTGTCCGTTGCCTGTGGGCTCCCACAGATCATACCAGTGGGAAAGTCTTTTCACCTTATCGGTTTCTTTCTTGAAGCCGCAGACCTTACAGGTATAGGTGGTGTAGCCCTCGCTGGAGCAGGTGGGCTTGGTCACCTTGCCCTCGTCAAAGCTGTGATCCAGGGTGGTGCCAAAGGATGCCCCGCAGTTGCCGCAGACAGCGGCCTCCTTACAGGTTGCCTTTTTGGAAGCTATGTGATCGGATACGGCCAAGTAGTTGCCATCCGTATCATAGGTCAGCTGCTTATGGCCGTTGTTGCATACGTACACCCTGGCGCACTGGGTTTCGCTGATTCTGCGGAACTCCGTGGTCGCGGTATAGCCCGTAAAGGTAAGGCCGTTATCTTCGCAGGTTTTACAGCGTCTGGCGTCTGCGGAAGCCGTCACGCCAAAGATTCCCACGGACAGCAGGGTCAAGGCAAGGGCGGCTGCCAGACGAGTCAGCTTTTTTCCTTTCATGTATGTTTCCTCCTTTTTCAATTCCGGGAAAGGCCCAACAGGACATTCTTCCGCGCCCATTGAAACTGATCAGGATGGGCGTCAGTCCTGTTGCCATATACTACCACCTATGGCTGCTTTTTTCAAGGGAATTAAACAAATCTTAATCCCAGGCCGGGTCTTTCGCAATCTCATCAACCTTACATTTCTATATCGTAGGGCGGGTGGCTTGCCCCCGCCGTAAGGTTTTGATTTGAAACATGCGTGATTCAACAATACTGCTCTCAAACCGGAGGGTTACGGCGGGGGACAGCCAGGCGCCCTACGGTGTTGACGGACCATTTCCCGTTCAACGAACCATGGATGTTAACCAACATTTCGGAACGGATAAATCCGTTCCCTACGAAACATCCTGACAAATTCCAATTTGCTGAGTTAAGTCGATAACCTTAAAACAAAAAATTCCCCCCTGCTTGTCACAGGGGGGAAAGTGTATCAGTCTTCCGGGGATTACACCAGCTCGATGACTGCCATCTCAGCAGCATCGCCGCGGCGTTCGCCGGTACGGGTCACTCTGGTGTAGCCGCCGTTGCGGTCAGCGTACTTGGGAGCGATCTCCTTGAACAGCTTGTGGGCCACATCCTCTTTGGTGATGAAAGACAGCGCCTTGCGGTAAGCGGCCAGGTCGCCTTTCTTACCCAGGGTGATCATCTTCTCAACAACGGGCTGCACTTCCTTGGCGCGATAGAATGTGGTTTCCATCTTGCCGTTATCGAGCAGGTCGGTAACCTGCTGACGCAGCAGGGCCTTTCTCTGAGCGCTGGTCTTACCCAGCTTACGAGTGCCGAACATGAACGTTTCCTCCTTCTTAAAAGGTTAGTTGTTGCTGCCAGAATCTTCGCTGGCCAGGGACAGGCCCATCATTTCCAGCTTCTTCTGGACCTCGTCCAGGGATTTCTTGCCCATGTTACGAACCCGCATCATGTCCTCGCCGGTCTTGTTGATCAAATCGGCAACTGTATTGATGTTGGCCCGCTTCAGGCAGTTGAAGCTGCGAACGGACAGATCCAGCTCATCAATGGTCATGGACAGCTTGGCATCCGGCCGGTCGGCCACCTTCTCCACCACGGTGGAGCTGGTTGCCACGGTATCGGACAGATTGGTGAAGACAGTCAGATGATCACTGAGAATCTTTGCGCCCAGGGACACGGCGTCCTTGGCGGAGATGGTGGAATCGGTCCAGACCTCCAGGGTCAGCTTATCGAAGTCGGTCTTATCGCCGACACGGGTGGGCTCCACCGTGTAATTCACCTTGGTAACAGGAGAATAGATGGAGTCGATGGGGATCACGCCGATGACGGTCTGGGGCGTCTTGTTCCGGTCAGAGGGAACATAGCCTCTGCCCTGGGACAGGGTAATCTCCATATTGAAAGTGGCATCCTCACCCAGGGTGCAGATATGCAGCTCAGGATTAAGGATCTCCACATCGGCATCCGCCTTGATATCGCCTGCCTTGACCTCACAGGGTCCAACGGCATCGATGTGAACGGTCTTGACCCCGGCGCAGTGCAGCTTCGGTGTGATTCGTTTCACGTTCAGCACGATCTCGGTCACATCCTCGGTGACACCGGGGATGGTGGAGAACTCATGCTGCACGCCTTGAATCTTCACGGAAGTCGCCGCGTAACCGGGCAGGCTGGACAGCAGGATCCGGCGCAGGGAATTGCCCAGGGTCATGCCGTAGCCGCGCTCCAGAGGCTCCACGACATACTTGCCGTAGGAGATGTTCTCTGCGGAATCAAAGCAGCTGATGCGAGGCTTTTCAATTTCTACCATGAATCAGAACCCTCCTTAAATGAGTGGGGAGCAAGCTCCCCACGAAGCATGTTTGCGGACAGACAGGGGGGAGATTATTACTTGGAGTACAGCTCGACGATGAGGTGCACAGCGATATCGAAGTCGATATCTGCCTTGGTGGGCATAGCAATAACCTTGCCCTGGAGGGTGTTCTTATCACGATCCAGCCACTTGGGAGCAGCAACAAATGCATCGTCTTCCTTCAGCTTCTTGAAGAAGTTGTTGGAAACGCTCTTCTCGCAAACGGCAACCACATCGCCCACCTTCACCAGGTAGCTGGGGATGTTGACCCGATTGCCATTGACGGTGAAATGACCATGGTTCACCAGCTGACGGGCCTGACGGCGGGAGTTGGCGAAGCCCAGCCGGTAAACAACGTTATCCAGGCGGCGCTCCACAAAGGTCAGCAGCTCCTCACCGGTGTTGCCTTCCATACGGGATGCCTTGTCGTAGTAGTTCCGGAACTGCTTCTCCTGGATACCGTAAACAAACTTGACCTTCTGCTTCTCGGTCAGCTGAGTAGCATACTCAGACTTCTTAGCTCTTCTCTGGCCGCCGGGGTTCTTGTTGGAAGTCTTAGAATAACCCATAGCGGCAGGAGAAACGCCCAGCGCTCTGCAGCGCTTCAGCACGGGCTGCATATTCTTAGCCATAACGCAAAATTCCTCCTATAGCGTAATCAGACACGACGTCTCTTGGGGGGACGGCAGCCATTGTGGGCAATGGGGGTGACGTCCTTAATCATAACGACTTCCAGGCCGGCAGTCTGCAGGGCGCGGATGGCAGCCTCGCGTCCCTGGCCGGGACCCTTCACATAAACCTCAACGGTCTTCAGGCCGTATTCCATCGCAGCCTTTGCAGCGGTCTCAGCAGCAGTCTGAGCGGCATAGGGGGTGGACTTACGGGAGCCACGGAAGCCCAGTCCGCCGGAGGAAGCCCAGGAAAGAGCATTGCCCTCCAGGTCGGTGATGGTAACCATGGTGTTGTTGAAAGAGGAGCGGATATGTGCCGCACCCTTCTCAACCACTTTGCGCTCGCGACGGCGCTTCACAACTTTCTTAGCAGCTTTAGCAGCCATTGTACATATCCCTCCTTACTTCTTCTTGTTCGCAATGGTCTTCTTGGGACCCTTGCGGGTACGGGCGTTGGTCTTGGTGCGCTGACCGTGGACAGGCAGTCCGCGGCGATGGCGCAGTCCGCGATAGCAGCCGATCTCGCTCAGCCGCTTGATGTTCATCGCAGTCTCACGGCGCAGATCGCCCTCAATGAGATAGTGATGCTCGATGGCCTCACGCAGCTGGGCCTCCTGCTCGTCGGTCAGGTCCTTGACGCGGGTATCGGGGTCGATACCGGTGTTCTTCAGGACTTCGGCCGCCCGGGCGGGTCCGATGCCGTAGATATAGGTCAGAGCAACTTCGATCCGCTTGTCGCGGGGAAGATCAATACCAGAAATACGTGCCATAACTTCTCAGCACCTCCTATTAGCCTTGTCTCTGCTTGTGCTTGGGGTTTTCGCAAATTACCATTACGCGACCCTTGCGCTTGATGATCTTACACTTTTCGCACATGGGTTTAACGGACGGTCTTACCTTCATACTGTTTAACCTCCATTTGAGAAAATGAATCTCTAATTTTACTTACTTCTCCAGGTGATCCGGCCCTGGGTCAGATCATAGGGAGACATTTGAACGGTTACCTTGTCACCGGGCAAGATCTTAATGAAATTCATTCGGAGCCTGCCGGAAATGTGTGCCAGAATGCTGTGGCCATTGCCGATGTCAACCTTGAACATTGCATTCGGCAGTGCATCAGTAACGATGCCCTCAAGTTCAATTACGTCGTCTTTCGCAGCCAAGTCATTAACCTCCTAGGTCGTTTGCTTGCATACCCCGGCTCAAAAAAGCCAGGTCTCTTCGTAATTCGCCGTTGAGCACTTTGTCGCCGGAAAGGAGCTTCGCGGCAACTCTGGTCTCAGATCGAAGTACTTTCTCTACGTGCTTCTGCTTCTTCCGCTTGGGTTCTTCCAGGGTTCGGTTCTTCCCGTTGGCCAGCAGGAGGAATTCCTCCTCCCTGCCGACCACATAGAAGATCTCGCCCTGGTCACGTCCCCGGACGGAAATCACCACATCCGAAATTTGTATATCCGGTTTTTCTGGATCCATAGATCAAAGTCCTTCGGTGACGGTGAGTATTTCCGGCTCGCCGTCGGTGATGAGTACAGTATTTTCATAGTGGGCAGCCAGCTTGCCGTCGGCGGTCACCGTGGTCCAACCGTCCTTGAGCACCGAAACCTCGTAGGTTCCGACATTCACCATGGGTTCGACTGCGATGGTCATGCCGGGCAGAAGCCGGGGACCACGGCCCGGAGCGCCGTAGTTGGGCACTTCAGGCTCCTCATGCAGCTGCCGTCCTACGCCGTGACCTACGAAAGAACGGACAACTGAAAAACCGTTAGACTCCACATACGTCTGGATGGCGTGGGAGATATCTTGCACTCTGGCTCCCTTGGTGGCGAATTTAATGCCTTCAAAGAAAGACTGCTTCGTCACATCAATGAGCCGTTGGGCTTCGGTGCTGATGGCACCACAGGGGTAGGTCGCCGCACAATCTCCATGAAATCCCTTATAGAACGCACCCACGTCCACGGAGACAATGTCTCCCTCTTTCAGGATGTAGCCCCCGGGAATTCCGTGGATGACCACATCGTTGACGCTGATGCAGGCACTTGCAGGGAAGCCGTTGTAGTTCAGGAACGACGGTTTTGCGCCCTGACTCACGATATAATCGTGTACGGCCCGATCTATTGCTTTTGTAGATACGCCGGGTCTTACCAATTCCCCTGCCAAAGCACGGGCTGCCGCGGTAATTTTACAAGCCTGGCGCATGGACAAAAGCTCTCGTTCATTTTTGATTGAGATCATACCTTCGCCCCTATTGCAGCGAGGATGTCCTCGTTTGCTTTTTCGATGGACTGGCTTCCGTTGACCTCCACCAGCCGGCCCAGCTTGCCGTAGAAGTCCTTCAAGGCCTCGGTGGTAGCGTGGTAGACCGCCAGCCGGTTTCTCACGGTTTCCGGCGCGTCATCCTTGCGGATAACAAGCTGAGAGCCGCAGCTGTCGCAGATGCCGTCAATCTTGGGAGGATTGGCCGTGATGTGGTAGCTGGCGCCGCACTTGCCGCAGACTCTGCGGCCGGTCATGCGGCCCTCGATTTCACTGTCGGCCACCTCAATGGAAACAACATGGTCGATTTTCACGCCGGCAGCCTCCAGGGCCTCCGCCTGGGCAAGGGTACGGGGTACTCCGTCCAGGATGAAGCCGTTTTGGCAGTCGGGCTGGGCCACCCGGTCCGCGACGATGCCGAGAATCAGCTCGTCGGGCACCAGGTTGCCGGCGTCCATGTATGCTTTTGCTTTCTTGCCCAGCTCAGTGCCATTGGCAATGGCCTCGCGGAGCATATTCCCGGTAGAAATGGCGGGGATAGAGAGCTTGTGAACAAGCAGCTCAGCTTGAGTCCCCTTTCCGGCGCCGGGCGCGCCCAGTAGAATGAGATTCATCCTGCCATACCTCCGATTAGTCCAGGAAGCCCTTGTAGTGACGCATCAGCATCTGTGCCTCCAGAGCCTTCACCGTCTCCAGGGCAACGCCCACAACGATGATGACGGAGGTACCGCCGATGGCCAGGCTGTTAAACCCGGACATCAGGTCGCCGGCAATGATGGGCAGCATGGCAACGATGCCCAGATACACGGCGCCAAACACCACGATCTTATTGATGACCTTCTGAATGAACTGGGCAGTGGGCTTGCCGGGACGGAAGCCGGGGATAAAGCCGCCGTTCTTCATCAGGTTGTTGGAAATCTCCATGGGATCGTACTGAATGGTGGAGTAGAACCAGCTGAAGAAGAAAATCATCAGGAAATAGCACACAGCATAGAAGGCGCTGGTGTTGCTCCACAGATTTCTGTAGGCCCAGCCGGAGGTAGAGCCGGTAAAGGCGCAGATGGTAGCGGGCAGGGAGCAGATGGACTGGGCGAAGATCACGGGCATAACACCGGACATGCTCACCTTGATGGGCAGGTTGGTGTTCTGACCGCCGTAGACCTTGCGGCCCACCACGCGCTTGGCGTACTGGATGGGAATGCGGCGCTCGGCGTCATTGATGAACACAATGAACACGATCAGAGCGGCCATGCCAACCACCACGATCAGGATCTTCCACCAAGCCATTGCAATCAGGTTGTAGAGCATGCTGGGCAGGCCGGAGATGATGTTGGCAAACAGGATCATGGAGATGCCGTTGCCAATGCCAAACTCGGTGATCTGCTCACCCAGCCACATCACCAGAGCGGAGCCGGCGGTGAAGGCCAGGATGATGACCACGGCGGAGCCGAAGCCGGTGTCCTGAATGATGGCGAAGCCGGAGGAGCTGTAGTTCTTGAGCATCATGTAGTATGCCCAGCCCATCAGCAGGCCCAGCCCCACGGTGGTGTAGCGGGTAATCATGGAAATCTTCTTCTTGCCCTCTTCGCCTTCCTCTTTGGCCAGCCGCTCCAGAGCGGGAATGGCAATGGTCAGCAGCTGGATGATGATGGAGGCGTTGATATAGGGCTGGATACCCAGGGCGAACACCGTAGCCCGGGAGAATGCGCTGCCGGACATGGCGTTGTACAGGCCCAGGATGGTGTTGGACAGGGTCTGGTCGAAGAAGGTGGCCAGGGTGTTCACGTCGATGCCGGGAACGGGGATCACATTGCCCACACGGTAAATCAAAAGGATGAACAGTGTGAAGATGATCTTTTTACGGAGTTCAGGAATTTTCCATGCATTCCGAAGTGTCTGCAACACTTAGATCACCTCGGCCTTTCCGCCTGCCTGCTCAATTTTTTCCTTGGCAGACTCAGAGAAAGCCGCAGCCTTAACAGTAAGCTTCTTGGTCAGCTCGCCGCTGCCCAGGACCTTCAGGCCGTTGGGGCAGGTGGAGACGATACCGGCCTCGATGATCGCGGCGGCATCTACAACAGCGCCGTCCTCGAAGCTATTCAGCAGGGACACATTCACCGCAGTGAGGGGCTTGGCGAAAATGTTATTGAAGCC
This sequence comes from Bacillota bacterium, assembly GCA_028719885.1. Classification (GTDB taxonomy): domain Bacteria; phylum Bacillota; class Clostridia; order Oscillospirales; family Oscillospiraceae; genus Faecousia. The sequence continues at coordinate 77,060 of JAQYLT010000077.1, forward strand.
GCGCTTGGGGATACGACGAGCCAGAGGCATCTGGCCGCCTTCAAAGCCCACGCGGACCTTGCCGCCGGAGCGGGCCTTCTGGCCCTTGTGGCCCCGGCCGCCGGTCTTGCCGTTGCCGGAACCGGTACCACGGCCCTTGCGCTTGCCCACCTGGGTGGAGCCTGCGACAGGAGAGAGTTCATGGAGCTTCATTCTTCTTCTCCTCCTTATTAGACTTCGGTGACCTGCAGCAGATAGCCGATCTTGGCGATCTTGCCCCGGGTCTGGGTGTTGTCGGGCTGGATGCTGACCTGGCCGATCTTGCGAAGGCCCAGGGAATGAGCGGTAGCGATGTGCTTTTCCAGGCGACCGTTCAGGCTCTTAACAAGCGTAATTTTCAGGTTTGCCATGTTAATTGCCTCCTTACACAATTTCTTCCACGCTCTTGCCGCGGATCGCAGCAACCTGCTCAGGAGAACGCAGGCTGGTCAGACCGGCCATGGTGGCCTTGACCACGTTCTGAGGGTTGTTGGAGCGCAGGCACTTGGCGCAAATATTCTTGATACCGACAGCTTCCATGACCGCACGGACAGCGCCGCCGGCGATAACGCCGGTACCTTCGGGAGCGGGCTTCAGCATAACCGTGCCGGCGCCGAAGATGCCGATGACATCGTGGGGAATGGTGTTGCCAGCCAGAGAAACCTTGACCATATTCTTCTTGGCATCGGCGATGCCCTTCAGAATGGCCTCGGAGACCTCGGCGGCCTTGCCCAGGCCGTAGCCAACGGTACCCTTGCCGTCACCGACGACCACCAGAGCGGAGAACTTCATGACACGGCCGCCCTTTACGGTCTTGCTGACGCGGTTCAGGTAAACGACCTTTTCAATGAGCTCGGAAGCCTCATTGTTAGGAGTCTTATTGTAAGCCATTTCTTTTCCTCCTCTACCTTAGAACTGAAGTCCGCCTTCGCGGGCACCCTCAGCCAGGGCAGCCACACGGCCATGGTAAACATAACCGCCGCGGTCGAACACGACCTGCTCGATGCCCTTTGCCTTGGCGCGCTCCGCCAGGACAGTGCCCACCTTCTTGGCAGCTTCGCAGTTGCCGGTGGCGCCTTCAAATTCCTTCTCCAGCGTATTGGCGGAAACCAGAGTTACGCCGTTGACGTCGTCGATGATCTGGGCGTAGATGTTCGCATTGCTGCGGAACACGTTCAGACGGGGACGCTCAGGGGTGCCGGAGACCTTGCCACGAACGCGGACATGCCGCTTCAGGCGCATTGCTTTCTTATTGATCTTGCTAACCATTTCGGCACACCTCCATTACTTCTTGCCACCGGTCTTACCAACCTTGCGGCGGATGACCTCAGTGGTATACTTGATGCCCTTGCCCTTGTAGGGTTCGGGGGGACGCTTGCCGCGGACTTCGGCAGCGAACTGGCCGACGGCCTGCTTGTCAATGCCGCGGATGATGATCTTGTTGGGGTTGGGAACCTCGATGGTGATGCCGGGGATCTCGTCCACGAAGACCTCGTGGGAGAAGCCCAGACGCATAACCAGCTGATTGCCCTTCTTCTCGGCACGATAGCCGACGCCGTTGACATCCAGCTCCTTGGCATAGCCCTTTTCCACGCCCTCCACCATGTTGTGCAGCAGGGTGCGGGTCAGGCCGTGCAGGGACTTGTGCAGGTGCTCCTCATCGGGGCGGTCAACAGTCAGGACATTGCCCTCAACCTTCAGGATCATGTCGGGATGGAAGGTGTAGCTCAGGGTGCCCTTGGGGCCTTTCACGGTCACGGCATTGCCCTCGGCAATATCCACCGTGACATTTGCCGGGATGATAACCGGCTTCTTACCAATTCTAGACATTTCCGAATCCTCCTTACCAGACAAAGGCCAGCACTTCGCCGCCGATGTGCAGCTCCCGTGCCTTCTTGTCGGTCATGACGCCCTTGGAAGTGGAGACGATGGCGATACCCAGGCCCTTGAGAACCTTGGGCAGCTCCTCAGCACCGGCGTAAATTCTCAGACCGGGCTTGGAGACGCGGCGCAGACCGGAAATGACTGCCTGCTTCTTGGCCAGGTACTTGAGGGTGATGTGAATGGTGCCCTGATTGCCGTTGTCGACAATGTTGAAAGCCTTGATATAGCCCTCGTCCAGCAGGATCTGAGCAATGGCCTTCTTCAGGTTGGATGCGGGAACATCCACAGTTTCGTGCTTGGCAGAGTTAGCGTTCCGGATACGGGTCAGCATATCTGCTACGGGATCGGTGATTTGCATGTTAATATCCTCCTTTAAGAAGTTACGGGCTTAACCCGTTAAGATGCGGGGGTATCCGGGGAATGCGAGGCTCGCTGCGCTCGCAGATAACAGAGAATAGATAATAGATAATAACTAAGGTATTTCCTTCGGAAATGGTTTTCAAATCATCCGCGAAGCGGATACCAACGTTATTCACTATTCTCTATTATCTTTTATCTTGCGCCCCGCGCCTCCATCTTCCCAGGACTTCCCGAATCTTTTTCACATTAGTAACTCGACCTTACCAGCTGGCCTTGCGAACGCCGGGAATCTGGCCCTTGTAGGCCAGCTCACGGAAGCAGATACGGCACACGCCGTAATCCCGCAGGTAAGCATGGGGTCTGCCGCAGATCTTGCAGCGGTTGTAGCGGCGGCTGGAGAACTTGGGCTCAGCCTGCTGCTTCAGGATCATAGACTTTTTGGCCATTTCGCAATCCTCCTAAATCAAGCGGTGAAAGGAGCGCCCAGCTGGCTCAGCAGCTCCTTGGCTTCCTCGTCGTTGGTGGCGGTGGTACAGATGCAGATATCCATACCACGGATCTTGTCCACCTTATCGTACTCGATTTCAGGGAAGATCAGCTGTTCCTTCAGGCCAAAGGCGTAGTTGCCGCGGCCGTCGAAGGAGTTGGGGCTGATGCCGCGGAAGTCGCGGACACGGGGCAGAGCCACGCTGAACAGCCGGTCCAGGAACTCGTACATCTTCTCGCCCCGCAGGGTGACCTTCACGCCCACGGTTTCGCCCTCACGGACCTTGAAGTTAGCCACGGACTTGCGGGCCTTGCAGGTAACGGGCTTCTGGCCAGTGATGGCGGCGATGTCCTTGCAGATGGCCTCGATTTCCTTGGCGTTGTTCTTGCTCTCGCCGCAGCCCACATTCACGATGACCTTATCCAGCTTGGGGATCTGCATCACGCTCTTGTAGCCGAACTTCTTATTCAGAGCGGGAGCGATCTCAGCAACATATCTTTCTTTCAGTCTGTTTGCCATGACTACGTTCTCCTCTCTCAGATTTCGGCGCCGCACTTGCGGCAGATGCGGGTCTTCTTGTCGCCCTCGACCTTATAGCCGACGCGAACGCCCTTGTTGCACTTAGAGCAGAACAGGGCAACCTTGCAGGAGCGGATGGGGGTCTCGCGCTTGACGATACCGCCCTGCTCGCCCTGACGGCGGGGCTTGGTGTGGCAGGTAGCCACATTGACCTTCTCCACGATTACCTCGTTCTCGCTGGGCATGGCCACCAGGACCTTGCCCTTAACGCCCTTGTCCTTGCCGGACAGGACGATAACGGTATCATTCTTCTTAATGTTCATTCCTTCGGTTCCCCCTTAAATGACTTCGGGAGCCAGAGACAGGATCTTCATGAAGTCCTTCTCGCGCAGCTCACGTGCCACCGGTCCAAAGATACGGGTACCCTTGGGGTTCTTGTCTTCCTTGATGATCACAGCGGCGTTCTCATCAAAGCGGACATAGCTGCCGTCCTCACGACGGACGCCCCGCTTGGTACGGACGATGACGGCCTTCACGACCTCGCCCTTCTTCACCGTGCCGCCGGGAGCAGCCTTGCGGACGGAAGCAACGATGACGTCACCGATGTTGCCGAACTTCCGCTTGGAGCCACCCAGGACCCGGATGCAGTGGATTTCCTTGGCGCCGGTATTGTCGGCAACCTTCAGATAGCTTTCCTGCTGAATCATTTACGCCGACCTCCTTACTTCGCCTTTTCGATGATTCTGACCAGTCTCCATCTCTTGTCCTTGGACAGAGGACGGGTCTCCATGACCTCCACGGTATCGCCGATGCCGCACTCGTTAAGCTCGTCGTGGGCTTTCAGCTTGTAGGTCCGCTTCATGGTCTTCTTGTACAGAGGATGCTGCACGCTATCCTCGATCGCAACCACAATGGTCTTGTCCATCTTATCGGAGACAACCTGACCAATTCTGGTTTTGCGGAAAGCTCTGGTATTTTCAGTCATAATCGCTTACCTCCTCAGACGTTGGTCTCTTTCTCACGAATAATGGTCTTGATGCGGGCAATGTCCTTCTTAACGGCGTTCAGACGCATGGGATTGTCCAGCTGATTGGTTGCATGCTGCATTCTCAGCATGAACAGGTCCTTCTTCAGCTCGTCCAGCTTCTTCGCCAGCTCTTCGGCGGACAGATTCTTGAGTTCCTTTGCCTTCATCATTATTCACCACCAATCTCAGTTTCGACTTCCTTGGTGACGATGCGAGTCTTGATGGGCAGCTTGTGCTGAGCCAGACGCAGAGCCTCGCGGGCGACATCCTCGGAAACGCCGCCAATCTCAAACATCACCTTCTGATTCTTAACGACTGCGACCCAGCCTTCGGGAGCGCCCTTACCGGAACCCATACGGGTGCCCAGGCCCTTCTTGGAGTAAGGCTTGTCGGGGAAGATCTTGATCCAGACCTTGCCGCCACGCTTGGTGTAACGAGTCATGGCGATACGGGCTGCTTCGATCTGATTGCCGGTGATCCAGCCGGGCTCCAGAGCCTGAATGCCGAAATCACCATAGGAAACCTTATTGCCGCGGGAGGCAGCGCCGGTCATACGGCCACGCTGAACCTTGCGGTACTTTACTCTCTTAGGCAGCAGCATTAGCGGTTACCTCCTTCTCTGCGGTTATTGGGACGATCACCGCTGCGGCGCTCGCGACGCTCGCCGCCCCCGCGGCGCTCACCATTGCCGCGGCGTTCCCGGCGCTCACGGGGAGCGGGTTCGGGAGCGGCAGCACGCAGGGTGGTGTTCAGGACCTCGCCCTTGTAGATCCACACCTTCACGCCGATGCGGCCATAGGTGGTGGCAGCCTCCGCAAAGCCGTACTCGATGTCGGCGCGGATGGTCTGCAGGGGGATGGTGCCCTCGTGATAGCTCTCGGAGCGGGCGATTTCAGCGCCGCCCAGACGGCCGCCGCAGGTGACCTTGATGCCCTTGGCACCCAGGCGGGTGGCCTGCTGCATGGCCTTCTTCATGGCC
>JAQYLT010000078.1 GCA_028719885.1 Bacillota bacterium
GGAAGAATCAACCTGGAAGCCAGAGCCTACACCCTTAGAAGAGCATACCTTTTGGAGAACGATCCAAGAGCAAATGTGTAAACCATGTTGTTACACAATCTGTAAACCATGTTGCTCTTGACATAAATCCGTTCCCTACGAAAAGAATCAACATTTTTCCATTCAACGCACCGGCGCAAAATCATTACCCAGGCGGAATGCATAAATGCATTCCCTACGAATCGTCCTGCAAAATTCCAATTTACTTTTCCGTCAGCAGGCTGGGTATTGAATAGACTTACAGAACCGGCGGCGGCACTGGTGCCGCCGCCGGGAGAGGGGTTCAGGATTCATCATCCTCTTGTTTTGTGCGGTCAAATACCTTTTTCAGCAGCTTAACGGTACACCAGGCTGGCAGGGACAGGCCAAACACCATGTAGATGACGCCGAAGCTTTTGAGCACCTCGATTTCCGTGATGGCAAAATACCAAGGCACAATCCAGGCCGCCAGCGCCAGCAGGGTCTGCCCGGGGGCGCACATGGCCAGCACCAGGCTGTTTTTCAGGTAGTTGAACAGGGTATTGCGGTAGATGGACTGCTGGGGAAACGCCATGATGAACAGAATCAGCGCCAAAAGGGCGATAATCGTGCCCACTGCCACATACAGCGTCCGGATGGGCTGCTCCGCGTTCATTGCAAACCAGAAATCTCCCGCGGCAACTCCCACCACCAGAACCACAATCAGCTCCAAGGCAGTGGCCTTGAGGAAATTCTTGACGAAAGCCTTGAAGAACGTACTGATCACGGCCACCGTTCCCTCGTCCCGCTCCCGCTGGAACAGGACGGCATACATGGCACTTAAGGAAGCGCCCATGGTGATCACGCCAAAGGAGCAAATCACAGTGATGATGTTCACGATCATCAAATCCGCCATCAGCCGCAGGAAGACGGCGGCGGGTGTATCCTGCCATCGGGCGTTCATGGAATTACTCCTTCACGCCGCCCAGGGCCACACCGGCAATGATGTACTTGGACAGGGCGAAATAGATGACGAAGATGGGCAGCACGGTGAGCAGAATGCCCAGGTAGATGGCGCCGTACTCGGTCTTGTAAACGTCACCGTTCAGCAGGGAAACCATGATGGGCATGGTGTACTTGTCCCGATTGGTCAGCAGGATGGAGGGAATGAACAGGTTGTTCCAGTTGCCCACGAAGCAGAAGATGGCCTGGGTCGCCATGGCGGGCTTCATGATGGGCAGCACGATCTGGTTAAAGGTGCGGAACTCTGCCGCGCCGTCCACCCGGGCGGACTGGACGATTTCCATAGGCAGGGCCGGAACCATGAACTGCCGCATGAAGAACACTGTACCGGGGGCAGCCACCGCGGGAATGATCAGGGGCAGCAGGGAGTTGGTCCAGTGGATGCGGTACATGAACTGGTAGAAGCCGATGGAGGTAACGGTAGCGGGAATCATCATCACGCCCAGAATGAACGCGAAGAAAGGTCCCTTGAGCTTCCACTCATAGGCAACCAATGCGTAGGCAGTCAGGGTGGAGAAATAAACGGTAAGGGCGGTGGCGCAGGCGGAGATGATGAAAGAGTTCTTCAGGCCGGTGACGGCGCTGAACATCTCCGTCCGGTTCAGAATCCGGATGTTGTTCATCAGGCTGCTGCCAAACACAAACGAGATGGGGTGATTCTGAATCTGAATGGTGCTTCTGGTGGCGTTCACCAGCATGATTACAAAGGGAAACAGGCTGAGAATCGCAAGGAAAATGCAGACTATGTACTGAATAACCCGGAAAACCTTCTGTGCGGGAGTTCTCTGAATTCCGGTATGAAGCTTCTTTGCCATTTAGCCCACTTCCTTTCTGGCCAGCCGTGCAGCGCGCTTTGCTTCTCTCTTGGCCTTGCCCTCGTCATCGTTGAAGGCGAGGAACACCAGCACAGAGGCAATTGCAATGATAATAAACATGACCATGGAAGCAGCTGCTGCTCTGGCGTACATATAGCTACCGCTGAATGCCTGGTTGTAGATGTACATATTGGTAGTCAGCGTGGAGTTTGCGGGGTTGCCCTTGTTGAAAAGCTGAGGAATATCGTACATATTCAGGCCACCGATCATGGAGGTGATCATGGTGTACAGCAGAATCGTCTTCAGATTGGGGATGGTGATCTTCCAGAACATCTGAGAGTTGGAAGCACCGTCCAGCTCAGCTGCCTCATAGAGGTCGGGATTGATACCCAGCACACCGGAAATCAGAATAATCATGGTGTAGCCATACCACATCCAGAACTGGATGAATGAGATGATTCCCCGGGTGGTTCCGACTTTGTTGACGAAGTTGATGGGTTCATCAATGATGTGCAGGTTCTGAAGCAGGGAGTTCACCGGGCCGACGGGGTAGGCGAACAGCTTGTTGAACAGGATTGCGATGGAAGCGGCGGTGATGATGTTGGGCATGTAGAAAATGACCTTGAACAGGCCCTGAGCCCGGAGCTCGTTGCGGCGGGAGGTAAACCAGGCCGTCAGCAGCAGTGCCAGGAGAATCTGGGGAATGAAGTTCACAACCCACAGAATCAGGGTGTTCTTAAAGGACATCATGAACATGGGGTTTTTGAACAGCTGAATAAAGTTGTTGAAGAACTTTTCCTTGGGCAGGAAATTCCACTGGGTCAGACCGGTCATACCCTTGGCATCGGTGAAGCCCAGGATGGCGGTATTCAGTGTGGGGTACAGGGAGAAAATCGCGTAGACAACCACGAAGGGAATGCTGAATAGGTAGCCGTACTTGGCATAGCTGAAGCTTTTATTCTTTTTCATGCTGGCAAGCGCCTCCTCTTGAACTTAGATAGCCAAGTGGGGGATAGGCCGCCGAAGCGCCTATCCCCACACGGCTAATTTAGATATTCGGATTTTGCAACCGAGCTTCGATTAGAAATCGATCTCGATGTCCAGCTTGCCGGACAGATCCATCTTGAAGTTCTGGATGGCGGTGTCGCGGTCAACCTCACCGGCAGCATACTGGCCAACAGCAGCGCCCCAAGCATCGTTGATGATGGAGTCGTACTGAGTCATGTTGGTAGCCTTGGCATACTCGTTGGCGGGGATGAAGTACTCGAACATGTTCTGGCCATCCAGGAACTCGACTTCGCCGTTGGACTTAGCCAGAACCACGTTGGAAGCGACGGTGTCCTTGGTGCCGTTCTCGTTCATCAGGCCGTTTGCCCACATGTACTGCAGACCGGTGTCGGAGGTGTCCAGGGTGACCCACTCAATGAAGCCCTTAACGAACTCAGCCTTGACGGGATCAGCAGCAGCGCCCTTGCCAGCCAGCAGGTAGGTGCCGCCCCAGTAGAAGCCGATGTTGGGAGCGCAGACAGCCCAGTCGCCATTGGAGGAGCTTTCGCCTTCGCCGCAGTTGGGTCCAAGGGTGTAGTTGATCAGCCAAGCGGGACCGTAGAAGCCAAAGACCTTGCTCTCAGCCTTCATGTCGGCGAACCAAGCTTCCTGCCACTGAGTAGCATCGTTCATGTAGTCGTTGTCCTTCAGCTTCTTAGCCAGATCCAGGTACTCCTCACGCATGGGGTCGATGTTCAGAGCATCGTCCACAACCCAGCCGGTGGGAGCAGCGGTCTTGATGACGTTCCACACGTCGCCAGTGCCGGAGACCATCTTGTAGCCCTTTGCCTTCAGCTCTTCAGCAGCAGCGAAGAAAGCATCCCAGTTGCCGGAGCCGGCGCCGATCTTCTCGCCGATGACAGCGGGATCGTCAGTGCCGAAGACGTCCTTGGCGATGGAGCGGCGGTAGATGAAAGCGCCGCCGGTGGACTGATAAGCCAGAGCAACGACCTTGCCGTCAGCAGGACGGGTGCCGATGTCGATGGTGTAGGGAGCGATCTCAGCAGCGGCAATGCCAGCCTCAACGTCGATGCCCAGCTCCTCGTAGGTAGCGGCGAACTCAGAAGCAACGCCCTGAGAATACTTGAAGACGTAGTCAGCCTCAGCGCCGTAGATGTCGGGCTCACCGTTCATCAGAGCGGAGTCCAGAGCATTGACGTAAGCGCTGCCGTCGTTGTTGATGACGACGGAGTTGATCTCGAACTTCTCAGCCAGTTCGGGGTTCAGTTCCAGGTACTTGTTCATCATACCCTGGAGTTCATCGGTGAAAGACCACAGATTGATGGTGGTCTTGTCTTCAGCTGCTGCGGAAACGGCCATCATGCCGAAAACCATGACAACAGCCAGTGCGAGAGCAAGAATCTTTTTCATGTGTGTTTTTCCTCCTTAAAAATTTGTTAAAGCCATTGTGGCTATAACTACAACCTAACAATCATCATTCTTTCATCTTTCGGATGAAAGAAAAAGGGCATGCCCTTTTCGTGCAGTATGTCGAAATCGGAAGTGCTCTTAAACGATTTCGTTTGAGCTTATTATACATGACTCATGGAAAAAGTCAAGTGCACAATCGCAGATTCAGCAAAATCTACGATTTACCCCCCGGGCATCTTGTTCACTATGCTGAAATCGCTCCCGTTTCGGCTCAAACTAATACACTTAGAATCGCAATCTTGTCATATAAAGTGCCACTGGAAATCATTGAAAGCAGAAAAAGCCTCTATTTTATAGCAGGATTGACCCCTATTCTTCCGAAAGAATTCGCAATTATCGTTGCTCAGATATTGCGTTTTTCTCTCGCAGGCATAAAAAGCGGGCCGCCCAAGCCGGGCGGCCCGAAAATTATTGCTCTACATTCAGCTTGATGTGTACATCGTCCAGCTGCTTCTGCTCCACGGTGGAGGGTGCGCCCATCATCAGATCCTGGGCATTTTTGTTCATGGGGAAGGTGATGACCTCCCGGATGCTCTCCTCGCCGGTGAGCAGCATGATCAGTCGGTCCACGCCGGGGGCTGCACCCGCATGGGGGGGCGCGCCGTAGGTAAAGGCATTGTACATGGCGGGGAACTTGGCCTTCACCGCGTCCTCTCCCAGGCCAACCATCTGGAATGCCTTGACCATGATCTCCGGATCGTGGTTCCGCACCGCGCCGGAGGCGGATTCGTAGCCGTTCACCACCAGGTCATACTGGTCGGCATTGATTTCCAGCAGCTTTTCGGTATTCCCCTCGGCCTCTTCCAATGCTTTCAGGCCGCCCTGGGGCATGGAGAAGGGATTGTGGCAGAATTCCAGCGCGCCGGACTCCTCGCCGATTTCGTACATGGGGAAATCCACGATCCAGCACAGGGCATACTGCTCCTCGTCGAAGTGACCGGGCACCCGTCTGCCCAGCAGGGTGCGGATGACGCCGGCGGTTTTCTGGGCCGCCGCCTTCTTCCCCGCCGCCATGCAGACAAAGCTGCCGGGCTTCAGATTCAGTTTTTCTTTCAGGGCATCGCCGCATTCACCCAGGAATTTGGAGATGCCGCCGGTGATGGCGCCGGTGTCATCCACCTTGAACCAGCAGGCCTTGTTGCCGGTTTGAACCTCCACATCGGAAAGGAGCTTATCAATCCACTTCCGGGCCTGGGTGAAATTGTCCACCGCCACAGCCTTCACCGTGGCACCCTCAAAGGGTCCGAAGCCGCAGCCCTGGACCACATCGGAAATATCCTGGATCTCCAGGTCAATCCGCAGGTCGGGCTTGTCGGAGCCGTAGCGCTCCATGGCTTCCTTATAGGGAATATGGCGGAACGGCGCGGCGGAAATCCGCTTGTACTTGCCGAACTTCTGGAACACGGGCACCAGCACATCCTCCAGGGTGGACAGCACATCCTCCTGGGTGGCAAAGGCCATTTCCATATCCAGCTGATAGAATTCGCCGGGGGTGCGGTCCGCCCGGGCGTCCTCGTCCCGGAAGCAGGGGGCAATCTGGAAATATTTATCGAAGCCGGAGGTCATCAGCAGCTGCTTGAACTGCTGGGGTGCCTGGGGCAGGGCATAGAACTTGCCGGGATGGTTCCGGGCGGGCACCAGGTAGTCCCGGGCGCCCTCGGGGCTGGAGGAGGTGAGGATGGGGGTGGTGATCTCCAAAAAGCCCTTTTCGGTCATCAGCCGTCGCAGCTCCGCCACCACCTGACAGCGCAGAACAATATTGGACTTGACGGCGGGGTTCCGCAGGTCCAGGAAGCGGTACTTGAGGCGGGTGTTCTCGTCGGCCTCCCGGGATTTGTTGATTTCAAAGGGCAGCTGGTTGTGGATGCACTTGCCCAGCACCTGAATTTGCTCCGGCACCACCTCAATGTCGCCGGTGGGCAGCTTGGGATTCTTGCTTTCCCGCTCCCGGACAGTGCCTGTGACAGAGATGGTGGACTCCTTGTTGATGGGCTTGACCACGCGCATCATTTCCTCGTTCTCCACCACCACCTGGGTGGTGCCGTAGTAGTCCCGCAGGACCAGGAACGCGAAATTGGAGCCAACCTCACGGGTTGTTTCCAGCCAGCCGACAATGGTGACCTGCTTGCCGACGTCTGCCAGGCGCAGCTCGCCGCAGTTATGAGTTCTGGATTGCTTCATAGAAAAAGCCTCTCTTATTTCTGAATTTAGCCTTAGTATTCTCTCACAAAAGGGGAAAAATGTCAATCATTTCAGTGGCCGGTTCGCACATGGCGGCTATGAAATTGTCCGGCACGGGTTTTTATACGGAGACAGCCTGCACAGGCTTAGGCAGATCGGAATACCGTTCGGGGAAAATGATGGAATCCCAGTCCACTTTCTTGGCCAGATATGTAATTTCCGTATATTTTTCTTGGGAGTTTTCTTTTCGGTACACCGCAATCACCCTGGCCCATTCGTCAACATTATCCCGGATATCCTCATTCAAAACCGTGTTCGGGACATAGTTGCTTGTTATCGCGTCAATGCAGAACCCCATGCAGCCTTTATTGCCGCCTGCCAACTTCTCGGTGTATAATTTGGGGCGAAATGAAGAGAAATTTCCAACAATGTTAGCCGATAGATTCTTGGTAACGAGGAACGGCAGAATTCCAAGCTTCAGCGCTGTTGTCCCGTCGGGGGCAAACTCAAAATCCTCCGGGCTGATTCTATGGGCCAAACAATTGGCAAAGAAATCTCCGGCGCTTTGCATATCCCCTCCGCCTGCTTCCTCGGTTGCTTTTTTCTTCAGCTTTAAACCGGTAAGGTGGAGAAAATTCCTGTCATAGAAGAAGAACTCAATGAAAGAAATGCGTTTGTGCTTGTCCTGACATACAAAAAGCAGTGATCGGTTCAGCAACTCAGTGGAATATGCCTGGGCGCAGGAAACCACGATTTTAATTGCCTCCGCTTTAGAATATTTCTTCATCTCCGCCTCCTACCGGTCGTCCAAAAAAATGATGGGAGACCGCCGCACCGCAGTGAAGCTTGCCTCCCACCATAAAGTGACTGGTTTTTCGGTTGTCCGCCAACACGCAGGCCAAAACCTGCACAGCTCTCGGATTTTTCAGTTGTCCGCCAACACGCAGCTCTCTGGATGACTCTTCTGCTGCTTACATTTCGGATTTTAGGTGCCAGCCGCACCGATAGGATGCCGCCTATCCTCCGTCTCTATTATATGGCGATATCATGCAAATGTCAACACAAAAGCAAAACAAATGTTTTCATCGAAAGCCCGCCTTGAAATTATTGCCCAGGAATGGTATGATGGAACAAATGTATTTCATATTGGAGGAAACAGATGCTTCCTGAATTATTTTTGGAGAGAGTACACGGCCAACTGGGGGAGGAATACGGTGCTTTCCTGGAAAGCCTGCAGCGGCCCCGGGCGGTGGCTCTGCGGTTTAATCCCTTAAAAGGGGAAATTCCCACGCTTTCCTTTGTGGGGGAGCCCGTTCCCTGGGAGCCCATGGGCTATTACTATGACCAGGAGTCCCGGCCCGGGCTGCATGTGTACCACGAGGCGGGCGTATATTATTTACAGGAAGCCAGCGCCATGGCTCCTGTCGCCCTGCTGGACCCTCAGCCGGGGGAGCTGATCTGCGATCTGTGCGCCGCGCCGGGGGGAAAGTCCACCCAGATCGCCGGGCGGCTTCGGGGCCTGGGGATGCTGCTGTGCAACGAAATCAACCCCAAGCGGGCAAAGATCCTCTCCCGGAATATCGAGCGGCTGGGTGTGGCCAACGCGGTGGTGACGAACGAGTCCCCCGCGGCCCTTTCCCGGCGGCTGCCCGGATTTTTTGACCGTGTGCTGGTGGACGCCCCCTGCTCCGGAGAGGGGATGTTCCGGAAAGAGGAAGCCGCCGTCACCGACTGGAGCCCAGAGGCGGTACAGATGTGTGCCCGGCGGCAGGCAGAGATTCTGGACTGTGCCGCCGAAATGCTCAAGCCCGGGGGGCGGCTGGTTTACTCCACCTGCACCTTTTCCCCCCAGGAGGACGAGGAAGCAGTGCTGCATTTCTTGAAGAACCATCCGGATTTTACCCTGGAGCCGGTGGAGGCACCCTGGTTCCAGGAAAGCGGGCCGGCCATGTACCGGCTCTGGCCCCACAAGCTGCTGGGAGAGGGACATTTTGCCGCCGTTCTGCGTAAGATGGGGCAGCGGGAGGAAAATTTCTCCCCGGCTTCCGGCGAAAGGCTGCCGAAGCAGTGGGAGTGCTTCGCCCGGGAGTTGGAAATCTCCCTGCCGGAGGGCAGGGGGGTGCAGTTCGGTGAAACCCTCTACTGGGCACCGGCCCACATGCCGGAGGTGACGGGGCTGCGGGTGCTGCGGCCCGGACTGGAGCTGGGCACGGTGAAAAAGGACCGGTTTGAGCCCGCTCACGCCCTGGCGCTGTGGCTGGGGGACTGCGGATGCCGGCTGGAGCTGGCGCCGGAGGGACCGAAAATCGCCGCCTATCTCCACGGCGAGGTGCTCCCCTGCCGGGAAAAGGGCTGGTGCCTGGTGAAAGCCGGGTCCTTTTCTATCGGCTGGGGCAAGGGCGACGGGACGCAGCTGAAAAATCACTACCCGAAAGGTTTACGTAAATAATTTTTTCTTTACACAACGGGAAAACTGTGCTAATATAGAAAGGCTAATCCGCATTTTTGAAATCTTCGCAAGGAGAGGATCGTCCTTGGCAATATATGAAATCAACGGCGGCAAGCCTCTGAACGGGTCCGTCACCATCAGCGGCGCGAAAAACGCAGCCGTGGCGATTTTACCGGCGGCGCTGCTGGTCAGCGGCAAATGCCGCATTGAGAATGTCCCTGATATTTCCGATGTGCGTATCCTGCTGGATATTCTGGACGGGATGGGCGCAGATATTCAATGTCCCGAGCCCCACGTGGTCGAAATCGACTGCACTGCCGTTCACTGCACCGAGCCCAATGCGGATCTGGTGCGGGAGATGCGGGCCAGCTACTATCTGATGGGTGCGCTCCTTGGCCGCTTCGGCAAGGCCCACGTGGCACTTCCCGGCGGCTGCAACTTTGCCTCCCGTCCCATCGATCAGCACATCAAGGGTTTTCTGGCGCTGGGTGCCGATGTGGACGAAACCGAGGACTATGTGGCCCTCCAGCCCGGTCCCGACGGGCTCCAGGGCAGCCGGTTCAGTCTGGACATGGCCAGCGTCGGCGCCACGGTAAACATCATGATCGCCGCCACCCTGCTCCCCGGGCAGACCATTATTGAGAATGCCGCCAAGGAGCCTCACATTGTGGACCTGGCCAACTTCCTGAACACCATGGGCGCCCGCATCTCCGGCGCAGGCACCGACACCGTAAAAATCCGGGGTGTCAACTCCCTGAAAGGCGGCACCTACACCATCATCCCCGACCAGATCGAGGCAGGCACCTACCTGGCCGCCGTCACCGCCACCGGCGGAAACGTGCTGGTCCAGAATGTGATTCCCAAGCATTTGGAGTGCATCACCACCAAGCTGCAGGAAATGGGCGCCCGAATCATCCCCTTTGACGACGCGGTTCGCATCATCAGCGACCGGCGGCTCCGGCAGGCCACGGTGAAAACCCGGCCCTACCCCGGCTTCCCCACGGATATGCAGGCCCAGGTCTGCGTGTGCATGGCCCTGGCCAGCGGCACCAGCCGGCTGACCGAATCCGTGTATGAAACCCGGTTCTTCGGCTACTGCACCGAGCTGGAAAGCATGGGCGCCAAAATCAGCATCAGCAGCAAAACCGCCACTGTGGTGGGCGTTGACCATCTGGAGGGTGCCACCGTTTCCGCCCACGACCTGCGGGCCGGTGCGGCGCTGGTGATTGCCGGTCTGGCTGCCAAGGGCACCACCCGGGTGCAGAACATCCACTTTGTCGAGCGGGGCTACGAAAACCTCATCGGCAAGCTCACCGCCCTGGGGGCGGATATCCGCAGAATTGAAGAATGACCCAAAGCGGATGGTTTTCACACCGTCCGCTTTTTGTTTGACAGCAGTGGCCTGCTATGGTACACTTAGGGGAAAAGGAGGAATGACCCCATGTCTCCCATTGAGCAGCAAATTGAGGGAATTGTGGATAAGATTCTGGAGGACTACCGGCACCGGCGCTCCATCGACAAGCTGGACCCCTTTGTCCATCCTGACAAGGACACGGTTATTGACATCATCTACAAGCTTCTTCGCATTGCCTACCCCGGCTACTCCCGGGACAAAAGCTACCGCATCTACAATGCCCGCCACAACCTTTCCATGCTCATTGAGGATGTGATGTACAATCTGAACAAGCAGATCGCCATCGTCCTGCGGGGGCAGATGGAGGAAGCCCAGGCCGAAAAAAAGGCCCAGGAGATCTCTCTGGAATTCTTCCGGGCCATTCCCGGTGTCCGGGCCATCTGCCAGACGGATGTGGAGGCCTTTTACGACGGTGACCCCGCTGCCTACAGCACCGACGAGATCATCTTCTGCTACCCCGGGCTGTTTGCCGTCACCGTCTACCGGCTGGCCCACGTGCTCTATACCCTGGGGGTGCCCATGCTGCCCCGGATGATGACGGAGCACGCCCACAGCGTCACCGGCATCGACATCAACCCCGGGGCCACCATCGGCAAGTACTTTTTCATTGACCACGGCACCGGCATCGTGGTGGGCGAAACCACGGTGATTGGCGACCACGTGAAAATCTACCAGGGTGTGACCTTGGGCGCCCTCACCACCCGGGGCGGTCAGAGCCTGCGGGGAAAGAAGCGCCACCCCACCATTGAGGACAATGTGACCATCTACGCCGGTGCCTCCATCCTGGGGGGCGAAACCGTCATCGGCAGAGACAGCGTCATCGGCTCCAACGTGTTCATCACCCATTCCATCCCCGCCAGCACCACCGTCAGCGTCAAAAGCCAGGAGCTGCAGTTCAAATCCCGCAAAACCGAGCCTTTCTGGGAAAACCAGCAGAGTGAATGATTTTCCCACACGTGCTTCGGCATATCGCAGCGTAACAAGAGATTGGAAATTGTAGAGGTAATTCGTAGGGAATGCATTTATGCATTCCGCCTTGGTAAGGTTTTTACGAGGGGTATGTTGAACGGAAAACTGTTTGACAACGGATGCACCCATCGTAGGGATGGGACTTTATCCGTTCCGAAAGGTCGGTAAACATCCGCAGTTCGTTGGATGGTAACGGGTTCCTTTTTCAGCATTTCCCCATCCAACGTGCATCCCATTAAAATGTTACCGGGCGGAACGGATAAATCCGTTCCCTACGAATCGTCCTGCAAAATTCCAATTTGTCTTTCTTCTTAATACGCACACTCCCACAAATCAATCGCCGCAGCTTTCGCTGCGGCGATTTTGTATGTCTATATGCTTATGGGGCAACGGGCTCCAGCTGGCTTTGGAACAGCTCCTCCAAATGGACCGCATCCACGGGGCGGGCATAGTAGTAGCCCTGGAAATAGTCCACCCCCAGGCTGATGAGGTAGTCCGACTGCTCCTTGGTCTCCACGCCCTCCACCAGCACCTTTTTGTTCAGCCGCTTCATCATGGAAACGGTGTTCTCCATGACGATCCGGGCGGATTCCGAGGTGCACACATGGTCCACCAGGGATTTATCCAGCTTCACCACGTCCAGGGGCATGCTGCACAGCCGGTTCAGATTGGAGTAGCCGGTGCCGTAGTCGTCCAGCATGATGGTGACTCCCGCCCGGGACAGCTCGGTCAGATTGGCCAGCACACTGTCGGGCATATTGGTGAAGGCCGTTTCCGTGATTTCCGCGCTGATCATCCCCGGCTCCACCTGGTAGTTGTGGATGATCTCCAGCATCCGGCTGGAGAGATTCTCCTGGGCGCAGTCCACCGCCGAGAGGTTGATATTCATCCAGTTCAGCCCCAGCTTCTCCAATTCGGCGGTGCGGAGGAACCGGCACACCGTTTCCACGGCGAACCGGGTCAGCTTCAAAATGGCGCCGTTGTCCTCGGCAATGCGGATGAACTCCGCCGGGCTGACGCTGCCGGTTTTTTCCGTGTACATCCGCATCAGCGCCTCCGCGCTGCAAAAGCGCTTGGCCCGGATGTCGTAGATGGGCTGATAGACCATGCTCAGGCTGTTGTCCTTCACGGCGCTGCGGACCTGCTCCTCAATGAGCTTTCTGCGCCGCAGGTTCTGCACATCCACGGGGCTCAGCCGGAAGGCATCCTGCCCGTTGGCCATGGGCAGCCGGGCGGCCATGTCAAAAAGCCCCAGCAGAGCCCCGAAGCTCTCCGCCTCCTTGGGGCAGTTGATCACGCCCATCTTCATCTGGACCCGCATCCCGATCCGCCGGCGGCGCAGGTGGGTCATCAGGGCATCCTCATCCAGGTCCTGCAGCAGATTCGTCCAGCTTTGGTCGCTCTGCTGATTTTCCGGCAGGAAGCAGAACAGGTCGCTGTCCAATCGGGCATACACCACCCCGGGATGCTGCTTGAGAAAGCTCACCAGCACCCCGATGCGGGATTCCAGCCGGGTATAGCCATACACCTTTTCCAGCTCGTGATAGTTGTCCACCATCAAAAAGCCCACCTGGAAGCTGCGGCACTGATCGAACATGGGGGCAAGGAGATTGGAAAAGCCCTGCTTATTCAGCATGCCGCTGCTTCCATCCAGAATCAGCTCCGGATTCTGCACCGTCAGCTGGAACATCATCACGCAAAGGGCGGAGGCGAAATTCTCCACCAGCAGCCAGGGGAAAACCAGCTGCAGGAACACTGCCGTAAGGGAAATGGCCAGAAAGATTCCGATGCTCTCCCGCTCCCCCGGGGCAATGACCCGCCAGGACCGAACCAGGCGAACCAGAATCCCCAGATAATCGAAAGCGGTGACCAGATACAGCAGCCAGATCATGCTGCCCCGGTGGTAAACGCCCCCATCATCCAGCCAGAACAGGGAGTCGGAATACCAGCTGGTGAGAATCAGCAGCATGCTGAAGGCCGCCGGAACCATCCAGGGCACCAGCCGCTTCCAGTCCGACAGGCTGTGATCCGTCAGGGAATGGACATACAGCAGCAGCGACGGGAGCAGCATCCCTTGGGCCACGAAGTAGGTGCAGTTGCTTATCTGCAGCACCCACACCGGGACATGCCCCGGCAGCACATTGTTGCACAGGCTTGCCACCGTGGAAACCAGCGCCATCCAGGACATCGCCAGGAAAATGTAGTATTTCTTGAACGGCGCCTTGAACTTCACATAATACAGCCCGATCAGTGCACTGAGGATGCACAGGGCGCATACATTAAACCAGATATTCGGCTGCATGGCGTCACCTCTGCTTCCCGCCCGTTGTCTCCGACAGGCCCAGATTGGTAATGGTGCCTGCGAACACCGCCGGATGGGTGGCGTCCCCCTCCGTCACCACGCCCTTGCAGGACAGATTCACATATTCGCCGTCCCGGTTCCGGGCCCGGTAGGTGATGTCGTGGAAATGCTTTTTCCCGGTGAGCACCGCATCCAGGTCCTTGGCATAGGCGGCCCGGTCGTCGGGATGGATGAAGCCCATCCAGATATTGCCGGCATCAAACATATACTCTCCCGGCAGGCCGAAATACTCCACCGCCGTCCGGGACCAGCGGGATACATTGTTTTCCAGATTGCACATATAAATATATGTGGTATCCGAGGTGGCAGAAAAGGCGGAAAAGATAGGATTGTTCAGGAAGGCGATGTCCAGTGCCGTTTCCGGGGTCTGGGAATCGGCGGACTCCTTTCCGCCGTCGGCACTGAGCACCAGGCAGTTTTTCCCGGAGCGCTTGCCCCGAAGCAGATTGCCATCGGCAATGCGGACCAAATCGTCGAAGCTTTCCGCCTCCAGGCAGTCCGCCAGGCCAAAGGTCATGGTCGCGCTGACGGAGGCGCCGTTGGCCTCCACCGTGGTGACCGCCAGCTTTCTGCGGATGCGCTCCACCGTGGCCTGGGCGGCCTCCAAATCGCAGCGCAGCACCATCAGAAATTCTTCGCCGCCCCAGCGGCACACCGCATCCTCCCGACGGGTACTGGTGAGCAGCGCCCGCCCCACCTTGGACAGCACCGCATCGCCCACGCTGTGACCGTAGGCATCGTTGATCCGCTTGAAATCATCAATGTCGCACATCGCCACGCAGTATTGGGTGCCATGGAGCTTCTCCACCTCTTTGGTGAAGCCGTAACGGTTGCGAAGGCCGGTGAGGGCATCGTTCTCCGCATGAAAGGACAGGGACTGCTGGGTGCTCAGGGTCTCCGTCATAAATTCCGAGGTGTACACGCACAGCAGCAGGGCGCACAGCAGCACGTTCACATGGAAAAACTGCTGGGTCAGTCCGGAATCCTGAAACGGATCAATGGGCTGGATGCTGAGGGTGATCAGCATCAAAAGCACGGACAGGACGGAAAGCGCTACGGAAACCGCCAGGGTATAGCTCTTTTTAATATCCCGGGTGGAGAGGAAAAAGGTCACGGGAATGATGATAAAGGGGTACAGGTAGAAAGCCGTCCCCTGGCCCAAAAACACATTGTAGATGCAGGCGTGAAGCACCACATCCAGATACAGGGCCAGCAGCATCCATTCATCCACCGCCCGCCGGGTAAAGAGCCAGACCCAAAAACAATAAAACCCAATGGCCAGACCGTTGAGCGCCACGAAGCCAAGCCGCCCAGCCATGGCAAAAATCACCGCAAGCACTGCATGGATGAACATGCTTCCCCCCACCACCAGCATATACCGGGTGGTGTATCTTCGGTTCTGCTCCCACATTTTTTCCAAACGCTGTATGGCTTTCATCCCGTCATCTCCCAAGGCTCCGCTATTTTTGATTTATAGCAAAATTATACAGCAGTTTATTTCAATACGCAAGAGAAATAGTGGGACATTACAAAAATTCTCTCCCCTCCGAAGCGGGAGGAGAGAGATCGGAAGCCCATGTGAAACTGTTATTCAAGTCATCGGGTTGACACAGCCGTATGGCAAATTGGTGTTTGCTGGGATGTTTCGTAGGGAATGCATTTATGCATTCCGCCTCGGTTACGTTTTTATCGGGGTATGTTGAATGGAAAAATGTTGGATAACACCGTAGGGAATGGGCTTGCTCATTCCGTCGGCGAAGCCGCCCTGGAAACTGTTCCTATTTTTGAATTTGGTGGTTTATTCATAATAACCAGCCTTTGGGAGACCGCCTGTGGGGAGGTTGTGGGATTCACTGCATTTTTTCCAGCTTTTCCAGCACCTGCTGGAAATACGCCGGCAGGGGGGCGAAGACCATGACGGGGCGGCCGTCCCTGGGGTGGCGGAAGCAGAGGGCCCCGGCATGGAGGCACTGGCTGTCCTGCCCCAGCTCCGGCTTTTTATGGCCGTAGACCGTATCCCCCAAAATGGGATGTCCAATGTAGGCCATATGTACCCGAATCTGATGGGTCCGCCCGGTTTCCAGACGGCAGCGGATGTGGGTATAGCCCCGGTAGCGCTTCACCACCTCCCAATGGGTGACGGCGGGCTTGGAATTGCGCTCCGTGACGCACATCCTCTTCCGGTCCGTGGGGTGCCGCCCGATGGGGGCATCCACAGTGCCTCGGTCCTCCTTCAGATTTCCGCAGACGATGGCCTCATAGGTCCGGGCCATGGTGTGATCCTTCAGCTGAGAGGCCAGCACCGCGTGGGCCAGATCGTTTTTCGCCACCGCCAGCAGTCCGGAGGTATCCTTGTCGATGCGGTGGACGATCCCCGGCCGCAGCTCCCCGTTGATGCCGGAGAGGGAATCCCCCATGGCATAGAGCAGGCCGTTGACCAGGGTGTCATCCTGATGCCCCGCTGCCGGGTGCACCACCAGCCCCTTGGGCTTGTTGATCACCACCACGTCCGCATCCTCATACACAATATCCAATGGCATTTCCCTGGGGGCCACATCCACCGCCTTGGGCTCCGGAATGGTGACCTCCACCAAGTCCCCCACATTCAGCCGGTCATTTTTCTTTCCCGGCCTTCCCCCCAGGCGAACACAGCCCTCCTCCATCAGCTTCTGGACGGCACTGCGGCTGAGCCCCAGCTCGCTCCGGGCCAAAAAGGCATCCAGCCGTTCCCCGGCCAAATCTGCAATCAGCCTCATTTTTTTCCATCCTTCCAGATTGCCTTGTTAAAAAAGGCCAGCCGCACCATCAAAAGCACACAGCCGCAGCTGATGAAGCAGTCCGCCAGGTTGAACACCGGAAAATCCATAAACAGTGTTTCCAGCATGTCCACCACGTAGCCCAGCCGCACCCGGTCGATCATGTTTCCCAGGCCGCCGCCGTAGATGGCCGCCAGGCACCAGCGCTCCACCTTGGCAAGGGGCAGGGGTTTTTTGAAATACTCATACAGCAGCGCCAGGGTGAAGGCGGCAAAAATCAGGGCAAACAGCCACTGCATCCCCTGAAAGGAGGAAAAGGCCGCTCCCTGGTTCCGCACATGGGTCAGCCCCAGCACCCCGGGCAGCAGGGGCACTTCTTCATAGAGCCCCATATTTTGCACCACAAGATATTTTGTAAACTGATCCGCCGCAGCAATCAGCCCGGCGAAGAGCATATATCCGAAAAAGCCCATGAATTACTTTTCCTTTCTTTTCTGTAGGGAAGCCACCAGCAGCACCGCCCACAAAAACAGGGACAGCACCCAATAGTTGCTGCAAACCATGGGGGCAGAGCCGATGACCAGCAGCACATGGAGAAAACTGCCCAGTCCGGGGCTTCCCAGGGCGGCCAGGAAATTGGCAATCAGCAGCACCAGCGTCAGCGACAATGACAGGGCGGACAGCCGGCGAATGAGCAAAACGGTTTTCCGGTCCCCGGCGGAAAGCGCATCATACAGCAAAATTGCCGGAGGAACAAAAAACAGAACGGAGATCACCGTGAGAAAAATTCGCACGGCGCCCTCCGGTTCCGGTATAAAACCCAACCCGGCACAGATAATATAGAAAATGCCCCAAACGGCCATCAGTGACGATTTTTTCATAGATTTTCCTTTCCTGCGCCCAATCCTCCGCATCCTCCAGGCGCATTTTTCTCATTTTACTGCAAATCAGGCAGAAATGCAAGGGAAAAACGCCGCAGCCCCCATGGGAAAGAAAAAAAGCTGGACAGTTTCGGCAACATCTGGTATAATGCAGGGTAATTCGATGAAAAGAGTGTGACCCACTATGAGATGCCCATTTTGCTCTGAGCAGGAAAGCAAAGTTGTCGATTCCCGCCACTCCGAAGACGGCCTCAGCATCCGTCGGCGCAGAGAATGCATGGGCTGTCTGCGCCGGTTCACCACCTATGAAATTGTGGAGACCCTGCCCATCATTGTGGTCAAGCGCAACGGCTCCCGGCAGAGCTTCGACCGGAACAAAATTATCAACAGCATGATTCGCGCTTTTGACAAGCGGCGGGTGGATGTAAACGATTTGGAGCGCATCGCCACCGAAATCGAGCAGACCATCCAAAATAATCTGGAACGGGAAATCACCACCGAACAGCTGGGGGAAATGGTGATGGAACGGCTCAAGCCCGTGGACGAGGTGGCCTACATCCGCTTCGCCTCCATCTACCACCGGTTCCAGGATGCCAGCAGCTTTATGCGGGAAATCAGCAAGTACCTGGAGGAAAAATGATGTTTCTGGCTTCCACCGCAGCCACTGAGGCTGCCTTCGATTTCAAATCCATCAAAGAGCTGATGGACGGGTTCGACCCTGCCGCCCTGCTGCCCGAGGTAGATACCATTGTGGGCAAGGTGCAGCTGGTTTGCAGCCTGGCCATTCTGGCGGCTCCGGTGATCATGCTCCTGATGGGGCTGGCCTACCTGCTCTTTGCCCCGAAAGAAGCCAACTACTACTTTGGCTACCGCACCGCCTTCGGCATGGGCAGCGTGTCCGCCTGGCGGCACACCCAAAGGGTGGCGGGGCTGGTTTTCGGCGGATTGGGGCTGATTCTCACCATTCTGATGCTGATGATTCTGCTCACCTTTTCCGGCCGGGAGGCCATGGACATGGTGTGGCTGGCGGTAAAATGCCTGCTGTGGGAGGGGGCTTTGGGCCTGGCGGCCATCCTCTCCATCAACTCCCTGGCCATGTACACCTACGACTACAACGGCAACCGGCGCAGAAAAACCAAGAAAAGAAAAGCATAGCAAAATCGGGAAGTCCACCAGGGCTTCCCGATTATTTTGTATAAAGGATTATCTCATCAGCTCGATAACGATTTTGTCCGGGGTGACGAACCAGTGGGGCTTCCCTGGAACCGGGGTGCAGCCCATTTCCTCCGCCCTCCGGCGAAGCTGCTCCCAGTTGTCCACCTGGATGCCGATGTGGTCATACCGGTCTCCGTCGGAGCGCTCTCCCAGATTCTCGTTGACCTGAATTCCCTCCCGGAACCAGAGCTTCCGGTTGGGGGCCTGGCCTTTCTCCTGGGTGACCTCCATGGCGAAGAGCTCCTTGAAAAAGCGGACGGTTTCCTCGAAATTGCGGGTGTTCACCGCCACATGATGAAGCTGACAGGACATGTGTTTTTCCTCCTTATTTCTTTGTTTTCTTCTCCTGACTCAGTTCCCAGGCCATCTGTGCCGCCCCCCAAAGGGCATCGTGGGCGGGAGACACGACCGTCCCCAGGCCGGACAGCTTCTGCGCCACCCGGCGGCGGTACACATTGTCCCCGGTGAGCAGCCCGCCCAGCAGGGCAATGGTGCAGCCTTCCAGATTCAGCCGCCGCTGCACCGCCGCGACCAGCTCATACAGTTCTCCGGCACCGGTTTCCAGGATTTCCAGGGCGCTGCCGTCCCCCTGCTCCGCCAGGGTCAGGGCGATGGAAGAAAACCGGGCCAGGGCGGCTTTGTCGGTTTTGGGGGAATAGACAAAGGACACGATGGCCTCCGGTGCCTCTTTCCCCAGGCGGCGGTACACCTCATTCAGAATCCCCCGGCCCGGGTCCCGGCCGTCACATTGCCGCACCGCTGCCGAGAGCACATCCCGGCCCAGGGCATAGCCGCTGCCGCCGTCGTCGATCAAGTGGCCATAGCCGCCGCTGCGGGCGGTTTGGCCCAATGGGTTCTTTCCAAAGCAGATGGAGCCGGTACCGGCAATCACCGCGATGCCCGGGCCCTCCATGGCGCCCCGCAGGGCGATTTCCTGATCGCCGCAGAGCTTCCAGCTGCCCCGGAAGCAAGCCTTTTCCAACTCCTGGGCCAGTATCTCTCCCAGGGCCGGATTGGAGATGCCCGCGCCGCCCACGCAGAGCCCGGCGCATTCCGTCATATCGCCGCAGGCGGCAAACACCTGGGCCAAAAGATTCCGGAAAGCCGCCTCGCCAATGGCATTCAGGTTAAAGGGGCCGAATTCCTCCCGGCGCAAAAGGTTGTTTTCTCCATCCCGCAGCTCCAGCCGGGTGTGGGTGCCGCCGCCGTCGATTCCAGCAACAAACATACGCCCACCTCACAGCTCCACCGGGCAGCTGCCCTCCGCCGGGCCGCCCCGGAAAACCTCTGCCAGGGCCAGCAGCGCGGGCTGGGAATAGTCATAGCATGCCAGCTTCCACAGCCCCTCCGGCAGCTCCGCAAGATCGTAGGGATTCCGCAGGGCGGCCACCGCCATGGGTTTTCCCGTTTCCGCCAGAGCCCGGGCCAATTCCAGCTGTCCCCGGAACAGATGGCCGTTGCAGGTGCCCAGAATGATCTTCCCGCAGCCCTCCGCCTGGGCCACCGCCCGGCGAATCTCCGCCCCATCCGGGTCCTTGGAGGTAACCAGGCTCTTTCCGCCGAATATTCTCGCCATAAACTCCGGGAATGCGGCGGCGTTTCCGTCCTCGTTGCCGGCGCCGGAGGCCCGATAGTCCGCGCAGCCGCAGAAGAAGGTGGTCCCGTCCGCGGCAAAGGGGGTTCCGCCGATCTGACTAATGGCCTGACGGCTGAGATGCTCCGACGCGGCCCGGTCCTCATGGCTGTTGCAGAGCTCGGGCTCCGTTTGGCTGAAGAGCATCCGCTTGAACCGGAGAATCCGCTCCACGGAATCTTCCAGCTCTTTCCGGTCCAATTCTCCCCGCTCCGCCGCCTGGTTCACCGCCTGGGCGGAGGCCTGCTCCAATTCAAAGGAGCTGGAAATCTCCGCCAGGTCAACACCAGCCTTGATGGAGGCAACCACTCCCGCCGGAGTCCCGAAATGGTCCTGAATGGCACCCATTTCCATGCAGTCCGTCAAAATCAGGCCCTCAAAGCCCAGCTTTTCCCGGAGCATGCCCGTAATCATCCGCCGGGACATGGTGCAGGGCAGCTGCTCTTTCTCAATTTTGGGGAAGAGCACATGGCTCATCATCACCGCCGGTGCCCCTGCCTGGATGGCCCGGCGGAACGGAATCAGCTCCAGCTGCTCCAGCTCCTCCCAGGTTTTGTCCACCCGGGGCAGGCCCAGATGGCTGTCCACCGCCGTATCCCCATGGCCGGGGAAATGCTTGATGCAGCACAAAACGCCGCTGCCTGCATAGGGCTCCAGGGCGGCGCAGCCGAAGTCCGCCACCATTTCCGCTTCATCGCCGAAGCTGCGGACGCCGATCACCGGATTGGCGGGGTTGCTGTTCACATCCAGCACCGGGGCCATGTTGAAATTCGCTCCCAGGCCTTTCAGCTGCCGGATGGTGATTTGGGAGGCCAGCCGGGCATTCTCCGGATCCCTAGTGGCCGCCAGGGCCATGGCCCCAGGCACATTCACCGCGTCCTTTGGAAGCCGGGAGACCATGCCGCCCTCCTGGTCGATGATGATAAAGGCCGGGTAGCCGGTTTCCCCCTGAATCAGCGTCTGGATTTCTTCGCAGAGGGACCGCAGCTGGGCCCCACTTTCCACATTCCGCAGAAACAGGATCACATTTCCGATTTTATATTCCCGGATCAAAGCTTTCATTTCCGGTGTCAGGCTAGTGCCGTGGAAGCCGAACACCAGCTTCTGGCCCAGCATTTCTCTCATGGTCATTTCCACGTTTCTCACTCCTTGGGATAATATTCGTAGGCTTTTTTCCTCTGCCGGAATGCCCGGCTCTCCTGCCGGTAGCGTTCCAGGATCGCCTGGGCCTGCCAGTTGGGGTCCTCAAAGTCCCGATGGCCTGCCAGCAGGGAGACAAAGGGCTTGCCATCCTGTCGCACCGGCGGCAGGAATTGGAACTCCCCGGGATACATCTGCCGCAGCAAATCCAGCAGCTTTACCCCCAGCTCCACCGGCTGAAGCTGCTTTTCGTGGGTGATGTGCAGATGGATGCCGCCGCAGAGGCTGCCCTGATGCTTGGAGGTGGTGGGGGTAAAGTACACCGGCGTGGCCTCCACCCCGGGGCAGCCCAGGTCGTTAAATTCCCGGCTGAACTGCTCCGCCCGGATAAAGGGCGCCCCCAGGATGGCAAAGGGGTCGGCAGTGCCCCGGCCCTCGGACAGGTTGGTGCCCTCAATCAGGCAGGTGCCGGGATAGAGCAGGGCAGTTTCAAACCGGGGAATGCCCAGGCTGGGCATCACCCAATAGTGGCCCCAGTCCCGAAAGGTCATCTCCCTGGTCAGGCCGCCGCAGGGCACCATTTTCAGGTCGCACCCGCAGCCCAGCTCCTGATTCATCATGTCCGCCAGTTCCCCGCAGGTCAGGCCATAGCAGACGGGGATGGAGTAGCCACCCACAAAGCTGCCGGTCTCCGGCCGCAGCAGGCCTCCCTCCACCCGGTCCCCCAGGGGGTTGGGCCGGTCCAGCACCACCAGACGCTTTCCGGCGGCGGCACAGTCCTCGATGCAGTAGCGCAGGGAGGACAGGAAGGTATAGTACCGGCAGCCCACGTCCGCCATGTCATAGACCAGGGTATCAAACAATTCCAGGGTTTCCGGACTCAGCCGCTTGGAGGTCTTGGTGTAGAGGCTCCGCACCGGCAGGCCCGTCTCTTCATCCACCTCATCGGAAAATAACGCACCCGCAGCCTTGTCCCCCCGGACGCCGTGCTCCGGCGCCAGCAAAAGCCGCAGATTACAGCAGTCCCGCAGCACCTCCACGGTGGGCCGGTTTCCGCTGGTGCGCCCAGAGGGTCCGGTGAGCAGCGCCGTACGGCCCACAAACAGCTGCCGGTACTCCGCCACCCGGTCAACTCCAAACAAAACCATTTTTCATTGCCTCCTTGACAACCGGCAGTACACCGGATAAACTAATTGCAGATTTGGTTATCGGTTTCAGTAAGCATATTGACAAATTGGAATTTATCGCGCTGTCGCGCCGGCGCCCTTGGCTCTCCCTTTGGGAGAGCTGTCAGCCGTCAGGCTGACTGAGAGGGTACCGCAGAGAAGATGACCGCATCCTGAAACGAACGCTGTATTGCCCTCTCAGTCTGCCCCTTACAGGGCAGCCAGCTCCCCCGTGGGGGGAGCCAAGGGATGCATCGCTTCCGCCCGCCAAATTCCAATTTCACAATCATCTGTGATTCATGCCAATAACCTATTGCAGAACATTTCCCCTTACAAAAAGGAGGACTTTTATGAAGCATCCCTTTGTTTCCCTTTGGGAAAAGCCCAATCGGCTGGTAGTGGGACTGATGAGCGGCACCTCCGCCGACGGGGTGGACGCGGTTCTCACCCGCATCACCGGCTTCGGCCTGGACACCCGGGTGGAGCAGCTTTCCTTTTATTTTCAGCCCTTTGACTCTGCCACCCGCCAGCGGATTCTGGCGGTCTGCGGCGGCGACACCGGCGGCAGCCGGGAGCTGTGCCTGCTGGCCACCCACCTGGGAAAGCTCTATGCCCAGGCGGTCCGGCGGCTTTTGGAGCAGGCCGGAACGGACACCGTCGATTTGATCGGCTGCCACGGCCAGACGGTTTACCACATTCCCGAGGAAATCGACTATCTGGGGCAGGCGCTTCGGGGCACGCTGCAAATCGGCGACCCCTCCTATCTTGCCGAGGAATTCCACTGCCCGGTGGTCAGCGATTTCCGCATCCGGGACATGGCGGCAGGGGGCCTGGGTGCACCCCTGGTGCCCTACACAGAATTTCTGCTCTACCGCAGCGAAACCGAGGATGTGGCCCTGCAGAACATCGGCGGCATCGGGAACATCACCCTGCTCCCCGCCGGATGCAGCCTGGAAGAGGTGACCGCCTTCGACACCGGCCCGGGCAACATGGTGATGGACGCCCTGGCCGCCAAAATCACCCACGGGAAAATGGGCTACGACGACGGCGGAAGGCTGGCCGCATCGGGAACGGTCATTCCGGAGCTGCTGGAAAAAATGCTCCAGGACCCCTATCTTGCCAAAAAGCCCCCCAAGACCACAGGCCGGGAATACTACGGCAAGGACTATGTGGAAAAGCTGCTGTCCTTTGGCCACGGGTCCCTGACGGATGTACTTACCACCGCCACCCGGTTCACCGCGGAGTCCATCGCCCTGAGCCTGCGCCGGTTCGCCCCCCGGATGCCTGCCCGGCTGGTGGTGGCCGGCGGTGGAAGCCGGAACCCGACGCTGCTGCGTTTCCTCCGGGAAGCCCTGCCGGAATGCCGGGTGCAGATTCAGGAGGACCTGGGCTATGACAGCGACGCCAAGGAGGCCGTCGCCTTTGCCATTCTGGCCAACGAGGCCCTTTTCGGCTCCTGCAACAACGCCCCCTCCGCCACCGGCGCCCGTCATGCCGTGGTCATGGGACGCATCAATCTTTAAAGCCACCCCCTGCCACAAGGCAGGGGGATTTTGTTATGTGCTTATCGGTTTCACTCAGCAGAACGATTAATTGGTGTTTGGTGGGTTCGTCCAACGGGACATGTTCCGACGTGTGCGTAGGGAACGCATTCATGCGTTCCCTACGCACACGTCGGTTAACCTCCATGGTTCGTTGGATGGTAACGGATTCCTATTTTTTCCATCATTTTCCATTCAACTTACCCCGATAAAAACGACACCAAGGCGGAACGCATGAATGCGTTCCCTACGCAAAAATCATCATTCTACGATTCGTCGAACCCTGGTGGTTCATGAACCGGGCGGAATGCATAAATGCATTCCCTACGAAATATCCCTGCAAATTCCAATTTGCTGATTAAAACCGATATCTTGAATTCCTGTTATTTCTTTCCAAAGAAAAATTCCATGCAGTCCTGCAGTGACCGGTCCCAGAAATCCCAGGTGTGGTCCCCCCTGCGGTGGTCAAACCGGTACTGCGCCTTCTGCCGCTCCAGCAGGGCGGCAAAGGAAACATTCATGGGATACAGCCGGTCCTCCTCGCCGCAGGACAGATAGATGGGCGGCAGCTTTTTCCCGGAGGCCGCCAGGGAGAACAGGTTATTTTCCGCTCCCGCCGGCTTTCCCGTTCCCAGCAGGGCATCAAATTCCCGCTGATGCAGCGGCGGCGCGGGAATGCGGCCCAGGCCGTCCAGGTCCGTCACGCCGGAAAAGCTGCCGCAGCCGGCATACCGCTCCGGATGGGTCAGGGCACATTTCAGCGCACCGTAGCCCCCCATGGACAGGCCCATCACATAGTTTTGTTCCCGTTCCAGGCTCAGGCCGAACATCCGGTGCACCGCCTGGGGAAGCTCTTGGGATACATAAGTAAAATAGGGCAGGCCGTGGACCCCGTCAATGTAAAAGCTGCGCTGCACCTCGGGAATGACCAGGGCCAGCCCTCGCTCCCGGGCGTACCGCTCGCAGGAGGTATACCGGGTCCAGCCGGTGCAGTTGTCCGATAGGCCATGGAGCAAATACACCACCTTTGCCTGACCCAGGTCTCCCTCGTCAGGCAGCACCACCTGGAAGCTGGTGGCCATTTCCAGCGACTTGGAGGAATACTCCACCTTTAAAAGTGCCAATTTTTAACCCTCCAGCACCCGGGCAATCCGCCCCTGGGCATTGTCCAGCAGCTTGCGGGCGACCTCCGCGTCCACGCCCCGCAGAATCATCACAATGGCCACCTTGGGCCGGTAGCCGCATTTTTCCAAGGCTTCCGTGGCTTCCGCCTCGGAGCATTCCGCCGCGCTGCACACAATGGTCACGCAGCGGCGCACCAGCTTTTCATTGGAGGGCTTCACATCCACCATGAGATTGCCGTATACCTTCCCCAGCTTGATCATGGCCCCGGTGGAGAGCATATTCAGCACCATCTTCTGCGCCGTGCCGGACTTCATCCGGGTGGAGCCGGTGACCACCTCCGGCCCGGGACAGGGGGCAATGCCAATGTCCGCAAATTGGTCCAGCTCACTGCCAGGGCAGCAGGTGACGGAAATGGTGGGGGCCCCCAGCTCTTTAGCATAGGCCATGCAGCCCAGCACATAGGGGGTGCGTCCGCTGGCGGCAATGCCCACGAGGACGTCCTTCTGGCAGAAATGAATCTGCTTCATATCCTCTACGCCCAGCTCCCGGCTGTCCTCCGCCCCCTCCACGGCCTTGAAAATGGCGCCGTAGCCGCCGGCCATGAGGGCCTGAACCATCTCCGGCTCGGTGGAATAGGTGGGCGGGCACTCCACGGCGTCCAGGATTCCCAGCCGCCCGGAGGTTCCCGCGCCGCAGTAGATCAGCCGTCCGCCGCTGCTCAGGTGCTGGGCAATCACATCCACCGCCTGAGCAATTTTGTCCGTTACCAAGCCAACGGCCTCCGCTACCCGGTGGTCCTCCTGATTGATGAGCTTCACCATATCCAGGGTGGACAGAGTGTCGATGTTCATGGTATTGGGGTTTCGCTGCTCCGTGGCAATTTTCTGTAGCTCCACCATATCAAATCTCCTCCATGGTCTGAACCAGCTTATACTGCTCCTTGGGTATCATGAAGCACTCGCAGTAGCCCTTTCGTCCCTGAATGCCCCGCAGGCGCTTCAAATGGGAATAGTATTCTTTGTAGGGGAAGCTGGCAGAATGCACCGCGAACCAGTGATGGTCGATGGCCTTTTCCCACAGGGGATAGCCGTCGCTCACATCCAGGTACACATAAGGCTGGAAGCCCGGGGCATCCTCCCAGTTCTCGGCGAAATACAGGTGCCGGGCAAAGTGCTTGGGAAGCTCCCTTTGGAAGCCCTCGATGGCGGCATAGAACCAGGCATCCACCACGATTCTGTGGCAGACGGCGTGGTCCTTGTGCATGCTGTTTTCATGATGGGTGACGATGATGTCCGGCTTGACCCTGCGGATGACGTCGCAGACGGCAAAGCGAACCTCGTCGTTGTCCGGCAGCAGCCCATCCTCATAGGGGAGCACAATCGCCTCTCCTCCCAGCTCCCGGGCAAAGGCCTCCGCCTCGGCAATTTTTCCCCGGCGGTATTCGCCGATGTCCGCTCCGGCGGGGGCTCCTTTTTCACCGGCGGTGAGCGCCAGGGTGACGGCCTTCCCCCCGTGGACGGCGCAGGTGGCCAGCAGCGCCCCGGCGGTGAGCTCCGCGTCCCCCACATGGGCACCGATGGCAAGAACGGTATGGGTTTTCATTTTTCTCACAGCTCCTTCAGCATGACGCCGAACCGCCGGACGATCCGGAAGCCCGCGCCCAGATAGATGAACCGGGCATGGTTGTCCTCCCCGGTAAACAGCGACATATACTGGGCTCCCACCTGCTTCTCCCGGTCCAGAAGCCGGTAGAACAGCAGGGTGCCCAGGCCATGACCCTCGTATTGGGGCGCCACGGCCAGTCCGGCGAAGTAGCCCCGGCCGGTTTCCTCGGGATACACCGGCCCAGTAAACCCGGCGCAGGTGTTGCCTTTCAAGCCCACCAGCAGGTCCATGCCCGCTTTTCCCGCCGCCGGAATCTCCGCCGACCACATGGCGTTGCCCAGGGCCTCCACCATTTCCTCCAGGCCGGTGTGCAGGGCCGGGTCATAGCGCTCCACATGGTAGCCCTCCCGGGCCATGTTCTCCGCCTTTTCCTCCAGCCAGTCCGGCCTTTCATACTCCGACAGGTCCAGGTACATGGCGCACTCCCGGGTGGCCTCCCGGTAGCCCTGGGAGCACATTCTGCCGTGGAGGGGAATGTCCAGGGCGATGCCCGGGGCATTGTTGTGCTGATGACCGGGGGTGCCCGGAATCACCCAGGGCAGACGGATGGGATTGAAAAAGGTGACGGCGCTGTAGGCTCTGCCCGCTTTCCGGAAGGCATCCTCCAGCCTGGACAGCAGCAGGGCGGTGTTTTCATCGGTATCCGCCTCCTCTGCCAGAATCAGGCAGCTCAGGTAGCCCCGCACATCCCCCTTGGGGATATCGTCCCCGGTGCAGCCGTTGACGAAGCCCAGGACTGCCCCGCCCTCCTCCAGGACAAAGGTATAGTCCGGGGAGAAATGAGGGTGCCGGGTCAGCAGCTGCCGGAATTTTTCCAGGCTCAGGGGCGCGAAGCCCAATTTGGTACCTGCGGTATTCCACAGGGTAAACAGTCCTTCCTCGTCGGACGGACAATAGCATCGAATCATTTTGTAACCTCATCATAGCGCCAGCCCCCACCGGAAGAGTGGGGGCTGGGTGGTTTCGGGAAGCTCTGATGAAATCGGCAAGAGCTGGCGGCAGAAGATTTTGTCTCAGCCGCAGGCGATTGATTCAGAGGTTCCTAAGATATCAGCCCTTGACGGCGCCGATGGTGACGCCTTCCATAAAGTACTTCTGCAGCGCGAAGAACATGACGAACATGGGCAGGGCGGAAATGGTAGCGCCTGCCATCATGGGCGCAAACAGGGTTTCGTTGGCAAACTTAAACTGCTTCAGGCCAACCTGGATGGTGTACATGGCCGGGTCCTTGGTAATGAGGAAGGGCCAGAAGAAATCATTCCAGCTGGACATGAAAGTATTGATGGCCATCACCGCCAGCACTGTCTTTGACAGGGGCAGGATGATCTTGGTGAAAATCTGGAACTGGTTGCAGCCTTCGATCTTGGCACTCTCAATCAGCGGCGTGGGCAGGCCGGAGAAGAACTGCTTGCACAGGAAGATATTGTAGGCAGTGCAAAGTCCCGGCAGGATCATGGCGGCGTAGGTGTTGCTCATGGAGAATTTCTGCACCATGAGGATGTACAGGGGCACCTGGGTGACCTGATAGGGAATCATCATGGCCACCAGAATCAGGCCGAAGAGAACCGTGTGGCCCTTGAAGCGGATCTTGGCAAAGGCATAGCCCGCCATGGAGGCGAAGATCACGTTGCCGATCACCGCTCCCGCCGCCACCACAAAGCTGTTGAAAATCCAGCGCAAGGAATAGTCGCTGAAATTGAAGAAGGCCACAAAGGATTCCAGAGTGAACCGGGAGGGGATGAGGGTCCGCATGTTGCCCGCGGTGGATACGTTGGGGCCAAAGGCGGAGAGGATCATATAGCAGATGGGGAACAGGGTCGCCGCCGCCAGAACGGTGAGTACGATGGCGATAACGGCGTTGCGAAGGTGCTTTACCTTTGGATTATGTAAATGCTGGGAATACAAACCGGTGGTTGCCATTGCGTTCCCCTCCTTAATATTCCACGTCCACGCCCATCACCCGGAACTGGAACAGGGACATGATGGCGATGGCAATGGCCAAGAGAATTGCCTGGGCGCAGGCAAGACCGTACTTGCCGTAAACAAAGGCGTTGTTGTAGATCAGCAGGCCGATCATGGTGGTGGAATTGTCCGGGCCGCCGCCGGTCATCATGTAGGCGTTCATGAACACCTGGAAAGAGCCGATGACACCGGTGATCAGCAGGAACAGGGTGGTGGGCTTCACCAGGGGCCAGACAATGTAGCGCACCTTTTGGAAGAAGGTGGCACCATCCAGCTCGGCAGCTTCAAAATAGCTGTTGTCGATGCCGAGCAAGGCGGCAATATAGGTGATAATCCGAACGCCATGGCTGGAAAGCAGGGCCATGATGATCAGAGATAGCATCGAGGTTTTGGTGGAGGACAGCCAGTTCTGGGGCGAAATGCCGAACACGCCCAGCAGCCGGTTGAAGATGCCCTCGGGAGAGGAATCGTACAGCCACAGCCACACCACGGACAGCGCCACGCCGGAAGCAATGCCGGGCAGGTAATACATGGCCTTGAAAACAGACTGGGTTTTCTTTTTAAAGGGAAGAATCATCACCGCGATGCTGAAAGACAGCAGCAGCGACAGGGGAACCACAACGGCGGTGTAGACCAGGGTGTTGAAAGCCGCCTTGTAGAACAGGTTGAATTTGGAATATTTCAGCGTATCGACATAGTTTTTCAGCCCCACATACTCCGAGCCAAAGGGCTTGTAGTTGAAAAAGCTGGTGTAAACCGCGCTGATCACGGGATACAGGGTGAAAACGCAGAAAATAATCATCGCGGCAGCAATGAAAATATACCCCCACAGATCTTCGTTGGTGAATCTGAGCTTGCGGTGGACCGGCTGCCGCCTTTCTTTTGTGCTGTTCATCGTCTACCTCCCAGGGTAAAATACCCACCCCACCGAGGTGGGGTGGGTGAAAAAATCATTAGCCGAGCTTGCCGGAGACGCAGTTCTCAGCACCGAAGGAAGCGTAGGCAGCCTCGCAGATGTGGTCGTAAACCTCCTGAGCGGTGGTCTCACCGGCCAGCAGCAGCTGGAACTTGGGCACGATCTGCTCGTCCATCAGCTTCTTGGCGGTAGCGGTCATTTCCGCGGTGACACCCTCGGGGGGAGCCTGCACCATGGCGATGCAGCGGGCGGCGGTGGCCAGGTTGTCGGCGTCGCGGCCCTCGGGCAGCACCAGAGCGTCACGGCCGGACTGGCAGACTGGATCCAGATACAGGTCATTCATGCAGGCGGCAATCCGATCGCCGGAGCAGATGTAGTCCATGAACAGCAGGACATTCTCCAGGTGCTCGTCGGTGGTGCCCTTGTTCCGCATGGCGATCAGGCCGTCCACGGTGCCGTAGCAGGCCTCGGCGCAGCCCATCATGGTGGGCACGGGCAGGAAGGCGTAGTCCATGGGCAGGGAGTTCTCAACGGCGGTGCCGTCGTTGGCCTCCAGGGCAGCGTTGTTCTTCTTGAAGTTGGCCTCAAACAGGGGCATTGCCTTGCCGAAGATCATGGCGTTGCCGGTCTGGCACATGACCATACGCTGACCGGCCTCCACGCCGAAGTTGGGCATATAGCCGGACTGGGTCATCTCTTCCACGGCGGAGAGCAGGGTCAGCATGTTCTCGGAGGTGAAGGTGTATTTCAGATCATCGGTGAAGGTGTTGCTCAGGCCCACGCCAGCGCCGAAGATGTACAGCATATCGGAAGCGGTGACGCCGGAGTTGGCGAAGATGAAGCCATAGCAGCCGTCCTTGGTGCCGGTCTTGATCGTCTCCAGGAACTCCTCATAGGTCCAGCCTTCCTGCTGGATCTTGGCCACATCAATGCCCAGCTCGGTCATCATGGTCTTGTTGGCACCGATGGACTGGATGGTCAGGTACAGGGGCAGGCCGTAGGTGGTGCCCTCCAGGGACAGGTACTTCAGCGCGTTGGCGTCGTAGTCAGCCAGGCGATCGGCGTCCATATACTTGGCGATGTCAATGGCCACGCCCATTTCCACGTAGGTGCCCAGGGCGTTGGAGGAGATCTCAGCGATGTCGGGAGCCTCACCGGCCTGCGCCATGGTGGAGAGCTTATCGTTGTGATCGCCCCAGGAGGTCTCGATGATCTCCACGGTCAGGTTGGGGTGCAGCTCATGGAAATCGGCAGCCCAGGTCTTCAGATTTTCCAGGTAATTGCCGGTAACGGGGGGTGCCATGATCACGATGGTGTCTTCCTTTTCGGACTCAGCCATGGCGGAGCCGGCGAACAAGCCCACGATCATCAGGCAAGCAAGCATCAGTGCGAGTAACTTCTTCATTTCATTTCCTCCTGATAGTTT
This sequence comes from Bacillota bacterium, assembly GCA_028719885.1. Lineage (GTDB taxonomy): Bacteria > Bacillota > Clostridia > Oscillospirales > Oscillospiraceae > Faecousia. The sequence continues at coordinate 31,115 of JAQYLT010000078.1, forward strand.
AGTCTGTGCCCGGGATTTCCAGCAGAAAACCCCCTTGGCACCGTATTTATTATAGAAGAAAATGCACTTTGTGTCAAGGAATATGCAAATGAATGAAACAAAATTTCTTTCGCTGGTTGGAAACCGTCGCTTTTGTCTGATATGGTGAAACAACCGCCGTTTCTTTCCATGGATTCTGGTCGATTTCAACAAATTCCGATTTGATTTTTTAGCAACAACGTGGATGGCCTTTCTTCTGTGAAAACGGTAAAATGGAATAAATAAGGTTATCGGCATTAATAAGCTGATTGTGAAATGGAAATTAGGCGAGTTCATTGAATGGGATATGTTGTTATGTGTGCGTAGGGAACGGATTTATCCGTTCCGAAACGTCAGTGAACATCCATGGTTCGTTGGATGGTAACGGGGTCCTTTTTTCAACATTTTTCCATCCAACGTGCACCCCATCAAAACGTTACCGGGCGGAACGGATAAATCCGTTTCCTACGAAACATCTCGCCAAATTTCAATTTGCTAATGCCGATCGTCTAAATAACTTTCATTTACAAGGAAAGGCGGGATGAACCATGAGCAGCGCGCTGCTTCGGCTTCGGGAATGCTCCCAGCGGTTTTCCAGCACGGAGCGTGGAGTGGCGGAGCGGATTCTTTCTGATCCCCAGCTGGTGGTGGACCTGAGCATTCACGAGCTGGCCCAGAAGACCTTTTCCTCCCCCTCCACCATTGTGAGAATGTGCAGCCACACAGGCTTCTCCGGCTACAAGGAATTCCGCCGGGCGGTGACCTATGAGCTTGCCCGCCGGGAGCAGACCCGGCGAAACGAGCAGAAGGACATTCAGCGCTCCGACTCTCTGGAACAAATCATTGACAAAATCACCTACGCCAATATACTATCCCTGGAGGAAACCCGGGACCTGATGGACGTTTCCATTCTCCGGGCCGGGGCGGAGGTGCTGCGCCGGGCCAGGGTGATCTACCTGTTCGGCCTGGGGGCCTCTCTCTGCGCCGCCAAGGACGCCTATCTGAAATTCCTCCGGCTGAACAAGCTGTGCGTCATCAACGAGGACTGGCATTCCCAGCTGGTCCAGTCCTGCAACGCCACCGACCAGGACGCGGCACTGGTCTTCTCCTACTCCGGGGTGACCACGGAGGTGATTGAATGTATGCGGAACCTGAAAAAGAACGGCACCCCCATCATTGCCATCACCCGGTGCGTCTCCTCCCCGGTTTCCGATCTGGCGGATTACCGGCTCTACACCGCCGCCAACGAATCCCTGTTCCGCAGCGGCGCCATGTCCTCCCGCATGTCCCAGCTGAATGTGGTGGACATTCTCTTCACCACGCTGGCCAACGCGGACTACGAGCGCTCCCTCAGCCAGCTGTCCAGAACCCACATTGAAAAGAACGAAAAAGCGAACCGGTAAAGGTTTGACAAGATGTGAAGATACGAGATATTTCTGGCTTTGGAGATCTCGTATCTTGTATCTCGTATCTTAAATATACAAAGGCGGTATCCCATGAAATTCACTCCCGATTCCAGGTTCATGGTCCTGTGCGGCAAATTCGTCAGCCTGGTCCAAATCAATCTGCTCTGGCTGCTCTGCTCCGTGCCCCTGTTCACCGCCGGAGCCGCCACCTGCGCCATGCTCAGCTGCCTGACGGCCATGAAAAAAGAGGAGGAGACCGGCTTCAAGGCTTTCTTCCGTTTCTTCTCCCGGCACTTCTGGCAGGCCACGATCTTTTGGCTTTTGATGGTGTTTTTAGGGGTCATGCTGGGGCTTGACTACCGGCTTGTGGCCTATATGGACTTTCCCGGGCGGATGGCGGTGATTGGGGTGATCTGCTTCTGCGGCCTGGGACTGATCCTGGTGTCCGGACTGATTTTCCCCCTGCTGGTCCGCTATCCCGGCAGCCTGCGGGATACGGTTGTCAACGCGGTGCTCCTGAGCCTGGCCCATCTGCCCAAGATGCTGCTGATCACCGGCATGAACCTGCTGCCGCTGCTGCTTCTGGTGGTGCTGCCCCAGGTGTTCGTATTTTTCAGCTTTCTGCTGCCGGTGTGCGGCTTCTCGCTCATCGCCCTGTACGATCTGACCGTGGCGGACAAAATCTTCGCCCCTCTGGAGGACCGGCAGGAGCCGCCGGATGAATGAGCCACCGGCTTGGAAATTGGAATTTGCAGGGTTCGTTGGATGGGATGTCTTCCAACGTGTTCGTAGGGAACGGATTTATCCGTTCCGAAACGTCAGTTACCACCCATGGTTTATTGGATGGTAAAGGGTTCCAATTTTCAACATTTTTCCATTCAACGTGCACCCCATAAAAACGTTACCGGGCGGAACGGATAAATCCATTCCCTACGAAATATCTTTACAAACACCAATTTATCTGTTTGCTGTGAAAAGGCGGCTGACACAAAAATTAAGAAAAAAGAAAGAAATATCCCAATGTGTCCGGCAGTTTCCTATTGAATTGCCGGACATTGTCTGTTACAATTGAGTTGGCTTACATGGTCTCCGGCAGGTCACGGCTTTCCCCCGGAGGCAAATCCCACATGTAAGGAAAGAAAGGATGCAATCATGAACAATCGCACCAATTTCCATACCCGCAGCGGTGCCGCACGGGTTTTCTCCTGGGTGCTTGCCCTTGCACTGGTCCTCTCCCTGGCTGCCGCCCCGGCAGTGACCGCCTCCGCCAACGCCGGTACTTATTCCGCTGAGGTGGTTTTCTCTGCGAACGGCGTGGATATCTCCGGCAAGCTGGCCCTGGACACCAACCAGGTGCTGCTGGGTGTGCTGGCAGCCATGACCTCTGAGGGTCAAACCCTGCTGGACGCCGCCGGTTACCTGGGCCCCCAGGCTCTTGCCGTTGACAGCATGCTACTGGGCGGCGCTTTCGGCATTGACCTGGCCACCATCGCCCAGAATCTGCCCGGCTCCATCTTTGACCCCGCCTCCGGCTCCGCCTATGCTCTGGAGCAGGATGTCTTCGATCAGATCATGGGCCTGCTGAACGGCGAGTTCAGCCACAACCTCCAGAATAACCAGGATGTCACCGTGGACTCCGACGCCCTGATGGAGGCCATCAACGTGCTGGTGGAAGCCTACAGCGACATTCCCCAGGAGATTATTGGAATGATGACCATTGAGTCCTCCAACGCCTCCGTGGTCGTCAACGGCAAGCCCATCCAGGTGGAGCAGATCCGCTGCACCGCCGACGCCGAAACCTCCGTTGCCATCACCGCTGCCCTGATCGCCCCCCTGCAGAATAATGCACAGGCCCAGGAGGCTCTGGCTGTGGTCATCGACGAAATTGCCGCCGCTTCCCAGCAGGATCTGGGCATCACCGGCGCAGAGCTGGTGCAGGTTATTGTTTCCGAGCTGCCCCAGCAGCTGCCCGAAGCGAAGGAGGAACTGGCCGCTGAGCAGTTCCTGGTGACCTCCTCCGTTTGCATAAGCAGTGCCACTCAGATGCCCGTCAAGTTCTCTCTGGAGCTCCAGGATGCGGACGAAAATGTTGTCATCAGCCTGCTGATGAGCGAGGGGCTGGACTTCTTCCGCCTGGAAGTGACCGAGGGCAGCCAGACTGTCTCCGCCCTTCAGTTTGAAATCCAGGAAAACAGCGACAGCGCCTTTGTCTGCGAGTTTGCAGTCATCGAGGGCGATACCGAAGACGCCAGCCTGCGCTTTGAGCTGAACAAAGCCGGAAAGGCTTTCCTGGTCAGCATCACCGCCGATGGTGAGACCCACTCCATCTCCGGCTTCTACACCCTCTCCGACACCCTGTTCTCCCTCACCGTGGATAAGCTGGACGGCCAGGAATTCGGCGGCACCATCACCCTGAACCTGCGCTCCGATGATGCCATCGCCCTGCCCAGCTTCACCGAAGTGACCAAGATGAGCGAAGAGGAATTCACCGCCCTGGTGCAGACCGCCATGGAAGCGGCAGAATCCCTGTCCCAGATGTTCGGTTGATCGGAATCGTCCGGGACGCAAAGCAGCAAACCTTGATGCAAAAACCGGACGGTAGAGAGATATGACACATTCTGATTCCAGAAATAACGCCTCCCCCTCCCGGGCTCTGCTCGGGAGGGAGCTGCGGCTCTTTGCAAAGGAAGTTCCGGCGGCACTGCTGATTGCGGTGCTGCTGGGACTTTTCTGCGCTTTGGCAGCCTCCGCCCTGTCCCACGGGGCGGAAAGCGGGTATACGCCGGCCCCCGTGGCCGTGGTGGACGCTGACGGCTCCTTTGCCAGCAGCCTGGGCATCTCCCTGATTGCCCAGCAGGATTTTGCCGCCCCTTTGCAGATTGTGAAAACCGACCGGGAGACGGCGGAGGCGGGACTGGCGGACGGCCGCTTCAGCGCGGCGCTGTATCTGCCCAGCGGCTTTGCCGATGACATTCTGGCGGGCATAGACAGTCACGTGCAGCTGGTGGTATCCGAAAACGCACCCCTCCACAGCGAAGTCATTCAGCTGCTGTGCGATTTTGGTCAGGAGCTGCTTCGCACCGGCCAGTACGGCGTGTTCGCCGGGGAACGGCTTGTGCTGGACGCCGCTCCGGAGCTTCACAGCCGCTATCTGAAAAAATCCAACACCCTGTTTTTAACCAAGGCCCTCTCCGACCCCGGCATCCAGCAGCTGTCCGTTGGCTACGCCCAAACCGGTCTGGCTGCGGAGCAGTGGTATCTGGCGCTGTACACCATGACCTTTTTCCTGCTGCTGAGCCTGGGCTGCGGCTTCCTTTCCCGGGATTTGCAGCCCGCCCTGCTCCGGCGGCTGGCGTCCTGTGGGGTGACGGACCGGGCGCTGCTTTCCAGCAGGCTGGCCGTTGTATTTTTCTTCTACCTGGCAGCGGCGCTTCTGTTTCTGACATTGGCAGGGCTGAACGTCTCCATCCTGGGATTGGCCTCTTTGCTGCTTGCCCTGCTGACCCTGGCGCTGGTGGGCATGGCGCTGACCATCTGCCTGCCCCGGGATCAGTCCGTCGTGGCCCTCACCATTCTGGCAGCCTTGGGGTTGCTGGCCTCCGGCGGAGTTCTCCCCCGGATGGAGCTGCCCCGGCTGGTGACCCAAATGGGGGACCTGCTGCCCACCGGCGCGGCGGCCCGGCTTTGCGCCCCGCTGTTCGGCGGCCGCAGCAGTCCCATTCACCTGGGGATGTGCCTGTTTTGGGGTCTGCTCAGTTGGCTGGCCATGGTGCTGCGGCTGAGGCGGCTGAGAAAGGGGGGCGGAGCATGACCAGTTGGATGACAGCGCTGAAGCGGTTTGCGCGCCCCGGGAAGCTACTGCTGCTGCTTTTGATTTCCCTGGCGATTTTGGGCGGCAGGACTGCCGGCCATCAGGCAGCCCTGCGGCCCTGCGGAATTCTCTGCCAGGACGATCACCCCGCCGCCCTGGCGGTGCGGAACAGTCTTTTGGACCACGGCTTTACCACCTACGACGATCTGGATAAAATGACCGACGATATTTCCATGGGCGTGCTGGACTGCGGCGCGGTGCTGCTCCCGGGCATCGGCCAGGGAATCCAGCAGGCGGAATATGCCGGCTTTGTCCAGCTCTACACTGCCCCGGATTCCTTCCTTACAGAAACCTACAAGGCCCACATCACCGCGGCGCTGTACACCGCCGCCGCCCCCGCCATGATCCGTCAGGCATCCCAGGAGGCGGGAATTCCCCTGGATTTAGAGGCCATCCGGCAGGAATGGGATTCCATGATGGACAGCGGCTACCGCTTCACCTTTGAGGTGGTGACCACCCAGGGCACGCCGCCGGAAGCCCCGGACTACGGCCAGGCCATCGCCACCGCCGCCGGGGCGCTGCTGCTGTTCGCCGCGGTGGTTCCGGGGACGGTACGCCTTGGCTTGGAGGCGGACCGGCTCCAACGCAGAATCGGCAGAAAGAACGCCCTGCTGGGCGTGCTGCTGCCGGGGCTTGTGTGGCAGCTGATTTTCTGCTGCCTGGCCGCCGCCCCCTGGATGGGGGAGGCCGGATGGGCCGTGCCGGGGTATCTGCTGGCGCTGACCGCTTTAGGGCTTCTTCTCGCCCAGCTTCCAGTCAGCTTAAAGCCGCTGCTTCCCCTGGTGCTGCTGGGGGCTCTGGCCATGATGCCCATCTACTTCGATTTGACGGAACTCTATCCCCAGCTGCTCCCCCTGCGGAGCCTGCTGCCGCCCTGCTGGCTGCTTGTCCTTACCCGGCATCCCCTTTCCGGCGCCGGAGTAAGCGCCCTGATCACGGCGGTAATTCTGGCTCTGTATCCCCAAAGGAGGCAAATATGATTTCATTTCAAAACGTGACCTTTCGCTACGGCAGGCGGGTGATTTTAAAGGAGCTCTCCTTTACCGCGGAGCGGGGGCAGTGCACGGTGCTGGCCGGGCCCAACGGAATCGGCAAGTCCACCGCCCTGGCCCTGGCCGCCGGGGCGCTGCGGCCCAACGCCGGAAGCATTTACCGCAGCGGCCGCCTGGGCTATGCTCCCCAGGAGGCCACGGTGCTGGCGGACCTTAACGTCAGGGACAATTTGAAATTTTTCGCCGCCCTGTGCCACGGCGACATTCCGGAGGAGCCCTTTCTTCCCCTGGAGGCTGCCGGGAAGAAGCGGGTGGGCAAGCTCTCCGGCGGAATGCAGAAGCGCCTGAGCCTGGTGTGCGCCGCCCTGGGAGAGCCGGATATTTTGCTGCTGGACGAGCCCTGCATCGGTTTGGACGTGGCCGCCCAGGAGCTGCTGTTCCGGCAGATTGCCCGCTGGAAGGAGCAGGGCCGGTGCATTCTCTACGCCGGTCACAACGCCGCCGAGCTGGAAGCCGTGTGCGACCGGCTGGTGCTGCTGGGGAATCAGGATGCTCAGGTGCTGGAGCGCTCCCAAATCCAGGATTTCTCCGCCACCCTTTCCCAGTGGATCACTCCATCCACCGGAGAAGCATAACGGGTACATACAAAACACCGCCCCGCTGCAAAATGCGGGACGGTGCTTTTTATGGGAGGGTATAGGCCCAGGAGCTTCCGGCGCGAATCTTTCGGAGCTTTCCATCCTTTACCAGGCCTGACAAAATCCGATTGGCGGTGGAGGCGGACACCTGAAGCATGCGGCATACATCCTTGTTGGTGATGAACCTGTTTTTGTTGGAATATATGGGTGTTATCTCCCCTTTATCATAACATTTCATCGCCCATTTATCAACCCAAAATGAGTGATGAAATGAGCGATGAATTGAAATATCATTCCAAGGGGCAGAAGAATTCCACTTCTTCTCCCAGAGGGCCCTTACAAAAGGCGATCCGCATAGCGATGGGCGGATGGGAGGGAAAGGTTTTGTTCTGGGGCGGCAGGAACACCGGGTAGCCCGCCTCCGACACGGCCCGGGCGCAGCCGTCCACATCGTCGGTTTCCAGGGCCAGGTGCCGCAGGCTTCCCTTTCCGGCGGACACATCCTGCCCCAGGAAAATCTCCAGGAAGCCGCTGCCCGTGTCCAGCAGCACCCCTCCGGGCCACCGGCGGTATACCTGCAAGCCCAGGATATCCCGGTAGAATTCCAGCGTCTGGGAGAGGGCTTCCTCTGTGGCGCATTTCATGGATACATGGTGCAAGCCTTTGATCACGACAGCCTCCTTAAAACAGCAACACACCGGCCAGGCCAATCAGCAGGAGCAGCACGGGGTACAGGGCGTATTGCAGCAGCCGGGGAGAAGCCCGGCCCTCTTCCCCATTGTAGAAATGGGCCAGCAGGAAACCAAAGGGCGCAAACATGAAGAGGGGATTCCCCACGGTGCAGACCAATGCGGCGGCAGAAGCGGCAAAGAGAGCCATGGTATGCCGCTGGCGCAGCGTATACAGGAAAAAGGCCATGAGCACCATGGGCACCCCGTATTCCACCTGGCCAATTCCTGCCCACAGGCAGGCGGTGAACAGCACCAGAATGCGGATGAACACATGCTTCACCGTGTTTCCGTCATAATACCGCAGCAGATACAGCATCACCACCACCAGCACCAGGCCGAACACCGGGTTCCGGGGGGATGGGTTCAGCAGCCGCCCCGTCAGGGCAAAGTGGAACGGCACCTCGCTGACCACAGCCAGCAGAAGCAGCCGAAAAAGATAATTTTTCACACTGGCGGTGCGCTGGAAGCCATCCACGGTGAGCAGGGTGAAAATGGGTACGGCGGTTCCCTCGATGACCCACAGGATAATGGCCGCAGTGGCAGCATTCATGGCATCGGCGGAGGATTCCAGCAGCGCGGCCAGGTCCGCGCCGGAGGTCATGCCCAGCACCCGGTTTTGCAGAATGCCCCGGCCCAGCATGCCAAAGGCGGCGATGATCAGGCCCAGCAGCCGCAGCTTGTTCCGGTCCAGGCCGGAGGGACGTTGGGGGGAAAGTCGTGCTTCCATTGGATACTCCTTTTCAGTTACACAGCACCGCCACAGCGTAGGGCGGCAAGATCAATTGATTCCCGATTTGGGTGACGCCTCTTTCGTCCACAGTGAGCTTTCCCGCCAGGGTAAACGCCTCATAGCCCGTCAGGTCGCACTGCTTCTCCTCCGTGCTGATGTTCATGAGGATGAGGCAGCTCTCCTCCCCCCAGGTCTTCCGGGTGGCGCTGACGCAATTTACATTCAAGGCGGTTTCAGCGGTGGGAATTCCATGGGAAATCACAGGATGTTCCCGCCGCAGGGCGATGGCCTGCTGATAGTAGCGGAAGATGGAGTATTCCTGCTCCCGCTGGATTTCCAGGCTGCCCAGCGGATACTCTTCCGGCAGCTGGCATTCCGGCGGCGGATTGGTGGTGCCAGCATCCCGGGCCTCATTCCACAGCATCGGCGCCCGCTTGCTGGGGTCGTTGCCGCTGCCCGCCATGCCCAGCTCCTCGCCGTAGTAGACGAAAGCGCTGCCGCTCATCATCAGATTCATGGCTGCTGCCAGCTTCATTTTGTTTTCCTCCCGATTGCAGAACCCGGCGATTCTGCCGGTGTCGTGGTTGGAGAGGAACGGGGCGTCGATGTAGTCCGGGTTATTTGCCCGGTAGGCCTTATCCGCCTTTTCCTGGGCGGTGGCAAAGGAGGATACGGTTTTTTCATTGTCCACGGCCCGGAGCACGGCGGTGATTTTGCCGCTGCTGTCGCCGAAAGCAAAATTGAAGAGGCTGGGGATGCCGCTTTGATAGTAGTCGGCGATGGTGGAGAAGCCCTCCCACACCTCGGCTACCAGGTAGGCGTCCGGATTGATGCTTTTCGCGGTCTGGGTGAGGAAATTCAGCACCTGGATGTTCCGGGAGGGCTGGCCGGAAAAATACTCCTTGGCCGCGTCCAGCCGGAAGCCGACCACGCCTTTTTCCATCCAGAACGCCATAATATTGCGGATCTCTTCCCGCAGGTCCTCATTTTCCAGGTTCAGATCCGGCATGCCGGACCAGAATTTCCCCTCATAGAACCAGTCCGTCCCCTCCACGCCATAGTAGTCCCCGTTCACCTGGCTGGAAGAGAAGAAATAGTAATCCACATAGGGGCACTGCGCCGCGTCCGGCTCCCGGCCGGGCTCCAGGGACCGCAAATAAGCCTCCGCCTCCCGGAACCAGGGGTGATCCACCCCGGTGTGGTTCAGCACCAAATCCAGAATCACGGAGATGTCCCGTTCCCGGCACTGCTCCATCAGCGCTTCAAAATCCGCCATGGTGCCGTACTGGGGGTCGATGGCGTAGTAGTCCGTCACATCGTATTTATGGTAGGTGGGGCTGGGATGAATGGGCATGAGCCAGATGCCGTTTACCCCCAGCTCCTGCAAATAATCCAGCTTGGAAATCACTCCCTGCAAATCGCCGATGCCATCGCCGTCGGAATCACAGAAGGAGTACACAAAAATCTCGTACCAGGTGCGGTAATTGTCCGCCGGTTCCGTGCTCCCGTCGCTGTATTCCACCAGCCCCTCCTGCAGCTTCACCCCCGACAAGTCGGGGGTGAATTGTAAGGAGAAAGAGCCCAGCAGAAGCAGGGCGGTGAGCAGCAGACACGCAAGTCGCGTAAGCTGCTTCATAGGGCTTAACCCTTGACGCCGCCGGCCATTGCCTCCTGATAGAAGCGCTGGGTGCAGATGTACAGAATGGAGATGGGCACGGCCACCAGCACGGCACCGGCACAGAACCGAGTGAACCAGGTGGACACATACTCCTTGGAATCCAGCAGGCTAAACAGGCCAATGGACACGGTGTAGTACTGGGTCTTGGTGCCGCAGATGATCTTGGCGAAGATGAAGTCCATCCAGGGAGCCATGAAAGAGGTGATGATCTGGTAGACCACCATGGGCTTGCACAGAGGCAGGGTGACCTTGATAAAGGTTTGCCACTTGGTAGCGCCGTCGATGTAGGCGGCCTCGTCCAGGGCGGTGGGGATGGTGTCCATATAGCCTTTCATCACATAGAACTGGGTGCCCGCACCGGCAGAGTAGCAGATGATCAGGGCCAGGGGGATGAAATTGCCCTCTGTCAGGCCGATGGCCTTCAGCAGGAAGTAGATAGCCACCATAGCCATGAAGCCGGGGAACAGGTTGATGACCATGGCCATGTTCAGGTAGGACTTGCGGAGCTTCCACTTCACCCGGCTGACGCTGTAGGAAACCGCCAGCACAAAGAAAGTGGAGATGCAGCAGCTGCAGCAGGCAATCACAAAGGTATTGAGGAACATCCGGGGGAAATTGATGGTTGCCGTGTCGGTGAACAGCCGGGTGTAGTTATCCAGGGTCCACTGGGTCGGGAAGAAGGTGGCGGAGAACTGGCCCCGGTCAACGCCGCCCCGGAAGGAGTGGGCAACCAGCCAGATAAAGGGGATCAGCCACACAATAGAGATGCACACCAGAAAAATATGGACAATGATATCCGTAATGGTTCTCTGGGCTTTGATGGAACCGCTGATTTTCTTACCCATTATTTAAATGCCCCCTCGTCTTTGTAGGATGCGGAATTGCGGTAGGTCACCAGGGACACAAAGGCCAGAATCAGGAAGGTCATGATGCCGATGACAGCCGCCACATTGTACTGCTGCTTATCCACCGTCAGCTTATACAGCCAGGTAACCAGCAGATCCGTCTGGCCTGCGGTGTCGCCCACATAGGTGGGTCCGCCGCCGGAGAGCAGGTAGATGACGTTGAAATTGTTGATGTTGTTGGTAAAGGTGGTGATGAGGGTGGGGGTCATGACGAAGAACATGTAGGGCAGGGTGATGTTCACGAACTGCTGCACCGCGTTGGCGCCGTCGATTCTGGCGGCCTCATACTGCTCGGCAGGGATGTTCTTCAAAATGCCGGTGACGGACATCACCGTGTAGGGGATGCCCACCCAGATGTTGATGATGATCACGGTGACCCGGGCCCAGGTGGCATTGGTCCAGAAAGGCAGGTTTTCTCCCGCGCCGATGACACCCATGGTTTGCAAAAGCTTATTCACCGCGCCGTCATCCTTAAACATGGTGCGGATGATCATCAGGGAAACGAACTGGGGCACCGCGATGGTAAAGGACAGGATGGTGCGCCACAGGGCCTTGCACCGGGTGGTGGGCCGGTCGATGATCATGGCCATGATGGTGCCCAGGAAGAAGTTCAGGAAGGTGGCGAAGAAGGCCCACACAATCGTCCAGAGCAGAACGCCCCAGAACTGGCGGCCGATGGTGCTGGTGCTGTTGAACAGGTCGGCAAAGTTTTTCAGGCCCACCCAGTCAAAGAGCACCAGATGCTCTCCCTCCTTGGAGTAGTTGGTAAAGGCCATCAGCATCATATAAATGAGGGGCGTGATGGTGAACACCAGCAGCATGGCAAAGGGAGGGGTCATGAGCAGCTTGTGGATGTTTTCATCCAGCAGCGCCTTCAGATCATCCACAAAGCCGGGGACCTTTTTGCCGGCAGCCTTGCGCTGCTGCGCCTTGTGGCCGCTGCGGATGGATGCCCGCCAGATGACGACGAACAGGGCGATGATCACCAGGGTCGCCACGGCGTACAGCAGAATCTGCTGAGAGCGGTCGCCGGGGAGATACTCGTAGAAGCCTTCCTCTTCATTGAAAACTTCAATCCGCTCCACCTCGCCCAGGCCGGGGAGCATTTTCAGCCAGTAGGCACCGCCCATGGGGAGCGCCATGTAGACGATGAAGCCAACCTCGATGGCCAGGAAAATCAGGCCCTTGATTACCTGCCCGGCAGCGATGTTGCCCAGACCCATCACCAGGAAGGAGGCCAGGACGATGGGGTTGCCGCTTGTCAGGGCGGCAGCCAGGGTATCCGGCGTTTTTTTCTGCTGGGCAGCGGCGACTTTTGCTAATTCTTTAGAAGACATAGTTTCCGTTCCCTTCTCTTCAATCTTGCAGAGGGCCCCGAAAGGGGAAGCCTCTCAGGGTATGCAAAGGGCAGCAGCGGAAGAACCGCTGCCGCCCGGATTTGCCTTGACAGTTTATGAATTACAGGCCGCCGTTGTTGATAACGTCCAGGGTCTTGGCCAGAGAGTCGGCACCGTTGGCAGCAGTGACCTCACCGCTGACGATGTTCCGGCCCAGGGTCTCGATGGGAGTCCACCAGTTGCCCATCTCAGGCAGCGTGGGCTGCAGGATGGAGGTGTTGGCGATGGTGTCCAGGATGGCCACGGCCACGATATCGGAGGCGATGGTGGGATCCTCAGCCAGGGAGGTAGCCACGGGGATGGCGGAACGGACCTGGTAGCGCAGCAGCTGGCCCTCGGCGGAAGCCAGGAAGGCGGCGAACTGCATGGAGACCTTCATGCTCTTGCTGTTGGGGTTGACGCCCACAGCCTTGGAGCCGGCAAAGGACTTCAGGCTCTTGGCCTCGCCGTTGATCATAACGGTGGGCAGCTGGCAGGCGCCCAGCTTGTCGCCCAGGGCTTCCTTCAGGTTGTCGTAATCCCAGGAGCCGGAGAAGTAAGCGGCGACCTCACCGCTCATCAGGCCGGACTTGCCCAGGCCGGCATCATCGGTGCGGTAGTTGGGGTTGGAAACCATGTCCAGGACAGCGTTCAGAGAAGCGACGCCGTTGTCCTCACCGAAGACAACACCGGCGGCGGCATCATTGCCGGAGGGTCCGAACACGGTAGCGCCGTTGGCAAAGAAGAAAGAGCCCAGGTACCAGGAGTTCATGGTGGGGAAGGCCACAACGCCCTTTTCCAGCATGGTCTCCAGGGACTTCACATCTTCCTCGGTGTAAACGTCCTTGTTGTAGTAGCAGAACCAGGTGTTAGCAGCCATGGGGAAGCCGTACACATTGCCGTCGGTGCCGGTGACGGAGTCGATCATGGCAGCACCGTTGTCGTTCTGCACCTGCTCCAGATAGGAGCCGCCCAGACGGGCGATACCCTGGCAGGCCAGCAGGTCGCCCAGCTGGTCGTTGGCGAACATGTACACGTCAGCGGCAGCGGCGGGGTCCTTGGAGACCTCGTCCTTGGCCTTGTCTTCGCCGCAGACCTCGTTGATCCAGGTGATCTTGTACTCGGGGTGAGCTTCCTCGAACTTGGCCTCCATCTGCTGCAGCCAGCTGTCAGCATTGGCCTGGTCCTCCTGAGGTGCCCAGACCTTCAGGGTCAGCTCGGTGACATCGTCTGCGGCAGCGGTCATGACGCCCAGGCCCATGACCATGGCGACTGCCAGCAGCAGCGCAATGATTTTTTTCATTTTTTACTCCTCCTAAAAATTCTCATAATATGCACAGCAGAGTATCCTCTGATGATGCCAGAATCATCATTTCCATCCTTGATGGAAATGAAACAGCGGTAACGCTGTTTCAAAAATCGGAAACCGCAGCCCCGGGAGGGAAGCTCCTGTTTCGGGAAGTTTCGTTTTCTTCATTTTAAGCTCTTCCCATTTTACTGTCAAGCTCTTTTTGATTCCGGCCGTCATTTCTCCATATTAGACAATTTTTAATTCCGTTTTTGTTGCTTTCGACCAGACCGCCGGGATGGAGCTTTTCACTCAGGCATCCTGCACCACGGCCACGGAATAGGGGCCAAAGCAGCCGTCGGTGATTTCCCCGCTGAGCAGGTCCCGTTTTCCTGCCAGCTCCGGCAGTATTACGGTTCCCTCTTTGCAGTGGAACACCAGGGTGCAGCCGCCGACATGGCGCAGAAGCAGCCCCTTTTCATCCTCCGGCAGGTCCCGGGCCTGGGAGGAAAGGATTTCGGGATGCTCCCGGCGCAGCCGGAGCAGGCTGCGGTACCAGGCGTACATATCCCCATCCTGCCGGTCCTGTGCCCAGAGCATACCCCGGCGGCAGTCCGGGTCCTGGCCGCCGTCCATGGCGTATTCGTCGCCGTAGTAGATCATGGGCATCCCGGGGCTCAGCAGCTGCAGCGCCGCAATAAGCTTCATCCGCCTTTTGTCCCCGCCGCAGTGGTGCAGCAGCCGGGGGGTATCGTGGCTGTCCACCAGGTTCCACAGCAGGGGAATCACCCTGGGGTGGAGCCGCCCTTTCAGGAAATTCAAATCCTCCACAAAACGGGATACGGTCATCTCCTCCCGGGCCGCCAGGGCCAGGGCCGATTGGTAAAAGGGATAGTTCATCACCGTGTCCCATTCGTCCCCCTGGAGGAAATCCTCCGCCAGGTGCCAGACCTCGCCGACGATCAGCGCCTCCGGGAATTCCGCCTTGATCTCCCGGCGGAACTGCTTCCAGAAGCTGTGGCCGATCTCATCCCCCACATCCAGCCGCCAGCCGTCAATGCCGCACTGCCGCAGCCAGTAAAGGGCCACATCCAGGATGTAGCGGGTCACCTCCGGATTTTTCACATTCAGCTTAGGCATGCCGCCGAAATAGGAAAAGGTTTTGAAATTGGGCTTTTCTCCCCGTTTGGCCCGGAGGGGAAAGCCATCGATGAAGTACCAGTCCAGATATTTGGAATCGGCGCCCTTTTCCCGGATGTCCGCAAAGGCAAAAAACTCCGGGGCGGTGTGGTTGAACACCCCGTCCAGAATCACCCGCAGACCCAGCTCATGTGCCTTGTCCACCAGGTTTTTCAGATCCTGCTGGGTGCCAAAGGCGGGGTCGATGGTGTAGTAGTCAATGGTGTCGTATTTGTGGCAGGAGTTGGAGCGGAAAATGGGGGTCATGTACAGAATATCCACCCCCAGCTCCTTCAGATGCTCCAAATGGTCCGTCAGGCCCCGCAGATCGCCGTGGAGCTCATCCCAGGGGGTGACCGGAGCCTTGTACCAGAGCGCCTCCGGCACCGGACGGCTGGAAGCGAACCGGGAGGGGAACACCTGGTAAACCACCTGATTCTCCGCCCAGGCCGGGGTGAAAAACCGCTCCTCCTCCCGCAGGTTCTGGGGGCAGTCGAACATGTCGTCCGTGTCCGTAAAGGGGGTGTCGGAGAAATGATGGTTGGAATAGTACACCGTGTTCCCGGCGGTATCGGTGATCTGGAACCAATACCGCAGGCAGACCAGGTGGAAATTCAGCTCCGCCTGCCAATAGTCCAGGCAAGAATCCGAGGCGGCCACGGTCATGGGGACCTCCCCCCGGGTATCCTGGATGCTCAGGGGCAGGTACTTGTCCTGGTGGTGCAGCACCACGCGGGCAATGTCGCCCTTGGCGCAGCGCAGGCGGAAAACAAACCGGTCCGGCTCCAGGCAGAAGCAGTCCCGGGCGGTGGCATCATGGGAAATGGCGGCCAAATTCATGGGTGATTTCTCCTTGTATTGAATGAAGCTTTGGGAGGCTGTCCCAGTTGTTCCAATGAATATACCAAATGGCAACCAAATACGCAAGAAATTTTTTATTTCGCCGGGATATGCCCTCCAATTTGTCTGTTTCCCCAGCCGATTTTTCGGGATAAGAAAAGCTTAAAAAACGGGGCATCGACATTCCCATGTTCCTGTGCTATGATATTAAAATTGGAAAGAGGGTGACTGTCATGCAGAAAATACTCCTGCTGGAGGACGACACCGCTTTGGGCAGCGGGATTCAGCTGGCGCTGGAAAATCCATCGGTGCAGATTCGGCTGTGCCGCACGCTGGCCCAGGGAAAGGAAGAAGCGGCCCGGAATGCCTATGACCTGCTGATTCTGGATGTGAACCTCCCCGACGGCAGCGGTCTGGAGCTGCTGCGGCAGGTCCGGCAGGTGAGCGCCGTTCCCGTGATTCTGCTCACCGCCAACGATCTGGAAATGGACATCGTCACGGGATTGGAATCCGGGGCGGACGACTATATCACGAAGCCTTTCTCCCTGGCCGTCCTCCGGGCCAGGGTGAATGCCCAGCTGCGGCGGGGTACCGGAAAGCCCGCCTATTTCAAGCTGGATGACTTCACCTTTGACTTTGACGCCATGGAGTTCCGCAAAAACGGTCAGTCCATGGATTTGAGCAAGACCGAGCAGAAGCTGCTGCGGTTTTTGGTGGAAAACCGGGGGCAGACCCTGTCCCGGGCCACGCTGGTGGACCGCATCTGGACGGACGGCGCGGAATATGTGGACGAGAACGCCCTGTCCGTCACCGTCAAGCGGCTGCGAAGCAAGCTGGAGGACAATCCATCCAGCCCGAAATACTTAAAAACGGTGTACGGCATCGGCTACACCTGGGCGGTGAAATGATATGACCATTTGGGGCTATGGCATCATTGCCGCTTCCCTCTTGCTGGCAGCGGGCAGCATATTCTGGTACCGCCGCCGCAGTGGGAGGCTTCTGGAAAACCTAAACCGAATGCTGGACCTTGCCATGGCGGGCAATTTCACCGAGGGCAGCTTCGACGAGACCATGCTCTCCGCACTGGAAAGCAAGCTGGCCCACTACCTTGCGGCCTCCACGGTGTCCGCCCAAAATGTGCAGGCGGAAAAGGAGAAGCTGAAAGCGCTCATCGGGGACATCTCCCACCAGACCAAAACGCCCATTTCCAACATCCTGCTCTACACCCAGCTTCTTTCGGAGCAGCCGGAAAACCGGGACTGTCTGGAAGCCCTGGACGCACAGGCCAGGAAGTTGCAAAGCCTCATTGACGCCCTGGTGAAGACCTCCCGCCTGGAATCCGGCGTCATCGCCCTGCATCCGGTGCCCGGGGAGCTGCAAAAAACCATTCGGGCCGCCCTCTCCCAAATTGCGCCCAAGGCCGCGGCAAAGGGAATCCCAATTACCCTGGAACCGGCGGATGCCCAGGCCATCTTTGACCCAAAATGGACGGAGGAGGCCATCTACAATCTGCTGGACAACGCTGTGAAATACACCCAGGGAGAGGTCTGCATCACCGCCACGGAGAACCCCCTGTTTTCCGCCGTTCACATTCGTGATACCGGCCCGGGGATTCCCGAGGAGGAGCAGGCCAAGGTGTTCCAGCGGTTCTACCGGGGTACGGAACACGCGGAAGAGGAAGGCGTGGGCATCGGACTGTACCTGGTGCGGCAAATTGCCCAGGGCCAGGGGGGCTATGTAAAGGTCCGCTCCCAGGTCGGTGTGGGCAGCACCTTTTCCCTGTACCTGCCGAGAATGTAAAATGCGCTTGTCCAGTAATGGAGTGTTTACCGCATTTTCGTAGGGAATGCATTTATGCATTCCGCTCTGGTCGCAAATCACCAGGGGGTATTGAATCGTAAAAACGTTGTGTTTTGCGTAGGGAACGGATTCATCCGTTCCGAAAGGCTGATGAACATCCATGGTTCGTTGAACAGGGAATGGTCCGTCAATGCCGTAGGGAATGGGCTTGCTCATTCCGTCGGCGTAGCCGCTTTTGTGGATGCTTTTATCATGAATTCGGCTGGATATTCGGATAACTTGGCCCTTTGTCAAATAATTGGGTGGGGTAATTCCGCTTCGCGGTCGGAACGGATAAATCCGTTCCCTACGAAAAGAATCAACATTTTCTCATTCAAGGCACCGGCGCAAAACCATTACCAAGGCGGAATGCATAACTTAACGGAGCACCCCCGGGCAGCCGCTGAAATCTTTCCATTCTGTTAGATTCCTGACAGAATGTGGAAAGATTCTTCCTGTAAAGTCTGTACTGTCGAAAGGCATACAGACTTTTTCCATTGGAGGCATTTTTTATGAGTATCTTGGAAACAAAAGACCTGCGAAAAATTTACGGCTCCGGCGACACCCAGGTGCGGGCCCTGGACGGGGTGAACCTGAGCGTGGAAAACGGGGAATTCGTGGCCATTGTGGGCACCTCCGGCTCCGGAAAATCCACATTGCTGCACATGCTGGGCGGCCTGGACCGGCCAACCTCCGGCACCGTCACCGTGGACGGCAAAAACATCTTCGAGCTGAAAGACGAAGCGCTGACCATTTTCCGCAGGCGGAAAATCGGCTTTGTGTTCCAGAGCTACAACCTGGTGCCGGTTCTGAATGTGTATGAAAACATCGTTCTGCCCATCCAGCTGGACGGCAGAACGGTGGACGAGGCATTCATTCAGCAGATCGTGAAAACCCTGGGCCTGGACGGCCGTCTGGACGCCCTGCCCAGCCAGCTTTCCGGCGGCCAGCAGCAGCGCGTTGCAATCGCCCGGGCGCTGGCGGCGGGCCCCGCCATCATTCTGGCGGACGAGCCCACGGGAAATCTGGATTCCAAAACCAGCCAGGATGTGTTAGGGCTGCTGAAGGTCACCAGCCAGAAATTCCAGCAGACCATCGTCATGATCACCCACAACGAGGAAATCGCCCAGCTGGCGGGCCGCATCATCCGCATTGAGGACGGGCGGATCGTGAAGGCGAGGTGAGCATCATGAATGTGAAAAATCGCAGCTGCATCCGCCACCTGAGCTTCAAAACCCTGCTGGCCTCCCGGAAACGGAATCTCATTGCCATTGCCGCCATCGTGCTGACAACGCTGCTGTTTACCTCTTTGTTTACAGTGGCAATGTCCATCAATTCCAGCTATGAAATGTACACCTTCCGCCAGATCGGCGGCTGCTGCCACGGTACTTTCAAGGAGGTTACGGTCGAACAGGCTCAGGCAATTGCTGCCCATCCGAAAGTGAAAGCCGTGGGTCAGCGCACGAGTATTGGCATCATGGAAAG
Organism: Bacillota bacterium; assembly: GCA_028719885.1. Taxonomy (GTDB): domain Bacteria; phylum Bacillota; class Clostridia; order Oscillospirales; family Oscillospiraceae; genus Faecousia. Next base: position 50,091 of record JAQYLT010000078.1, read on the forward strand.
CGGCGTGTTCGCAAAAGTCCCCTCCGAAGTCAGCTTCATGGATGAAAATTGTACCAAATGGAGCTTTGCGAAGCCAGACACCGGGCATATCCCCCAAAGCGGCAAAGAGGTCACCATGGATACCACCGCGCTGAGGCTGCTGGGCGTGGAACCGGAGCTGGGCGCCCAAATCCCGCTCACCTTTACCGTAGGGGATAAAAACCAAGTTTCTTATGAAAAAACAGATACCTTTACCCTGGCAGGCTGGTGGGAATACGACGATATCAGTCCCGCCCACTACATTAATGTATCCCAGGAATACGCGCAGGCAGTGGAAGCGGAGGGCATTGCCGCCGGGATGGACCCGTTCCGTACAGACCTGAATGTCATGATGGCATCTACCGTGGATATCCGGGGACAGATGGAACAGGTGGACACGGATTTGGGGTATACCTGGGAGCAGGACGGAAGTGAAAATGTTGTCCGCATCGGTGTCAACTGGGGCTATACCACAGCCCAGCTGGGTGAAAGCATCGATGCTACAACGATGCTCACCATCCTTGCGTTTCTGGCGCTGGTGATCTTCACCGGATATCTGATCATCTACAACATTTTCCAGATTTCCGTCACCGGAGATATCCGCTACTACGGCCTGCTGAAAACCATCGGCGTCACGCCCCGGCAGCTGCGCCGGATCATCCGCCAGCAGGCCCTGCTACTGTGCGCTGTCGGTATTCCCATAGGACTGCTGCTGGGCTATGGTGTGGGCGCGGTTCTGACCCCGGTGGTCATGGCAAGAACCACCTTCGGCGCTGGCATTACAACCATCAGCACCTCCCCCCTGATTTTCCTCGCTTCCGCGTTGTTCGCCCTGATCACGGTGCTGCTGTCCTGCTCCCGTCCCGGGCGGATTGCCGCAAGGGTTTCTCCCGTGGAAGCAACGAAGTACACGGAAGCGGTGCAAATCCGAAAAAAGCGCCGTGCCACCCGTGGTGCCAAAGTCCATCAGATGGCTTTCGCCAATCTGGGGCGAAATAAAAACAAAACCATTCTTGTGGTGATCTCCCTTGCGCTGTCCGTGGTGCTTCTGAATGTGCTGGTGACCTTTACCGGTGGCTTTGACATGGAGAAATATCTGGCGAAGCAAATCTGCGGGGATTTTATCGTCAGCAGCACTGATTATTTCCGATACTCCTACACCGCAGAAAGCTATCTCTCTGCGGAAACCATTGAAAGAATAGCAGCGAACACCTCCCAGTCCCTCTCCGGCTGCGGTTATAAAATATCCGGAGCTGTTGGCTGGATGCCCGAGGGGGCATGGCGCGAAGGAAGAATGCGTTTTGGCCATCCAGAAACCGTGGAAACGGCATTATCGATGATGGCCCGCCGGGGGAAGCTGGTTGGCGCCGACACCCAGATCGAAGGACTGGACGAAAGCCTGTTTGAAAAGCTGACGGTTGTGGAGGGTGACCTGGCTCCCCTGTTCCAGGAGGACAGCCATGCCATTGCCATCGCCGTTTCTACGGATGACTATGGCAATGTGGAGAATCTGGATCATTATCCGGAAATCGGCACAACCCAGACCATCACCTATGTGGAAGATGCCTACTACATCGACAAACGCACCGGAAAAAAATGCAATGAAAGCACCCCACCGGAATTTTATGAGTATTTCATTGCCCAAAGCTATGATGTAGATTACACCATCTGCGCCTATGTAACGGTGCCCCACTCCATGAGCTACCGCTACGGCAACCTGAGCTACCGTTTCGTCCTGCCGGTGAGCAGCTTGGCAGAGGACAGCCTTTATCCGCCCATTCCCATGTTTTACCTGTTTGATACCCCGGATGCCGCTGCCGAAGAGGCCGCCGAAAGCTATCTTGCCCAGCTGACCGCCGGAGAGCTGTCCGGGCTGATGTACGAGAGCAAGGCAACCCTCCGGGCGGAGTTTGAGGGCTTCCAGAACATGTTCCTGCTGCTGGGCGGCCTGCTGTGCGCCATCATCGGTCTTGTGGGAATCCTCAATTTCTTCAATGCCATCATGACGGGCATTTTGTCCCGCAGACGGGAATTTGCGGTGCTGCAGGCCGTGGGTATGACGGGAAAGCAGTTAAAAACCATGCTGGTCTGCGAAGGCCTGTTTTATGCCCTGGGCGCTGCTGGAATTGCATTGATTTTTTCCATTCTGCTCAATCCCTTGGCGGGCAGTCTCCTGGAAACCATGTTCTGGTTCTTCAGCGCACACTTTACCATCATCCCCGTCCTGCTGGCGCTTCCCGTTTTCGCTCTGCTGGGCTATGCCATTCCTGCCATCATGTACCGCCATGCCGAGAAGCAAAGCGTGGTGGAGCGGCTGAGAGAGGCGGAAGCCTGAGGGAAAAGGATTGCATTTCGGCGAAAAATATACTATACTGTTTCCTAGTTGAGGAAAAGGGGGGGGAGTGCCGTGGAGCGTCTGCGTCCGCTGCTGGAGCGCTACGACCGCATTCTTGTTTTCGATACGGAAACCACCGGCCTGCATTTCGGGCAGGACGAGATCATTCAATTCTCCGCAGCCCTGGTGGCAATCCAGGATGGAGCCGTTTCCATTGTGGAGGAATATGACCGTCTGCTGCTTCTGCCTGTGGGGAAGCAGGTTCCCCCGGAGATCACCCGGCTCACCGGCATCACCACCCAGGAAATTCTGGAGCAGGGCATCCCCAAGGAGCAGGCCTGCCGGGAGATCAGCGATCTTATTGACGGAAACACTCTGCTGGCCGCCTATAACGCCCACTTCGACCTGAGCTTTCTCTACCATCTCTTCGCCGCCCACGGCGACCCCGGCTGCCTGAAAGGCAAGGACAAGCTGGACCTGCTCACCGTCTACCGGGACCGGCGGGACTACCCCCACCGGCTCAGCAGCGCCATCGAGGCCTACGGGCTCCAGGACCGGGTACAGAATTCCCACCGGGCGGACCAGGACGCCCTGGCCACGGTGTATGTGATGGCTGCCATGGCGGGGGAGCGGGAGGACCTGCTTCGTTATGTAAACCTATTCGGATACATTCCCAAGTACGGCCCGCCCCGCCGGCCCATCCGTTCCGTCACCTATCTGCCCCAGCCCTATAACAGCCCCAGGCCGCTGTATCAAACGCTACCTTGTAATTTGAATGGGGGATAATTATGGTCAACCAAAATGCCTATCAGCTGGGGGCAAACCGCTCCTGCATTCGGGATTTATTTGAATACGGCCGCCAGCGGGCGGCGATCGTGGGGGAGGAAAACGTCTACGACTATTCCCTGGGCAATCCCTCCATTCCCTCACCGCCCCAGGTGGACGAGGCGGTACGGCAGATTCTGTTGGACACACCCACCTTACAGGTCCACGGCTACACCAGCGCCGTGGGGGATTTGGCCACCCAGCAGGCCATTGCGGATGACCTGAACCAGCGCTACAACGCCGGATGCCGGGCGGAGGACTTCTTCATCGGCTGCGGCGCGGCGCCGGAGCTGGTGGCGGTATTCCGGGCTCTGGCGGTGCCCGAAGGAGAACTGCTGGCCATCGCCCCCTATTTCCCGGAATACAAGCCCTTTGCGGAGGAAGCGGGGCTGATTTTCAAGGTGGTTCCCCCGGATGTGCCGGAGTTCCAGATCAAGCTGGACGCCGTGGAGGCCATGCTCACGCCCAACACCCAGGCGGTGCTGGTGAATTCTCCCAACAATCCCTCCGGGGTGGTATACACCCGGCAGACCCTCCGGGCGCTGGCAGAGCTGCTCACCCGGAAGAGCGAGGAATACGGCCACCCCATCTACATCATCTCCGACGAGCCCTACCGGGAGCTGGCCTATGGGGTGGAGGTGCCCTTTGTGCCCACCATCTATCCACACACCATCGTCTGCTATTCCTATTCCAAGTCCCTGTCCCTGCCCGGGGAGCGGATCGGCTATGTCTACGTGCCCCAGGCCGCCGCGGACAGCAGGGAAATCTATGCCGCCGTGGCCGGTGCCGCCCGGAGCGCGGGGCATGTATGCGCCCCAAGCCTGTGGCAAAAGGTGATTGCCCGGTGCGCCCAGCTGCGGCCGGATTTGGACGCCTACGACCGGAACCGCCGGGCGCTGTATGAGGGTCTGACGGAGATGGGCTACGAAATGGCCAAGCCAGACGGCGCGTTTTATCTGTTCATCAAGGCCCCCGGGGGAGATGCCAACGCTTTCTCGGAAAAGGCCAAGAAGCGGGACCTGCTTCTGGTGCCCGGGGACGGCTTCGGCTGCCCGGGATATTTCCGCATCTGCTACTGCGTCAGCTACGACATGATCCAGCGCAGCCTGCCGGTGTTCCGGGCCCTTTTGAACGACTGATCTTTTTCCCTCCCCTTTCCCCGGGGAGGGAAATTTTATATGCTCATTCGCTTTTGTCAGCAATGGGATAAATTGGAATTTGCAGAGGTAATTCGTAGGGAACGGATTTATCCGTTCCGAAACGCCGGTGAACATCCGAGGCTCGTTGAGCAGGAAATGGTCCGGCAACACCGTAGGGCTTATCCAACATTTTTCCATTCAATATACCCCTAATAAAAACGTTAGCGCGGCGGAACGGATGAATCCGTTCCCTACGCACACATTGGAACATATCCCATTCAACGAACCCTGCAAATTCCAATTTGCCCGTATGCTTCATGAAACCGTTCTTAAAAAATTTTTTGCCAGACTATCTTTTTGTATCTCTCAATCGTTATATCGAATGAAAGCGCTTTTATGTTGGGGAAAGGAGGGAATGCCGTGGGGGATGATTTTCTGCTGCTGTGCCGGATGCATCAGGGGGACGAATCGGCCATTGAGGAATTCGTAAGGAAATACTATCCCCTGATTCTCCGGTACTGCCGCCTCCATCTCTGGGATTCCGCCGAGGCGGAGGATTTGACCCAGGAGGTATTCGCCCGGTTTTTCCGAACCCTGCCCCAATACCGGCATTCCGGCAAGCTGGCCAACTATCTGTATGTGATCGCCGGGAATCTCTGCCGGGACAGCTATAAAAAGCCCCGGCCGCTGCCCCTGGAGGATGCCCCGGAGCAGTCCCGGGAGCTCACGCCGGATCTGGACCGGAAAATGGATGTGCGCCGGGCCCTGGACAGTCTGCCCCCGGAGCTGCGGGAGGCGGCGGTGCTGTATTTCTACCAGGAGCTGCCCCAGAGAAGCATTGCAAGAATTCTGGGCATTGGCCTGCCCCTGGTGAAATACCGCATTCGGCGGGCCAAGGAGCTGCTGGCGCTGTATTTCGGGAGGGAGGAACCATGAAAAAGCAATTCATCTTTGACGACGGCTATGACGAAGAAAAGCTGCAAAAAACCATTGCCGTCTCCAAGCAGGCGTTTTTGGAGGGAGAGCAGGCCCGGCCGGTGTCCCGGCTGGAATTTCTCTGCCAGCAGAGCCGGTACGTGAAAAAGCACTGGTGGCTGCTCCAGGGACTGCTGCTGGCGGCGGTGTGCCTGCTGCTGCGGCAGGCGGACGCGGACTACGCCATCCGCCGGTGCCTGGGGCTGGCCGGGCCGCTGCTGGCGGTGCTGCTGCTGCCGGAATTGTGGAAGAACCGAAGCTGCGACGCCGTGGAGGTGGAGTGCACCACGCTGTATTCCCTGCGCGCCATCTACGCCGCCCGGCTGACCCTCTTCGCCGGGGTGGATTTGGTGCTGCTGTCCCTCTTTTTCGCCGCGGCCTCGGTGCTCACCCGGGTGACGGTGGGGGAGATGCTCATTCAGTTCCTGCTGCCCTACAACATCACCTGCACCATCTGCCTGGCCACGCTCTACAGCCGGCGGATCAGAAATCAGTCGATGTCCATGCTGCTGTGCCTTTGTTGGGCGGCGGTGTGGCTGCTGCTGATTTTAAACGATGGAATTTACGCGGCCATTTCCGCCCCCCTCTGGGCACTGGCCCTGGCCGGCTCCTTCGGCTGCCTGGGCTGCACCGTCCTCCGGGGCCAGCGGAAAGGGCAACTCACATGGGAGGCAACACCAATATGGAATTAGTAATCACCGATTTGACCAAGGAATTCGGCGGCTTTCGGGCTGTGGATTCCGTGAATGAAGCCCTTGGGCCGGGGGTTTACGGCCTGCTGGGGGTGAATGGGGCGGGAAAAACCACCCTGATGCGGATGCTCACCACCCTGCTCCAACCCAGCTCCGGGTCTATTCTCTGGGACGGGGAGGACATCTTCACCATGGAGGGCCGGTTCCGGAATATCCTGGGCTACCTGCCCCAGGACTTTGGCTTTTACCCCAATTTCACCGTGGAGGAGTATCTATCATACATCGCCTCCATCAAGGGGCTCCGTCCGGCAGCGGCAAAAATGCGGGTCAAGGAGCTGCTGTGTCAGGTGGGGCTGAGCAAGGCCAGAACCAAGAAGATGAAAAACCTCTCCGGTGGCATGAAGCGCCGGGCGGGCATCGCCCAAGCCATGCTGAATGATCCCAAGCTGCTGATTCTGGACGAGCCCACCGCCGGGCTGGACCCCAACGAGCGGATTCGGTTCCGGAACCTCATCAGTGAGCTGTCGGAGGACCGCATTGTGCTGTTAAGCACCCACATTGTCTCCGACGTGGAATACATTGCCGGGAAGATTTTTCTGATGAAGGACGGCCGCATTGCCGTCTCCGGCACCGCCCAGGAGCTTGCCGCTTCCATGCCGGAGCGGGTATGGGTGTGCCAGGTGCCCAAGGGGAGAATCGACGCCTACCTGAAGGCGCTGAAGGTCTCCAATGTGAAAACCACCCCGGAGGGGGCGGAGCTGCGGATCGTCTCGGCGGAGCAGCCCACGGACGACGCCGTTCAGGTGGTGCCCACCCTGGAGGATGTGTTCCTCAGCTATTTCGGCCAGAAAGGGGGCGAAACGGATGGTGCGGTTTGAACTGAAAAAAGTACTCGGCAGCACAAGTGGAAGAATCGCCCTGGTGCTGCTGGCCGTGGTGGTGGTGCTGGGCTGCTGGATGAGCGTCAGCGAAGTGGAGTGGGTCAATGAGCAGGGCGACGTGGAAACCGGCCCCGCCGCCATTTCCAAGCTCCGCAATGCCCAGAAGCAGTGGGCGGGCATTCTGGATGAGGCCCGGCTGGAGGAAATCATCCGGGAGAATCAACGCATTTGCGCCACCCCGGAGGCCCAATCCCAGGATTATCAGCAAAACGACATTGCCTACGGCTGGACACTGGGCATCCGCCCGGTGCTGAATATGATGAACTACGCCTATTCCAAAGACTTTCTGGAATACGACTGGTACTGCAACGAGCAGGTCACCCCCGAACAGGCCGGGGACTTCTACACGAACCGGACAAAGCTCATGAAGCAATGGCTGCTGGACGACACCGGCTCCGCCCAATATCTCTTTGACGAAAACGAGCGGAATTACCTGATTCACCAATATGAGTCCCTGGAAACGCCTTTTTATGTAGACTACACCGAGGGCTGGACCCAGCTGATGTACAATTCTCCCTTTGTCATCATGGTATCGGCGCTGATTCTGGGCTATCTCTGTGCCGGTATTTTTGCGGGTGAATACCGCTGGAAGGCGGATTCGGTGTATTTCAGCGCACGCCATGGCAGGGACAGGGCAGTGTGGGCCAAAATCAAGGCAGGGTTTGTGATGGTGACGGGGCTGTACTGGGCCAGCGTGCTGATTTACAGCCTGGTGACCCTGGGGCTGCTGGGCTTCGACGGCTGGAACTGCCCGCTGCAAATTGATCTATGGAAGAGCTTCCACCGGCTGACGCTCTGGCAGGCCTGGGTTTTGACGGCAGTGGGAGGCTACATCGGCAATCTGTTCTTCGCCTTTTTGACCATGTGGGTCTCCGCCAAAACCCGCTCCGCCGTGTTTGCCAGCACGGTGCCCTTTTTGCTGGTGTTCGTTCCCAGCTTCCTGGACAATCTGGGAAGTGACACCGTCAGCAAGATTCTTGGACTCTTCCCCGATCAGCTTTTGCAGGTTTACCAGGCTCTGCGGTATTTCTATGTGTATGATCTGGGCATTGGGGTATTCAACGCCATGGAGCTGCTGCTTCCGCTGTACGGACTGCTGACCGTGGTTTTGGTGCCCGTGATGTATTGCAGCTTCCGCAAAAGAGCGGTAAGATGATTCGGAATTGACATTTTTCCCAGCCCCTGATAAAATAAACCCAACCCCATAGGGGGCTGGGAAGAGCATTGCCATAAGAGATAAAGGTGTGATTGCCACCGGCAATCAGTGAATTCTGATTCGCTGCGCGACGCACCGCGGATAGGCGGTTAGCTACACTCCTGCAAAGGAGGTGAGCATATGCCCATTACACTAACGTTCCATATTGGTAAATTTACCATAACGATTCGTGTAAAAAGCAGAAACCGCCACTCTGCCAAGTGACGGTTTCTAATCGTTTGCATTAGACCAACAAACTTGAGCTAACCGCTTATCGGCAGTGCTCTTTTCATGTTCATTATACCACAGGGCAGGATAAAGTCAAGGGATTTTGTGTGCTTTTACACGATGCCGAAGAAGCCCCCAGGGGCACATTTTTCAAAATTCAATCCCCCCTCCCGGTTGATATCCCAAAAAGAATATGATAAACTAGCCTCATGAGCTGCCGCCGGGAGGGGAGGGAACCGATGATGAAACCGTCATTCCGAAAAACAGATGCAGATTTTAAATCCAGCCTGGGTATTGTGGCCTTGATGGCCCTGGCGGCCCTCATCATCATTGCATCCATCCTGGTATTCAGCTGCACCGCCAGAAAGGCGGCGGACGACACCACCGTTTCCCTGAGCAAATTCTATCTGGAGGAAATCGCCGACCGGAATGTCTATGAGATCAGCGCGGAGCTGGAAAGCAACGTGGCCCAGCTTCAGCGGGCGGTGGAGGAAATGCGGGGCGCAGACCTGGGCAGCGAAGCCTCCCTGCGCGCCTACCTGGCCATGATTCAGCACCTGAACGGGCTGGATATGTTCGCTCTGGTGGACGAGGACGGCATGGTCCACACCCAGGAGAATACCTTTTCCGGCATCTCCCGGTTCAGCTTTCTCTCCCAGCCGGTGACGGAACCCCGGCTCTACACCACCAAAACCAACCTTTCCAGGGCCATGGTACTGATTGCCGTGCCCACGGAGGACTTTTATCTGGGCGACACCCACATCGTCAGCTGCATCACCGGCGTGGATGTGGACAAGATCATCACCGCCCAGCAGATTCAGGGCGAAAACAACCAGGTGCTCTGCCGCCTGTTCGACGGAGACGACGGCACCTGCATCGTGGAATTGGAGCGCCGGTACGCCGACGGCAGCAGCGTTTTTGACGTTTGGAAAAACGACTGCGTCTTTTCCGGGGAATACTCCTGTGAAAAGCTCATCGCCGACTGGAACGCCCGGCAGGAGGGCTACGCCCACTACACCGCCCCGGAGGGCAGCACCTACCTGTACTACAAGCCCGTGCCCGGCACGGACTGGATGGTTTCCGTCCGGCTGCGGGAAAACGCCATTCGGACCCAGATTCTGGAATCCAGCAGCAAAACCCTCACCGCCAGCCGGATTCAATTATTTGTGGTGGTGGCCGTCCTGCTGGCCGTTTCCGTTTTCATCACCAGGCAGATTCGGAGAAGGCAATCTCAGCAGTTTGCCCGGGAAAAGCGGGAAGAGCTGCTCCTTCAGGAGGCCAAGGCCACCGAGGAAAAGCTGAAGCTCCAGGAGCGGCTGCTCCAGGAGGAAAAGGCGGCCAGCAGGCAGGCCTCGGTCCTCCAGATTCTCAGCAGGGAGTATTCCTCCGTCTTTTTCATTGATCTGCAGAAGGACCGGGGAACGGTCATCCGGCTTTCCGATGTCTCCTTTCTGAACTACCCCCTGGCGCCGAATCAGAGCTATCCATTCCAGGAGCTCTTTGAGCGCTATGTCCATAGCTCCGTCGTGGCGGAAGAGCAGGAGGAGCTGCTGCGGTTTTCCGACCCCGCCTTCCTGCGGCAGACCCTGAAAGACGATAAACTCCTCACCCATCTGTACCGGATTTGCCGGAACGGCACGGAGCAGTACATGCAGCTTCGCATCGCCAGAGTGGAGGACAGCACCGATTTCCGGCATCTTGTTCTGGGCTTCGCCCTTGTGGATGAGGCAGTCCGTGCAGAGCAGGAGCAGCAGCGGAAATTAAAGGATGCCCTGACCCAGGCCAAGCGGGCGAACCGGGCAAAAACCACCTTCCTGAACAACATGTCCCACGACATTCGCACCCCCATGAACGCCATCATCGGGTTTACCAACATTGCCCTCAAGCAGGACATCACGCCGGAGGTTAAAAACTGTCTGGAAAAAATCAGTGAGAGCTCCGAGCATCTTCTCACCCTGATCAATGATGTGCTGGACATCAGCCGCATCGAAAGCGGAAAGACCAAATACAATCCCGTGCCCGTGGACCTGCCCGCCGTGGCGGATGTGGTGCTGGACATCACCCACGGCTTCCTGCTGAACCGGGACATCACATTCCGCGTGGAACGGACGTGCCCCCAGCACCTGTATGTGCTGGCAGATGTGGTGCGGATGCGGGAGGTGCTGGTGAACATTCTGAGCAACGCCGTGAAATTCACCAACGACGGCGGCACCATCACCTTTTCCTCCAGCTGCCGCCCGGGTGAGGACGGAAAGCACATCCTGGTCACCTACCGGATATCGGATACCGGCATTGGTATGAGCCCGGAGTTCCTCTCCCACATCTTTGACGAATTTTCCCAGGAGGAGGACGGCGCCAGGACCCAATACAAGGGGACGGGCCTGGGCATGGCCATCACCAAGCGCTATGTGGAGCTGATGGGCGGCACCATCCGGGTGGAAAGCGAAAAGGGCGTGGGCTCCTGCTTCACGGTGGAGCTGCCCCTGGAGCGCATCGACGGGGAACAGGTACAGGAGCACAATACGCCCATTCCCCAGGGCAGCCTGAGCGGCGTACGGCTGCTGCTGGCAGAGGACAACCAGCTGAATGCGGAAATCGCCACCGTACAGCTGGAGGAGCTGGGTGTGACGGTGACCTGGGCCGTGGACGGCGAGGAAGCGGTGACGCTCTTTGCACAGAATCCGCCGGGCACCTTCGACGTCATCCTCATGGACATTATGATGCCACGAATGGACGGCCATCAGGCCACCAGGGCCATCCGGTCCATGGCGGGCAGGCCGGACGGGAAGCAAATTCCCATCATCGCCATGACGGCCAATGCCTTTGCCGAGGACATTCAGGCCTCCCTGGAGGCGGGGATGAATGCCCACCTGGCCAAGCCCATGAACCTGGAGGAGCTGGCGCGAACCATCGCCCGAAGCCTGAACCGGTAGACCCGGCAATGCCGTATGGGGCGATCCACACCGTTCTCATACCAGGGATCCGAAGAGATAACAGCAATTCAGCCCAGGGAAAACCGTCGGCTGGGACAAGGAGGGAAATATGGTGGTAAACCAAGCAATCGACCAGCTGATTGGCTATGGCCTTGCAAAAAATCTGATTCATCCCGGGGATGAAATCTATACCCGCAATCAGCTGCTGCGGACTTTGGAGCTGGATGAATACGCGGAGGAACTGGCAGTCCAAAGCCGAAAGCTCCATGAAATACTGGAAATCCTGACGGAGGATGCGGTTCGCCGGGGGGTATGTGCGGACAACAGCACCGCCCGGGAGCTGTTCGACACCGAGCTGATGGGCTGCCTCACCCCCAGGCCCAGCGAGGTGCAGTGGCGGTTTGCGGCGCTGCGGGAGGAAAAGGGTCCGGAGGCGGCGACGGACTGGTACTATCAGTTCAGCCAGGATACCAACTATATCCGCCGGGACCGAATCGCAAAGGATGTGAAATGGGTCACATCCACCGATTACGGCGATCTGGACATTTCCATCAACCTCAGTAAGCCTGAAAAGGACCCGAAGGCCATTGCGGCAGCAAAAAACGCCCCCCAGAGCGGCTATCCCAAATGCCAGCTCTGTTTGGAGAACGAGGGCTATGCCGGCAGAATGAACCACCCCGCCCGGGAAAATCACCGGGTGATCCCCATTACCATTAATCAAAGCGACTGGTGCCTGCAATACAGCCCCTATGTCTATTATCACGAGCACTGCATCGTGTTCAACCGGGAGCATACCCCCATGCGGATTGACAACGCTACCTTCCGCAAGCTGCTGGATTTCGTCAAGCAGTTCCCCCATTACTTTGTGGGCTCCAATGCGGACCTACCCATCGTGGGCGGCAGCATCCTGAGCCACGACCATTTCCAGGGCGGCCGGTACACCTTCGCCATGGAGAAAGCCCCCATAGAGCGGGAATGGGTTTTCCCGGGATTTGAGGATGTCAAAGCCGGCATCGTCCACTGGCCCATGAGCTGTATTCGCCTGAGCTGCCCGGATGATAACCGGCTGGTGGAGCTGGCTGGAAGAATCCTCGACGCCTGGCGGGGCTATTCCGACCCGGACTGCTTCGTCTTTGCACAGACGGACGGCCAGATGCACAACACCATCACTCCCATCGCCCGGAAGCGTGGGGAGAATTACGAATTGGATCTGGTACTACGCAACAACATTACAACGGAAGAGCACCCAATGGGTGTATTCCACCCCCATGCCAAGCTGCATCACATCAAGAAAGAGAACATCGGCCTCATCGAGGTCATGGGTCTTGCCGTCCTGCCCAGCCGCCTGAAAACGGAGATGGCAGAATTGGCGGACGCACTGGTGAATCGGATTCCTGTCAGCCAGTACAGTGACAGCATCGCCAAGCACGCCCAGTGGGCACAGGCGCTGCAGGAAAAATACCGGTTCACCCGTGAAAATGCGGCAGAAATCCTCCGGAAAGAAATCGGCCTGGTGTTTGCTCAGGTTCTGGAGGACGCAGGGGTTTACAAGCTGGACGAGGCAGGCCGGGCAGGCTTTGTGCGCTTTCTGGCGAGCCTGCGCTAACAGGCAGGCATATCCTCCCCTCTGATAAAACGCGGCCACCCATGGAAAATGCCATGGATGGCCGCGTTTTTGCTTGTTATGCCAGCAAGAATAAACTGATTGGCAGAGAGAGCACACTTTTTTATTTGGGGAACATTTTTTATCTTCACAATTAGAAAAGTTCCCTACCAGTCAAAAAGTACGCCAGCAGTTACTCCGCATGAATTCCCTGATTTCACCATGGTCCCGATCCTCATAGTAAGCAACCAGCAGCCTCTTGAATTCCGGCACATGGCTTTCGGGAATGACAATCAGCCCTTGTCCCTTGGAGATGAGATAGTGGTTTGCAAAAATCACGGAAGCGCGTTTGTTGCCATCGTTGAAAATCTGGGTTTTCATGCAGTACAGGCACAGCTTGATGGCGGTATCCACCGCGTCCGATTCTTCACCCAGGATTTCTTCGATGTTCTCTTTGACAATGGTTTCTATGGGCAGAGGCGGAACATAACGGGTGCCGCCGATGGTCACCGGCACACCACGGATGCGTCCGCCGTCGGAATAGAAGCCCTCATTGACCAGCTTGGCAATGTGACAGAGAATATCATAACCCGTTCCGTAGCAAAGCACATCCTTGTCCAGAATGAATTCCCAGGCGTGCTTCAGATTCAAAATCTTCTGTACATCCGTGGCTGTCATACCGGATACGATGCCGTTCTCAATGATGGTCTCCGTCTGGGGGTAGGTGGTGGCCACCCCCTCCAGAACCGCCTGGTCATAGATATTGGCCTTCATGTTGGCTCTGGCAAAATCCAGATTCAGCATCACCCGGGCGGAAAGCCCCTTTTCTTCGTAACCGAGGCTTGCCAGTTCCTTTTCCACCCGGCGCAGCTGTTTGTGCAGCTCCCGGGCTTCTCTGGCATTGCGGAGCAGAAGCTGGTACAGCTCATCGGAGTACACATCCACATAGGTGGAAGTGAGGCGGCTGCCAACACGCTTGCGGACATAGAGATATTTTTGGTCATTTTTCTCTTTGATTTCCGGGTTGCCCTCATAGGGTAACAGATGCAAGCGGGCTTGCAGGTCTGCTTTCCGGTGCAATAACTCCTGGATTTGAGAATAGGTGCTGTCCATTGGAAACCTCCGTAGGGAACATTATGATTATATAATATACAATAAAGTTCCCTACTATGCAAGAGAAAAGGTTTTTCCTCAATTGAGGAAGGCGGAAAAGATTTTTTCCATAACCCTATGGGCAATCCATCCGTACAGGCCGGGGAGGAAGAGGATCAGGGGCGGGAAGACGGGCAGGACAAAGCCGCAGGCAGAGAGGGCAAACAGGAGCAGGATGCTTTGCAGGGGATTGGCCAGGGCCAGGATGGCGGACTGGCAGATGGTGGTTTTTGCGGAATCCTGGAACCGGGCGGCGTAGGCGGCCACATAGACCATCCAGAGGCCGACCAGGTAGCTGAGCACCAGAAACACCGGTCTGAGATTCCCCCAGGCAGCGCCCTGCTCCTGCAAAAAACCGGTGACAAAGCACTCTGCCAGCAGAAGAAGCTCCAACAGTCCCAGGGGCAGGAAGCTCAGGGTTGCCTGGCGGAAATTGCTCTTGAAGCTTTTCAGAAACTCCACCGCCGCAATGCCCTCTTTCTGGGCAAACACCTTGTGAATGGCGGCGTACATCGCCGTGTTGGAGGTCCCGATGGTCACGATCGGCACACAGCCCAGGAACCACAGAATGCTCAAAACAGCCAGGTCTCCCACCCGGGTGACGGCACGGACCACCGGGGATTCCAGATTAAAAATACCGCTCATTTGATATTTACCGCCTTCATCTGGGCCAGGACGCCCAGTTCGGCAGCCTTAAAGCAGTGCTCCTGGGTCATGGCGGTTTCCGTGCGGTGGATGCAGTCCAGAATCAGCTGGCCGAAAAAGGGGAAGCCCACCTTTCCCTGGACGTCAAACCGCTTTTCTCCCTGCTTCGTCACCAGGAACACCAGGTCGCTGACCGCGGGCTCCTCGGCCACGTTGATGTACTTCCGCAGTTCGATGGTTCCCTCGGTGCCGATGATCAGGGTACGGCCGTCGCCCCAGGTTCGCAGGCCGTCCGGGGTGAACCAGTCCACCCGGAAATAGAAGCTGGTGCCGTTTTTGCCGGTGATGGTGCAGTCGCCGTAGTCCTCCAATTCGGGATACTCCGGGTTATTGTAATTGGCCACCCGGGCGCTTACCACCTCCGCGTCTTCTTCGCCGCAGAAATGGAGATACTGCTCAATCTGATGGGAGCCAATGTCACAGAGGATGCCGCCATATTTCTCATGCTGGAAGAACCAGGCGGGGCGGCCCTTGGCGTTCAAGCGGTGGGGTCCGAAGCCCGCCACGGAAATTACCTTGCCGATGGCCCCCTGCTCAATGAGCTGTCCGGCGAAAACAGCGCTCTCGTTGTGGAGCCGCTCGCCGTAATAGCACATGTACTTTCTTCCTGTCCGGGCGGCGCATTCCTTGGCGGCCTCCAATTGCTCCAGGCTCACCAGGGGGGCTTTGTCGGTGAAGTAGTCCTTCCCCGCCTCCATGGAACGAAGCCCCAGGGCGCAGCGCTCACTGGTCACTGCCGCGCCGGCGATAAGCTTGGTCTCCGGGTCATCGAAGATTTCCTGCTCCGAGGATGCCACCTTCACCTGGGGAAAGGCCTTCACAAAGGCGGCAACCTTTTCCGGGTCCGGGTCATAGACATAGCGCAGGGTCGCCCCCGCCTCGGTCAGGCCGTTGCACATGCCGTAAATGTGGCCGTGGTCCAATCTGATGGCGGAGAAGCCAAATTCGCCCGGCTTCACCACGGGATCAGGCTTGCCCTTGGGGGCGTAATTCATTCCGTCTGCTGCGTTGTTCATGTTGCGATTGCTCCTTTCTCCTTATAGGTGCTGCCCAGGGTGATTTCTCCATCCAAGCTGGCGGCGGAGGTGGTTTTCTCATAGAAATGGGGGGCGTGTTCCAGAATGCCCTTGACGGTGTAAAACGGGTCTGACCGCTTCAGGGGCAGCTCCACCGTTTTTCCCTCCGCCCCGGATTTGTAGATGGCGCAGATGAGTTCGATGGTCCGTCTCCCATCTTCGCCGGTGATGGCCACGGGAGAATCCGTCTCCAAGGCGGTGAGCACATTTTCCAGCTGACCGGTGTGCCCCTCCCATTTCACCTGGGGCTGACCGGCGGCGAAGGCCTCAATCTGCTTTTCTAATTCTTCGTTCCGCTCCGGGAAGCCGTTAGCCTTGGACACCGAGGCAAAGCACTCGAACGGTGCTGCAATCTTCGCCTTTTCACACTGGAATACCAATCGCTGCTCCTCCCCATGGTGGACCACGGAGGCCGTCAGCTGGGCCAAGGAATGAGGATAGCGCAGGATGCTCATGGACAAATCCTCCACCTGGGCATTGTCATGGGAGACGTTTGAGAGAACACTGGTAACGCTTTCCGGCAGGCCCATCATCCACAGCAGCATGTCAATATGATGCACCGCGTGGTTTAGGGTGCAGCCGCCGCCCTCCTTTTCCCAGGTGCCCCGCCACCACAGGTCATAGTAGCTATGGCCCCGCCACCAGAAGGAATCCACCTGGGCAGCGCGAACTTCTCCGGCAATTCCGCTGCGGAGCAAGGCCTTCAGATTGGCAATGGGCTGGCGGAAGCGGTTCTGGGCGATGATGGAGAGTTTCTTTCCGCTCTCATCTCTAGCCCGGAGCATGGCATCGCACTCTTCCAGGGAGGCAGCCATGGGCTTTTCACACACCACATTCATTCCTGAGCGCAGACAGTCAATGCTGATGGAGGCGTGGACAAAGGGAGGCGTGCACACATCCGCCAGGTCGATGTCCTGCCTTTTCAGGAGCTCCTGGTGGCTGGAATACACCTGGGCGTCCACAAGTGCATACTGCTCTTTCATTCGCTCCGCCTTCTCGGGGACAATATCCACCAGTGCAACGATTTTACACCGCTCGGGAAAATTCAGATAGGCTTGGATATGGGCATTAGCGATGCCGCCGGTGCCGATGATGGCAACTTGAATCACGATTGATCCCTCCTGATAAGATCTATTTTACCTGCCAGCTCTCGGGTGGGCCCAGGTAGGATTGGGGCAGGGGCTCATCCGCCGGGTGGAGCACAAGCCGCTCCATCACCGCCATGGGGGACATGGCATACAGCCGCAGCTGATTCAGCCCTTTCCGGCAGGAGACCGTCACACTGCGGATGCGGATGTTATCCCGAACGGCGGTGTCCCATTCCTTGCAGTCCAGCTTTAAGGAGGCGAAGTCCGGCCCCACCAGGTTGTGCACCTCCATTTCTCCCCCATTCATTTGGATGCCGATGTTCATTTGGTGCTCCATGGTGGCGGTGTTGGAGGGAGCCACGTACAGTTCCAGCGTGTACGCCCCCTCCTGCTGGGCGGCGAAGCGGTATTCTGCCCAGGGCTTTTCCGGCCAGGCTGTGAAATCCGTCATGACCGGGAAGGCCTTGATGGCGCTGCCCGTCCGGCCATAGGGAGAGAGGATCTGATAACCGGCGTTTTTCACATGGCCTTTGGCCGCAAAGTGGGCCGCCTCCATGCAGAGGATGTGGTTGGCCTCCACAAAGGTGCCCACGGGGTAGTCCCAGCTTTCCCGCTTTTCCGCCCACACCAAAATGCGGCAGGCGTTGTACACGGTTTTTACAGTGACAGTGCCCTGATGCACCCCGGGCTCCATCCGCTCCCGGTGGATGGTGATGGTGAGCACATCCTTCTTTTTCACGCAGCCATGGCTCCGAGAGAGGGACAGCCAGGGGCAATCCGTCTCCACCAGGTAGGAAACCGCCACCCGGCTGCCGCAGGCCAAATCCACCTCCACCTGATTTACGTTCTGATTCAGACCGTATTTCAGCTCGATGGTGTCCCCGCTCCAGCGGGTGCCGATGGTGAAGGCGTCACTTCGGGCATCCGCCACCAGCAGTCTTGGCTTGTTGGCCCCCTCCACGGCGATGAACGGCGGATAGAGATTCCCGTCCTCGCACCAGCGGACGAAGCCCACGTGCTCACTGAGAGCCATACCGGAAAAGCGGCCGCCGTCCAGGGTGTGATACTGCTCCGTGAGCATCCGGTCCTGGCCGATGCAGCAGCGCACGGCATGGGCATACTGATTGGCCTCCATCCGGCCCTGGCTGGCATAGAACCGGTCCAGCCCGGCATAGAGCCACATCTGGCAGTGATTGGCGGAGGCGCAGGCGGGGTAGTAGACCAGCTCCCAGAAAGCGTCCGTCAGCTCCGGCGGGCACCGGCCCAAAAGCTTTCTGGCATCGGCCATGATCTGCTTGGTGGTTTCCAGCAGCGCCTGGGTCTCCCCGAAATGCACCGGGTGATAGACATCCACGTTCATCACCTCGGGCTTGTGGTTGTGATTGATCTGGGTATACTGGTGGAGAATCCGGTCAATGAGCCTGCAATCCTCCTGGGAAAAGCCGGAGCCGAATTGATGGTTTACCCAGCTGCGGCTCCATTCATCCGTTTGGTTCACCGCCTGCGCGCCCCATTTGTCCATGTCATAGGCCATGTCCATGAAGAAGCACAGGGGATATTCCAAAAAGCAGATGTCGCCGATGTTGGCAATCCACACCTCCCGGATGCCGCCCTCATAGGCGCAGGTGAGCTGCTCCCAGATAGTATTCCGGCTCCCGGTGCCAGGTGAGAAAGGCCCTGGCCCCCAGGATGGCCCCCGCTTTGCCGGAGGACAGCAGTTCCTTTGTCTGCTGTACGGAATGATTATACCGGTTTTGGAAGCAAATGCCAACCCTGGCTTCTTCATTTGCCAAAGCCGCAAAATCCGCCCACTGTTTTTCGTTCACCGCCGGGGGCTTTTCCGTAAACACATGGATGCCCCGCCTGGCGCAAAGCACCGCCAGAGGGGTATGCAGCGGGTGGGGCACACACAGGTGCACCACATCCGGCCGCGCTTCATCCAGCATTGCTTCCAGGTCTGAATAGGCGCGGAGATTACAGGAGGCGGCAAATTCCTCCGCCCGTTCCGGCCTCTTATCACAGCAGGCCACGAGCTTCGCCTCCGGCAGAGACAGCAGCACCTGCTTATGGACCTGGGCAATGGCTCCGCAGCCGATGATCGCAGCTTTCAGCATGGTTTCTCTTCCTTTCAGATTCCTTTTACAGCTTCACGGTGCTGCCAAAGGAATTGGAGTTATCCAGCACGGTGTCGGTTTCCTCTTTTTTCCGGGAGGTGGCCCGCCGCTGGTTCAAAAGCCGGAGGAACAATTTTTCGTCAAAGGGAAGCTCCACCGGCTTTCCCAGCCAGTCGGACAGGTGCATGGCGTTAGAGAGCATCAGGCCGTTGATTCCCTCCTCCCCGCCCGCAACCAGGGGCTCTCCCCGGAGGATGTGGGCGGCGAAGGCGTTGAGCACCCCCGCGTGCTGGGGATTCTTTCCATCGGTTTCCACGGTATAGGTCCGGCTTTCGGGGATGCCGAACACATCCTTGCAGGTAAAGCACCAGTCCCGCTCGTTTTCTTCGTGGTAGGTGCAGATCAGCTCGTCCTTTTCACACAGGAGCTTGCCATGCTCCGTGGTGATTTCCAGCCGGTTGATGCCGTCGGCATCCCCGGTGGTGGTGATGAAGACACCGGTAGCCCCGTTGGGGAACTCCAGATAGGCGGTCACGTCGTCCTCCACCTCAATGTCGTGCCATTTGCCGTAGTGCAGATGGGCCTGGACCTTTTTCGGCATGCCGCAGAGCCATTGCAGCAAATCCAGCTGGTGAGGGCACTGGTTCAGCAGCACGCCGCCGCCTTCTCCATCCCAGGTGGCCCGCCAGGAGCCGGAATCGTAGTAGCTCTGGGTGCGGTACCAGTCGGTGATGATCCAGGTGACCCGCTTGATTTGCCCCATTTTCCCGCTGTCCAGCAGCTCTTTCATCTTTCGGTACAGGCAGTTGGTGCGCTGGTTGAACATCATGGCAAAGGTAAGCTCCGGGTGCTCCTGAGCCGCCTGAAGCATGTCCCGCACCTGCAGGGTATAGACCCCGGCGGGCTTTTCGCTGATGACGTGCTTTCCGTGGCGCAGAGCGGCGGCGGCCAGCTCCGGATGCTGGTAGTGGGGGGTGCAGATCAGCACCGCGTCGCAGGCATCCGAGGCAATCAAATCCATGCCCTCACTAAAAATCGCCGCATCAGGGAATTGTTCTTTTGCCCACTGTCTCCGGGATTCCCGCCGGTCGGCAGCGGCGGTGACGGTGAGCTCCGGGCAATGGCCCTGCAAAATATTTCCCGCATGCAGCGAGGCAATGCCGCCGCAGCCGATGATACCCAAACGAATCATTTCTAACGCTCCTTTTAAGAATCCGCTTATGGGATGATGTCCGTGATAAATTGAAAGTTGTAGAGATGTTTCGTAGGGAACGGATTTATCCGTTCCGCCTGGTAACGATTTTGGGGCGGTACGTTGAATGGTACTATGGAACGAAACGCACCAGCCAATAGTCGGAACACTGTACCATTGGTCGAACTTCGGATGTTAACCGACGTTTCGGAACGCATGAATGCGTTCCCTACACAAAACACAACGTTTTCTCGATTCAATGACCCCCCGGCGATTTGCGGCCAGGGCGGAATGCATAAATGCATTCCCTACGAATCGTCCCGCCAAATTTCAATTTCTCATATTCTGTATGCTTTGAAATGAGGCTGCGGACAGCTTGTCCACAGCCCCATCGCTCAGGTCATCATGAAATTATTTGTCAGCCATGGGATAGAAGCCGTTGCAGATGGGAGCGGCATCGGTGGCGTGAATCTTGTAGGCATCCTCGGTATCGTTGATGTTCTTCAGGGCGATGCCAAAGTCCCGCATTTGGAATACGAATTTGAAGTTTTCCAATCCGACCCACTGGCTGCCCTTGATGCCCTTGAAGATGTTGTACTTCTGGAAGGCGATCACCAGGCCCGCCATGGGCTTGTAGCAGAAGACCAGATACCAAATGATTGGGATGGCCATCATGGCGTACAGCTGCCAATCCCGGCGGAGCCAGGCAAACCGCTTCCTGCGTATTTTCGGCTGTTTCCCAGGGCTTTTCGTCTGAACCGTTTCGATTTGCATCTGCTTCGCCATACCATACCCTCCTGAGATTTTCTATTAGGGAACTTCGATAACTTAATTATATTGGTGTTAATTTGCAGTTTCTATGGGAAAGGGACAGAAAAGTATGCAAATTCCGCTTTTTATTTGTGTGTGCCTACAAGTTCTATGTGAATTCTTCTTGCGATTATGTGAATTCTGCACTATAATATTTAGAGAAAGGAGATGGTCCCATTGTCTGCAAAAAAGCAAGCCGCCACCTATTCCCCCATGGGCAGGCTGTGTACGGATTACGAGCCCTACTCCGGCACCTCACCTTTCCCGGGATACCAGGGGTTCCACTGCCATGATTTCTATGAGTTTTTTGTGTTTTTCTCCGGGGCGCCCTACTACAGCATCGGCGGCCAGATTTCCCCTCTGACTCCCTGCACCCTGGTAATCGTCCCTCCTTTCTATATGCATGGGCTTGTGGGCACCCAGGCAGACACTCCCTATGAACGGGCCTGGCTCTACATCACCCCCGCCATGATGCAGAAGGCCAGCTTGGGCATTCCGGATCTGAACCAGTACTTCCGAAACTGCGCCAGCACCGGCCGGGCCTACTTCACCATCCGCCAGCAGGATGCGGAGAAGCTGCGTGCCACCATTTTGGACATCCGGGAGCACATGGGCGACCAGTCCGAAGTCGGCAAATGGCAGAATTACCTCCGGGTGGCCTGTTTCCTCTCCGATGTGTATGATCTCACCCAGACCTCCGACGCCTCCTACAAGCCGGTGGTGCTGAATGAATCCATCCACGCCATTCTCTCCTACATCAACGACCATTACCAGGAGCCCATCTCCATTCCGGAGCTGTCCCGGCAATTCGGCATCAGCCCATCCTATATGACCCGGGAATTTACCGCTTACACCGGTCGAAGCGTGTACGACTATGTGCTCTACCGCCGCATTCTCTGCGCCAAGGAGCTGATCTGCGCCGGTAAGCCTTTCACGGAAATCGCCTTTGAATGCGGCTTCAACGATTACTCCTGCTTCCTGCGTGCCTTTCAAAAGCTCACCGGTCAGTCCCCCAGCGCGTATAAAAAGTACATCAAGTCCATTGAAAATATCACCTGATTAGCATTATATTCCCGCCGAAACCAACGGAAACGCCCTGAGAAATCCAGATTTCTCAGGGCGTTTCCGCTTTTGGAATGAACCATTCTGCTCCGTCACACCGGAAACAGCGGCAGAGCGATTTGCAGGTCAAAGATGCCGTTTTCCGGAGAGAAGGTACACAGGCCGCCATACTGAAGCACGATGGCACGGATGCTGCGGCAGCCATAGCCGTGACCGGCTTCGGTGGTCACCGGCAGCCCATTCTCCATGGTGATGCTTCCGGCATAAGGGTTCTCAATTTCAATGAGCAACTGACTGCACTTGACATCACAGTACAGCTTGATCCATCTGGCCGCGTCGTCCAGATGGGCAACAGCGTTCAGCGCGTTTTCCAGGCCGTTGGAGAGAATCGCGCACAGCTCCGTATCAGAAATGGAGAGGACCTCCGGCAGCCGGGCGCGGATGGTCAGCTCCACCTCCAGATGGGCGGCCTTATTCGCAAAGGAGGAGCAGATCAGATTCACCGTCTCATTGTCGCAGAACTGCTTCACGGAAATGGATGTTATATTCTCCCGGGTCTTGCGAATATAGGCAAGGGCCTGTTCCGGCTGCCCTGTGGCCAAAAAGCTGTCGATTACGTTCAGATGATGGCGCATATCGTGCCGGTAAATTGCGGTCTGCACCTGTGTCTGACGCAGCGCCTCCATCTCTTTTTGTGCTTGCCGGAACAGCGCCACCTGTGCAGAGCTTTGCAGCTCTGCCTTGGTCCGTTCCTGGGTCTCGTGGTGGTATGCCGTCAAGAAAAGCAGATAGAACAGGATCAGCGCCGTGGGGATCAGCTCATTCAGCGCCGGAATGCCAGCATACAGCGAATCGGAATAGATTGTGGTGGCGTAGTCAAATAAATAATACACCCCCGGGAGGCTGCCGAACAGCAGCAGCGACTTCCCGGAGTAGGTCATTGCACTGTGGGCAGGCTTTACAAAATAACGCAGCAGCAGGAAAAACAGCGGTGCGATGAGCAGGGTATAAGCCACCTCCCCCGCCAGCGTCGATCCCAGTACCGCAGACACGGCAACACTTCCCCAGTGGGGAAGCTGGCAGCACAGATAAGCCGTGAGCACACTGACAACGGAGACCCCCACTGGCTTTTTCAGCGGGAAAATCAGAATCAGAATCAGCGGCAGATGAACGATCAGAGGATAGAGCTTTTTGACCGTATCTTCCCCTAAGAGCAGCCAGAAAGGGATCTGGATCAGAATAAATGCAGGACACAGGGCAATCACAAGGCCACGCTGCTTCCCATTATCCCAGCCGCCTGCGATGAAAACACTGAGAAACAGACCGTATATGAGTACAAGGCCATAGTTGAACACGCTCAAAATGGTCAGAAGCTTCATAGCTGTCGATCCTCCTTCTGAAACAGGAAATCCAGATATTCCTTTCGCACCGCTGCAGAAAGAAGCCGGGAGACAGGAACAGCCCTCCCTGAGCAGGTGATGAGTTCGTTTGACCGAAAATGCCGGATATAATCCATGTTCACAAGATAAGAGCGGTGCACTTTTACAAATCCTCCGTGCCCCAGCAGCTGTGGCTCGTACTGTGTTAAGGTTCCTGGGATTTCCCGGACGGAACCGTCAGTCAGATAAAACAGCAGGCGCTTGCTGTTGACCTCTAAGACCTCAATGTCGGAATAGGGCAGACGTACCAGCCCGGAGGGCATGGCCAGCAGCAAGGTATCCCCCGCCCGGTGAAGCTGCAGCAGCAGCCGATCCAGTACGGGGAAAAGATCACTTCCCTTAATGGGCTTGAGCAAATAATAAAACGCATCCACGCGGTAGCTTTCCACGGCAAACTCCGGTGAGGAAGTAAGAAAGATGATCTTTGTTTCGCTGTCAAAGGTGCGAAGCTCCCGGGCCGCCTGAATGCCCGTGAAGCCCGGCATCAGGATATCCAAAAGCAGCAGCTGATAATTGGTGCTGCAAAGCGCTTCCATCAGCTCCATGGCGTTATGAAATAATTCAATGCGCGCCGCAATATGCTTCTGCGCCTGGTACTGTTCCAGCAGCGCCGTTATATGGGATAATTCGCCGTTGTCATCGTCACACACTGCAATCTTCAGCATGGCAGGCCCCTCCATTCACCGATCATGTGCTGTGATAAGTATAGCAGGAAAAGCGGCTTTTTGCAAGAAAACGCCAGGGGACCGGCCCTTTATATAGGCACATGCTCCACACAAACGGCATGCACCACCAGACGGCTCATGTCGCCGACACAGGTAGAGAGGGTCAAAACCTCCGATTGGGCGGTCAGTTCCAGACTGGAGCCATGCTGGGTCCTTTGGAGGGTTCCGCTCAAGGCGGCCTCCCAAGCCTCATCCGCTGTGTAATCCGTCCTGTACACCCGGCCGTCCAGGGCGTCAACACGCTCCACGGCAAAGATTTCATAGACTCTGGTTTCGCCCGGAAGATAGAGAAGAACGGTTTTGTCATTGTTCTTGAAGAATTCCGGACCCTCCCACTTGCCAAGGGACTGGAACATGGAGCCGTCCTTCATGCAGTGTCCATACAGAATATTGTGGATTTGGGAAAAATCCCCCTGATTATGGAAATCAAGGAAGATTGCCCCATTTTCGTTTTTTTCTCCATCCCAGGAATGGGAGGTATAGTAGGCGTTATCCCCACCCTGCACCACCGGATAGTTGATCACCTCCAGGGTCGGGATCTGAATCCAGCCCACCACATCGGGGTTCTTTTCCCGCAAGCCCACAAAGTCGATGGTTGGAAATCTTGGAGATTCTGTTGGTACGGTAGTCTCGGGTACGGTAGTCTCCGGGGCGGTGGCCTCGGGAGCAGTTTCTTCCTGCGGTGCGGTGGTTTCCAAGCTTTGAGCTTCCGTCGGGGGGATCGTTTCAGGTGCGAGGGTTGTTTCAGGTACGGATGGCACAGGCATGACGTAGGTCTGAATCGCTTGACGGCTGGCATTTCTGACTTTCAACGCTCCATAGAGGAATCCCCCCACAGAAAGAGCAAACACCAGCGCCAGAATGCTGCATCCTACGCCAATCCACCAAAAGGGCCGTGGACGGGACGGTCTTTGATATTTTCCGTGGTATTTTGGCATAGAGAACCTCTTTCTGATTTACATAGGTAATGACAAAGCCCTGATATTCATTCAGGAGCGGCAGGATTTGCCGCTCCTGAGGTGAGAGTTCGGAGAATCGGGGGGAGATCAGCGGCTGGCTCTGCGCTTGCTGTCAATGACAAACGCGGCAACAGCCATGGCCGAGCACGCAAGAAGTCCCATGAGCATGATTTCAATGGGGCGGTCATCCCCGGTGGCAGCGGTCTGAATGGGGTCAATGGCCTGATATTGCACGAAAGCAGAATGCTGCGTCCCATTGGCGTCTTCCACATAGATGATTGCCTGATAGGTGCCCGATTGGGGACTGTTCATGTCCGGATCTGTAAAGGAGGACGCACCCACGGCCTTGTACTTGTAGCCGGGACGCTGCAGGTAATCCAGAGGATGCACCTTTAAACCGGTGACGGCTTCAAACTGCTGCACATTGCTTACACGGGCATTGAAAGGACTGTCGGGCAGCGTTACGCTGCTGGCGGCAATGGAGACCGAAACAGGCCCTCCGGCAGTGCAGGTTCCCTGCTGGCCAACGCAGGCAGCTGTCAGCGTATCCGTGTTATCGCCGGTGATCTGCCAGCTGTGAGAGTGGGTAACAGCAGGATTGTTGCCGTCAACAATGTCATCGTTAAACTTCAGGCCCTCGTCGCCGATTTTGATGTCTCCTATATACTTATCAGGATAAACGCCATACACGTTTGACCGGGTCCACAGATAAACAGGATATGTTTTGTTCTGATCCATCTTAACCTGACCATCCTGAAAAAGAACCGTCATCGTGTGCAGCTTCATATCGGTCCATTCGAACTCCCCGCCGCTTCCCAATGCTACAAATGTGGGATCGCCGCTCAAATCGGGCCAGAATGCTCCATTGGAGGCGTATGCGTGAAAATAGTCATATGACGATGTTCCATTATGCACAGCGATTTTTCCGTATGCATCTGCATACTTATACAGCGCTTTCACAGAGATATCGATTGATTTCAGGCAACCGGAGTCATAATACTGGGTATTACCCGCGGACGCGCTGATGTTTGGCTCAAACGCGCTGGCACTCAGGAGCATTGTGGATACCATACCAACCACAAGCACCAGGCTCAGCAGCAGCGACAGCAGTTTCATCTTTCCACCGGAGAATCGCTTCATTGTTCATTCCTCGCTTTCCACCTTGATGGGTGAAGTATTTGTCTCAGCAGAAAAGGCAGGACAGGGAGCACTGTTTCAAACCCTTTCGGCCGGAGATACGACTGTATTCTAGCATGTTTTTCCGCGAGGAGTCCTGCCGCTGCGTGAAATGCCCTTTTTTCGACCCGAAATGTAGTTTCCAGATGCGGCTCTTCCCTTTTCTGCCCTCCCGGAGGCAGCCGGACAGGGTATCCCCCTGGGCAGGCGAGCTACATTTTATTCCGAATTCCGGAAATTCTATCGACGAAAGCCCCCTGACCTGCTATAATACCCTTACGAAACAGATCAGGGGGCCATGTTGTTATGAGTAATGAACCGAAAAAAGCGCCATGCAGTGTTGCTCTGTTGGCCCATGTGAGCGCAGGCAGAGGAGAACCACATATCACACCCCCTGAGAAGTTTCCATTTCTCAGGGGGTGTGTATTTTTAGTTTCTGAAATCTTATTTACAGGTCCCCATCTTCTTTGTCAACAAAGCTCCTTAGCCTGATTAGATCATTTTTCACAAAACCCGCGTACCGTTCTTTATCTGAAACACTCCCGGATGCGCTTTTTACATATCCGCAAAGTGCAGAAAGAATATTCCCTGCGCTGCCTGCATAGCCGCCGAAACTTGCGATAAATTCCAACTGACCGATGAAAGACTTTGCCTCCCGTTTAGAAGGCGCAGACACCGCGCGGTGTGCAAGATCTTCAATATTTTGATACTCTTTTTCAGTGATTCTATATTCCATTTTTTACCTCCAGCGCTTTATATATCCATACTATTTGGATTCAGCAGAAAATCATACACACTGATGACAAGGATACCCTCGTCTGTATACCAGGGTGCCGGCGTATCCTTTACAACAATGATTTTTTTGAAAGAATCATCGATGCGGAGCAGGCCATTGGATTCCTGACGCAGCTTTGCTTCATCAGGAATTGCAAAGGCAGACTGAACATAGTAGCGCTTGGAGCCTTTGCTGCAAACAAAATCCACTTCAAGCTGCTTGCGGGCTGCCTTCCCGGAGCTGTCATCGTCACGGACATTCACCAAGCCCACATCCACATTGAAATCCCGGGCAATCAGTTCATTATAAATGATATTTTCCATGGTGTGGTTTTCTTCCAGCTGCCGGAAGTTGATTCTCGCGTTGCGAAGGCCTACATCGGTGAAATAGTATTTCTGCGGCGTGTCAATGTACCTCCTGCCCTTAATGTCATAGCGGGTCGCTCTGCTGACGATAAAGGCATCACACAAATAATCCAGATAGCTCTTAATGGTGTTGACACTAATCTTTTTGTTTTTCTTGGTTTTGAACGTATCCGCCAGCTTCTTGGGATTGGTCAGAGAGCCGATGCCGGAGGACAGGATGTTGATCAATTCCTCAAATTCTTCTTTGTTGCGAATGCTGTGCCTCCCGACAATATCGTTGATGTAGGTTTCCTCAAAGAGTCGTTTTAAAAATTCCGCTTTCTGCTCAGCAGCGGACAGCAGCGCCACCGGAGGTAAGCCGCCATAGAGGACATATTCCCTCCAGCCGTCGTACTTGTTGCCGTCATAAACGGACAGGAACTCGCCGAAGGACAAAGGGTTCATATGCAGCTCATCCCCTCTGCCCCGGAACTCGGTGATGATGTCTTTGGAAAGAAACTTCGCGTTGCTGCCGGTGACATATACATCCACATTGGGCATGCGCATGAAGCCGTTCAGAACAGACTCAAATTCCCCCAGGAGCTGCACTTCGTCAAGGAGAATGTAGTACATTCCATCATCCAACAGCATCCCCTTGACATAGGGATAGAGGATTTCGGGGTCTCTGAATTTCTTGCTTTCAAAGGAATCAAAAGCAATCTCTATGATATGATCCGCCGCAACGCCACTCTCCTGCAAGTGCTTTTTGAACAGCGAAAACAGCAGGTAGGATTTTCCGCAGCGGCGCACACCGGTAATGACCTTAATCAACCCATTGTGCTTTTTCGCGATCAGCTTATTTAAGTAAAAATCCCTTTTTATTTCCAAAGCGATCACCTCTATTGAAAATTTATGGTTATACGTCTTCTTTTTTTCAATAGAATTATATCCAAGGACAAGGAACAAGTCAACAGAATAAAAAAGATTTTTACAGACTGGCAAATCATTCCATATCTCTCGACTTTTTGCCCCCTTCCATGATATAATACCCATAATCATTCATGGAGGGGGCCGATTCTGTGTCCGAACAAGCAGCAAAAATACCCTGCACCATTGGCCTGTTGGCCCATGTGGATGCGGGAAAGACCACCCTGTCAGAGGCAATGCTGTATTGCACGGGTCAGCGGCGGACCCTGGGGCGAGTGGACCACCGGGACTCCTATCTGGACAGTCACAGCTTAGAACGGGAGCGGGGCATCACCATTTTCTCCAAGCAGGCCCGGCTGGAAACGCCCCGGCGGCAGCTGATTTTGGTGGACACCCCGGGGCATGTGGATTTTTCGGCAGAGGCGGAGCGCACCATGCCGGTGCTGGACTGCGCGGTCCTGGTCATCAGCGGCACCGACGGCATCCAGGCCCACACTCTGACCCTCTGGCGGCTGCTGGAGCGGTACCAGGTGCCGGTTTTTCTGTTTATCAACAAAATGGATTTGCCCGGGGCGGACCGGGAGAAGCTCCTGGGCCAATTACAGCAGCAGCTGAGCCCCGGCTGCGTGGATTTTGACGCCGACGCGGAGGAAATTGCCGAGGCGGCGGCCATGTGTGACGAGGCCCTTTTGGAAAGCTACCTGGAAAGCGGCACCGTGACCTCCGGGAACCTGCGGGAGCTGATTGCCGCCCGGAAGCTCTTCCCCTGCTGCTTCGGCGCGGCGCTGAAGCTGGAGGGGGTGGACCGGCTGCTGGATATTCTGGATGCCTATGCCCCCCAAAAGCAGTATGGCAGCGAATTTGCCGCCCGGGTATACAAAATCTCCCGGGACCAGGCAGGTGCCCGATTGACCTGGGTCAAGGTCACCAGCGGCAGCCTGCGGGTGCGGCAGAATCTTCGCTACACCAATCAAAAGGGGGAAGCCCTGGAAGAAAAGCTGGTGCAGCTGCGGCTGTACTCCGGGGATAAATTCACCGCCCCGGAGGAAATTGCCGCCGGGCAGCTGGCCGCCCTCACCGGTCTGTCCGCCACCTACGTAGGACAGTCCCTGGGGATGGAGCCGCCGGGACCGGCGCCGCTCTTAGAGCCGGTGATGACCTACCGGGTGAACCTGCCCAAGGGCTGTGACGGCGCCCAGGCCCTGCCCAAGCTGCGGCAGCTGGAGGAAGAGGACCCCCAGCTCCATCTATTGTGGCAGGATGGGCAGATTCATGTGCAGATCATGGGCCGGGTCCAGCTGGAAATCTTTCGCAGCCTGGTTTTTCAGCGGTTTGGGCTGGACATCACCCTGGACGACCGGCGGATTTTCTACAAGGAGACCATTCAAAACACGGTAGAGGGGGTGGGCCACTTCGAGCCCCTGCGCCACTATGCCGAGTGCCACATCCTCCTGGAGCCCCTCCCCAGAGGCTCCGGATTGGTCATCGACACGGTGTGCCCCCTGGATGTGCTGGACGGGAATTATCAAAACCTGATTCTCACCCATCTTGCAGAAAAGGTCCACCGGGGCGTGCTCATCGGCGCTCCCATCACGGATATGAAGCTCACCCTGCTGGTGGGCAAGGCCCATTTGAAGCACACCGAGGGAGGGGACTTCCGCCAGGCCACCTATCGGGCGGTGCGCCAGGGGCTGATGCAGGCGGAATCCGTTCTTTTGGAGCCCTGGTATGATTTCACCGTCACCGCCCCCACGGAGCTCATCGGCCGGGCCATCACCGACATCCGAACCATGGGCGGGGAATTCGACGCCCCGGAGAGCCAGGGGGCCATTTCCACCCTCCGGGGCACGGTGCCCGCCTCCGAAGTCAGGGACTACGCCGACCAGCTGGCCGCCTACACCCAGGGCCGGGGGCAGCTGCAATTATCCCTCCACGGCTACGCCCCCTGCCACAACACCCAGGCGGTAATCGAGGAAGCGGGCTACGACCCGGAGGCGGATTTGGAAAACACCCCGGATTCCGTTTTCTGTGCCCACGGCGCGGGCTTCAATGTCAAATGGAATCAGGTAAAGGACTATATGCATCTGGAAAGCGGGCTCAAGGAAGAAAAACCGCCCCAGATCATCCAGCGGGGCAATCTGGACGACAAGGAGCTGGAACGGATTATGGAGCGGGAATTCGGACCCATTCGCCGCAGGCAGTACGCCACTCCCGCCACCCGGCCCGCCACCGAGGAGATCACCATCAAGCAGCCCAGGCAGCGCTGCATCATTGTGGACGGCTACAACATCATTTTTGCCTGGGAAGCCCTGGCCGACCAGGCAAAAGCCGACCTGGACGCCGCCCGGCGGCAGCTGTGCGACAGTTTGTCCAGCTACGCGGGCTTCACCAAATGCCGCCTGGTGGTGGTTTTCGACGGCTACAAGCAGAAGGGCAGCACCGGAGAAAAAAGCCAGTTCCACAACATCCAGGTGGTTTACACCCGGGAGGGCCAGACCGCCGACCGGTATATTGAAGAGCTGGCGGCGGAGATTGGCAGCAGCTACGCGGTGCGGGTGGCTTCCTCCGACGCCCTGGTGCAGCTTTCCTCCTTCCGCAGCGGCGTGCTGCGGATGTCCGCCCGGGAATTGCACGACGAGGTGGAGTCCGCCCACCGGGAGATGGGAAAATATTTTCACTGTTAGGCAGTGATTTCGGCTCAAGCAACCGTAGGGGAGGCTATCAGCCTCCCGCGCAGTACAATGCAACATGATCGCATCCGGCTCGGCGATCTCGTACAATGTTTATCGTTTTACCTTTCAGCCAACCGTGTGGATTGATTTGGGTTGCGGGAGGCTGGTAGCCTCCCCTACTATTGCGTTAATGCTAATAATTTATGATTTCGTAGGGCGGGTGGCTTGCCCCCGCCGCAAAGTTTCGATTTGGAACATGTACGCTTCAACGGAGCCATCCACAAACCGGAGGGTTTCGGCGGGGGCAAGCCCCCGCCCTACGAAAGTAAAGCTTTAGGTCTAACAATCTACTAGGCCCGGAGGATATGCTCTTTTTGAATTGCTTCTTCTCTTCGGCTGATTTTGCTGGGAAAGTATGATAGGATTTAGGAGGTGCCCATGGAGGACGCATATTATATGGAGCAGGCCCTGGCGCTGGCCCGGGAGGCCGCCCGGGAGGGAGAGGTGCCCGTGGGCTGTGTCATCGTCCGGGGGGACGAGATCGTCGGCCGGGGCCGCAACCGCCGGGAGACGGACAAGTCCGCCCTGGCCCACGCAGAGCTGGAGGCCATCGCCCAGGCAAACAAGGCCCTGGGGGGCTGGCGGCTGTGGGAGTGCACCCTCTACGTCACCCTGGAGCCCTGCCCCATGTGCGCCGGGGCCATCATCAATGCCCGGATCCCCCGGGTGGTCTATGCCGCCGGGGACGAAAAATTCGGCGCCTGCCGCAGCGTTTGCAGCCTGTTCGACATGGCCTTTAACCACCACCCCACCGTGGAGGCGGGGCTGCTGGAACAGGAGGCCGTGGCGCTGATGCAGGATTTTTTCAAGGAATTACGAATTCAGCTGAAAACCAGGCCCCGGTGGAGAAAGCCGGGGCAGTGAGCGGGAGGGATTTGGTTGGAACCGGTGCGAAGCGCCCGAAAATTTGGGATTTCCGTTGTTTTACTCACCACATTGTTCCGGCTGTTTGAGCTGGGAATCCCCCAGAATGCAGTGCGGCTCATTCCCAATTTTCTCCCCACCTCCATACAAAAAGAGACCGAACGGGCAGTTCGGTCCTTTTCTTTCCCTTTTCCCTTTGAATCCTCGCCGCCCATGGACTACTCCCCGGAGCCTGCCCTGCCAAAATTCACCGCCCAGGATGCCCAGGCGGTGTCGGTAATCAATTCCAGCCGGGAAACCCCGGACTATGGGACGCTGATGGCGGCTCCCCTCAATTGGCAGCTGGCCGCGAGCAGCCCCACGGTGCTGATCATCCACACCCACACCTCCGAAAGCTACGAGCGGGGCAGCCGGGATTACCCGGAAACCGCCGCCTACCGCACCCTGGAGGAGGAATACAACATGCTCTCCATCGGCGACCGGCTGGCGCAGCTGCTGGAAGCGGAGGGAATCCGGGTGATTCACGACCGGGAATTCCACGACTACCCCGCCTACAACACCGCCTACGCCCACGCCCGCAAGTCCATTCAAAAGCTGCTGGCGGAAAATCCGGAGGTTGACCTGGTACTGGACCTGCACCGGGATGCCGCCGACGCAGACGCAGGCCAGCTGTGCACCCAAATCCAGATGGACGGGACGGATTGCGCCCAGCTGATGCTGGTGCTGGGGATGGGTAATTCCGCCCTCCCCAACGACCATTGGCAGGACAACCTATCTCTGGCCCTCAAGCTTCAATTCCTGCTCCAAAGCCGGAGTCCGGCCCTCTGCCGCCCCATCTCCCTGCGGGCCCAGCGGTTCAATCAGGACCTGGCAGCATATTCTCTGCTGGTGGAGGTGGGAGCCGCCGGGGACAGTCACGAGGCCGCCCTGGAGGCCGCAGAGCAGCTGGCTGCGGGAATCGCCGCCTTAAAACACGGCACCGCCTGAGGCTGCCCAATTCCCAATGTCTACAGCTCGCCGGGTACATCCGGGGCGGGGCCCACGGAGCCACGGAGGATGACCTCCGGGTGTAGCTTGAGGGAGCTGATGTGAATCTGGCGAATCTGGCTGGCCAGGGCATAGTAGGCGCTTTTGCCCAGCTCCGTCCGGTCCTGACGGATGGAGGAGAGGGTGGGGCTGGTGCTCTGGCAGATGGGCAGATCATCGATGCCCAGAATGCTCAAATCCTCCGGCACCCGCAGGCCATTTCTCTGGCAGCAATGCATCACATCCCGGGCAAGCAGATCGTGGCTGCAAATCAGAGCGGTGCACCCCTGCTCCAGCAGCCGGGGCAGATGGGTCTGCAGGCACTCGGCAGTGGAGAAAGAGTGGCCTGCCAGCAGGTGATCGTCCCCCAGCCGGTGCTTCCGCAGGGCCCGGAAGAAAGCCAGGTAGCGCTGCTGATACACATAGGAGCCCAGGCCGCCGCTGATGTAGCCGATTTTCCGGTGACCCAGCTTTTTCAGCCGGAGGATGGCGGATTCCATGGCCTCGTCGTTGTCCACCCCCACCTGGGAAACTGCAGGATTATACTGGGCGCTGTTGTCCAGCAGCACGGTGGGGGTACGGCAGCTGCGGAATTCCTCCATCCAGGCATCGGAAAAGGAGGTGCCCAAAAACAGGCCACCCTGATAATTGTGCCGCAGCATATACTCATCATAGTGATTCTGCCTTTGCAGCTCGGCGGTCAGGGGAATGAGCACCACCTCGCAGCCGTCCGGCTCCGCCAGCTTGCGAAAGCCCGTCACCAGGTCCCAACCAAAGTCGTTGGGATGCTCATAGGACATGTTCTCGATGAACACCCCCAGCCGGGGGGCCTGCCGGGACCGAGGCAGCCGGGTATAGCCCAGCTCCACCGCCGTTTCCAGAACCGCTCGGCGCATGGCCTCGCTGATATCCCCGGCGCCGCTGAAGGCCTTGGAGACCGTTCCCTTGGAAATCCCCAGCCGCTTGGCAATATCGTCCATGGTTGCCATATCCGTCACCTCTTTTGGGAAAAACAAGAATTTTCTTCATTATATGATATTCTTTTCCAAAATGCAACGGAATGTTTCGTAATTTTTCGCAGCCGGAGGCCGGGCCGCCATCTCCAGGGGCAGTTGGGAGGATTCCGGCCCTTTTCATCACGGAAATTTCATTCTTTTTTGGAGATTTCTTAACAATTTTTGGATACTCTATTCTTGGTTAGATCAAAATTGAAGCATCTAGAAAGGGAGAAGAACGATGGGAAGTATGAACGAGGTTAAACAGCCCAAAAAGCCGCTGATCTACTATTATTTTGTGGTACTGCTGGTGATCATGCTGTTCAACTGGCTGGTGATGCCCCGGATTTTAGAGCGGCAGATTCAGCAGGTGGACTACGGCACCTTCATGACCATGACCGAGGAAGGCGACATCGGACAGGTGGACATTCAGAGCAATCAGATTATCTTCACCGACAAAGAAAACACCAAAATCTTCAAAACCGGCCTGATGGATGACCCCGGCCGAACGGAACGACTCCATGCGGCAGGGGCCGTGTTCTCCAGTGAGATCATCGAGGAGGCCTCCCCCCTGATTTCCATTTTGGTATCCTGGGTGCTGCCCATGGTGATTTTTATTTTCCTGGGCCAGTTCATGACCAAAAAACTCATGGACCGGGCCGGAGGCGGCGCGGGAGCCATGAGCTTCAATATGGGCAAGAGCAACGCCAAGGTCTACGTGAAATCCTCCGACGGCATCAAATTCTCCGATGTGGCCGGTGAGGACGAGGCCAAGGAAAACCTGGCGGAAATCGTGGACTACCTGCACAATCCGGACAAATACCGGGAAATCGGCGCCTCCATGCCCAAGGGCATCCTTTTGGTAGGCCCTCCGGGCACCGGTAAGACCATGCTGGCCAAGGCCGTAGCCGGTGAAGCCAGCGTGCCTTTCTTCTCCATGAGCGGCTCCGAATTTGTGGAGATGTTCGTGGGCATGGGTGCCAGCAAGGTCCGGGACCTCTTTAAGCAGGCCAAGGAAAAGGCCCCCTGCATCGTGTTCATCGATGAGATTGACGCCATCGGCCAGAAGCGGAACACCGGCGGCATGGGCGGCAACGACGAGCGGGAGCAGACCCTGAACCAGCTGCTCACCGAGATGGACGGCTTTGAGGGGAACAACGGCGTGATCATTCTGGCCGCCACCAACCGGCCGGAGTCTCTGGACCCCGCCCTCACCCGTCCCGGCCGGTTTGACCGGAGAGTGCCGGTGGAGCTGCCCGACCTGAAAGGCCGGGAGGAAATTCTCAAGGTCCACACAAGAAAAATCAAGGTATCCGACGATGTGGACTTCTCCAAAATCGCCCGAATGGCCTCCGGTGCCAGCGGCGCGGAGCTTGCCAACATCGTCAACGAGGCTGCCCTGCGGGCCGTGCGGGACAACCGGAAATTCGCCACCCAGGCGGATATGGAGGAATCCATCGAGACCGTCATTGCCGGTTATCAGAAGAAGAACGCCATTCTCACCGACCGGGAAAAGCGGGTGGTGGCCTATCACGAAATCGGTCACGCGTTGGTTGCCGCCAAGCAGACCGGCTCCGCCCCGGTGCAGAAAATCACCATCGTTCCCCGGACCTCCGGCGCCCTGGGCTACACCATGCAGGTGGAGGAGGGCAACCACTATCTGATGACCAAGGAAGAGCTGGAAGCCAAGATCGCCACCTATACCGGCGGCCGGGCCGCAGAGGAAGTGATTTTCAACTCCATCAGCACCGGCGCCTCCAACGACATCGAGCAGGCCACCAAGCTGGCCCGGGCCATGATTACCCGGTACGGCATGAGCCAGGATTTCGACATGGTGGCCCTGGAAACCGTGAGCAATCAGTATTTGGGCGGCGACGCCTCCCTGGCCTGCTCTCCCGAGCTGCAAGCCAAGGTGGACTACCAGGTGGTAGCCCTGGTGAAGCAGCTCCATGAGAAAGCGAAGAACATCCTGATGGAAAACCGGGAGAAGCTGGACGAGCTGGCCTCCTTCCTCTACGAGCGGGAAACCATCACCGGAGAGGAATTTATGGAGATTCTCAACCGATAAGCAATCCGTCCAATCGAATCCTATTCCGAATCATCCCGGAAAACCCCACAGCAAATACCAATTCAGGCTATCGGCCGTTAATAAGCCGATAGCCTGATTGTGAAATTGGAAGTTGGCGAGATATTGAATGGGATGCCCTCCGGCGTGTTCGTAGGGAACGGATTTATCCGTTCCGAAAGGTGGGTAAACATCCGTGGTTCGTTGGATGGTAACGGGTCCATTTTTTCAACATTTTCCGGTTCAATGTGCACCCCATGAAAACGTTACCACGGCGGAACGGATAAATCCGTTCCCTACGAAACAGCTCTTGAACTTCCAATTTGTCAAAATACTTACAAAAACGATAAAAGCCTATTATTCTGGCAGCCCGGTTTGCCGACGGATTTCTCCGCGGAGGGCTGCCAGTTTTTCGTCTGCCACGGGTTCCCCCTCCCGCCAGCACCAGGATACATAACGTGCCTCCTGGTAAACAGAGCATATGTTCTGCCCAACACGGCATAACAGACCACCCAGTCAATATTGGGATGGACTTTTTCACCCCGGTCTGCTATACTACATTTCAAAAGGGGGGCATCGCCATGAAACAGGAAGAAAAGAACCGAAAAAGCAGGGAGCACATCCTGGAACACGCTTTTGAGGAGTTTGCCCAGCGAGGTTATTTTGGCGCATCGGTGAACACCATCTGCGCCGCGGGAAAGATTTCCAAGGGGCTGCTGTACCACTACTATGCAGACAAGGACACCCTGTATCTGGCCTGTGTGGAGCGGTGCTTCCAGGAGCTGACCGCCGCCCTCTCCGCCCTGCTGGACGCCGAAACCGTCACACCGGATCAGTATTTCGATGCCCGGCTGGTGTTCTTCGCCCAGCATCCGCTGCACCAGCGTCTGTTCTGCGACACCGTGGTGAACCCGCCCTCCCATCTCTGTCAGGCGCTGGCAGGGTGCCGGGCCTCCTTTGACGCACTGAACGAGACCATGCTCACCGCCATTCTGGAAAAGCAGACGCTGGCGGAGGGGCTGGGCATCCCGGATGCCATCGCACAGCTGCGAATCTTTGAGGACTGCGTCAGCAGCTACCTGAAAAGCGCCGGACAGGAGGCCCAGCAGGCGGAGCAGCACAACCAGCTGTGCCGCCGGACCTTTCAAACCATGCTCTATGGGCTGATTGCCCGGCCATGACCATATGTACATCCCGCCCCAGGGGAAACCTATGGGGCGGGATTTTCCATGAATTGCCCGGAAGATATTGACCAATCGGTCTGTTTGTGCTATACTTCAAAAATAGACTATATGGTCTATTATCCAGTATGAAAGAAGGAACTCTGATGTCCGCAAACCAAGATCGATCCATTCTCTCCCAAATGCCCCCGCCGCATCCCTGCCCCAGTCCGACGAGATCATCGCCGCCTACGGCGTGGTTCAGCGGCTGGTGCTCATTGGCTGCTATGTGGTCATGGGCTTCATGCAGGGTTATCAGCCGGTGGCAGCCTTTGCCTTTGGCGCGAAAAACGAAGAGCGGTTCCACCAGTCCGTGCGTTTTGCCCTGAAAGGGGCCCTGCTGCTCACCGCTTTGGTGGAGGCAGCCTATATTCTGCTGGCAAAACCGCTGATTATGCTGTTTAACAGCAATCCGATGATCGTGAACTACGGCAAATGGCTGCTGATCTTCCAGATGGCGCTGTACCCCGCCTTTGGCCTGTGCTATATGATGACAATCACCTATCAGACCATCGGAGAATCCCGGTATGGCCTGTTCCTGTCCGCAATCCGGCAGGGGCTCTTTTACGTTCCCGTTATCCTGCTTCTGCCCAGATTCCTGGGCATCACCGGCATTTACGCGGCCCAGCCCGTCGCGGATATACTGACCATATTGGTTTGCATCCTTTCCATTCCCGCAATGAAGCGAATCGCCTCCAAAAATATGCTGCCCGGTTCTACCCCTCCGGCGGAGCATGAGGCAGCAGACGAATAACCACCGCAGTGGCATCATCCTCCGGATGAGAGCCCTCCGCCAGGATCCGGGAGGCCAACGCCCCCGGATCCATGTCTTTTGCCCCCAGGGCCCAGGACTTGCCCTCCGGGCCCTCCACCCCGTCGCTGAGCATGACCAGGGTATCTCCCGGGAACAGGACCACTCGGTTCACCGTCTCCCGGCCCGCACCCACGCCCAGCCCGGGGGGCGGCCCGGAGGAGCCCACCCGCAGCTGCCTCCGGCGGCGCAGCAGCCAGCTGGGTCCCGCCCCCCATTTATAGAGCCAGACCCGGCCGGTATCCAGCCGCAGCTCTGCCAGGTCCACCGTCACCGCTCCGCCCCGCTCCATCAGGGTCAGCTGGCTGTTGATGCTGCCCAGCACCGCCCCGGGGGTCATTCCCGCCGTGAGCATGTCCTTGATCAGCTCCGAGGCCTGGCGGCTTTCCTCTGCCGCCCCCAGGCCGGTGCCCATGCCGTCACACAGCAGCACATAGTACCGGCAGCCGGTGCCCGGAAAGGCGCTGACCCGGTCGCCGTCAGCCAGCTCCTTTCCCCGGGACCGGGCAGATACCTGCACCCGGCACCGGGGAAGCTTGTCCCTGCGCCGGTCCGGCAGATGGTCCGACAGGTCCCGCAGGGCATCGGACAGAAATCCATACTGCTGCACCAGGGCCATCCGGTATTCCTCCTGCTTGGCCCGGGCGGAGCGAATCTGCCGTAGCTGCTCCCGGCTTCGCCGCAGCTCCCCATTGGCCAGGGCTTCCTTGCGGCAGCGGAAGTCCCCCTCCCCGGTGAGCAGCTCCTGGTTCAACCGGTTCTGCTCCAGGCAGCCCGCCCGGGCGGAGCAGGAGCCGCAGGCATACTGCTT
The DNA here is from genome assembly GCA_028719885.1 of Bacillota bacterium. GTDB lineage: Bacteria > Bacillota > Clostridia > Oscillospirales > Oscillospiraceae > Faecousia. The sequence continues at coordinate 89,043 of JAQYLT010000078.1, forward strand.
TAATTTCTGGGTCAGAGCGGGCACGTCCGCCGGGGGCGGCATGAATTCCAGCAGCTGGCGCTGAAACCGGGTGAAGATCCCCGCCATCTGCTCCAGCCGCACCTGGGCCGCTCCCACGCTTCCCCGGCGGGGTGCCGCGGTGAGGCGCCAGGGCACCAGCGCTCCGGCGCAGGCCCCCAGGGTCACCGTCAGCAGCACGCCCGGCTCCCAGTCCCGGCGAATCAGCATCAGGATTCCCAAGGCCAGTCCCGGGGCGGCAAAGCCCCGCCAGGTACCCCGGGGCAGCAGCCGCTGGAGATAAAAGGCCAGCGCTGCCCCGGCGGTCAGGTTCAATACCGCCCCGGCGCCCAGCTCCGCTCCCAGGGCGACGGCCAGGGCGGCAGGGAGGGGCGCGGCAGCTGCCGCAAAGCCTGCTGCCAGGCAGCCCAGCCAGATATTCATACCCGCCAGAGCCATCACCCCCACCCCCCAGCCCAGCCAGCGGCTCAAGGAATCCTTGCCCCCCAGGGCGGACTCCCACAAAAGCAGGCTTCCCCCCGCCAGCGCCGTCCGGAGAAAAAGCAGCGCTCCATCCGATGCCCCGGCCAGGCCGAACCCCAGCCCCGTACCAAAAACCAGGCAGACGCAGCCCAGGGCCAGGCGAAACCGGCTCCCCGGTCCGGTGTGCATCAGGGGGAGGGCAACCGCCAGCAGTAATCCCCCCAGGGCCCAAAGCACACCCTGAAGCCCCTCTCTTCCCCAAAACAGCACATATCCCAGGGCTCCTCCTGCGGCGGCGGCAAAGGCGCGCCATCCGGTACAGGCGGCGGCGAAGCCCATGGCCACCGGCTGCATCCTCCCCCAGAGCTCCAGGCCGCTTAATACCAGCGCACCTCCGAAAAAGAAGGTGAACCGAACCGATTCCCGGACGCCGGGCCGCTCCATCCACTGTTCCCCCCGCCGTTTGACACGAAGCAGTACTGTTTCCGCCGTCATTTGTAATCCCAGCCTTTCCTCAGTGATAAATGCATTCTACCATTGGGAAAGCAGAGATGCAGTCGCATCCGGTCTGTGTCAAAAGGTTCCTGATTATCCCCCTTTGCACATGCCGATGAGGGCCAGGAGCTTGCCCATTTTCTCCGCCTCAGTCCGCTCCATGGCAGCGAAAACCGGTTCGTATTCCCCCTGCCTGGACCGGGCGTAGTCCTGCCGCGCCTGGCAGCTGGTCCGGTAGGCCAGGGCCAACGCCCGGCAGACGCCGGTTTTGGTCCAGGGGCAGCAGGGCATTTTTTCCGGCTCCTCTCCGGAGAGCACCCGCATCCCCATCAGGGTCAGGGCATTGCCGTACTCCTGCCGGAACAGCTCCTGCAGCCCATCCCGCATGGCCCCGGTGCACAGCTGGGCCAGCTGACGAAAGGCAGCAGCCGACTCCCGGCAGCGCTGCTCCATCTCCCGCAGGGAGGGCACACCCCCGCACTCCTGTTCCCCGCCGCTGATCCGCTGCCACACCCTGCGCTCCAATTCCAAATCCTGCTGCTCCATCAGCCCACCACTCCCTTTTAGATTTCTCTACTATTATAATCCGCAGAAGCCCAAAAGGTTCCGATTGACAGCATTCTGCATGATCTGCTCATGGGCTTCGCCCAACAGGAAGACAATCTGTAATCTGCAGAGATGATTCGTAGGGAATGCATTCATGCATTCCGCCTCGGTAACGGTTTTGTCGGGGTATGTTGAATGGAAAAAGTTGAAATAAATTTGAAACCCGTTACCATCCAACGAACCACGGATGTTCACGAACGTTACGGAACGGATGAATCCGTTCCCTACGCAAAACCATCGTTTTATGAGTTGGCGAACCCTGGTGGTTGTTGAACCTTGCGGAAGGTCTAAATCCGTTCCCTACGAAACATTCTGAAAAAAATCCATTTTATCGATTATGATTAAAAAAATATCTGTTTAAATCCATTGCATTTTCGTTCATTTGTGCTATAATAGTTTCAAAAGAAGCGCGGTTTGCGTTACAGGAGTGATTACCATGTCCAGAACCAGCAACAAGGCAGAGCTGATTGTGAATTATGTTAACCAGTTCGTCCAGGAGAACGGCTATTCCCCCTCGGTGCGGGAAATCGGCGAGGCCGTTGGGCTCCGTTCCACCGCATCGGTGAGCTACCATTTGCAGGCGCTTCAGGAAAAGGGAATCCTCCAGTCCACCGGTGCAAAGGGCCGCAAGCGTGCGCTGGCCACCGGGGCCCGGCCGGGGCAGATTCCCATTGTGGGTGTGGTCACCGCCGGTGTGCCCATTCTGGCAGTGGAAAATCAGGAAGGGACAATGCCCTGGAACGACCCGGGCTGCTTTGCCCTGCGGGTCCGGGGCGACAGCATGGTGGGCGCCGGCATCCTCAGCGGTGACAAGGTGGTGGTCCGTCCCCAGCAAAATGCCGACGATGGTCAGATCGTAGTGGCCCGGATTGGCGATGAGGCCACGGTGAAGCGGCTGCGTCGGCGTCATGGCGAAATTTGGCTCATGCCGGAAAACGAGAACTACGCCCCCATCGACGGCACCGATGCTGAGATCATCGGCATTGTAAAGGCCGTTGTCAGAGAGTATTGATTCCATAAAAAAATCCCCATTCGATCTTGCTCGAATGGGGATTTTTTTATTTCTGTTTTCCTATGGTCCACTGGTGGAGATAGCCGACCCCTGTTAGGAAGAAAATGCTCAGGTAATGCTGGTTGTTCTTCGCCACAAACAGGTAGGGCTCCAGCAGGCCGCAGCCGAACAGGCACAGCACCGACAGGGCCACCGCACTTTTCCACAGGTCCGTATTCCGCCACAGGATGATAAACGCCCCCCGGAAAGCCATCGCCGTAATGAGGAGCGCCAGCACCAGGCCGGGAATACCCAGAACGTAGATGACCTCCAGGAAAGGATTGTGGGTGTGCAGTGCGTTGAATGTCATATTTGGCGCCAGCACCTCCATCACATTGTCCGTGCCGCAGACCATGATCTTGGGATTTTCAGCCAGTCCTTTCACCGCTGCCTTCCAAATGGCGGTGCGGCCGTTAAAGCTGAACATATCCTGTAGGAAGGAGCGCTGGGCATTGATCTGCTGGGGCTGCTGCACTTGCTCCTGGGCCTGGCCGCTTTCTTCGGCGGACTGGGTCTGCTGAACGCTCTGGGTCATCTGCTTCTGATGGGCGGAGAACAGCTTTTGAGAGCCCAGGAACAACACCGCCATCACCACAATACCAGCGGCAAGGGCCAGAGGTGCCCGTTTCCAGCCGGTTTTCCGAATGCCGCAGAACAGGGCAGCGCCAATGAGCAGGCAGGTGAACACCGTGCCGGTCCTGCCGTTGGTCAGGGTCTGCACCCCAAACTGGATCAGAATCCACACAATCAGCACACCCTGGAGCCAGCGCTTGTTGGTTTTCAGGCACAGGCCCAGGCAGAGGCCGATGCTGATGAGCAGCAGGGCGGAGCAGTTGGTGGGGTGGAACATCTCCAGCAGTCTGGCCCCATCCCAGAGGACGCTGGCCCGGTAGCCCTCCGGCAGGATGCCGAAGTACAGCGCCCCGGCCAGCAGGCAGAGGCGAAGCCCCTCCAGCAAATACACCAACGCCAGGGTTTTCAGGCCCCACTGGCGCTCACCGTCCTCCATGGCAAAGGCCAGGGGCAATGCCAGGGCATAGAAGCAGGTGATTTCTCCCGGATTGATCTGCTCCAGGCCGCGAATCACCCGCATCACCTGGACCAGGGCAATCCACAAAAGCATCACCAGGGACACAAGCATGGTGCTCCAGCCCTGCCGGCGGATGCCCCGGGCAATGGTGAGCAGAAGGAAAGCCATGGCGGGGATTTCCAGAAAATAATCCACCGCCACCCAAGCCAGGCCATTTTTCTGAGCCTGGGGGGACATATACACCAGCTCTACCACTGCCACCACGAGCAGGCAGAAATACTGCCATTTGCCCACCAGAGGCTCCCGCTTCCAGCTTTTTAGCGTTTCATTCATTCCGTTAACCTTTCCTTTCCTCCCGTGAGGGTTCTTCCAAAAGCCCAAACAGGAGAACCGTTTTCCGAACAGATAAGAGGCCATCTCCCAGATAGAGACGGCCCCTTTCTGTTGTATAAGGGCGACGCTTCCCGAAAAAGGGAATGTCCGCAGATTAGCCGAAGACGCTGAGCAGGAAGCCAGCGGCAATGGCAGAGCCAATAACACCGGCCACGTTGGGGCCCATGGCGTGCATCAGCAGGAAGTTGGAGGGATTTGCCTTCTGGCCCTGAACATTGGCCACTCGGGCCGCCATGGGAACGGCGGACACACCGGCGGAGCCGATGAGGGGGTTGACCTTGCCCTTGGTCAGAGCACACATCACCTGGCCGCCCAGCAGACCGCCGGCGGTGGAGATGCCGAAAGCGATCACGCCCAGCAGGACGATTTTCAGGGTCTCGGGGGTCAGGAACCGGGAGCCGATCATGGTGGCGCCCACGGCGGTGGACAGCAGGATGGTGACGATGTTCATCAGGGCATTCTGCACGGTATCGCTCAGCCGGTCGGTGACGCCGGTCTCTTTAAACAGGTTGCCCAGCATCAGGCAGCCGATGAGGGGAGCGGTATCGGGCAGCAGCATGGCCACGAAGATGGTGACCACGATGGGGAAGATGATCTTCTCGGTCTTGGAGACCTGACGGGTCTGGACCATCTTGATCTTCCGCTGCTCGGGGGTGGTGAGCAGATTCATAATGGGGGGCTGAATCAGAGGAATCAGGGCCATGTAGGAATAAGCAGCCACGGCGATGGCACCCAGCAGGTGAGGGGCCAGGCGGGAGGTGAGGAAGATGGCAGTGGGGCCGTCAGCGCCGCCGATGATGCCGATGGAGGCAGCTTCCTTGCCGGTGAAGCCCAGCAGCACTGCGCCGAAGAAAGCCACAAACACGCCCAGCTGCGCGGCAGCGCCCAGCAGCAGGCTCTTGGGGTTGGAGAGCAGGGGGCCAAAGTCGGTCATGGCACCCACGCCCATGAAGATCAGGCAGGGGTACAGGGAGGACTTGACGCCGATGTAGAAGATGTCCAGCAGGCCGCCGTCGTGGATGATGGTGGTAAAGGTGATGTGCTCAATCACTTCACCGGCGGCATTGGTATAGGGAACGCCCTGGACGTAGGCATCCCACAGCGCCTGGTTGTACAGCCCGGCGCCGGGCAGGTTGGTCAGCAGGCAGCCGAAAGCGATGCCCACCAGCAGCAGAGGCTCAAATTTCTTGACAATGGCCAGGTATAGCAGCACGCAGGCAATGACCAGCATCACCAGGTTCTGCCAGCCGTTGTTGGAGACAAAGCCGGTAATCACCTGAGCAAAACCGGACTTGTTCCACAGGCCCAGAAGGATTTCACCAATATTCATTGGGGACCCTCCTTAACCGATCACAACCAGAGGTGCGCCGGTATCCACGGCAGAACCCTTGCTCACCAGAACCTGGGTGACGGTGCCGTCCTTGGAGGTCATAATTTCGTTCTCCATCTTCATGGCTTCCAGGATGCACAGCACGGTGCCGGCCTTCACGGCCTGGCCCTGGGTGACGTTCACCTTCAGGATGGTGCCGGGCATGGGAGCGGTGACAGGCTCGCCAGCGCCGGTGACAACGGGAGCAGCGGCGGCAGCGGGGGCAGGAGCAGCAGCGGGAGCGGCGGCAGGGGCAGCAGCAGGAGCGGGAGCAGCGGGGGCAACAGCCTCATACTCATCCAGCAGCATGGCCTGACCGGCCTCAACCTCGACCTCATAAACCCGGTTATTCAGGGTCACTTTATATTTCATGATTACTTGACCTCCTTGATAGAAATGAAGCGCAGCTCGTTCAGGGGCTTGCCCATCTTGTCGGCCACGATGGCCATGAGCATGGCAGCGGTCTTGGGCTCCACATCGTGAAGCTTCAGTTCACCGGCGGAGCCGGGGGCGGTGGGCTTGGGGGCTTCCACAGGGGCAGCAGCGGCGGGAGCGGCAGCAGCCTTGGCGGCGGCAGCCTTCTTATCCTTGGCAATGAAGATCTTGCCCATGATCATGACCACAGCCATGAGCAGGGAGATGCCGAAGAACACCACAACGTAGCCCAGAAGCGCATAAACCAGAGCCTCACCAACAGGCATTTTGAAGTACATAGCGCTGCCTCCTTATGCCTCGGTGATGGTGTAGGTGACCTTGTTTTCCTCAGCGGCCTTGACGCCTTCCAGATACTTCTTGGCCTGATCGGGGAAGCAGATGTAGCTCATCACATCCTCTTCGCTGCGGGCCAGGTCGCCCAGGGCTTCCTTGGCAGCCTTGAAGTCCTCGCCGGTGCGCTTGCAGTCTTCCACACGGCAGTCGATGGGCTTTTCCATACCGGCCTCGGCCAGCACCCGCTTCTGGAGCTCGGCGTCCACGGGAGCGGGGGTGATGCCGTACTCGCCCTTGAGGTAGCTCTTGATCTCCTTGGAGATGTTCTTATAGCGGGCGCCCACCAGCACGTTGGTCACGGCCTGGTTGCCGACCATCTGGGACAGCGGAGTGACCAGGGGAGGATAGCCCATGTCGGCGCGGACGGCGGGGATTTCCGCCAGGGCGGCGTCGAACTTATCCATGGCGTGCATATCAGTGAGGTTGGCGATCATGTTGGACAGCATGCCGCCGGGGACCTTGTAAACCAGAGCCTGTGCGTCGGTGGCCATGGACTTGGGATTCAGGGTCTTGTTGTCGATGTACTTCTGCTTCACGGGCTTGAAGAAGTCGTTGACCTGGTTGATGACCTTTTCATTCAGGCCAGTCTCGATGCCCATCTGGGTCAGTGCGTAGTAGATGGACTCGGTGGCGGGCTGTGCGGTGCCGCCGGAGAAGCAGGAGGTAGCGGTATCGATGATGTCCACGCCGGACTCCACCGCCTTCATCACGGTCATGTAGGCCATGCCGGTGGTGCAGTGGGTGTGCAGGATCAGGGGCAGGGTGACGCCTGCGTCCTTGATACCCTTAAACAGGGCTTCCGCCTCGGCAGGGCTCATGGTGCCGGCCATATCCTTCAGGCAGATGGTATCGAAGCCCATGCTCTGCAGCTCCTTGCACATCTCGGCGTACTTGGCGGGGGTGTGCACGGGGGACTGGGTGTAGGAAATGCAGCCGGAAGCCACGGTCTTATCGGTGGCGTACTTCTTGGTGGCCTCCAGAGCGGTCTTGATGTTGCGGAAATCGTTCAGGGCGTCGAAGATACGCAGAACATCGATGCCGTTCTTAATGGACAGCTCCACGAACTTCTCCACCACATCGTCGTGATAGTGCTTGTAGCCCAGCAGGTTCTGGCCGCGAAGCAGCATCTGCAGGCGGGTGTTGGGCATGGCCTTGCGGATGTTCCGCAGCCGCTCCCAGGGGTCCTCGTTCAGGTAACGCAGGCAGCTGTCGAAGGTGGCGCCGCCCCAGCACTCCACGGAGTAGTAGCCGGCCTTGTCCATGGTGGACAGGATGTCGGCGAAATCGGAGAAGGCCATACGGGTGGCCATCAGGGACTGGTTGGCATCACGAACGACGGTTTCAGTGAATTGGACTTTCTGAGCCATATTGGATGAACCTCCGTTAATAAGATATGAGATAATCCGGCGCGGAACCGGCGAGAAAGAGACAATAGATAATAGAGAATATGCTTCTTTACTATCTATTATCTCTTTCCACCTTTCCGGGCCGCAAAAGAAAACCCAGGGGAGCGCCTCCGCTTCGGGTAATACGGAGGCGCTGCCCTGGATGGCTGCGGGGGATGGGGGTACAGTCCCGCAGCCATCAAAGAACACAGTGCGGAATTACTTCACTTCGGGACCGGCGGCCACCAGAGCCTTGCCGGCTTCGTTGCCGGTGTACTTGACGAAGTTCTTGACAAAGCGGTTGGCCAGGTCGGCAGCCTTGGTCTCCCAGTCGGACACGTTGGCGTAGGTGTCTCTGGGGTCCAGGATGGCGGGGTCAACGCCGGGCAGAGCGGTGGGAACCTCAAAGTTGAACACGGGGATGGTCTTGGTGGGAGCGTTGGCAATGTCGCCGTTCAGGATGGCGTCGATGATGCCGCGGGTATCCTTGATGGAGATACGCTTGCCGGTGCCGTTCCAGCCAGTGTTCACCAGGTAGGCCTTGGCGCCGGAAACCTTCATCTTCTTCACCAGCTCCTCAGCGTACTTGGTGGGATGCAGCTCCAGGAAGGCCTGGCCGAAGCAGGCGGAGAAGGTGGGAGTGGGCTCGGTGATGCCCCGCTCGGTACCGGCCAGCTTTGCGGTGAAGCCGCTGAGGAAGTAGTACTGGGTCTGCTCGGGGGTCAGGATGGACACGGGAGGCAGCACGCCGAAGGCATCAGCGGACAGGAAGATCACGTGCTTGGCAGCGGGGCCGGCGGACACGGGATTGACGTTCTTGACGATCTTCTCGATGTGGTCGATGGGGTAGGACACGCGGGTGTTCTCGGTGACGGACTTGTCGTTGAAGTCGATCTTGCCGTCCTCGGCCACGGTGACGTTCTCCAGCAGGGCGTTGCGGCGGATGGCGTTGTAGATGTCGGGCTCGGACTCCTTGTCCAGGCCGATGACCTTGGCGTAGCAGCCGCCCTCGAAGTTGAACACGCCGTTGTCGTCCCAGCCGTGCTCGTCGTCGCCGATGAGCAGACGCTTGGGATCGGTGGACAGGGTGGTCTTGCCGGTGCCGGACAGGCCGAAGAACACGGCGGTGTTCTCACCGTTCATGTCGGTGTTGGCGGAGCAGTGCATGGAAGCGATGCCCTTCAGGGGCAGGTAGTAGTTCATCATGGAGAACATGCCCTTCTTCATTTCGCCGCCGTACCAGGTGTTGATGATGACCTGCTCACGGGAGGTGATGTTGAAAGCCACGCAGGTCTCGGAGTTCAGGCCCAGCTCCTTGTAGTTGGCCACCTTGGCCTTGGAGGCGTTGTAGACGATGAAGTCGGGCTTGAAGTTCTTCAGCTCTTCCTCGGTGGGAACGATGAACATGTTCTTAACAAAGTGAGCCTGCCATGCCACTTCCATGATGAAGCGGACGGCCATGCGGGTGTCGGGGTTGGCGCCGCAGAAAGCGTCCACGATGAACAGCTTCTTGTTGCACAGCTCCTTCACGGCCAGGTCCTTCACGGTGGCCCAGACGGACTCGCTCATGGGATGGTTGTCGTTCTTGTACTCGTCGGAGGTCCACCACACGGTGTCCTTGGAGTTCTCGTCCATGACGATGTACTTGTCTTTGGGGGAACGGCCGGTGTAGATGCCGGTCATGACGTTGACGGTATCCAGCTCGGTGACCTTGCCAACCTCGTAGCCGGTGAGGCCGGGCTTGGTCTCTTCCTCGAACAGCTGCTCATAGGAAGGATTGTAGACAATCTCGGTGGTGCCGGTGATACCGTACTTTTCGATGCCATAAGTTTCCATAATTACTGATTCCTCCTGTAAATTGAAAGCTACGCGGCAATGCCGCAATTTACGACATATTCTGGTGAAAGCGGTTGAATCCCAATCTTCACCAACTACATTTTAACACAAGGTAGCCCGATTGTAAACACGAATTTTCCCTTTTTTCGATGTTTTTGTATCGGATACAAGAAATGGCAAAAACCGCCCCTCCAATTGGTCATTCCGCCCAAGTAAATTTTTTGTGAAATCCGGTTCAAAGGCTGGATTTTCCCGGGGAGTATGGTAAAATGATGAAGAATTGGGTTGGCCCATTCCAGCAGCGTGTCAGGGAAAATTGGAATTTATAGGGTTCGTTGAATGGGAAATGTTTCAAAGTGTGCGTAGGGAACGCATTTATGCGTTCCGCAGCGTCAGTTAACATCCATGGTTCGTCCAATGGATACTTTCAAAGACATGAACGCCTTACCGTTCAACGTACCGTCCCAAAATCGTCACCCAGCGGAATGCATGAATGCATTCCCTACGAAACATCCTGTCAAACACCAACTTGCCAATTGACTGACAGCACATTACACATCGTCGGGGGAAAACAAATGGAACGAATCAGGGAAGAATGGGAAGCCTTCAAGGCGCTGTCCTTTCGAAAGAAGCTGGAGCACATCTGGCTGTACTACAAATGGGGGATTATTGTGGCGGTGGCTGTCGTCTGCATCCTCATCTCCATCGCCGGAACCGTAAAAGAAAACAACAGGCAGACCCTGATCTCCGGCATTTTCATCAACAATTCCACCTCCTCCCAGGGCTACACCCATCTGAAAGAGGGCTACTGGGAGTACTGCGGCGGAAATCCGGAGCAGAAAGTGGAGCTGATCACCGGGCGGTACATCGATTTTGATGCCGAAACCCTCTCCCAGGAGGACGCGGCGGCCTTTATGATCGTGGCCAGCATGATCGCGGCGGAGTCCCTGGATTATATCATCACCGATGAGGCCTCTCTGGACGATTTTGAGGAGCAGGAGGTGGTGCTGGATCTGCGGGAGCTGCTGCCGGAGGAAACCCTGGCCCGGTGGGATACCGTGGAACGCGGCGGCGCCGTCCTGGCCCTGCGGCTGGAGAACACGGCCTTCGCCCGGGAATATTCCCTTTCCGCCGAAAACAGCTGCATCCTGGTGGTGCCCAATGCCCAGAATAAGGAAAATATCCTCCAGTTTTTAGATTATTTGATGGAGGAACCTTGATTCCCCAGGTGGGGTATGGTATGATGGAATGTACTTATCCGGGAGCTGTCCCCTCAGGAGGTGGAACCATTTGAAACGAATCCTCTGCCTGCTGCTGGCCCTGGGCCTTTGCCTTCTGATGGTTCCCTCTGTCCGGGCAGAGACGGAGCAGGTTCCCCAGGCGGTAGAGCAGGTCCGTCAGAGCCTGGTGCATCTTTACGGCATTGGCACCGACTCCGAAACCGGCCAACAGTCCCGGTGGACGGGCACCGGCTTCGCGGTGGGCATCGCCGGTGAGGACTCGGACATTTTCCTCACCAACTGGCATGTGGCCACGGGAAGCGGAAAATACGCCGACGATCAGGTGGAGCTGTGGCTATTAAAGGATGATGCCAAATTCGGCCCCGACCAGCGGCCCCTCACCGGCTGCGCCGTGAAGTGCCGGGTGCTCATCACCACCGATGGCTATCCGGACGTGGCCGTGATTCAGGCCCTGGCCCCGGTCTCCGGCTGCAAGGCGCTGCCCCTGCTGTCCTCCCGCCGGGTATCGGACGGTACAACCGTATACGCCCTGGGCTTTCCGGGGCTGAAGGCCATTCAGAACTCCGGGCCGGAGGACGCAGCCATCAACTGCGGCCAGGTTCAGGACCATCTGATCATGACCCGGGCAGGGGGCTCCCAGGCGGTCATCCACAGCGCCGCCATTGAGCATGGCTTTTCCGGCGGTCCTCTGGTGGATGAGCGGGGCGTGGTGGTGGCCCAGAACGCCTACGGCTTTGAGCAGGACGTTTCCACCGATCTATTTTGCGCGGTTTACATCGATTACGGCATGAAGCTGCTGGACCAGCTGAACATTTCCTACACCATCGCCGATGGCCCCTCCCGGATTACGGTACTGATGGCCAATCTGCTGCACATGCCGGACATCAGCCCCATCCTGGCGGCGATTCTTTTCGCCCTGGCATTGGCGCTGGTGCTTGGCTTTATCCTGTATTTCATCAAAACCGCAAAACAGGCCCAGGCGGAGCTTCGGCAATGGCTGGCCCGGAGGCGGGAAAAGAAGGAGGATGCCCATGAAGATTGAGCGCTGCCCCCAGGGGCATTTTTTCGATGCTCACCGGTATGCTGCCTGTCCCCTCTGTTCCGGGGCGCAGGAGCAGGAACCGGAACCGGCGCTTCCCCAATATCCCACAGTGGGCTGGGTGGTCTGCACCCAGGAGCCCTGGCGGGGGCGGGATTTCCGGCTCCACAGCGGCTACAACCTTCTGGGCAGCGGCCCTCAGGCGGATGTGTGCATCCCCTGGGACACCCTGCTATCCCCGTCAGGGGATGCCATCATCTGCTACGATCAGGAACTGAAGCTGTTTTCCTTTGGGCCCCGGGGCGGAGGGCTGCCGGTGCGGGTCAACGGGAAAATGGTCATGGATGCGGTGATTTTGAATCCCGGTGACCGGCTCACCGTGGGCGACACCGCCCTGCTGTTTGTCCCCCTTTGCGGAAAGGATTTCCGCTGGGAGGTATCCGAAAAGAGAGAGGATTGAGGTAGACATCATGAAACGAGGATTTGCAATTTTTCTGTGCCTGGCCCTGTTGGCAGCACTGACCATTCCCGCAGCGGCGGAGCAGCAGGCCAAATTCCTGCATCCCATGGAGAAAACCCAGGGCAATACCCTGTATCTGGCAGGTGCGCCCCTGGAGGGCGGCACAGTCACCGTCACTGCCAACGGTCAGAGCGCGTCCTGCACCGTCACCACCGTTCAGGACGCGGCGCTTCCCGTCACCTACTACTGCATGGTGGACCAGTCCAGCTCCTTCAGCGATTCCCAGAAGAAGCAGCAGAAGCAGGCCCTCACCGCCCTGAGCGATACCCTGCGTCCCATAGACAGCATGGTGCTCATGCTCATGGGGGAGACCGTGACCTACGGCGACCCCCTCACCACCCAGGAGGCACGGCAGCAGGCAATTGAACAGGCCTGCGTCTACTCCGCCCGGTTTACCGATCTGAATGCCTCCATCGTCTCCGTGGTGGAGCGGGTGGCGGCCAGCCAGGATAACGGCAGCCTGAGCTGCATTCTGCTCATTACCGACGGCTTGGACAATGCCCATGTGGCCGTAAGCCAGGAGCAGGTGTTCCAGTCCATCCAGTCCAGCGGCCTCAGCTTCTGCACCCTGTCCGTGGTGGACCCCTGGGCAGAGAGCTTTGCCCAGAACAACGCCGCCCGGATGGAGGAATACGCCGCTCAATCTCTTGGCGGAGTGAGTGTGATTCCCTCCCGGAATTACGACTCCCCCACCTGCGTGGAGGATTCCGTGGGAGAAATTGTGGATAAAATTCTCTCCGGCTCTGTGATGCAGCTGGAGCTGGACCGGCTTCCCGCCACCGGAAACGATGTGGAGCTGGAAGTGACCTGGACCAAGGAGGGGACAAAGGTCTCTGAAAAGCGGAGCCTGGAGGCCTCCCTGATTCCGGCGCCCACGGAAGCACCCCAGCCCGAAACCACCGAAGCCACCCAGCCCGAGACCACCGAGGCTACCCAGCCGGAGACCACGGAAGCCACCGTGCCCGAAACCACCCAGGTCATCGTCCCCGAAACCACCCAGATGACCATTCCCAGAGCCGCCCAGGCTGCGGAGCCCAGCGAACCCTCCGGCGGCTCCGGAAATCTGATTCTCTTCCTGGTACTGGCAGGCTTTGTGGTAGTCGCCGTCCTGGCGATCCTGGCCATTGTGCTGTGGCGCAAGCAGCAGGAGCTGGAGCAGCAGGAGGAACCGGAGCCGGAGGATTTCCTGCCCACGCCATCCTTTGAAGAGGAAAAGGGGGACTTCCCCAGCCTGTCGGAGCTGAAAAAGCGGCTGGACTTCAAGTCGGAGCCCGTTCCGGACGTCCCCATCCCCGATCTGAAAATCTCCCCGGTGAAAGTGGACAACACCCCCGGCTGCCGGGTGCGGCTGGTGCCGGAGAATCATCCGGAGGGAGCCACGGAGTTCACCATCGGCATCAACGAAAGCGTGACCCTGGGCCGGAACCAGCGGTCCGACATCGTGCTGAACGAAACGGACCGGGCCCTGTCCAGCCTGCACTTCGAGCTGCAGTGGGACAGCCGGACCCTGTATCTGCGGGACCGGAAATCCACCAACGGCACGGCTCTGAACGGCGTTCCCCTGCGGCCTGAGGTTTGGGTCCGGGTAGAGAAGAAAGCCGTGATTCAGGCGGGCTCCACCCGGTACACCGTGGTGGCGGAAAAAAAATAACCGCCCGGAAGAAAGGGAGGCTCTATGGAACAGATTTACTGCATGAACTGCCTGCGCCAGACCCCGGCCTACCCCTGCCCGCTGTGCGGTTACGATCCGTCGGATGCGCCCCAGGTCACGCAGGCCCTGGAGCAGAGCATCCTCCACGGCCGCTACCTCACCGGGCGGGCCCTGGAGAAAAACAATTTTGAAATCGTCTACCGGGGGCTGGACCTGTCCCAAAACAAGCCCGTGACCATCTGGGAATTTTTCCCCGCCGCCCAGGCTTCCCGGCAGCAGGATGGGAGCCTGTCCTGGGCCACCCCGCTGACGGAGGACCCGGAGGCCATCCTGGCGCGGGTGCGGCAGCGCATTCCCCAGGCCGCCATTGCGGACAGCTTCTCGGAAAACGGCACGGTTTACATCGTCTGCAAGCCCGCCCCGGCCCGGCCTCTTCCTCCGGCGCAGCCAAAGAAAAAGGAGAGTGAGTGGCTGCCCCCGGTCCTGGCACTGCTGTTTCTCTGCCTGGTCGTTCTCACCGGAGTGGCCCTGTGGTGGGGCTTCGGAAGCCTTTTGCTGTAAAGCATCCTTGCCCCCGACGATATTACAAAAACACCGCATTCCATCCTCGGAGTGCGGTGTTGTGTTTTGTGCGGGCTGCCGGCATAAGATGTGTTTCCCCAATTTTCGTAGGGAACAATTTATCCGTTCCGCCTTGGTAACAGATATACCGGGGTATATTGAATGGAAAAATGATGGTTCTTTTCGATTCGCCGAACCCTGGTGGATAATGAACCTTTCGGAACGCATAAATGCGTTCTCTACGGACAAATACCGTTCATCCGCTAAAGAATAATTATGCTGAATAAAGCCAATAACCAAAGTTATTTGTATGCTTCGGCAGGGGATTTCTCGCCCGTTATTTCCCGGCCAGAAGCATATAGGCCTCGTAGGGGCGAAGTACCGGAGCGGCATCGGGGTAATTGGAAATCAGGCATTGGGCATTTTCAAAGCCGGCGGGGCAGTCAAATTTCTGCTCCTCGTCGGTGAAATTGCAGACCACCAGCAGCCGGGAAGTCTCATCCTCCCGGATATAGGCAAATACCTGCTCATCCTCCGGGGCCAGCAGGGTAAAATCACCATGGCTGATCACCGGGGTGGTTTTCCGCAGCCGAATCAGCTTCTGATAGTAATGGAACACGGAATCCGGATCCGCCAGCTCCGCCTTGGCGTTGATCTGCCGGTAGTTGGGGTTCACCGGCAGCCAGGGCGTTCCCGTGGTGAAGCCGGCGTTGGGGGAATCGTCCCACTGCATCGGGGTTCTTGCATTGTCCCGGCCCCGGGCGTAGATGGATTCCATCACATCCTCCTGAGCATAGCCCTTGGCGGTGCGTTCGGCATAGAGGTTGTGAATCTCCAAATCTACATATTCCTCTAACTTCAGCCGGACATTGGTCATGCCCAGCTCCTCCCCCTGGAAGATATAGGGGGTGCCCTCCAGCCCATGCAGCATGGTGGCCAGCATTTTGGCGGACTCCACCCGATACACCTTGTCATTTCCCCAACGGGAGACAATCCGGGGCAGGTCATGGTTATTGAGGAACAGGCTGTTCCATCCTTTTCCATGGAGGCCGTTCTGCCAGCGGGCCATGCAGCGCTTCAAATCCGGCAGGTACAGCTTCGTCAAATCCCATTTTTCTTTCCCCGGTTGCTGGTCCAGGCCGATGTGCTCAAACTGGAACACCATGGACAGCTCGGAACAATCCGGGGCGCTGTACAGCTTGGCCCGCTCCACATCCGCGCCCCAGGCCTCGCCCACAGTGACCAGCCCCACCTCGGGGAAGGCGTTGGCGGACAGCTCCCGCAGGAATTCATGGAGCTTGGGTCCGTTGCCGGTGACCTGCAAATCCGGGTCCTTGCCGATCTGGTCGATCACATCCAGCCGGAAGCCCTCCACGCCCTTGTCCACCCAGAAGCGAATGGATTTGTAAAGCTCGGCGCGCATGTCGGGATTCTCCCAGTTCAGGTCCGGCTGCTCCGGGGCGAACTGATGGAAATAGTACTGCCCCAGCTCAGGAACATAGGTCCAGGCCGGTCCGCCGAAGCAGGCCTTCATCTCATTGGGGGGCGTGCTGCCGTCGCCGTCTTTCCAGAGGAAATAATCGTGGTAGGGATTGTCCCGGCTCTTTTTGGCCTCCAGGAACCAGGGATGCTGGCTGGAGCAATGGTTCAGCACCAAATCCAGAATGATGGAAATGCCCCGTTTTTTTGCTTCGGCAATCAGGGTGTCCATGTCCTCCATGGTGCCGAAGATGGGGTCAATGGCACAGTAATCGGAGATGTCGTAGCCGTTGTCCACCTGGGGGGAGGCGCACACCGGGGACATCCAGATGCCGTCAATGCCCAGCTCCTGCAGATAGTCCAGCCGGGAGATGATGCCCCGCAAATCGCCGGTGCCGCTGCCGGTGGTATCCTGAAAGCTCTTGGGGTAAATCTGATAGAACACCGCCGACTGCCACCAGCCCCAGCGGGTTTTGTCCAATAAAATCTGCTCCATGATCCATTCCTGCCTTTTCATTTGACGCAGTCTTCCAGCTCTTTGATCTTGTAGCCCACGTCCTCCGGGCAATGGGCATCGGAGGATGTGACCAGGGGAACCTGATGCTTTTTCAGAATTCTCAGGAATTCCCCGTCAATTCCCAAAGGAGCGGTTTCGGGGCATCTTCTGGCGGCGCCGCTGTTCTGGTCGGCGTACATGCCGCTTTCCGACAGTGCCTGGGCCAAGCGCTCATAGTAATCCGTGAGCGGAAAGGACGCCTTGTGCCCGAAGAGCTTAATGGTATCCGGATGGCCGATGCCATCAAAAACCCCGCTTTTTGCCAGGGAAACGGAATCCTCAAAATAGCTGCGGTAGATTTTGTCCACATTGATTCCGTCCCAGAGCTCCGCGGTATGGTCAAAGGCGAAATTGTCCACGAAATGAACGCTTCCTAAAAGGAAATCCAGCCCAATGTCCCCGGTCTGTTTCTTTACAAATTCTTCCTGTCCCTTAAAATAGCAGACTTCCAATCCAAAAAGGATCTTCACCGGGAACCTCTGGCTTCGGACCTGCTCCATCAGCCGGAGATACTCCTCCATTTTGTGCACCCCGGCTCTTGTGTGAAACCACTTATTCACGAAATCACTCCGGGCGCAAATGTCATCATACATGGGAACGAACTCCTGGAATCGATAGCAATGCTCCAGCAGCCGAATTTCATCCAAGCCGGTGTCCACCGCCCGATTGACAAATTTTTCAATCCATTCCAGGGTATAGGGCCCCCGCTCAATGTGAATATGGCCGTCTACCATGCTGATTCCTCCTATCAGCCGTTCTTATCGATGGCCTCATAAACCCGGAGGATTTCCCCCACGCTCCAGGCCTGGGCGAAGCAGCCCTTGCCGGTGCTGGGGCAGAGGCCGTCGTAAATCTCCGGCAGCTGACCGGCGCAGCCCTCCCGCAGCATGGGCTCCAGAGCCGCCAGCTGGGCCCGGACATCTGCCTTGGCCTCGGGGGAATTGCCCCGGACCTTGAGATAGGCCAGATAGAAGGCCCCCAGGGGGAACACCCACACGGTGCCCTGGTGATAGGCCATGTCCCGGTTGACCTGGCTGCCGCCGTAGGTGCCCCGGAACTCCCGGTCAGAGGGCGCCAGGGTACGCAGGCCGCAGGGGGTGAAGAGGTTCTGCTCCACCGTGTGCAGCACGCTGCACTCCTGCTCATGGGTCAGCATGGTATAGGGCAGGCTCAGGGCCCAAATCTGATTGCAGCGCAGCTGTTCGTCCGCCGCCGTGCCGGAGAGCACATCCTTCAGATAGCCCTTGTCCTCCATATAGAATTTTTCCACAAAGGATTTCTTGACCTTTTCCGCCAATTCGCCGTAGTCCTTCCCATCCAGGCCAAGTCTATGGGCGAATTCGTCCATGATTTTCAATGCGTTATACCAGTAGGCGTTGACCTCCACCGGCTTGCCATGGCGAGGGGTGGGGAGAATGCCCTGGACGCACACATCCATCCAGGTGACCTGGTCGAAGCCCTCTCCGGCGTGAATCAGGCAGTCGGTATCCATGTAGATGGCGTGGTGGGTGCCCTTGCGGTAGGCGGCAATGATTCGCTCCATGGTGGGATAGGCCTCCCGGACGAAGTCCCAGTTGCCGCTGCGGCGGACAAACTGCCACACGGAATCAATCAGCAGCAGGGCGGCGTCCACCGTATTATATACCGGCTCGTGGCCCCCCTCGGGGAAGAGGTTGGGCACCAGGCCGTCCTTTTCATAGGCCAGGAAAGTTCTGAGAATGCTGGCGGCATCCACAAACCGCCCGGTGGCCAGGGCGCAGCCGGTGAGGGCAATCATAGTATCCCGGCCCCAGTCACTGAACAAAGGGTAGCCTGCCAGAATGGTCATGCCGTTGGTGGAAGCCCGCCGGACCACAAAGGCATCGGCGCTCACCGCCAGCTGACGGGCCACCGGGTCCCGGAAGCCGGCCCGGCTTTCCAGCTCGCCCTGATGGCGCAGCTGGGTGGTGAGAATTTCCTCTGCGGTGAGGAACTGCCGCCGGGCGGAGAAAATCACATGGAATTCCGCAGTGCCCCCGGACTCCACGGTGACCTCTGCCACGCAGATGGAGGACACCACGCCCTGCCCCGGGCGGCCGTCCTTGGCATCCTCGGGATAGGACAGCCGCTGGCTGCGAACAGGGGTCTGCCGCAGGCTGCCGTTGGTGGTGATGTGCAGGGTATGGGGGCCGCAGCTGATCTTTCCGTTGTTGTAGCTGATCTGGGGCTCAGTCTGTATGGCCTGCTCCTTGGGGCCGAACTTAACGAAAGGCTCCACGGTAAGCGTGCAGGCTGCCTTGGACTGATTTTCCACCTTATAGATCACGGCGGTGGTATTCTGGCCATAGGTCATGGCCATGCTCCGGGTGACCCGGACGCCGCCGATGTGATAGCGCCAATGGGGGATATTGTCATAGAGGAAAAAGCTCAGATGGCGATATCCATCCTCCGCAGCAGTGCCGTCGGCGAATTCCTGGGTGGACAGAAAATAATCCTTTCCCTCCACGTTCAGTCGTTCACCCATGCGGTGCACCAGGGTCACCCGCTCGTTGGGCGCCTTCACCGCGGAGATCAGCAAGCCCTGATCGCAGCGGTTGGCCGAATAAGCGGAGGTGAGGGAAGCGTAGCCGCCCAGGCCGTTGGTCAGCAGGAAGCAGTTTTCCTGACTGCGCTCCAGCGTTCGCATGTCCTGTTTGCCGTAAAGAAACCGCATACTATTCCTCCATCGCAATTGATTAGGGAATCATTCCCTATGTATATACACAAAGTATATTCATTTTTGCCGATTTCGTCAATCCCTCAGAATAGAAGAAGAACGGTGAAAGATTGGCTCGGTTTTTGTCCAAAGTTTTCCTGTTACTTCTCTTCCTCCGGCACGAAGTCCAGCACGATGGTCTGCCGGGCGGGCCGCAGCCGGGTAAATTTCACTCCGGCGGACTGGAGCATCCGTTTGGAGGCCAGGTTCAGCATACTGTCGCAGTACTTATCCGACAGGTAGATGACCTCCTTTACCCCGCTCTGGATGATGGCCTTGGCGCACTCGTTGCAGGGGAACAACGCCACATACAGCCGGCTGCCCCGCAGGTCCCGGCCATTGGCATTGAGGATGGCGTTCAGCTCCGCATGAACCACATAGGGGTACTTGGTCTGCTCCCCCTCCCGCTCCCAGGGGTATTCGTCGTCGCTGCAGCCCTTGGGCATGCCGTTGTAGCCGGTGGAGATGATGATATTCTCCGGCGAGACGATGCAGGCCCCCACCTGGGTGTTGGGGTCCTTGCTCCGCTTTGCCGCCAGCATGGCAATGCCCATGAAATACTCATCCCAGCTGATATAGTCTTCCCGTTTCATGGTGTTTTCCTCCTTGTCATTTCATCAATTTTGCCGGGTCGTGCTCCCTGAAATGCTGCCAAATCAGGATGGCGGTGGCGGCCAGGCAGGTGATGAGCGCCAGCACCTGACTGACCCGGATGCTGCCCCAATAGAGGCTGTCCACCCGCAATCCCTCAATCACAGCCCGACCCAGGCCGTACCAGGCGCAGTAGCCCAGGGCGATCTGGCCGTTGTAGCGCCGCCGGGGATAGCAGTCATTCAGAATCAGGAATCCCACCAAATTCCACACCGATTCATACAGAAAGGTGGGGTGGTAGTATTCATACACTCCGGTGACGGTGTTGTAAAGTCCCATGCGGAAGAAGGAATCCGTGGCCGCGCCGAAGGCCTCCCGGTTGAAGAAGTTTCCCCAGCGGCCGATGCACTGGCCGATGAGAAAGCCGCACAGCACCAGATCCAGAAGGGCGGGCAGGTTGGTCTTTTTGATTTTGCAGAAGATGATCACGCCGATCACCGCGCCGATCACCGCACCGTAGATGGCGATGCCGCCGTTCCAGATATACAGCACGGAGATGGGGTCCTCCCGGTAGCTGTCCCAGGAGAAAGCACAGTAGTAGATTCTGGCGCAGACAATGGCCAGGGGCGTGACCCACAGCACGCCATCCAGCAAATCATCCTGGCTCAGTCCCGCATAGTGGCAGCGTCTGCTGGCATACAGCACCGCCAGCAGCAGCCCCAGGGCGATGACCAGCCCGTAATAATGAATCTCCAAGGGCCCCAGGGAAAAGCTTCTTCCCGGATTCAGCTCCAGGCCCAGAAAGGGAAAGGAAATGGTGGTATAGTTTGCCGGATTCATGCGCTTTCCTCCTCCGTATCAAGGGGATTGATGATGGAGATGGCACAGCGCTCCCGCCGCACCACCCGGGACAGAAATTCCAGAATGTCCTGCCGCTGAATCTCCCGGTAGACCTCCGGGAAGCGGAAATAGTCAAAGCCCGAAAAATGGTAGGCGCAAACCCGGAAGCAGGTCCCGTCCAGGCTGTCCAGCCCCCGGATTCTCCGGCCCAGGGCGCTGCGCTTTAAGCGGAGGAATTCCTCCTGGCCGATGCCCTCTCGAATCAGCTTTTCCGCCTGGGTGATGATGGCATCCCGAACCGCCAGGGAATCCTCGCTGTCCCCGCTGACGCAGAGCATGGCGCAGCCCTCCATGGTCTCAAAGCCGCCGCCAAAGGAGCTGTCGATCAGCCCCTGCTCATACAGCCGCAGGTATAATTCCGAGGACTCTCCAAAGAGCGCCTCCGCCGCCAGGTCCGCCACCATTTCCCGGCGGATGGCCTGGCTGCCCGTCCCCGTGGGCTCGCATTTGAAGGCCAGACTGAAGGTGGGCATGGCCACCTCCATGGCACAGACCGTCTCCGGGAGCACCGGGGTCATTTCCTCCGGCCAATCCCCCTGCTTTTCTCCCATGGGCCGCTTTTCGCTGCCCAGCACCTCCATGGCGGCAGCCTTTACTTCCTCCGGGTCCACATCGGCAATGACGCACAGCAGCATATTCCCCGGGTTATAAAACGCCCGGTGGCACAGCTCCAGAATTTCCGGGGTGATCTCCCGGATGGACTCCCGGGTTCCCAGGATGGGCACCCGGGCGGGGTGGTTTTCATACAGGGCGGCCATGAGATTGTCAAAAATCACGCTGTCCGGGGCGTCCAGGTTCATGCCGATCTCCTGGTCGATGATGCCCCGCTCCCGCTCCACGCTTTCCTCGGTGAAATAGGGGGTGGACACAAATTCCAGCAGCAGACGCAGGCAGCGGTCAAACTCCTGGGTGCAGGAGAAATAGTAGGCGGTCATGTCGTAGCTGGTGAAGGCATTGACGGAGGCCCCCAGTCCGGCAAACTCCGCCGTCACATCCCGGTTTCCGGGCAGCTCGAACATTTTATGCTCCAAATAATGAGCAACCCCCGCCGGGGTGGTATATTCTTTTCCATCCAGCCGGAAGCGATTGTGGATGGAGCCGTAGTTGGTGACAAAATAGGCTATGCTCCGGGCAAAGCCCCGGCGCCGGATGACGGACACTGTGAGCCCATTGGGCAAAACCTCCCGGAAGAGCTGCTCATCCAGCTCCGGATATTGAAACTCAGTCATATTGGCTCGTCCTTTCCGGGCAGGCTTTCCGCTGCTCCGTCAAAAAATACCGGGTGTGCAGGTGCAGGCTCTGGGCCGCCTGGCTGATCTGCCGGGGGGTGACGCTGTCAATGGCCTGCATATATTCCTCCGGCGTCCACTGTAGGCCGCTGAGGGCGGAGCTGGCATAGTAGCTCTCAATGGCCCCGGGGGAATCGTGGGTGGCCCGCAGGCCGGAAAGCAGCGCCTGCTTGGCGGCGTTCAGCTCCTCCTGGGTAAAATCCCCTTGGCTGCAGCACTCCAGCTGGCGGAGAATTTCCCCGGAGGCCGCCTCCTTTTTGTCGCAGTCGATTCCGGCGGACACGGTGACAATTCCTTTCCCGCCGTAATAATTGGAGCCCACGCTGTAGCACAGGGACTGCTTTTCCCGCAGATTCAAAAACAGCTTGGAGGTCATGCCCCCGCCGAACAGGGTGTTCAGCAGCTGCATGGCGGCAAAGTCCGTTGTGCGGTTGGTGATGGGGGTGGTAAAGCCCATGCAGAGCTTGCCCTGGGTCACCTCCATGGTCTCCTCCAGCTCTCCGCCGGGGCTGGGCCGCAGGTCCGACTGGGGTGCCAATATCTGAGGGTTCCGTCCGGGCAGATCAAACACCGGCTTCAGCAGCGCCGCCACCCGCTCCGGCTCCGCGCTGCCCACATAGAGCAGCTGAATCTGGCTTTGGGAGAGAATTTTCTGATAATGACGGTAGAGCTCCACTTCATCAATGGTCGCCACCTGCTCCTTTTCTCCCAGCCGGGGCAGGCCGAAGCTGTCCTCCCGGCACATGGCTTTCAGCAGACGTCCCATGGCATAGACCTGCTTGTCGTTGAGCTCACATTCCAGGGAGGAAATCAGGTTCCGCTTTTCACTCTCCACGAATTCCCGGCGAAAGCCGCCGTTCTCCAGAGGGGATTCCAGCAGCAGCTCCCGCAAAAATGCTATCATGGGCTCCAGCACCCGGTCCCCCGGCAGGGCAAAGCGCTCATCCATAAAGCTGCAATAGAGCCCCGCGGCCTGGTAGTCCCCCACCCGGCGGACCAAAGGCCCCACCGCCGCGCCGTACAAATCGTCCAGGGCCATGGTGATGCTTCGCAGGTCCGGATGCTCCCGGGTTCCCCGGAGCAACACCGAGGGAAGCAGTGCATTCATGGCCGCCTCGGAGGATGCCATGGGCCGCACCAGCTGGACGCTGAGACAGCCCTGCTTAAACCGGGCATCCCGGAAGCAGCGCAGCTCCACGCCGGGAAGAAGAGAAAGAATTTGAATCATAAGATGCTCCTTGCTTGGGATTATCGCCGTTATTTTCCCCTTATTATACACAAAACCCAAGCCCAGAACAAGTCCCAGGCTTGGGTTTTGATGATTAAATATTTCTTATTCTTTTGCAAAGTGATTTTTTCTTTTCTTCCGGGATTCTTTCAGCAAAATCTTGCATCTTTCCATAAAATATGCTATCCTAAAAACGGTCTCTGGCCCGGAAGGGACACCACTTACGGCGGACGGATGCTTCCCCCCTTGCAGTAACCCCAAAGTTTACGCAAAGGGGGTGGTGAAATGGTTACTTATGAAAACCTGTTTGCTTTTGCACTGGTGATCATCGAAACCATTACACTTGTTGTCCTCATTTTCAAGAACAACAAGTGACTGTAATTTCCTTAAATAAAGAAATTACCCCGTCCCAAACCTCTCTCAAAGGCGACGGAGTAATTTCTTAACCCAAGGGGGAGGCACCGTTCGTCGGTGTCCCTTTCGCTATCATATTATCACACCAAGCCCGCTTTTGCAAGGTGGTTTTTCTTTTCTTCCGGGATTCTTTCAGCAAAATCTTGCATCTTTCCATAAAATATGCTATCTTAAAAACGGTCTATGACCCGGAAGGGACACCACTTACGGCGGACGGATGCTCCCCCCTTGCGAAACCCCAAAGTTTACGCAAAGGGGGTGGTGAAATGGTTACTTATGAAAACCTGTTTGCTTTTGCACTGGTGATCATCGAAACCATTACACTTGTTGTCCTCATTTTCAAGAACAACAAGTGACTGTAATTTCCTATAAAAACAGGAAATTACTCCGTCCCATTCCTCGCCCAAGGAAAACGGAGTAATTTCCTAAACTAAGGGGGAGGCACCGTTCGTCGGTGTCCCTTCTGCCCCTATACTACCACATCCACTCTGCTTTTGCAAGGTGGATGTTTTATTTTTGAGGGAATTATTTGAAGAAATCGTTGAGAATATCCTGGAAGCCCTTGCGCTTGGGGGTGACACTCCGGCTGACGGTACCGTCAAACTGACGCAGCAGCTCCTTCTGCTCATTCGTCAGCTTGGTGGGGGTCTCCACCACGACGCTAAAGTGGTGATCGCCCCTCAGCTTGGGATTGCCCACCTGGGGGATACCCTTGCCCCGGAGGACAAACTCCCGGCCGGTCTGGGTACCCTCGGGGATGGTGTAGTTCACCTTGCCGTCCAGGGTAGGCACCTCGATCTCCGCACCCAGGGCCGCCTGGGCAAAGGAGATGGGCACCTCACAGTACACATCGAACTCCCGGCGCTTAAAGAGCTTATGGGGCTTGATATGCACCTCCACCAGCAGATCGCCGTTGGGTGCGCCGCCGGTTCCCACGTTGCCCTCGCCGCGGACCCGGACGCTCTGGCCGTCGTTCACACCGGCAGGGACCTTGACCACAACCCGGTTGGTGCGGCGGACCTTGCCCTTGCCCTTGCAGGTGTTGCAGGGGGTTTTGATGATTTTGCCCTTGCCGCCGCACTGGGAACAGGGGGCAGTGGACTGCATCTGCATGCCCATGAAGTTCTGGACCACCCGCTCCTGGCCGGTGCCCCGGCACTTGGGACAGGTTTCCACATTGCCGTCGGCGCTGCCGGTGCCGTTACAGGCGGCGCAGTTCTCGATTCTGGGAACGCTGACCTCCTTGTCGCAGCCGAAGGCAGCCTCCTCAAAGGTCAGCTCCAGCCGGGACATGAGGTTTTCGCCCCGACGGGCAGAATTCTGGCCGCCGCCTCTGCGGCTGCTGCCGCCTCCAAAGAGATCGCCGAAAATATCCCCCAGATCGCTGAAGCCGCCGAACCCGCCAAAGCCATCGAAGCCACCAAAGCCCGCGCCTCCGGCATAGTTGGGGTCCACCCCGGCAAAGCCATACTGGTCATAGCGGGCCCGCTTCTCCTCATCGGACAGCACCTCATAGGCCTCGCCCACCTCTTTGAACTTCTCCTCGGCTTCCTTGTCCCCGGGGTTCCGGTCCGGATGGTATTTCATGGCCGCTTTCCGGTAGGCCTTTTTGATATCCTCCGCACTGGCGCCCTTTTGCAGGCCCAGCACCTCATAATAATCACGTTTATCTGCCATAGGTTAAGTACCTCACCATAATACTCCAATAAGGGGCGGCTTTGCGCCGCCCCTTGTGGGGGAAATGTTGGATCAGTCCACAGACTCGTAGTCTGCGTCCACCACATCGTCGCCGGGGTTGCCCTGGGGCTGCTGGCCCTGGGCGCCGGGCTGCTGATACAGCTTTTCGGACACGGCGTAGAAGGCCTTCTGCACTTCCTCGGTGGCAGCCTTGATGGCTTCCACATCGGTGCCCTTGACCACTTCCTTCAGATGGTCCACAGCGCTCTGGATGGAGGCCTTGTCGGAATCGCTCAGCTTGTCGCCCAGCTCGGTCAGGGTCTTCTCGGTCTGGTAGATCACCTGATCGGCGGCGTTCCGGGCATCCACCTCGTCCTTACGGGCCTTATCCTCGGCGGCGTACTGCTCGGCTTCCCGGACAGCCTTGTCGATGTCCTCCTGGCTCATGTTGGTAGAGGCGGTGATGGAGATCTGCTGCTCCTTGCCGGTGCCCAGATCCTTGGCGGAGACCTTTACGATGCCGTTGGCATCGATGTCGAAGGTCACTTCGATCTGCGGCACGCCACGGGGAGCGGGGGCAATGCCCGTCAGCTGGAAGCGGCCCAGAGTCTTATTGTAGGCAGCCATTTCCCGCTCGCCCTGGAGCACATGCACCTCAACAGAGGTCTGGCCGTCGGCAGCGGTGGAGAAAATCTGGCTCTTGTGGGTGGGGATGGTGGTGTTCCGGTCGATCAGACGGGTGAACACACCGCCCATGGTCTCAATGCCCAGGGACAGGGGGGTAACATCCAGCAGCAGGATATCCTGCACATCGCCGGTGAGCACACCGCCCTGAATGGCAGCGCCCACGGCCACGCACTCGTCGGGGTTGATGCCCTTGAAGCCTTCCTTGCCGGTGATCTTCTTCACGGCTTCCTGGACGGCAGGGATACGGGTGGAGCCGCCAACCAGCAGCACCTTGTGGATATCGCTGGCCTGGAGGCCGGCGTCGGACATGGCCTGACGGACGGGCTTCATGGTGCGCTCCACCAGATCGGCGGTGAGCTCATTGAACTTTGCCCGGGTCAGGGTCACATCCAGGTGCTTGGGGCCGGTGGAGTCGGCGGTGATATAGGGCAGGTTCACGTTGGTGCTGGTGACGCCGGACAGCTCGATCTTTGCCTTCTCGGCGGCTTCCTTCAGACGCTGCATGGCAACCTTGTCGCCGGACAGGTCGATGCCCTCGGTCTTCTTGAATTCGGAAACCAGGTAATCCATGATTCTCTGGTCGAAATCGTCGCCGCCCAGGTGGGTATCACCGGCGGTGGCCAGCACCTCGATGATGCCGTCGCCGATGTCCAGGATGGACACGTCGAAGGTACCGCCGCCCAGGTCATAGACCATGATCTTCTGCTCGGCTTCCTTGTCCATGCCGTAGGCCAGGGCCGCGGCGGTGGGCTCGTTGATGATACGCTTCACTTCCAAACCGGCGATCTTACCGGCGTCCTTGGTGGCCTGACGCTGGGCGTCGGAGAAGTAGGCGGGCACTGTGATGACCGCTTCGGTGACAGGCTGGCCCAGGTAGCTCTCAGCATCGGCCTTCAGCTTCTGCAGGATGAACGCGCTGATCTGCTGGGGGGTGTAGGACTGGCCGTCCACAGTGACATGGTAGTTCTCACCCATGTGGCGCTTGATGGAAGACACCGTGCGGTCAGCATTGGTAACCGCCTGACGCTTAGCCACCTGGCCGACCATCCGCTCGCCGGTCTTGGAGAAGGCCACCACAGAGGGAGTGGTGCGGGTGCCTTCGGCGTTGGCAATGACAACAGGCTCGCCGCCTTCCAGAACGGACACACAGGAATTGGTAGTACCCAAATCAATACCGATAATCTTAGACATAATGTTTTCCTCCTATATATACGATGAATTTTTTACAAATGGAATATTGAAAAGCGGTGGAAATCCGCTGCTTTTTTAATTGGCGACCTGAACCATGGCGAAGCGGACGATCTTATCGCCCATCTTGAAGCCCTTCTGGAACACCTGGGTGATGGTATTTTCTCCCAGGCTCTCGTCCTCCACGTGCATCACAGCGTTGTGCAGGGCGGGGTCGAAGCTGTCGCCGGCGCTTCCGAAGATTTCCACGCCCAGGCCGGTGAAGATTTTCACCAATTCGGTCATGGTCAGCTCCACGCCCTTTTTGTAGGCGGCATCCTCGGTGGGCTGGTTCACGGCCCGCTCCAGGATATCGTAGATGGGAAGCAGCTTGCTCACGGCGTCGGACTTACCGTTGCCGTAGGAGGCTTCCTTTTCCTTGATGGTGCGCTTGCGGAAATTATCAAACTCGGCAGCCAGGCGAAGATAGGTATCGTGCTCTGCGTTGTACTTTTCCTCCCAGTTGATCTGGGGGGTCTCCTCCACGGTTACCTCAGGAGCAGTCTCGGAGGCAGTCTCAGGGGCGTTTTCTTCACTTGGGGTCTGCTCAGGCTCCTGGGTGGACTTGGTTTCCAGCTCAGGCTCCTGCTGTTTTTCTTTTTTTGACATATGCAGGTCTCTCCTTTATTTCGGTGGCTTCTCGCTCTGCTCCACAGAGCCGGGAAGCTGGGGCGTTTCTGGTTTGGCGAACATCTTGCTCAGATTCTCCGCGAAGCAGCTCAGGCGGGCGGTGACCTTGGCGTAGTCCATTCTGGTGGGACCAACCACGCCGATCATGCCCTGGAGCCCGTCGCCGATGTCGAACCGGGTCATGACCACGGAGGTATCCTTTAATTCATCGGCCACATTCTCCGGGCCCACAATGACCTTGGTGCCGTTGGCACCCTCCATCACAGCGGGGAGACCGCTGAGGGCATCCTCGTCGATACTGGCAAGCACCCGCTGGGCCTTATCCACATCCCGGTATTCCGGCAGGCCCAAAAGCTTTGCCTGCCCGGCCACGGCCATATTGGTGGAGCTGTGGTTTTTCAGCGCCTCCGTGGTGAAATCCACGATCACCGGCACCAGGCTGGCGGCGGCTCCGGCGGAGCGCATCACCTTGTCCATGAGCTCGGAGGTAAATTCCTCCAAGGGGAGCTCCGTCATGGTGGCGTTGAGCAGGGCGGTGAGCAGATTGAGGTCCGCCTCCGAAACGCTCACCGGCAGCTTAATCAGCTTATTCACCACCTGATCTCCCGGCAGGGTGAGCACCAGGATGAAGCTTCCGGTGCCAGAATGGAGCAGGTTGAATTTCAGTACGGTGGAGCCGCCCTGGCGGGAGGCCGCGCTGATGGCGGGAAGATTGGTGGCCTGGGATACCAGCTTTGCAACCTTTTCCACCATTTTGTCCACCCGGTTCATCTTTTCCTCGATGGCGCTGGTGATGGACTTTGTTTCATCCACGCTGAGGCGGTAGTCCAGCATCAGCTCATCCACATACAGCCGGTAGCCTGCGGCGGAGGGAACCCGCCCGGCGCTGGTATGGGGCTGCTCCAGATAGCCCATGGTGGTGAGCTCTGCCATTTCATTTCGGATGGTGGCGGAGGAGTAGTTCATATCCGGCAGCTCGGTAATCGCCTTGGAGCCCACCGGCTCGGCGGTACGGATATACAGGTCCACGACGCTGCGGAGAACTTTCTTTTTTCGTTCGGACAGTTCCATGAACATCCTCCTTTCGTTTTCTTAGCACTCATTATCCTTGAGTGCTAAGCACACTATACCAGAGAGTGCTAAAAATGTCAACCCCCCGTTTTTGAATTATCTATTAACTTTTCCCAGCAGGGAACAAGCTTTACTATTCCCCCGCCGGGGTGTATAATACAAGGTATAATGGACCTCGAACGATAAATTGAAATATGTTGGAATGTTTCGTAGGGAATGCATTTATGCATTCCGCCCGGGAACGATATTGTGACGGTAGGTTGAATGGGAAAACGTGAAAGTTTTTAAAAAAATCATTGGACAAACCATGGATGTTCACTGACGTTGCGGAACGCATAAATGCGTTCCCTACGCACACGTTGAAACATTTCCCATTCAACGAACCCTGCAAACACCAATTGATTCTTCTGCTGCGTAAGGTCGACAATCACATCATACATTATTCCATCTGCAAAGGAGCGCGTATCATGGGACGGGAATTTGAGCTGAAATACCGAGCCACCGGGGAACAACTGGAAAGCATTGAAGCCTTCTGCGAGGGATTCCGGGAGATCCGGATGGAAACCACCTACTACGACACCCCCGGTGGGGCCCTGCGGCAGCTCCGCTGGACCCTGCGGCGCCGGATGGAGAACGGCATTTCGGTTTGCACCGTCAAATCCAATCTGGGTGACGGAAGCCGGGGGGAATGGGAGACGGAATGCAACGATATTTTAGCTGCCGTACCCCAGCTGATTGCCCTGGGCGCTCCCGAGGCCCTGGCAGAATACACCCGGCAAGGGGTCGTGCCCACCTGCGGCGCCCGGTTCACCCGAAAGGCAGTCACCCTCCCCGCAGGAACCGGCGCCGTGGAGCTGGCGCTGGATCAGGGGGTGCTGCTGGGCGGCGGAAAGGAGCTGCCCTTTGCCGAAGTTGAAGTGGAATTGAAGCAGGGCCGGGACGAGGATGCCATCGCCTTTGCCGCGGAGCTGGCCGCCCGGTTTGGCCTGACGCCGGAGCTCAAAAGCAAGCTCCGCCGGGCACTGGACCTGGCAGGGAAATAGACTTTTGGATGTTGCGGTTTTCATGGGTAATGGTTTTGCGCCGGTGCGTTGAATGGAAAAATGTTGATTCTTTTCGTAGGGAACGGATTTATCCGTTCCACTCCCCATATTGTTTCAAAATCGGTTGGATAAATGGTAAAACGTCGATAATATGTTCCCTCAAATGCCACTCAACGAACTGCGGTGTTCATCGAACCTTTCGGAACGGATGAATCCGTTCCCTACGCAACACCGGAAAGTGTATCATTCAACATACACCTCATAAAAACGTTACCAGGCGGAACGGATAAATCCGTTCCCTACGAAAATACAGTAAACGCCCCTTTACCGAACCAAGCGGTTTTTATCAATCAAAAAGAGCCTGTCCCTCACAGGGCAGGCTCTGAATGATTTGTCGAAAAACGGAGAAACTGCCATCAGGTACGCCGCTGGAAGCGCTCCTTGCACTTGGGGCAGGTAATGGCAATTTTACCCTTGTGCCGGGGGACGCGGACGGTCTGGCGGCACCGGGGGCAGATGAAATAGCGGTTCTTCCGGTCCTTGATCCGGTCCAGCATCAGCAGGAACCGGCGGTTTTCCTGGTAGCGCTTGTTGATATTCCGGGACAGGCTGCGGAAGATGGCCCAGATCATCAGCACATAGCTCAGCACCCAGGCCAGCCGGCCAACCCAATGCTGCTGGAAGAAGGCCGACAGGATGCTTGCCGCCACGCCTACGCAGAGAATGACCATGTTCAGCCGGTCGGTGCCATACCGCCCGGACATAAAATGGAAAAGCCCGGTGCGGATCCTCGCGCCCAAATTCCGCAGCCAAGCACTGAATTGATTCATACGATCACCTTAGGGGTAGAATTGATAGAAATATTATATTGCAATTGCGGTGGATTGCAACCACCCCCGGCGAATATTTACGGAATGTTTAAGATTTCTCCCGGGGAGGCTTTCTGCTTTTTTCCTCTTGTGCATCCGGCGGTTCTATGGTATATTGGGTCGAAAGACCCCAATAAAGGAGATGGAGCCATGAAGCACTCTGTGCCTGATGATGAATATACGGACGACTATGAGGAATACAGCGAGGATTACGTCTATGTGGAAGACGACGGGGACTATGCCCAGCCCCGCACCAGCGGCGCAGTGGTGTTTTTAGGCGCCGCCGCAGCGGTCTGCCTGGTGATTTTTCTGTTGATTCTTGCGGCATCCTTTCTGCTGCCCTCCCTGAAAGAAGCCCGGCAGGACCAGGAGGACCCAGACGCCTTCCTCCACGGCATCCGTCTGGAGGAGGAATCCCAGCTTAAGGAAAATCCCATTGTAGCGGAGGAAGAAACCGAAGTCACCCAGGAGACCACCATTCCTCCCGAGGCCAACCCCTTTGATCAATACGATTTTCAATACAACAAGCAGAACTACCTCTACTGCCTGAAGCAGGAGAGCTATGTGGGCGTGGACGTATCCGCCTTTCAGCACGACATCGACTGGAACCAGGTGAAGGCCTCCGGCGTGGATTTTGCCATGCTCCGGCTGGGCTACCGGGGCTGGGGCGCCAAGGGCACTCTGGTGGAGGATGAATACATCCAGCAGAACCTGGCGGGCACCGCCGCTGCGGGAATCCCCATCGGCGCCTACTTCTTCTCCCAGGCCACCACATTGGACGAGGTCCATGAGGAAATTGAGTTCATGCTGGAAATTCTGGGGGACTATCAGCTGGATTACCCCATTGTGCTGGACTGGGAGGTGGCCAATCCCACCGAAGGACGGGTCCGGAACGTCACCCGCCGGGAGCTGACGGACATGCTCCGCTACTTCTGCGACGAAATGAGCGCCCGGGGCTTTGACCCCATGGTCTATTTTAACTGGACCCAGGCCTCCCGGATGATCTACCTCAGCGAGCTGGAGGACTATCCTTTCTGGCTGGCCCTGTACCAGGACCGGATGACCTTCCCTTTCCGGGTGGAAATGTGGCAGTACACCAGTGAGGGCAAGGTGCCCGGCATCGAGGGGGATGTGGATATCAACGTGTATATCCCCGATTTGAGAAAGCAGTAACATGACAAAAGACCGTATCGAACGCCGATACGGTCTTTTTGTTTCTTTCCTTTATTTGTTCCCTTTATTTGTTCTCCATATCCGCCTTTTGGGCCTCCAAGCCCTCGGAAACGGACAGGGGACGCAGGACGCTGTAGGAATCGAACCGGGTGTCGTTGGTGTCGGACAGGAACACCAGCCGGGCCTCCGGGTTCTCAAAGGTGGCCTGGGATGCCCGGGCGGCCACATCCTGAGCGCTGACATCGGACAGGTACAGGCGGCTTCTGCCATCGGGCAGGGGGAAGGCCGGGGTGGCCGCGCCAAAGGAGACCACAAAGGTATCCGAAGCGCAGCTGGCCATGATGGTGGTAGCGGCGGCGGAAATAGCCTCGTCCATATTGCCGGTAAAGATATACTTGTCCGTCTCCGCCGGGAAGCGGAAATTATCCAGCATGACCTCGTTGAAGCCCAGATCCTTTACCTCATTGGCAATGGAGGTAATCCAGTTCAGGGTGTTGGCACTGGTGGGGTCCAGCCAGAAGCAGCCGCCGCTGTCCATCCAAAGGCCGGCCCGGCTTTTCATATACAGGCCGCTGGTCACATTCCGGTTGCCGAAATCGTAGTCCCGGAAAGCGGAAATCTTGGCGATCATATAAAAGCCCTTGGAGCGGATATACTGGATCAGCTCGTCCACCGCTGTCACGTTCACGCTGGCGGAACTCACCGCGCCGGTGAGGTTGGAGGAATAGTAAAAGGAACCATAGCCGCCCTTTAGCTCGATCATGATGGGGGTGCCGGCTTTCAGCCGGTTCAAATCCGTCTTGATTTCGTCCATGCTGCCCTTGAGGGCCTCGTAGCTGATGTAATAGCCGTTCAGGGCGGTGAGCTCCGTGGTCAGTTCCACGGCGTCGGAGCCCTCGTTATAGAAGATGGAAACCGAGTCGTCCGCCTTTGGTGGGGTGGCGATGACGCCCACGGTATCCAGGGGGGACCGGCTGAAATCCAGGGTGGCTCCCTCCCGGGTGTAGACCACATAGCGCTCCACCCAGATGTTCCAGCAGAAGCCGAACAGGATCAGCACCAGGGCAATGGCCAGGATCACCGTTGTCACCCGCTGCAGGGTTCGGCGGGTTTTGTAAGTTAATCGCATATGTTTCTCCTATTTTATTTGCTTGTCAGGCTTCCCGGTGGGCACAGACGCAGCGCCAATCCTCTTTGGCCCGGGTCTGCTCCACGGTGATGCCTGCGGCGGTGAGGGCGGCGGTGACGTCATTCAGCCGGGAATCCAGAATGCCGGAGCAGATCAATTTGGTGTTCTCTCCCAAAAACAGGGGCAGCACCGGCGCCAGGCCGATGATCACATCCGCCACAATATTCACCAGCACCACATCCCAGCTTTCCGCCGCCAGGCGCTCCATCAGCTCTTTGTCGGAGGTGACATTGCCGGTGAGGGCGGTGAATTCCGGGGAAGAGAAGCCGTTGTAACCGGCGTTTTCCCGGGCAATGTCCTCTGCCTTGGGGTCGATGTCCACCCCCACCGCCTGCTCCGCTCCCAGCCGCAGGGCGGTGATGGACAGAATACCGCTGCCGCTGCCCAGGTCCAGGCACCGGGCTCCCGGGAACACCGCCTGCTCCATGGCCTCCATCACCATCTGGGTGGAGGGATGGGCGCCGGTTCCAAAGGTGAGGCCCGGGTCCAAAATCACCTGCTTCCGGCTGCCCTCGTAATCCTGAGCCAGCCAGCAGGGGAGCACCACCAGGTCCGCGCCGATTTCCTGGGGCGGATAGTTCTCTTTCCAGCTTTCCTCCCAGTCGGTCTGGGCCAGGGGGGAAACCGTCGTGGGCAGCCCGGCCTCCTCCGCGTAGGCACGCAGCCTTTTCAGGGAAGCCTCGTCGGTATCCTCTAAATAGAGCTTGATTCGGGACAGCCCCTGGAGCTGCTGCTGCAGGTTCTCATCGATATAGTCCCAATAGGCCCGGTTCTCTTCCAGAAATTCTTCAAATTCCTGCTCATCCTCGATCACCAGATCGGAAAATCCCCGGGCAGTCAATCCCTGGGCCACCGTCTCCACTTCCCGGGACGCGGTGTCAATGGTTATTTCCAGCCAAGCCACGGCAGAATTCCTCCAAAATCCTTGTTTCGGATATTCTACCGCATTTTATCCCGCTTGACAACCCCTTTTTGCGCCCATCCCCGCCGGAATGAATTGGGAATCAGGTTGCCAAGATTGAACTTCTCAACAAATACGAGGCGATGATGGAGGAAATCAAAGCCGACAGCATTCCCGCAATCTTCCGACCGCATTATTCCGCTTACAAATGTATACCTTTTCTCTTTTCTTTTGGTATGCTATACTAACAGAAACTAACAGAAACGGACACCCCAGGAGGGGTGTCCCTACGAGAGAAACGGACACCCCGGGAGGGGTGTCCCTACGAGGGAAACGGACACCCCGGGAGGGGTGTCCCTACGCCCAGGACATCCGTGATTGCAAGATTTGTAGGAACATTCAAACGGTTTTGCAACAAGGAATACGGCCAGAACATCTGGCAGGCCCGATATTACGATCATGTGATCCGCAACCAACAGGATTATGACGAGACCTGGGAATACATCGATAACAATCCGCGAAAATGGATGATGACAAAACAAGGAAAAGATACGTAGGGACACCCGTCCCCGGGTGTCCGCAAATTCCATCCTGCCGGGAAGCACACCCTCCAAAACGCAAAAAACAGGAAGCACATCACAACCGTTTTCACGGAAAGGATGTGCTTCTTTCTCAAATAATCGTAGGGTTTGTTCATAAGAAAGCATCGTTTTTTCCTTAATTGGGTACTGCGGCAATAAAGCATAAATTCATCGGTCAGCCAATCAAAACCCAAATTTTTTCATGCAAAAAACACTCCTGTTTATTGGGGTAGAATCCACCCAATAAAGCAGAAGTGTTCATTGGTGCAACGAAAAAAGTTTATCGGCATGAAAAACCTTTTTTGCAGCTACGATCATTTATTCATTGGTTTGCCTGTCCATCAGAAAAATCCCGAAAACCCGTTGTGCCCCAATCAGAACTGCGCCGCCTCGGCCGATTTTAACTGCAATTGCAGCTTGTCCGCAATCAAAGCGATGAACTCCGAATTGGTGGGCTTTCCTTTCGTATTGGAAACCGTGTAGCCGAAGAACCTTTGCAGGGTGTCCAAATCGCCCCGGTCCCAGGCGACCTCTATTGCGTGGCGGATGGCCCGTTCGACACGGGATGGGGTGGTTCCAAAGGTTTTGGCCACCTGGGGGTAGAGGACCTTGGTGATGGCGTTGATCACATCCATATCATTTACCGCAATGATAATGGCCTCCCGCAGGTACTGGTAGCCCTTGATGTGGGCCGGAACGCCGATTTCATGGATGATGCCGGTGACCATGGTCTCGATGCTGGTTTTATCCGTCCGCCGGGGGGCTGGATACCGGAGGCTCTCCCCACCCCGGATTTCCTCCAGCCGCTCCACCAGTGCGGTCATATCGCAGGGCTTCAGCATCAAGTACCGAACCCCCAGGCTGGCCGCAGCGGACGAAACATATTCTGTTAAAAACGCCGATGTGGCCAGGGTCACCGGCCGGCGCTCCATGCCGGATATCGCCTTGAGGACGCTGATGCCGTCCTGCTTGCTGAGCATCAGGTCCAGCACCAGCACATCGGGCTTTCGTTCTCCAATCATTCGGATGGCCTGTTCCCCATCCCCCGCGGTTCCCACAACCTGGAAACCCTCCGAGCGCTGCAGCGCGGCAGCCAGGGTATTGCAGAAATCCTCAGCACTGTCCGCAATCAGTACGGTCGTTGCGTGTTCCATACATTCCTCTCCTGTCAACTAGAATTTCTCCCCATCCGGTACGGCTGCGACCAGCCGTGTGCGACAAATATAATTTAGCACAGCTTGTGTTGTTTTGCAAGGAAATTCCATAACAATCGTTCGTCAAAACTGTCGAAAATATCTTATTTTGCTGCATTTTTCGACATTTCTTGCGTCATTTTGTCGAACCGTATTTCTTTCTGTCGAGCCCTGTCGAACCGTGCCGGTGCGGTTGACGAAGCCGGCTCCATGATGTACAATCAGGGTTAGGAACGACCCAAAGGAGGAAACCGAAATGAATGAAGTTTGGAATCTGGACCCCATCTACAAGGGCTTTGACGACCCCAGCTTCGCCCGGGATCTGGCCCGGCTGGAAGAGGCACTGGGGGAGCTGAAGACCTTTGCCGACGGTTTGGACACTGCCGACCCCGCCCAGGGTTTACACCGGGGTCTTGCATTGCAGGAGACTCTTTGTGAATATGTGATGAAGCTGGCGGGCTTTGCGGAGCTGAAGCAGGCTGCCAACACCCTGGATGCCCAGGCAGGCTCCCAGCTGGGAAAAATCCTGGGGCTTTACAGCGAAAGCGCCGCCCCCATTGCCGCCTTTGAAAGCTGGGCGGCGGCCATTCCCAATCTGGCAGCGCTCATCGATGGCGACGATTTTCTGGGGGAATACCGCTTCCTGCTGGAAAACCTGAAAGATTCCAGCCGCCATCTGCTCCCCGGGGTGGGAGAGCGGGTGATGGCCAAGCTCAAGCTCTCCGGCAGCAGCGCCTGGAGCGAGCTGCAGCAGTACCTCACCAGCACCGTGCCCGCCGTCTTCCGGGGGGAAAAGACCAACCTCTCCGCCCTGCGGAATCTGGCCTACAGCGGTGATGCCCAGGTACGCCGGGAGGCCTATGAGGCGGAGCTGCAATGCTACGATGCCATCAAAGCGCCGGTGGCCTATGCCCTGAACTCCATCAAGCTGGAAACCATCAACGAATGCCGCCTCCGGGGCTACGGCTCCCCGCTGGAGCGTACTTTGAAGCAGTCCCACATGCAGCAGGCAACCCTGGACGCCATGTTTGCCGCCATTCAGGAATACCTGCCCCAGTTCCGTCGGTATCTGAAAGCCAAGGCCAAGGCACTGGGCCACGAACAGGGACTGCCCTGGTACGATCTTTTTGCCCCCATGGGCAGGGCCAGCTCCCAATTCACCACGGAGCAGGCCCGGGATTATCTGGTGGAGCTGTTCTCCCATTTTGACACCGAGCTGAGCCAGATGGTGCAGACCGCCTTCGACGATGCCTGGATTGATTTCTATCCCCGCAGCGGCAAGGCCGGAGGTGCCTTCTGCGCCGGGGTGGACTGCCTGGGGCAGAGCCGGATCCTCACCAATTTCGACGGGCAGCTCACCGATGTGGTGACCCTGGCCCACGAGCTGGGACACGCCTTCCACAACCAGTGCATCCGCTCCCACCGGATCCTGAACCACGACTACTCCATGCCCCTGGCGGAGACCGCCTCCACCTTCAACGAGTGTGTGGTGATGAACCATGCCATCGCCCACGCCGCCGACGATCAGGAGCGGCTGGCGCTGATTGAATCCCAGCTCCAGGATGTGACCCAGATCATTGTGGACATCACCTCCCGATATCTGTTTGAAACCGCCGTGCTGGACCGACGGGAGCAGGAGTTTTTGGATGCGGACAGCCTTTGCGGCATGATGCTGGAAGCCCAGCGGCAGAGCTACGGCGACGGACTGGACCAGGCGTGCATGCACCCGTATATGTGGCTGTGCAAGAGCCACTACTACGGCTCCACCTTCTACAATTTCCCCTATGCCTTCGGCGGTCTCTTCGCCCGGGGGCTATACGCCCGGTATGAGCAGGAGGGGGCGGACTTCGTGCCGAAATACAAGAAGCTGCTCTTCACCACCCCCATTGCCACGGCGGAGGAAGTGGCCAAGGTGGCGGACATTGACCTGACGGATGTGGATTTCTGGCGCAGCGCCCTGAAAACCGTGGCCGAGAAGATCGACCTGTTCTGCAATTTGGTTCCGTAAATTGCTGTTTGCAGGGACATTTCGCAGGGAACGGATTTAGACCTTCCGCCCGGTAACGTTTTTTGAGGCAGGCAGTCGAATGGGAAAATGTTGCGTTTTTTGTGAAAGCAATCCATCCAACGCACCATAGAGGTTATCCAACATTGCGGAACGGATAAATCCGTTCCCTACGCAGACGTTGAAAAATATTCCGTTGGGCGAACCCGCCAGACACTCGTTTTTTCATTCCCTATACAATCATCATTTAG
This sequence comes from Bacillota bacterium, assembly GCA_028719885.1. Classification (GTDB taxonomy): domain Bacteria; phylum Bacillota; class Clostridia; order Oscillospirales; family Oscillospiraceae; genus Faecousia. Next base: position 127,156 of record JAQYLT010000078.1, read on the forward strand.
AAAGAGGCTGCAATATGGACAATCGAATTCAAGCATTCTGTGAATATCTCAACCATTCCCACAGTGCCTATCACGCCCAGGCGAACCTGGTGGAAAATTTAAAGGAGCAGGGCTACACCCAACTGGAGGAAGCTGCGAAATGGAGCCTTATCCCCGGGGGGAAATACTATGTCTGCCGGGGCGGGGCCACGGTAATCGCCTTTCGGATTCCCACAAGCACCCCCCAGGGCTTTTTGATCTCCGCCGCCCACACCGACCGGCCCAGCTTCAAGCTGAAAGAGAACGGGGAAAAGGTGGGCGCCTACACGGGTCTCGCGGTGGAGCGCTACGGCGGGGCCTTGATGGCTCCCTGGCTGGACCGGCCCCTGTCCATTGCCGGACGGGTGCTGGTGGAGACGGAGCAGGGCGCGAAAGCAAAGCTCATCGACATCCAGCGGGATCTGATGCTCATCCCCAATGTGGCCATCCACATGAACCGCCAGGCCAACGACGGCTACAAGTGGAACCCGGTGATGGACCTGAATCCTCTGCTGGGGGGTAAAAACGCCCAGGGCAAGCTGAATAAACTGCTGGAGCAGGAAGCCGGCGGCAAAATCCTGGGCCACGACCTGTACCTGTACGTCCGGGAGGAGGCAAAGGTGTGGGGCATGGAGGAGGAATACATCTCCGCGCAGGGGCTGGACGATCTGCAAAGCGTTTGGGGCTGCTTCCAGGGCTTCCTGACTGCCCCGGAAAGCCAGGACATTGGGGTGTTCTGCGCCCTGAACAGCGAAGAAATTGGCTCCCGCACCCAAAACGGCGCGGATTCCTCCGTGATGGAGGACACCCTGGTCCGCATCGCTGAGGGACTGGGGCTGGACATCCGCCGGCTGCTGAGCCAGTCCTTCCTGATTTCCGCAGACAATGCCCATGCCATCCATCCCAACCATCCGGAGCTGGCCGACCCGGCAAACGCCCCGGTGATGGGAGAGGGCGTGGTGCTGAAATTCAATTCCAACCAGCGCTACTGCACCGACGGTCTCTGCGCCGCCCTGTTCCGCAAGGTCTGCCAGAAGGCGGGAGCCAAGGTGCAGACCTACTACAACCGGCCGGACATTCCCGGCGGCAGCACCCTGGGCTGCGTATCCATTGCCCATGTGTCCGTGCCCACGGCGGACATCGGCCTGCCCCAGCTGGCCATGCACAGCTGCTATGAAACCGCCTCCGTGGCGGATACCATCAGCCTGATGGAAATCATGCGTTCCTACTATGGCAGCACCCTGGTAATGGACGAAAACGGCTTTGCGCTGAAATAATTTGTTGTGATTATTTGCTAATTGGGATTTGGCGAGTTCGTCCAACGGGATATGTTCCAACATGTGCGTAGGGAACGGATTTAGACCTTCCGAAAGGTGGATGAACATCCGTGGTTCGTTGGATGGTAACGGGTCCCTTTTTCAACATTTTTCCATCTAACGTGCATCCCATAAAAACGTTACCGGGCGGAACGGATAAATCCGTTCCCTACGAACACATACCGCTAAATTCCAATTTTCCTATTTACTTCTTGAAACTCCATAAGCAGATTGTGAAAAAAAGTTCTTGACAAACGGACAGATGTGCGCTAGTATGTCTTTAATCTTTTTTGACAAGGCAATGAAGGGAAGAGTAAGCCCGCTGATGCCGTTCAGAGAGCCCCGGTTGGTGGAAAGGGGTACGGATAGACGCGCTGAACATGGCCCCGGAGCCGCATGGGTGAAAATTAGCTCATGACGGGTGCGCCCGTTATCGCGCAGGAGTATGCTGGTACTCCCAGAGGCAGCTTTCCGTGAGGGGGCTGTAAAACAAGGTGGTAACACGGATTTACTTTCCGTCCTTGTGCGCTACGCATGAGGACGGTTTTCTTTTTATAGAGAAATAGGAGGGATGAATTTGGAACCCATTGTGGAACTGCGGAATCTGTCCAAAACCTTTGGCTCCGGCGAGGGTCAGGTGGCAGCACTGCAGCATGTATCCGTGGCGGTGCAGCCCGGAGAGATTTTCGGCATCATCGGTCTGTCCGGTGCCGGAAAAAGCACCCTGGTGCGCTGCATCAATCTTCTGGAGCGGCCGGACGAGGGCCAGGTGCTCTTCCACGGCAAGGACCTGATGACCATGAAAAACAAGGAGCTTCGCATGGTGCGGCGGAAGATTTCCATGATCTTCCAGAGCTTTAACCTTTTGGACCAGCGGACCTCCCTGGACAACATCTGCTTCCCCCTGGAATTGGAGGGTGTCAGCCGGAGTGATGCCAAAAAGCGGGCCATGGAGCTGCTGGAAACCGTGGGCCTGCCGGACAAGGCGGGCGCCTACCCGGTGCAGCTTTCCGGCGGCCAGAAGCAGCGCATCGCCATCGCCAGAGCCCTGGCGACGAACCCGGAGGTGCTGCTGTGCGACGAGGCCACCTCCGCCCTGGACCCCCAGACCACGGACTCCATCTTAAAGCTGCTCCAATCCATCAGCCGGGAGCGGAAGATCACCGTGATCATCATCACCCACCAGATGTCCGTCATTGAGCAGATCTGCAACCGGGTGGCCATTCTGGATTCCGGTGTGGTGGCGGAGATCGGCGAGGTGGAAAAGGTGTTCTCCAATCCCCAGTCCGCTGCCGGGCGGCGGCTGGTGACCCCGGATGTGGCGCTGCCCCTGTCCACCTGGGAGGGGCCGGTGGCGCGAATCGCTTTCAACGGCAACATGTCCGAGGAGCCCATCATCGCCTCGGTGGCGGTGGATTTGGGCATCAAGCTCAGCATTCTGGGCGCCGGCACCCGGAATGTGGACGGCAAGGCCTTCGGCGCCATGCTGGTGAGCCTGCCGGAGGAAGAGGAGAAACGCAGGGCCGTGCTGGACTATCTCAACGGCCATGAGGGCGTAACTGCGGAGGTGATTCAATAATGTTTGATCTGTTTTCCGACCCGGTGAAGGTGGCCAAGCAGCTGGACATCATTGTCAACGAATTTGGTTTCGCCACCTGGGAGACGCTGTATTCCCTGGTTTTGGAGGTTGCCTTTGCCTACCTCATCGGTTTGCCCCTGGGTGTGCTGCTGGTCACCGGGGAAAAGGAGGGCATCAAGCCCTTGCCGAAACCCATTATGACGGTGCTGAATGTGGTCATCAACCTGCTGCGAAGCGTCCCGTTCTTGATTTTGATGATCATCACCCTGCCCCTGTCCAAGATCATCGTAGGCACCAAGGTGGGCACCATGGCGACGATTCCTCCCATGGTGATCGCGGCCTTCCCCATGGTTGCCAGAATGGTGGAATCCTCCCTGCGGGAGGTGGATCACGGGGTTATCGAAGCGGCACAGTCCATGGGCGCCTCCGCCTGGCAGATTGCCACCAAGGTCATGCTGCCGGAGGCCCTGCCCAGCCTGATTTCCGGCTGCACCATTTCCGTGGGCACCATCCTGGGCTACGGCGCCATGGCCGGTATCATCGGCGGCGGCGGCCTGGGCAAAATCGCCATCAACTATGGCTACTACAATTTCAAATTCCTGGTGATGTGGGCCGCGGTCATCGGTCTGATCCTGCTGGTGCAGATTTTCCAGACCTTTGGCACCTGGCTGGGAATCAAGTGCGACAAGCGGCTGAGAAACCGGAGTTAATTTGTTATTCTTGATGCGAAAAGCATCTAAATAAATAAGGAGTGTCAACTATGAAAAAAGTATTAGCAGTCGTTCTGAGCCTGGTTCTTTGCCTGAGCCTGTGCCTGTGCGCCTTCGCCGAGAAGAATGACAAGGTCATCACCGTGGCCGCTTCTCCCACGCCCCATGCGGAAATCCTGGCAGTCGCCGCTGAGGTCCTGGAAAAGGAAGGCTGGAAGCTGGAAATCACCGAGTACAACGACTACGTGGTTCCCAACAACGTGGTGGAGGACGAGGAAATTGATGCCAACTACTTCCAGCATCAGCCCTACCTGGACACCTTCAACGAGGAGAACGGTACCCATCTGGTGAGCGTTGCCCAGATTCACTATGAGCCTTTCGGCATTTACGCCGGTACCAAGGACTCCATCGACGCTCTGAAGAAGGGCGACAAGATCGCCATCCCCAACGACGGCTCCAACCGGGCCCGGGCGCTGCTGCTGCTGGAGGCCCAGGGCATCATCAAGCTGGCGGAAGACGTGGGCATGGATGCCACCGTACTGGACATCACTGAGAAGAGCGTGGATGTGGAGATCGTGGAAATGGAAGCCGCCCAGATCGCCGGTGTCCGTGACTCCGTGGCTCTGGCCGTTATCAACGGCAACTACGCGCTGCTTGCCGGTCTGAATGCCGGTACCGATGCCATCGCCGTGGAAGATGCCGAATCCATCGCCGCCCAGACCTACGCCAACATTCTGGTGGTAAAGGAAGGCAACGAGGAAACCGAAAAGACTGAAGCCCTGAAGAACGCCCTGCTCAGCGATGAAGTCCGGGACTTCATCAACGAGACCTATGAAGGCGCTGTGGTTCCCATTTTCTAAGAGCATACATCACAAAAGCCATGGAGCCCAATCGGTTCCATGGCTTTTTCATTCCTTGCTGTCCAGAATACGCAGAAAGTGAAATTGGAATTTGTCAGGATGTTTCGTAGGGAACGGATTTATCCGTTCCGCCCGGTAACGATTTTGCGTCGGTGCGTTGAAAGGAAAAATGTTGGAATTTTCGTAGGGAATGCATTTATGCATTCCGCCTGGGTAATGGTTTTGCGTCGGTGCGTTGAATGGGAAAATGTTGAAAAAAGGACCCTGTTACCATCCAACGGACCATGAATGTTAACCGACATTTCGGAACGGATTCATCCGTTCCCTACACAAACGCCGGAAAGTGTACCATTCAACGTACCGCCCAAAAATCGTTACCTATCGGAACGGATAAATCCGTTCCCTACGTAAATTCGGCAAGCGCTCCTATTGCTGCGTAACAGCCGATAATTTGAACTGGAATTTATCAACGGTTGTCTGACCGCTCGTACGATGCAATCATTTCTTTAGCTATAAAAATTCCGATTTTTCCACCACTACAAACTGGAAGTTGCCTATCCAAAATGGAATGGGATAACCATATCAAGTAAAAACGCAAGGGCGATACTAATGATCCCCATTAACACGGAATGCCTCAGCGTACCCCTTCTCAATACAAGAAATCCAATCAGAAAGACTGCCAATTCCAAAGCAGAGCGTGCTTCAAAATACCAGCATCCATATATGAATGTCATATTGAATAATACTGCTAAAATAAATATAGACAGTATAAATGCTGGTTTACTTTTTCCTTTCGCATACCAGCAGACAAATGCCAGGAACGGAGAAACAACCGTAAATCCGAACCAGATCATCGCATAGCTTTTGGGGAAAAAGCCTGCAATATAGTTTGAGTATAAATAGTAACTTGCAACCATACCAACAAAGAATACAAAAACATTAACGCCTGCTCTTATGGCGGAATTACTATAAACGGAAATACACATTGCAATCAGTACCCAAATTGCAAAACGCCCCAGAAAATTATGAACATCTAACGCTCCATCTATCGCCATAAGTACTCCCGGAAGTTCGCCTTGACGAAAATCCAAATATTTTGAAAACGTCCCCAAGGCGATTCCCAGGAACAATACAGCTATGGTGTTAATCATTTTTCTATCAACAGATATTGGATTTTCCGCGCTCCTTATATTATTCAAAAATTTGTTCACAGGCATCTCCCTAATTCCGATTTGTAGGTTTGTTCGGTGCCATATTATCACATAACCTGATGAAATACAAGAACAGCCACAGCAGAGCAAACTACTGTGACTGTTGCTTTCTTATGAACGCCGCGCTTTTCCGAGCGTGTTTTTTGTTTATCGGAAGCGGATGGCCATCCACCGTTCCAGCTGGCCCCGGCGGTAGCGGTCGTCCATCAGGGCCACGGTTTGCAGCATCAGCCGCATCCATTCCTCAGCGGTGCGGCTGCCCTGGGCCTTGGTGAGCAGATAGGGGCAGGGCTCCAGCTTCCTCCGGCCAAAGGCGGCGGCAAAGGGCTTGCCCACCCCCAGGGCGATGGCATAGGGCGCCATGCGGAAGAAATACTCCGGGTCGCTTTTGATCAGTCTGGCCGCCTCCGGACGGGGAATCCCTTTCAGGTAGCGGCGGATCGCCAGAATCTCTCCCGCCTCGCTGCGGTTCAGTTCGGTACGGATACCACCGTAGGCGGCGAAGAAGCCCATGAGCAGCTGCACCACCACGGACACCAGGGGCACCCACACCTGACCGGCGGCCAGGCCCAGAAGCACCCAGAACAGGCAGACCAGCAGAGCCGTCCAAGCTCTCGTCCTGTTTCTGGAGAGAATATGCATGGCGAACTCGTGAATTTCCCAGGCGGAAATCGCGCTGAGCAGGCCGAAAATCACGGAGAACAGAATTTGCAGCACCGCAATGGAGGTCATATTCATGGCCACGCACACGCCGCAGAACACCTGGCTGGCGCAGAGCAGAAGCCGGAAAATCTTTCGGCTTCCGGGACGGGACCGGCACATGGTCTTCTCCCCAGGAACCATGGCGGCGGTTTTGGCGCAGAGCTTGGCATAGCCCGAACTGCGGCAGTCCACCGTCCGGCGGTTATTGAACAGGGTCTGGAACACCCGCACCTCAAACAGGCTGCGCTCATTGCCCATATCCATCTGCTTGTGGAGCAGCACCCGGCCGCCCTGGGACTGAATCAAAAGGTATCCCATCTGGGCCCAGGACAGCACCATCATGCTCAAATCGCCCCCGGTCATAGTGACCCGGCAGCCCAGCTCTCCGGCGGAGATTCCCTCCGGCGGGACGGTGCTCCGCTGCCGGTGGGGCGGCAGGGTCCGCAGGAAGATCAGCCAATAAACCAGGGCCACACCGGCCAGCACCGCCATGGGCACGATCTCCGGATTGCCGGTACGCTGATAGGTGCTCACCGAGGGGAACATGTCCTTGGACACCTGCATGGTCATGGTCACGGACTCATGGTCATTGAGGGTGCTGACGCTGGTGCCGGTAATCATATTGCCGTTGATGGCCAGCTCCAAATTGGACTCGAAGCCGTTCTGCTGATAGGTGCTGGTAAACTGGGGCTTGGTTTCCACATTGTCCGGCAGGGTGATGATAAAGCTCAGGCTCTCCACCGGGTAGTCGAAGCCGCAGAGCATGGGCAGGGTGAGCTGCAGCTGCCGGTCGCTGGTGACAGCCACGGCCTTGGGAATGATAAAGTCGAAGCGCACCGGGAATTCACCGGTGAGTCCTCCGGTCACCCGTCCGACGGCCACCAGGGTTTTTTCCCCCACCCGGGAGGAAGCCACGGAGCTGCCGTTCATGGTGATGTCGCTGGCGCTGTAGGGCAGGGGAAAGGTGAGCCCATTGTCCGACGCTTCCAGGCGCAGATTCACGGTCATGCTCACCAGGCAGTCGCCGTCGGTGTTGACGGTGCAGTACATGTCGATTTTGGAGGCCGCGCTCTCCGCCGACGCGTGGAGCGTAAAAAACGCCGAAAGCACCAGCGCAACAGCCAGCAAGGCCCCGCAAAAACGCTTCACGCCCATTCCTCCCTCTTTTTTGGCATAGATTTCATTGCATCATTCTAGCATACTATCCCAAAAAAAGCAAGGAAAATAACCGTTTCCCTCCCTTGGGGCGATATCGCAATGGAAATTTAAAAAAATAATTGCAGACAATCCTCAAGAAATGTGATATACTATATCATGCGGGTAAAACTGCTGATTCGTCCGTAGCTGGGGCTTCATCCCAGACCATCATATACAAAGAGGAGGATTCCCCTTGAAAAATTTACGCGGGTATCTGGTTGCCGCCATTTTCGCCGGCATCACCTATGTGCTCTCCCTCTATGGAGAGCAGTTTTCCGCCCTGATCGATATGGTTTATCCCTATGTCATCCGCACCCTGGAGGCCACCCTGGCCACCTGGAGCAGCCAGGTGGATTTTCTGCTGTGGCAGTTTTTAGCCGTGGCCCTGGCAGTGGTGCTCATTGCCTGGCTGGTGGTGGTGATCATCACAAAGCGGAATGTGTTCCATTGGTTTGGCTGGGTGCTGGCCGTGGTCAGCTTTGTGTTTATGCTCCATACCTTTGTCTATGGCATGAATTACTATGCCGGCGACCTGGCTGACGACATGCGTATGGATGTTTCCGGCTGCACCCTGGACGAAATTGTGGAGGCCACCGAGTACTACCAGAACCAGGCCAACGCCCTGGCCACCCAGATGAACCGGGATTCCTACGGCCGCCTTTCTTTCGAGGATTTCGACACCCTGGCCGCCCGGGCGGGAAAGGGCTTTGAATACCTGACCTATCAGCGGTTTTTCCCGGTGTTTGCCGGGTCCACCCTGCCGGTGAAAAAGCTGGGCTGGGCGGATTTGTACAGCTCCATGGGCATCACCGGCTTCACCTTTCCTCTCACCGGCGAGGCTGCCGTCAATCCCCAGATTCCCGCCTCGGCGCTGCCCTTTACCATGTGTCACGAAATGGCCCACCGGATGTGCATCGCCTCGGAGCGGGATGCCAATTTCGCCGCTTTCCTGGCCTGCTCCTTTAATAATAACCGGCAGTATCAGTACTCCGCTTACTTCATGGCCTACCGCTTCTGCTACAACGCCCTTTACAGCGTGGGGCAGTCCACCTCCATTGATCCCAAGCTGGTGATGGAGGCCGCCACCGAGGCCAACCGAATCGCCGGAAACGTGAACGACTACCTCCGCCGGGATATGGAGGACTACGACCAGTTCTTCCGTAACCGGAGAAATGCCCTGGCCACCAATGTGGCCGACACCGTGAACGACGTCTACCTGAAGGCCAGCGGCGAAAGCGCCGGTACCGCCTCCTACGGTCAGGTGTGCGACCTGCTGGTGAACTGGCACATTCAGGAGGTGGTGCTCCCCGCCATCGCCGTGGAGGAGAGCCGGTTCGACCCCTACGACGAGACCCAGGTGGATCTTTCCGGCATTGTCAACGCCAGAGGATACTGATATGGACTTGATGGAACAAACCCTGCGGGCCGGTCTGCCGGAGCTGGGCCTGAGACTCAGTGAGCAGCAGATCGGAACCCTGTGCGATTTCGGCCGGGCGGTGGTGAAGCAGAACGAGGTGATGAACCTCACCGCCATCACCGAGCCCGCCCAGGTGGCCAGGCTTCATCTGCTGGACAGTCTCACCGTCCTCACTGCGGCGGACCTGGATGGAAAAAAGCTCATTGATGTGGGCTGCGGCGCAGGCTTCCCCGGAGTGCCCCTGGCCATCGGCTGCCCCACAGCGGAAATCACCCTGCTGGACAGCCTGGGCAAGCGGGTACACTGGCTGGAGGAAATCCTCCCCACCCTGGGCATTTCGGCGGAGTGCGTCACCGCCCGGGCAGAGGAAGCGGTGGCCCAGCGGCGGGAAAGCTACGATTTCGCCACCAGCCGGGCGGTTGCACGGCTGAACATCCTGTTGGAGCTCACCGCTCCCTATGTGAGGGTGGGCGGCATGGTCATCGCCATGAAAGGGGCGGCGGCAGAGGAAGAGCTGAATGAGTGCGGCAGCGCCATGAAAAAGCTGGGGCTGAAATTGGAGCAGGTGCGGCAATTCCCCATGGGGGATACCTGCCACAGCCTGATTCTTCTCAGAAAAATCGCCCCCACACCGAAGCAGTATCCCCGGCGTTACGCCAAGATCAAGCAGGCCCCGCTGTGAGCGCTTGACATTTCCGCGATTCCTGCTATCCTGAACATAGGAAAGGGCGTTGCCGATAGACGGTTCGCTCCCCCTGTTTACTTACAAGAAGTAACCGCTAAGTTGGGGAACTTTGGGGCGGTTACTTCTTTTTTGTCAGCAGAATGATTTCGATCATCAAACGGATGAGACTGACGATAAAAGTACCCTGCCCATCGGGTTTGTTCCGATGGGCAGGGCTTCTTTTCTGTCTTATTCCACTTCGCAGGTTACGATTTCGCCGGTTTTCTCGTTCTTAACAATCTCAGCGCTGGCAACCTTGACCAGGGACTGATACTTGTCCTTGCTGGGGCCACTCTTGGAGTAAGCCCACAGGGTATCCATGGAGTAATTCTCATTGTCCGCCTGTCCAGCTGCAAAAGCTTCTTCGTCCACAACATAAACAGAAACGCTGTATTTTGTCTCGGAGGCGAACAGTCCACGGTACGCGCTATCCACAATGCAGACAATCTGTTCCTCATCCCACTGGTCGGTGTTGGCAAGGACCGCTTCTGCCATGGCGTGGTTGGCGCTCACACGCTCTTCGGAGGTGTAGTCGGCGGAGCGGGAGGTGGTATTGTAGCGGTAGTACATATAACCTACGGCACTGGACACACCAATCGCAAACAAAACCACCAGAGTGACAATCTGCTTGGAGGTAAACTTCATCTCTTTGTCAGAGGAATAGGTCAACCCTGCTCTCCGGGTAATGGGCATAACAAACCGCAGGAACAGGGTCAGAACCACAGACTCAATGGGGAACATGCACAGATTCTTAAAGATTCGAGCAATGGTCATCATACCCAAAATCTGATCTTTTGCCTTGGCCGGGTTTCCGATGTAGACATACCACCAGGCAAAAATCAGCTGCTGGAGTACCACGTTCACCAGGAAGCAGATGAAGAACCGACTAAGCATCACTCGGGTGGGGGTGGCTTTTGCCCGGTACAGGCAGAGGGCATAAATCATGGTGCTGGCGATTTCCGTCAGAACAAAGGGAAAGAAATAATCGCCAGTGGGGTAAATCAGAAAGCCGATGGTGTCGGAGATAATGGCGGCAGGAATGGCCACCACAGGTCCATAGACCATGGCGCCCAGAGCAGTGGCCAGCATGGCGGTCTGGATGCTCAGCTGGGGTCCAAGAGGAATAGCCAGAGGCTTCAGGGCAATTCGAAGAGCCGTCAGCAGCGCCGCGATCACCAGCATTCTGGTGTCCTTCAGCTCAGAAGCGGCATCCCGCCAATAGGCTTTGGAGAACGGATGGGGGTACAGGGTGGTTGATTTCTCTTTTGTGGACATAAAAATTCCTCCTTTTGATGTAGGAGCGTTCGGAAAAGGGTAGATCATCTGCCCCGATGGGTCACGGAATAAAAAATCCCCCAGCGGGCGCAGTACCCCTGGGGAGAAACCATATTCACTTGACCCGTGGGGAAAGGGACAGCCTCAAAGCCATCCTCCGTTCGCCCAACCGAGTATCGTTGCTACATAAAGGAGGGAACTCCTTATATGGCGCAGCGGGTGCGGAAGTCCTATCGCGGATAAGCAAATATCCTTCGTCTGCCACACAACTCCCCATTCTGGCAGCACTTCACGCAGGGCTTCCTACTCTGTTCGCCACCAATATACATGATAACCGGCAAAATGTAAAGACCCAAATGGAAATTTTTTCAAAAACAGGAACTCCCCCGGATTTTTCCGGGGGAGGGAGGATTAGGGAACCTCTGAATAATTCGGCAAGGGCTGGTGGCGAGGGATTTTGGCTCAGCCGAAAGTACCTAAATTGCGGGAATACTTTGTGTATTTTCCAATTTTGGTACTGCACGGATGGGGCAAAAGACCCGCCATCCAGCTGCAGGCGAATTGTTCAGAGATTCCCTAGAGCAGCTTCATCAGCTCTTCCGTATAGGTCTGGCAGGTGGCGCCGTTTTGGTCGCCGGTGACGATGACGGGATTGGCCTCCAGGGCTTTTTCCAATCTTTCCGCCGCCTGGCTTCGGCAGATGTGGCGCAGGAGCATGGCTTCGGCCTTGAGGATGCTCTGGGGATTGGCATAGTCCCCCAGGCCCAGCTCCAGAAGCCGGGGGGCGGAGCCGTGGATGGCCTCGAACATGGCGAATTTGTCGCCGATGTTGGCGCTGCCTGCGGTGCCCACGCCGCCCTGAATCTGGGCCGCCTCATCGGTGATGATGTCGCCGTAGAGGTTGGGCAGCAGCACCACCTGGAACTGATTGCGAATGGCCTTGTTCACCAGGTTGGCGGTCATGATGTCGATGTACCAGTCGTCCACGGTGATCTCCGGATAATCCGCCGCTACCTCATGGGCAATGGCAGTGAATTTCCCGTCGGTCTTCTTCATGATATTGGCCTTGGTGACGATGGACACCCGGGTTTTTCCGTTCTGCCGGGCATAGTCAAAGGCAGCCCGGGCAATCCGGCGGGTGCCCGCATCGGTGGTGACCTTAAAGTCCACCGCCATGCCGGGAAGCTCCACGCCCCGGCTGCCCAGGACGTACTCGCCCTCGGTATTCTCCCGGAAGAACATCCAGTCGATGCCCTCCTCCGGGATGGTCACCGGACGGGTATTGGCGTACAGGTCCAGCTCCCGGCGCAGCGTCACATTGGCGCTCTCCATCTTGCCGCCCATGGGGGTGGTGGTGGGGCCTTTCAGCAGCACATCGCAGGATTTGATCGCGGCCAAAACATCATCCGGCACACTCTTATTCAGGGCCAGCCGGTTTTCGATGGTCAGTCCCTCAATCTTTTTCAGAATCACCTTTCCGGATGCAATGTCCGCTTCCAGCAGCTTTTCCAGAACCCTCTGGGCCGCTTTCATGATGATGGGGCCGATGCCGTCGCCGTCGATGAGGCCGATGGTGACCACCTCTTTTTGGGTGAAGTCCACCTTTTCGGAGGACATATGGGCAACCCGGTCCAGCTGCTCCTTTAAAAGCACCCGGAAAGCATCCACGGCGGAGAGCAGCTGGGTCTGAACCCCCAGTTCGTCCTTCACCGCATTTTGCAGGTCATTTAAGGCTTTTTCAATGGAATTCATAGAATTTATCCTCCTGATAAGTTGAATGGCAGCGCCACTTTCGGAAAGGCGATTTCCCCCAACAGTGTGATCAGCTGTTTTCTTTGGTATAGGCCAGCAGACCGCCGGCGAGAAGGATGGCTTTCTGACGCTCTGTGAGGATGCAGTTCAGCTGGGCGGTATGACCGGCGTCATCGGTCATGGTGACGGTGCCGGAATTCATGCCCTCCAAAATGCCGCTGATGGTCAGCTTGCCGCCCTGGGCAAACAGGTCGTAGTCCGCCTTATTCCGGAACGTCAGCGGCAGGATGCCGGCGTTGATCAGGTTGGCCACATGGATTCTGGCAAAGCTCTTGGTCACCACCGCCCGGATTCCTAAGTACATGGGCACCAGGGCCGCATGCTCCCGGGAGGAGCCCTGGCCGTAGTTGCTGCCGCCGATGATAATGCCCTGACCCGCGGCCTTCGCCCGGGCGGGGAAGTCGGGATCGCAGACCTCGAAGCAGAATTCGCTCATCTTGGGGATGTTGGACCGGTAGGGCAGCACCTTGGCACCGGCGGGCATGATGTGGTCCGTGGTGATGTTGTCCCCCACCTTCAGCACCAGCTCTGCGGCAATGGTATCCGTCACCGGTGCGCCCTTGGGGAAGGGCTTGATGTTGGGGCCACGGAGGACCTCCGCCTTGGCCGCCTCCTCCGGGGGCAGGGGCTGGAGCACGGAGCTGTCGTCAATGGCAAAATGTGCAGGCAGGGAAATCTCCGGAATGGGCGGCAGGGTGGTGGGGTCGCAGATGCAGCCTGCCAGGGCGGAGGCGGCAGCGGTTTCCGGAGAAACCAGGTAGACGTTGGCGTCCTTGGTGCCGCTGCGGCCCAGGAAATTCCGGTTAAAGGTCCGCAGGCTCACGCCGCCGGAATTGGGGGAGAAGCCCATGCCGATGCAGGGGCCGCAGGCGCATTCCAGAAGCCGCGCGCCGGAGGAGAGAATGTCGTTCAGCGCGCCGCAGGAGGCCAGCATGCTCAGCACCTGCCGGGAGCCGGGGGAGATGGACAGGTTCACCCCGGGGGCGATGGTTTTTCCCTTGAGAATGGCGGCTACCTTCAGCATATCCACGAGGGAGGAATTGGTGCAGGAGCCGATGCACACCTGGTCCACCTTCACATTCTTCAAGGAAGCAACCTCCACCACATTGTCCGGGCTGTGGGGACAGGCGATCATGGGTTTCAGCTCACTCAGATCGATGGGGATGATCCGGTCGTATTCCGCGTCGGGGTCGCTTTCCAGGGGGATGAAGTCCGCTTCTCTGCCCTGGGCCGCCAGGAAAATGCGGGTCTGCTCGTCGGAGGGGAAGATGGAGGTGGTGGCTCCCAGCTCCGCGCCCATGTTGGTGATGGTGGCCCGCTCCGGCACCGTCAGGGTTTTCACCCCGGGGCCGCCCCACTCGATGATGGCCCCCACGCCGCCCTTGACGGAGAGGATTTGAAGCAGCTTGAGGGCCGCGTCCTTGGCGGAGACAAAGGGATTCAATTTCCCCGTCAGCTCCACCTTATAGAGCTTCGGCATATTAATATAGTAGGCGCCGCCGCCCATGGCCACCGCCACATCCATGCCTCCTGCGCCGAAGGCCAGCATGCCCAAACCGCCGCCGGTGGGGGTGTGGGAGTCGGAGCCGATGAGGGTCTTGCCGGGCTTGCCGAACCGCTCCAGATGGAGCTGATGGCAGATGCCGTTGCCGGGCCGGGAGAACCGGACGCCGTACTTCGCGGCCACGGACTGCAGATACTGGTGATCGTCGGCGTTCATAAAGCCGCACTGCAGGGTGTTATGGTCCACGTAGGCGATGGAGAATTCGGTTTTCACCTGGGGGATGCCCATGGTTTCAAATTCCAGATAAGCCATGGTGCCGGTGGCATCCTGGGTCAGGGTCTGGTCGATTTTCAAGGCGATTTCGCTGCCGGGAGTCAGATTGCCGGAGATCAGATGGTCCCGGATGATTTTCTGTGCGATTGTGTTACCCATTTTGGCTGAACCTCTCAATCATGGTGTGTTTGGCGTTTTCAATATGCTGGCTTACCAGCTTTTCCGCCAGCTCCGCATCTCCGGCGCAGATGGCATTGCAGATGGCCTTGTGCTCGTTGATGCTCTTTTGCCGCCGGGCGGGGATGGAATAGGAATTGCGGCGGTAGCGCTGGGTTTTCCGGTGCAGGGGCCGGAGGGTATCCATCAAAACGGTGCGGCCGCTGATTTCATAGATGCTTTCGTGGAATTCGTCGTCGATTTCCCGCAGGTGATCGAAATCCCCTTTTTCAAAATAGAAGTCCTGCAATTCGCTGAGCTGCTGCAGCCGCTTGGCGTCTTCCTCGGTGCGGTTTTTTGCGGCATAGTAGGCGGCCAGGCCCTCGCAGCGCAGGCGGATGTCCATGATGTCCTCCAAATCCTCCAGGGTGATGCCCAGCACCACGCTGCCCTTGCCGGAATCCCGGATGAGCCGCTCCTGCTCCAGTCGCCGCAGGGCCTCCCGGATGGGGGTGCGGCTCACATTCAGCTGCTCCACCAGCTTCAACTCGGTGAGCACCTCGCCCCGGGGATAGACCCCGGAAATAATATCACTTTCCAGCTTCTCAAATACCTGATCTGCCAGAGAGATGGATTTTAAAACTGCCATAATTTCCTCCCTTTCTAATTCGTACTCGACGCGATCCTATTCTTTAGGGAACCGTCCGGGGGCGAATTCCTGGATTTTTTCCAGCATCTCCCCGTGGGAGATCATGGTCACCCGGCCGGTTTCATACTCCGCGTCCACCCACTGCTTGATGGATGCGACCAACGGGTCGGATTTGGCCACCTGGTCGTCGCCTTTCAGCCGGAAGTGCTGATTGATCCAGTAGGCGATGCCCGCCGCGCCGGAGGTCTTGCTGATTTCCACCGT
The DNA here is from genome assembly GCA_028719885.1 of Bacillota bacterium. Lineage (GTDB taxonomy): Bacteria > Bacillota > Clostridia > Oscillospirales > Oscillospiraceae > Faecousia. Next base: position 142,823 of record JAQYLT010000078.1, read on the forward strand.
TGCCGGACGGTTTAAGAGCTTTTCCGTATCGAAGATGGTGTAAATCTCCGCGTCCTTCATCAGGCCGTCGGCGTGGATGCCCGCCCGGGTGGAATTGAAGCTGGCCCCGGCAAAGGGGGTCATGGGGGGAATCTTGTAGCCGATGTCCTTTTCAAAATACTCCGCAATCTCCGTAATCACCGTGGGGTCCATGCCGTCCATGGAGCCCCGGAGGGAGGCGTACTCAAACACCATGGCCTCCAAGGGGATGTTGCCGGTGCGCTCGCCGATGCCCAGCAGACTGCAATTGACGGCGCAGGCGCCATAGAGCCAGGCGGTAGAGGCATTGGTCACGGCCTTGTAGAAATCGTTGTGGCCGTGCCATTCCAGGCATTCACTGGGCACGTCGGCATAGTGCTGCAGGCCGTAGATGATACCGGCCACGCTCCGGGGCAGGGCGGCCTCGGTGTAGGGGACGCCATAGCCCATGGTGTCGCAGGCACGAATCTTCACCGGGATGCCCGCCTCCCGGCTGAGGGCCTGGAGCTCATTGACAAAGGGCACCACGAAGCCATAGAAATCCGCCCGGGTGATGTCCTCCAGATGGCAGCGGGGAATGACCCCGGCGTTGAAGGCGTCTTTTACCGTACCCAGGTAGTAGTCCAGCACCTGAGAGCGGGTCATTTTCATTTTTTTGAAGATGTGATAATCGGAGCAGGAGACCAGAATGCCGGTTTCTTTCAGGCCCAGGTCCCGCACCAGCTTGAAGTCCTCCTTACTGGCCCGAATCCAGCTGGTGATCTCCGGAAATTTCAGGTCCAGCTCCAGGCATTTTTCCAGGGCCTGCCGGTCTTTTTTGCTGTAGATGAAAAACTCCGTCTGCCGGATGATGCCGTAGGGACCGCCCAGCTTGCTCAGAAGCTTATAGATGTTCACGATCTGGTCCACGGTGTAGGGCTCCACGCTCTGCTGCCCGTCCCGCAGGGAGGTATCGGTGATCCAGATTTCCTCCGGCATGTTCAGAGGCACCCGCCGGTGGTTGAAGGCCACCTTTGGCACGGTGCCGTAGGAGTAGATGTCCCGCTGCAAATTGGGCTCGGGAATGTCCTGGAGGGAATATTTATAGGAATTCTTCTCCAACAGGTTGGTTTTGCTGGATATTTCCAACATGGTAAAGGCCCCTTTCTTTGAGCTGTATCATTGTATGCAATTATACTTGCGTTTCCAGAAAAGTCAAGTGTTTTTTCGCAGAAGACAACGCCGCCCTACGAAACGTGTATTAACGTGTATTTTTTAATTGTGACAAGCTACTGCAGAGGGACTGGGGTGGAAAAATCAAGAAATTTCCAAATATCCTTTAAAAAATCCTTTACTTTTGGGCACACTTATGTTATGATGGTCGGGCTGGCTATGGCTGGCATACGGCCCGCGGCTCAGTTTCGGGATTCACCACCCACACTTAGCTGCCGGGGAATTGATTTGAAAGGTGGAAAACACAATGATTCAGAAGGAAAAGAAGACCCAGGTCATCCTGGATAATGCGACCCACGAAGGCGACACCGGCTCTCCCGAGGTTCAGGTTGCCATCCTCACCGCCCGCATCAACGAGCTGACCGAGCACCTGCGCGTCCACAAGCACGATAACCACTCCCGCCGGGGCCTGCTGATGATGGTCGGTAAGCGCCGCAAGATGCTGGACTATCTGGCCAAGAAGGACATCAACCGCTACCGTGCCCTGATTGCCAAGCTGGGTATCCGTAAGTAAGAATTGTTTAAGGCGACGGGGCAACCTGTCGCCTTTTTCAAGCAGCATCCCACTTCGGGAGCCGTTTTAGCAATTGAACGTGTTTTTAATGGAAGCGCCGCACCTGGTCACTGACCGGAGGGTTTTACAGCGGAAGCGATACCGGGCGGTGCCCAGAAGCGCGGCAGTTATCGCTTCTTGTGCACACATTAAAAACAGGTTCAATGGCTAAACCTCCCGAAACACCATTTTTCAATCAGCTTCTTTGGGGCAGATTGAAAAGAAAAACAATACTATGGAGGTAAAACAATGGTAACTCACAGACAGTTCCCGAACCACAAGGTGTTCGAAATGGAAATCGGTGGCCGCCCCTTTACCGTGGAAACCGGTAAGGTGGCCGAGCTTGCCAACGCCGAGTGCATCTGCCGCTACGGCGACACCGTGGTGCTCACCACCTGCACCGCCAACCCCATCCCCAAGGCGGGCATCGACTACTTCCCCCTGACCATCGAGTTTGAAGAGCGGATGTACTCCGTGGGCCGCATTCCCGGCTCCTTCAACCGGCGGGAGGGCAAGCCCAGCGAGCGGGGCATCCTGAACAGCCGCATCATCGACCGGCCCATGCGCCCCCTCTTCGACGAGGAGCTGCGGAACGACACCGTGGTCACCTGCACCGTCATGGCCAACGACTACGACAACCCCGTGGAGATCGTAGCTTCTCTGGGCGCTTCCATCGCCATCGCTTCCTCCGATGTGCCTTGGAACGGACCCGTGGCCACCACCAACGTGTGCCACCTGAATGGCCGCTATATCATCAACCCCTCCACCGAGGAGCGGGAAGCTGCCGACTGCTTCGTGTGCATCTCCTCCACCTTTGAAAAGGTGGTTATGATCGAGACCGAGGCCAACGAGGCCCCCGAGGCCGTGGTGCTGGAAGCCATCCGCATTGCCCACGAGACCAATATGGAGATCGTGAAATTCATCAACGGCATTGTGGCCGAGATCGGCAAGCCCAAGTTCACCTTTGAAAAGGCCGCCGTGAACCACGAGCTGCTGGATGATCTGATGGCCTATGGCCTGAACCAGATTGAGTACGCCCTGGACACCCCCGACAAGAACGTCCGGGAGGAGCGGCTCACCGCCGCCCGGCTGGACTTCCAGGAGAAGTTCGGCGAGAAGTATGAGGACTTCGAGACCCACATTGATGTCTGCCTGTACAAGATGCAGAAAAAGGTGGTCAAGAAGTGGCTGCTCCAGGGCAAGCGCGTGGACGGCCGTGGCATGGACGAAATTCGTCCCCTGGCTGCCGAGGTTGGCGTGCTGCCCCGGGTTCACGGCTCCGGCCTGTTCACCCGCGGCCAGACCCAGGTGCTCTCCGTCTGCACCCTGAACACCCTGTCCGCCGCCCAGAAGCTGGACACCATCTACTCTGAAGAGACCAAGCGCTATATCCACCACTACAATTTCCCCGCCTACTCCACCGGCGAGGCCCGGGCTGCCCGGTCCACCAGCCGTCGTGAGATCGGTCACGGCGCCCTGGCCGAGAAGGCCCTGCTGCCTGTGATTCCCAGCGTGGAGGAGTTCCCCTACGCCATTCGGGTGGTCAGCGAGGTGCTTAGCTCCAATGGCTCCACCTCTCAGGGCTCCATCTGCGGCTCCACTCTGGCGCTGATGGATGCCGGTGTGCCCATCAAGCGGCCTGTGGCAGGTATCTCCTGCGGCCTGATCTCCGACCAGGAGACCGGCGAGTGGAGAACCTTTACCGACATTCAGGGCGTGGAGGACTTCCACGGTGAGATGGACTTCAAGGTGGCCGGTACCACCGAGGGCATCACCGCCATCCAGATGGACCTGAAGAACAAGGGCCTGACCATGGAGATCATCGCCGACGCCCTGGAGCGCTGCCGCAAGGCCCGGCTGGAGATTCTCAGCGAGATCATGCTGCCCTGCATCGCCGAGCCCCGGGCCGAGGTGTCCGAGTTCGCTCCCAAGATGCTCAGCCTGAAGATTCCCGTGGACAAGATTCGGGAGGTCATCGGCTCCGGCGGCAAGACCATCCAGAAGATCTGCGCCGACACCGGCGCCAAGGTGGACATCGACGACGACGGCTCCGTGTTCATTTCCGCTGTGGATTCCGCCGCTGCCTACGCCGCCAAGAAGATGGTGGACGACATCTGCTTCGTGCCTGAGGTGGGCAAGATCTACTACGGCAAGGTGGTCCGCATTCTGCCCATCGGCGCTTTTGTGGAGATTGCGCCCGGCCACGACGGCATGGTCCACATTTCCAAGCTGGAAAACCGCCGGGTGGAAAAGGTGGAAGATGTGCTGAACCTGGGCGACATGACCTATGTGAAGTTCATGGGCTTCGACGAAAAGGGCCGTGCCAACTTCAGCCGCAAGGATGCCCTGAAAGAGATGGAAAACAAGTAATTTCCCCAACCTCCAAGGTCCAATGGCCTTGGAGGTTTTTTAAATTGTCCATCCAATGTGAAAAAAAGTGCTTGACAAATGGACACGAAGACGTTATAGTAGGCATATCTTAAATATGAAACCGTTGAGACGGAAGTAAAGTCATCAGCGCATCCACAGAGAGTTCCGCACAGCTGAGAGCGGAGCGAAAAGCGGGTTGGCAAATGGGCCGTCGAGGGCAGGGGGAAAGGGCTCATCCTGAGTATCTTCTGACGCATTGCCAGCGTTATGGGGCAGCGGATGTGTTGGCATCTGCATGAGGTGGTCGCTTCGGCGGCAAACAAGGTGGTACCGCAGAATATGAATTCTGTCCTTGTTCCCTAAATGTAGGGAATAAGGGCATTTTTTATTTCCCAAGGAGGTAAATCTTATGAGTAATCCCGGCAGACGATGGCGACAGGAAGCCTGATTCCGTCCTGACACCAACAAACAATCAAATTATTTTAAAGGAGTTGTTATTATGAAAAAGTTGATCAGTTTGATTCTCGTCGCCGTGATGGCCGTTTCCATGCTTTCCGTTTCCGCTTTCGCCGAAGAGCAGAGCTTCAAAATTGCCATTGTGCAGCAGCTGGACCACCCCTCCCTGGATGAAATCCGCATTGCCTGCGACGCCCGGCTGAAAGAGCTGGCCGAGGAAAAGGGCTTCTCCGTTGAAGTAAAGGACTTCCACGGGCAGAACGACAACACCGTGCTGAACCAGATCGGCGCTCAGGTGGTGGACGACGGCTACGACGCCATCATCCCCATCGCCACCCTGGCTGCCATCTGCATGGCCACCGCCACCGAGGAAACCCAGGCCCCCGTGATCTACGCCGCCATTTCCGACCCCGAGTCCTCCGGGCTCACCGGCATTTCCAACGTCACCGGCACCTCCGACGCTCTGAACACCCCCTTTATCATGGACATGATCTTCGCGGCCCAGCCCGATGTGAAGACCGTCGGCCTGCTGTACTCCAACTCCGAAACCAACTCCCTGACCCCCATCGCCCAGGCCAAGGAATATCTGGATGAAAAGGGCATTGCCTACGTGGAAAAGACCGGCAACACCACCGACGAAATCCTCACCGCCGCCGCCAGCCTGGTTGGCCGCTGCGACGTGGTGTTCACCCCCACCGACAACGTGGTGATGGCTGCGGAAAGTGCCGTTGCCGAGATTCTGAACGAGGCCGGCATTGCCCACTACACCGGCGCTGACTCCTTCGTAGCCTGCGGCGCCTTCACCACCTGCGGCGTCAACTACACCGAGCTGGGCGCCTACACCGCCGAGATGGCCGTTGACATCCTGCTGGGCGGCGAGATTCCCGAATTCAAGGTCATGGACGGCGGCATCATCACCGTCAATACCGAGACTGCCGAAACGCTGGGCATTGACTACTCTGTGTTCAGCGAGATGGCCAACACCGTGGTGGAAGTAGTCACCAGCGCAGAGTAAGCCCATATCCATTACAAGCTAGATTCCACTTCATGTGTATCCTCCCCCTGCTGCCTGCGTCAATTGATGCAGGCAGCAACCATGCCTTTAACTGTAAAAACGCGATCAAAAAGGAGAATTCCCATGTTTTCAACTGCCGCCCTGATCAGCGCCCTGGAATTGGGGTGCATCTACTCGCTGGTGGCTCTGGCGCTGTTTCTCAGCTTTCGGGTGCTGAACATCGCCGACATGACCACCAACGGCGCCTTCACCCTGGGCGCTGCCGTATCCGCCACCATTGCCCTGGCCGGGCATCCCTTTTTGGCTTTCCCCGCTGCCATGCTGGCGGGGGCGGCGGCGGGCTTCATCACCGCCCTGCTGCAAACCAAATTCCGGATTCCCTCCATTCTGGCGGGCATCATCACCGACACCGGACTGTACACCGTGAATCTGGCGGTGATGGGCTTTTCCTCCAACGTCAGTCTGCTGAAAAAAGCCACCCTGTTTACCATCCTCAAGCCGTACCTCGGCACCTACTACCGGCTCGTTCCCGTGGCCATTGCCACCGCTCTGGCGGCGATCCTCATGGTGCTGTTTCTGAAAACCCGGCTGGGTCTGTCCATCCGGGCCACCGGCGATAACCCGGACATGGTGCGGGCCAGCTCCATCAACACCTCCTTTACCATCACCGTTGGCCTGTGCATCGCCAACGCCTGCACCGCCCTGTCCGGCGCGCTCCTGGCCCAGTACCAGAAAACCGCCGAGATCAACCTGGGCAGCGGCATGGTCATCATCGGCCTGGCCTCCCTGATCATCGGCGAGGCGGTGCTGCCCAAGGGAAAAATCTGGATCAAGGCAGTGGGCGCCATTGTGGGCTCCATCATCTATCGGTTTATCATCGCCGTGGCCCTGCGGCTGGACCTGCCCAGCGAATGCCTGAAGCTGATTTCCGCTGTGATTGTGGCGCTGGCCATCGGGCTGCCCGCCATCCAGATCAAAAAAGGAGGCAAAGCAAAATGCTGACTCTGAACCACATCTCCAAAACCTTTGCCCCCGGCACCGTGAATGAAAAGCGGGCCCTGAACGATTTGAGCCTCCATCTGGCCCCCGGGGACTTCGTCACCGTTCTCGGCTCCAACGGCGCAGGCAAATCCACCATGTTCAACGCCATCGCCGGAACCTTTCAGCCGGATTCCGGCCAGGTGATTCTGGACGGAATGGACATCACCCGGCTGCCGGACTATAAGCGGAGCAAATTCATCGGCCGGATGTTCCAGGACCCCCTGAAAGGCACCGCCCCCAACATGACCATTGAGGAAAACCTGGCCCTGGCCTATCTCCGGGCCTCCAACGCCCGCTCCCCCTTTTCCATGGTTTCCGCGGCAGAGCGGCAGGAATTCCGGGAGAAGCTGGCCCAATTGGGTCTGGGGCTGGAGGACCGGATGAACACCGTGGTGGGTCTTCTGTCCGGCGGCCAGCGTCAGGCATTGACCCTGCTGATGGCCACCCTGGTCACCCCCAAGCTGCTGCTGCTGGATGAGCACACCGCCGCCCTGGACCCCGCCACCGCGGAAAAGGTGCTGAACCTCACCCGGCAGATCGTGGCGGAAAACTCCATTACCTGCCTGATGATTACCCACAATGTCCAGTCCGCCCTCCAGCTGGGCAACCGCACCATCATGATGAAGGATGGGCAGATTATCCTGGAGCTTTCCGGCCAGCGCCGTAGCACCATCACCACGGAAGAGCTGCTCCAGGCCTTCCATCAGCACGGAGTGGATAACGACCGGATCCTTTTCAGCGCGGAATAACAAACAGCCCCTTCCAAAAATAAGGAGGGGGCTGCATATTTTTTCGTAGGGAACGCATTCATGCGTTCCGAAACGTAATTGTTTTGAATTCGACGGGGTGCCCCCCGCAGGCAATTTCGCACCGGGGTTGCCGGTCATCGTTACCCCATTACCCGCCCGGTATCGTTCCGGCGGTGGTAAATTGGAATTTGTTGAGTTACGTTCGTAGGGAATGCATTTATGCATTCCGCCCGGTAACGTCTTTTGACGCAGCTGGTTGGATGGAAAAAAGCTGCGATTTGTATGAAAACATATCATCCAATGCAGTATGGAGGTTATCCAACCTTTCGGAACGGATAAATCCGTTCCCTACGCACACATTGTTACGCTTCCCACCAAACGCACCTACAAATTCCAATTTGCATATGAGTTTACTGAAACCGATCACCAGAAGGACATTTTATACACCCAGCAAAAGCTTGGCAAAGAAGAAATACAGCAGCAGGCTCATGGCGTCCACGATGGTGGTGATGAACGGGGAGGCCATCACTGCCGGGTCGAAGCCCAGCCGCTTGGCAATCAGGGGCAGGGAGCAGCCCACGATTTTTGCCACCAGCACCGTCACGCACAGGGTCAGGCACACGGTCACATCCACCCAAACCGTCACGCTGGGGTTGCCCATAAGCAGCCGGTCCACCAGCATCACCTTGCCGAAGCACAGCACTGCCAGCACCAGGCCGCAGAGCACGGCGGTACGCAGCTCCTTCCAGATGACGCTGAAAATATCCTTGAATCTCAGCTCGTCCAGGCTCAGGGCACGGATGACGGTGACGGAGGACTGGGAGCCGCTGTTACCGCCGGTATCCATCAGCATGGGAATGAACACAGTGAGGATGGGCAGGGCACCCAGGGACTCCTCAAAGGAGCTGATGATCATCCCCGTAAAGGTGGCGGACACCATCAGCAGCATCAGCCAGGGAATCCGGTGCTTGAACAGGTCAAAGGGAGAGCTGGCCATATAGCTCTTTTCCGAGGGGGTGATAGCGGCCATGATCTCCATATCCTCGGTGGCTTCGTCCTGCATGACGTCCATGGCGTCGTCAAAGGTGACGATGCCCACCATGCGGTTCTCCTTGTCCACCACGGGCAGGGCCAGGAAATTATACTTGGAGAACATCCGGGCCACCTCTTCCTGATCGTCCTGGGTGGTGACGGAGATCAGGTTGGTGACCATGATGTCGCTGATTTTGGTCTCATCGTCATCACACAGCAGCAAATCCTTCACGGTGACGAGGCCAAGCAGGGTACGGTCGGTGTCGATGACGTAACAGGTGTAGATGGTCTCCTTGTCCACGCCCTGCCGGCGGATGCGCCGGATGGATTCCTCCACGGTCATGTTTGGCCGCAGGGCCACATACTCCGTGGTCATAATGGAACCGGCGGAGTTCTCGGGATAGCGGAGAATCTGGTTGATGGAGCTACGCATTTCCGGGTCGGCCTGCTCCAGAATCCGCCGCACCACCGTGGCGGGCATCTCCTCCACCAGGTCGGCGGCATCGTCCACATACAGCTCGCTGAGCACTTCTTTCAGCTCGTTATCGGAGAAGCCCTGGATCAGCAGCGCCTGGGTGTCGGATTCCATCTCCACAAAGGTTTCCGCCGCCAGCTCCTTGGGCAGCAGGCGGAACATGAGGGGCACCTGCTTTTCTTCCAGATCGTTGAATATTCCGGCCACGTCGCTGGGGTTCATGGTGATCAGAATATCCCGCAGGGTGGTGTACTTCTTGCTCTCCAGCATTCGCAGGAGGGTTTTTTCCACGATTTCAAAACGTTCTGCCATAATTTACCTCCTTATTCGATTGTCAATGAAAATAGGGGAGGCAAAATACGGGGCATCAGTCGTTGGGGCCTGCCATGGAAGCAGACCGCATGCTACTTCGGCCCGGTATATTGCCACTGCCGCCGGCGTCCATGGTATTCCCTCCTTTTTTATTCGCATAGATAATACTATTTTACCCAATTGAAAGCCGGTTGTCAAATCTATTTTCAAAAATCTGCCCCCAGGCCCAGCGCTTGACTTCCATCCCCCGGTTCACTATAATGTTTATACGTATTGGCTGTTACTCAGCTATCTTGTGCTTTCGTTAACGAACGATTCGTAGGGAATGCATTTATGCATTCCGTGTAAGTAATGGTTTTGAGCCGGTGCGTTGAATGGGAAAATGTTGATTCTTTTCGTAGGGAATGCATTTATGCATTCCACGTCGGCAACGTTTTTACCGAGGTATGTTGAATGGATAATTGTTGGAAAAAATTGGAACCCGTAACCATCCAACGAACTACGGTGTTCACCGACGTTTCGGAACGGATAAATCCGTTCCCTACGCAAACACCGGAAAGTGTACCATTCAACATACCGCCCCAAAATCGTTACCTATCGGAACGCATAAATGCGTTCCCTACGAAAATTCGGTAAACGCTTCTTATGCTGCTTAATACCAATGCCCGAATTGTTGTTTGTTCCAGCGGCTGGGATTGGGGAAAAATCAAACAAATTCATCCAAAAGGAGAAAGAGAATGGAAAAATCCTATCAGGACATCAATGCGGAGACCATCGACCGGTGGTGCGCCGATGGCTGGGAGTGGGGCGTTCCCATCAGCCATGAGGAATATCTGGCCGCCAAGGAGGGTCGGTGGCAGGTGCTGCTCAGTCCCACCAAGCCGGTGCCCCACAGCTGGTTTGGAGAGCTGAACGGCAAGAAGGTGCTGGGTCTGGCCAGCGGCGGCGGGCAGCAGATGCCCATTTTTGCCGCCTTGGGGGCCGAATGCACCGTGCTGGACTATTCCCAGCATCAGCTGGAAAGCGAGGCAATGGTTGCCCGGCGGGAGGGCTATGAAATTAAAATCATCCGGGCGGACATGACGAAGCCCCTGCCCTTTCCGGATGACTGCTTTGATCTGATTTTCCATCCCGTATCCAACTGCTATGTGGAGCAGGTGGAGCCCATCTGGCGGGAGTGCTTCCGGGTATTAAAGCCCGGCGGAGCACTGCTGGCGGGGCTGGACAACTGCGTGAACTTCTGGTTTGATGACGACGAGGAACGCATCGCCTACACCATGCCCTTTAATCCCCTGGTGCATCCGGAGCAGATGGCCCTGCTGGAGCGGCAGGACTGCGGCGTGCAGTTCTCCCACACCATCGACGAGCAGATCGGCGGCCAGCTGAAGGCCGGGCTGATGCTCACGGATGTCTACGAGGACACCAACGGCGTCGGAAATCTCCATGAGCACAACATCCCCTCGTTCTGGGTCACCCGGGCCGTCAAACCGGGGAAATAAAAATGCATCGGATACAGGTGTGGGGACCCAAGCCTATTGAAATTTGCCGAAACGGGTGATATAGTAGCTTTAAAATTTCATTTGGAGGTGTGCGGCATGAACGAAGAATCGAACCAGGGGCTGCAGCTTTTGCGGAAAGGACAGAAAGGGCTGATTCACCTGATTTTCAGCCGACTGGGACTGGTTTTGCTGCTGCTGGCATTTCATCTGTTCCTGATGTTCGGTGCGTTCCGTTGGTTTGGCAAATTCTTACCCCATATTTACGGCGGGACCATTCTCTTCACGGCATCCATGGTGCTGTATCTGCTGAACAGCCGGATGGACGCCACGGCGAAGCTCACCTGGCTGATTGTGATTTTGCTCCTGCCGGTGTTTGGCGCGCTGCTGTTCTGCTATACCCGCAGCGACCTGGGCCACCGCGCCCTGAAAAAGCGGATGAACGTGCTCATTGACGGGACGCGGCACAGCATTCCCCAAGCCCCTCAGGTGATGGAGCAGCTGGAGCAGCAGACCCCGGATGCCGCGGCGCTGACCCGTTACTTAGGCCGCACCGGCTGCTACCCCGCCTACCAGAACACCAATGTGACCTATTTCCCCCTGGGAGAGCAGATGTGGGAGGAGATGCTTCGGCAGCTGGAGCAGGCGGAGCATTTCATCTTCCTGGAATACTTCATTGTGGACGAGGGATTGATGTGGGGCAAATTGTTGGAACTCCTTGCCCGGAAGGCCAAGCAGGGGGTGGAGGTCCGGGTGATGTACGACGGCACCTGCGAATTTTCCACTCTGCCCCACAACTATCCCCAAAAGCTGAAAGCTTTGGGCATCCAGTGCAAAATGTTCGCCCCGGTGACCCCGTTCCTCTCCACCCATTACAACTATCGGGACCACCGGAAGATCATGGTGATTGACGGCCACACCGCCTTTACCGGGGGTGTGAATCTGGCGGACGAATACATCAACCACCGCAGCCGGTACGGCCACTGGAAGGATGTGGCCATCATGCTGAAAGGGGAGGCGGTGAAGAGCTTCACCCTGATGTTCCTGCAAACCTGGAGCATTGACGAAAAGCAGCCGGAGTTCCAGCGGTATCTGGATTATCCCACCCTTGCGCCGGAGCATACCCCGGGCTTTGTCATTCCCTACGGCGACTGCCCCCTGGACCAGGACAAGGTGGGGGAGCGGGTGTATATGGACATCCTCAATCGGGCCCAGCGGTATGTGCACATCATGACCCCTTATCTGATTCTGGACAACGAAATGGAGACCGCTCTGAAATTTGCTGCGGAACGGGGCGTGGAGGTCACCATGATCCTGCCGGGGGTGACGGACAGCACCGCCGCCCATGGACTAGCCTGGACCCACTACGCCTCGCTGCTGGATTCGGGAGTAAAAATCTACGAATACACCCCCGGTTTTGTCCATGCCAAGGTGTTCGTCAGCGACGACCGGGAGGCGGTGGTGGGCACCATCAATCTGGATTACCGCAGCCTTTACCATCACTTTGAGTGCGCCGCCTACCTGCGGGAGGCCGGCTGCATTCCGGAGATTGAACAGGATTTCCAGGAAACCCTGGAAAAATCCACCCAAATCACCCCCCAGTCCGCCCGGAAAGTGAAATTCAGTCGGAAAGCAATCGGCATCCTGCTGAAAGCCATCGCCCCTTTGATGTAAGCATAAATAAACACAGCTTTCCATCCCAGTAAAAGGAGAGAAGGCTGTGTTTTTATATTGTGTTATATTTGCTTGACGCAGTACAGCGATAAATCGGAATTTTGTCGAGTTTATTGAATTGAAAATGTTTTAACGTGTGCGTAGGGAACGGATTTAGACCTTCCGAAACGTCAGTTAACATCCATGGTTCGTTGGATGGTAACGGGGTCCTTTTTTCAACATTTTTCCATTCAACGTGCACCCCATAAAAATGGTGCCAGGCGGAACGGATAAATCCGTTCCCTACGAATTGACTCTGCAAACTCCAATTTGAGTGTTTTTAAAAGTCGAAAGCTACCAGGATGGCGCCGGATTCGGCATAGTAGCTGCAAAGGCCGCCGCTTTCGCTGATGGCCACATCGGAGCCGGGCCAGGTGGTTTTCACCAGGTCGGCAAGCCGGTCTGCCAACTGGGGATTCCTCACATGGGTGATGCGGACCTTGCCCCCATGGAAGCCTGCGGCCTTCATCTGCTCGATGAGCTCCGGCAGTGCCTTCCGGTCTCCCCGGCATTTGGCCAGCTGTGAAAGGGTACCCTCGGGGCTGGCGGTGCCCACAATGCGGATGCCCAGCACTCCCACCGCAGCGGCAGCCACCTTGCTCACCCGGCCATTCTGGGACATATTATGCAGGGACTGGAGGGAGAAGAACAGCCGAGTGTGGTGCATATACTCCCGGACCTGGGCCTCCACCTGGTGAAAGGCCAGGCCCTGACCGGTGAGCTCCTGGAGCTTTTCCAGAATCAGCAGAATCTCCGGCCCGGTGCTCAGGCTGTCGAACACGGCAATTTTGGCATCGGGGTGCTCCTGGAGGTACAGCTCCCGGGCGGCCATGGCGGCATTGTAGGACCCGGAGAGACTGCCGGTGATGGTCACCACATAGATTTCATCCGCCCCCTCATAGGCATCCAGCCAGCCATCCACACTGGGGCAGGCGGTGTAGGAGCGGCCCTTGTAGTCAGCCAGATAGTCCAGCAGCTCATTCACATTCAGGTGCTCATTATCCACGAAACTCTTTTCGTCGGTGGAGATAATCAGGGGTACATATTTTACCCCGGAAAGCTTCGGCCGGTCGGAAGAAGAGTCGGCAATCAGTTGAATCATAATCGCCCTCCAAAGCAGATTCTATGGTCGCTTACATATTAACACGTTTCTGTATAGCTGTCAATCGGTTTTTGGAAAACTTGTTGACAGGAAAGAGAAATGGTATTAATATAGGGACAGCGAAAGAGAGGATTATGGTCGATGAATGAAGAATATCGCCGCCAGCTGGCGGAATATGTGGCGGAGTTCCATCTGCCCCGGTACCGGGAGCTGCCGGATATCGGCCTGCATCTGGAGCAGGTCACCCGCTACGCCTCCCGCTATGTCCCCAGCCAGCTCACCGGCTCCATGGTGAGCAACTATGTCAAGCAGAAGCTGATTCCCGGCCCGGTGAAAAAGTCCTATTATCAGGAGAGCATTGCCTATCTGATTTTCCTATCTTACATCAAAGCCGTCATGCCCCTGGAGGACATCCGCCTGATGATGGAGGTGCAGAAGAGCAGCTATGAGCTCCAGGTGGCCTACGACTATTTCTGCGACGAGCTGGAAAACCTGCTTCAATATGTCTGCGGCCTCCGGGAGACCCCGGCGGTGGTCGGCAGCACCCGCTCCCAGGAAAAGGAGCTGCTGCGTACCGCCCTGCTGTCCATCACCTACAAAATCTATCTGGACCAGTACCTGAGCCTCATCCGGGCAGAAAAAAACAGCTGAAAAAAGCCTGAGGTCTCCGCCAAACAGCGGAAATCCCAGGCTTTTTCCTTTTGATTATTTCACTTCCTCCAGCCGGGGCATGGCGGGGATGGCCCCGTGGCGGCTGGTAGTGATGCTGGCGGCTTTATTGGCAAAGGCAGCGGTCTCCGTCAGCTTTTCCAGGGGCAGCTTGTCCAGATCCTCGTTCACCAGCTTGGACAGGGCCGCGCCGAAGAAGGTATCTCCCGCGCCGTTGGTGTCGCCCACCTTCACCTTGATGCCGGGGACGCTGCCGGTTTCCTCTCCCAGCCGGAAGAAAGCCCCGTTGGCCCCCAGGGTGATGAAGATCAGCCGGATGCCCAGCTTGGAAAGGATTGCAGAGCCCGCTGCCGGGTCGGTGGTGCCGGTAAGCAGGGGCAGCTCCTCGTCAGAGATTTTCAGAATGTCGCACAGGGGGAGGGCATTCTTCATCTCCCGGATGGCCTCTTCCTCCGAGCTCCACAGGCTTGCCCGGTAGTTGGGATCGTAGCTCACCAGGCAGCCGTTTTCCCGGGCGGCCTTGGCGGCGTAAAGAGTGGCGCTGCGGGCGGGCTCGGCGGTGAGACTGACGGAGCCAAAATGGAGAATCCGGGTGTTTTTCAGCAGCTCCGCCGGGATTTCCTCGGGCTTCAGGTTCACATCCGCGCTGGGGTTGCGGTAGAAGCTGAAGCTCCGCTCTCCGGTTTCATCCACGGAGACCACCGCCAGGGTGGTGTGCTCTTTGGAATCCTCCAAGAGCCCCTGGGTATCCACCCCGTTTTCATTCAGCACGGCGCGCAGATAGCTTCCGTAAGCATCCTTGCCCACCTTGCCCACAAAGGCGGTGCTGGCTCCCAGCCGGGAAGCGGCCACCGCCAGATTGGCCGGAGCGCCGCCGGGATTGGCCGCGTACTGGCCCACGCCCTGCTCATTCACACCCGTCTGGGTCAAATCGATCAGAACCTCGCCGATTGCCACGATGTCTTTCATGCCGGGTTTCCTCCTTATTTCGTCAGCTCCTCTGCCAGGCGGCGGATGGATGCCCTGGTCTCGTCATTCATGGCGGACTTGATGGTCACCTTTTCCTGGGCAAAGGTGAGATTTTTGCTCTTTTCCAGGGCGGCGGCCATGATTCTGGCAGCGGCGGGGGCCCAGGTGCCGTTTTCCATAAAGGCCACGGTGCGGTTCTGGTAGCTCCGCTCTGTCAGGGCGTGGAGGAAGGCATGCATGCAGGGGAAGATGTCCCCATTGTAGGTAACGGAGGCCAACACCAGCCGGTCATACCGGAAGGCATCCTCCACGCACTCGGCCATATCCTCCCGGGCCAGGTCCGCCAAAACGACCTTCTGGCCCCTGGCTTCCAGCTCCTTTGCCAGCGCTTCGGCGGCGGCCTTGGTGTGGCCGTAGATGGAGGCGTAGGCGATCATTACGCCGGAATCCTCGGGACGGTAGGAGGACCAGATGTCATATTTTTCGATGTAATGCCCCAGATTTTCCTTGAGGACGGGTCCGTGGAGGGGGCAGATGATGGAAATGTCCAATGTGGCAGCGATTTTCAGCAGCTTCTGCACCTGCATGCCGTATTTCCCCACGATGCCGATGTAGTAGCGACGAGCCTCGCAGTCCCATTCGTCTGCTACATCCAGGGCGCCGAATTTGCCGAAGCCGTCGGCGGAGAAGAGCACCTTGTCGGTTTCGTCATAGGTCACCATGACCTCGGGCCAGTGGACCATGGGGGCGAAGACAAAATGGAGCACATGCTTGCCCAGGCTCAGGGTCGCCCCGTCCTTCACGGCCATCTGCTGCATTTTGGGGGCATCGGGGAAGAACTGGCCCATCATGGTAAAGGTCTTCACATTGCCCACCACGCAGGCCTCGGGATAGCGCTTCAAAAATTCCACAATGTTGGCGGAGTGGTCCGGCTCCATATGCTGCACCACCAGATAATCCGGCTGCCGGTCCCCCAGCACGGCCTGGATGTTATCCAGCCACTGCTGGGTGAAGTGCTGGTCCACCGTGTCCATCACGGCCACCTTGTCATCCAGAATCACATAGGAATTATATGCCATGCCATTGGGCACCACATACTGCCCCTCGAAGAGGTCGACCTGGTGGTCGTTTACGCCCACATAGCGGATATCGTTGGTAATCATAAGATTATTTCCTCCTTCTCGTTCTTTTCCCACATTATAGCAGAAAGACCCGGTTTTTTTCAATAGGCAACAGCGCCTTTTCTCTTTTTTTCAAAAGAAAAACAGCCCGCCGCGATTGCAGCGAGCTGTTGTCTTCATGGTGACCCGTACGGGAATCGAACCCATGTTACCGCCGTGAAAGGGCGGTGTCTTAACCGCTTGACCAACGGGCCTGGTAGCGGCAATCTGATTTGAACAGATGACATACCGGGTATGAACCGGCTACTCTACCAACTGAGTTATGCCGCCATGTGTGGTCAAATGATCTCGGCACCGCCGAAATCAGCTTCCTTATTATATCCGGGTCAAGTCATTTTGTCAAGTATTTTTTAAAATTTTTCCACTATAATCTGTCAAATCCCCCTTTGCCGCTGCGGGGAAATGTTGGCCGTTAGAAGATACTGCCGAAATTCAGCTCCTGGGCCTCCATCACCGCCAGAATCCGCCGGTTCAGCTCCTGGCAGGTGGCCCGGAACTGGGTCCCGTCCCGGCAGACGGAATAGGCCTGGGCCATGGCAAACAGGCTTTCCACATCCTCCAGGGGCTGATGGTCCGCCAGGGCGGCCACAAAAGTCCGGTGGTCCTCCCATTCCTCCCTGGCCCGGCTGAGAGAGCCCGCCGCCCCGGGCCAATCCTCTCCGGCGGCGCTGGTTTCCGCCTGCAGCACCAACGCCGCGATGGGCTTTTGCAGCTTTGTCATCCTGACCTGGCTCCAAAAGCACAGAATCAGCAGCACCAGCAGCAAGCCGACTCCGATGCGAAAACGGGTCATTTGCCTTCCTCCTTTTCAATAAACAGAATCTGCTGCCCCGCCACCGCCAGCAGGAAGGTGTCCTCCAGCTTGGTATTCCGGTCCCGGAGGGTTTTCTCCACCCAGGCATCATCCTTGCCGGAAAGGCCCAGGTTTTCATTCAGCAGCACCCCATCCTCCACAAGGGTCACCGGCAGCTGGAGCTGCTTCACCTGGATTCCCGCTTCCTTGGCCGCAGCCGGGGCATACTCCGGGTAGGGGAACACCGACAGGGTTCCGTTGGTCTCCAAAATGGCGTACTGCACCTGCTGGGGATTCAGCACATCCTTTTGCCGCAGGTGTCCCATGAGCTCATCCAGGGTGATGCGGGTCTGCCGCAGCTTGTCCTGGAGAATCTTGCCGTTTTCAATGAGAATCACCGGCTTACCGCAGAGGATTTTCCGGAACCGCTGGCTCCGCAGGGTGCCCCAGGAGAGCACCAACTCCATGCCCAGCACCACCAAAATGGGAATCAGTCCGGAAAACAGGGGAATGCCCCCATCCTGCATGGGGATGGCCGCCAGGTTTGCCACCAGCATGGTCACCACAAACTCCGCCGGTTCCATCTCCCCAATCTGCCGCTTGCCCATGAGCCGCACCACCAGAATCAAAACCAGATAGAGAATCAGGGTGCGAAAATAGGATAAAATCAACTTTTTCACCTCACAAAAATTATCCCCCTTTTTTCCAAACATATCCCCTCCGGCGGCCACATACACTCCTGACAAAAGGGGGATTTTTCATGGGAAAACGGGATTGGATGATTTTGATTTTTGCCCTTGTCCTGGCGGCCGCGGCAGCGGTGGGGGTGCTCCGGGGCACCATTCTGGAGACCGGCTCCTGGGGCCTAAGCTTCCGGGAGCCGGGGACCAGCCCCGTAGGCAGCGCCGGGGTGGACCAGCTGCATAAATACGACGCGGCCTATCTGGGGAACACCACCGAAAAGGTGATCTATCTCACCTTTGACGCCGGCTACGAGAACGGCTGCACGGCGCAGATTCTGGATGCCCTGAAAAAGCACAATGTAAGCGCCACTTTCTTTTTAGTGGGGAACTATCTGGAAAAAAATCCCGATCTGGTGCGCCGGATGGTAGCCGAGGGGCACACCGTGGGCAACCACACCATGCACCACTACGACATGAGCCGCATCTCCGACCCCGCCGCCTTCCAAAAGGAGCTGGAGGATCTGGAACAGCTGTATGAGCAGACGGTGGGGGAGCCCATGCAAAAATACTACCGGCCGCCCCAGGGGATTTACAGCGAGGAAAATCTCCGCCAGGCAAAGAATCTGGGCTATAAAACCGTCTTCTGGAGCCTGGCCTATGTGGATTGGAAAAACGACGACCAGCCCACGGCCCAGGCGGCCTTCAACAAGCTCCTGCCCCGCATCCATCCCGGGGCGGTGGTGCTGCTTCACTCCACCAGCAAGACCAACGCCGCCATTCTGGATGAGCTGCTCACCCGATGGGAGGACATGGGCTACCGGTTTGCCCCCATTCAGGAGCTTTTTCCCCCAGCCTCCCAGCCATAAAAAACCTGGAAGCCGAAGCTTCCAGGTTGGAGGGATTATTGCTTTTTCAGGATGTCCCGGATTTCAGCCAGCAGCAGCTCTTCCTTGCTGGGTTCGGGCTCGGCGGGGGCGGCGGGCTCGGGAGCGGGCTCCTCCTTCTTCTTGGCGGCGTCGGCAACCTTGTTGATGCCCTTGACCAGGAAGAACACCACCAGGGCCAGAATCAGGAAGTTGATCACGGCGGCGATGAAGTTGCCGTAGTTCAGGGTGTTGGCAATGACGTTTCCGGCCTCGTCCACAGGAGCCTCGCCGAAGAGCCGGGGCAGGGTGATCTTCAGCTCGGAGAAGTCGATGCCGCCCATGAAGATGGCAACAATGGGCATAATGATGTCGTCGGTGATGGACTTGGTGATGGTGGAGAAGGCCGCGCCGATGATGGTACCAACTGCCAGCGCCATGGCATTGCCCTTGATGGCAAAGGCCACAAACTCATCCCACCAGCCAGGTTTCTTGGGTGCTTTCATTGTTTTATGTTCCTTTCTTTAAAAATTATTTCTTACTCTTTTCAATGACTTCCAGTCCGCCCAGGTATTTCCGCAGCACCTCGGGCACCACCACGGAGCCGTCGGCACGCTGGTTCTGCTCCACCATGGCGGGGAAAATCCGGGAGGTGGCCAGGCCGGAGCCGTTGAGCGTGTGGACGAATTCGGGCTTGCCGGTGGCCTCCCGGCGGAAGCGGATGTTGCCCCGACGGGCCTGGAAATCCCGGGCATTGGACACGGAGGAAACCTCCTTGTAGCCGTTCATGGAGGGAATCTGAATCTCGATGTCATAGGTCCGGGCCATGGAGGCGGAGCAGTCACCGGCGGCCAGCTTCACGGTACGGAAGTGGAAGCCCAGGCCTTTCACCAGGTTCTCGGCCTTGGTGACCAGCTCTTCAAAGGCGGCATCGGAATCCTCGGGCCGGGTGAACTGGAACATCTCCACCTTGTTGAACTGGTGGCCCCGGACCATGCCCCGCTCGTCCGCCCGGTGGGAACCTGCCTCCCGGCGGAAGCAGGGGGTATAGGCAAAGAATTTCTTGGGCAGATCGGCCTCGCTGAGAATCTCATCCCGGTACACGGAAGCCAGGGCAGCCTCGGCGGTGGGGAGCATATAGTGAATCCGGTCGTCAGTGGGGTTGGCGATCTTGTAGACCTCGTCGGCGAACTTGGGGAACTGGCCCGCAGTCTCGCCGCACTGGTACTCCAGCATGTGAGGCGGCAGGATGAATTCGTAGCCGTCGGCGATGTGGGTATCGATGAAGTAGTTCAGCAATGCCCACTCCAGCCGGGCCCCCATGCCGGTGTACATCCAGTTGCCGGCACCGGCCAGCTTCACGCCCCGCTCATAGTCAATGAGGCCCAGGTCATTGCACAGGTCCACATGATGCTTGGGCTCGAAATCAAATTTGTGGGGCTCGCCGAAGTAGCGCAGGGGCTGGTTGTTTTCCTTGCCGCCGGGGAGCAGGTCCGGGTCCGGCATATTGGGCAGGCTGAGCATGCAGGTCCGGTACTCCGCCAGCACGGCATCCAGCTTCTCCGCATCGGCGGCGATGCCGGCCTTCAGCTCCGCCATCTCGGCGAAGAGGGGAGCCACATCCTTGCCCTGCTTCTTCATCTGGGGGATTTCCTTGGAGACCTTGTTCTGGTGGGCCTTCCGCTCCTCAGTGGAGGCGATGAGGGCCCGGCGCTGCTCGTCCAGCTCCAGGATGCGGTCGATGATGGCGTCGCAGTCCACCTCCTTGGCCTTCAGACCTGCCTTGATGGCATCGGGATTTTCCTTGATTCTCTTAATGTCTAACATGATTCTAACTCCTTTGATAACGGTTATTTTTGCAATTTCATCAGGGCGTCCAGCAGATTCTGCAAATCGTCCTGTCCATAGAATTCCAATTCAAAGCGGCCCTTGCGCTTGCCGTTGACGATTTTTACCCCACGGCCCAGGTGCTTGCTCAGGGATTTTTCGCATTCCTTTACATAATCCACCTTCAGCACCGGCGTTTCTTTCACCGGCGGCTGCTCCCGGGACATGTTCTTGCACAATAGCTCCGCCTGCCGAACGGAGAGCCCCAGATTGGCGATTTTCTGAGCTGCTTCCAGCTGCTTTTTCCCGGATTTCAGCATGAGAATCGCCTTGGCATGTCCGGCGCTGATGGTGCCTGCGCGGAGCATTTCCAGCACCTTTTCGTCCAGGCTGAGAAGCCTCAGGGAATTGGCCACCGCAGGCCGGGATTTTCCCACCCGACTGGCGGCCTCCTCCTGGGTCAGGCCGAATTCCTCCATCAGTGACCGGTAGCCCAGGGCTTCCTCTACGCTGTTCAGGTCCTGCCGCTGCAAATTCTCAATCAGCGCCAGCTCCATGGCCTTTTTGTCGTCGGCCTCCACCACAATGGCAGGGACTTCCGTCAGTTCCGCCATTCTCGCGGCCCGCCAGCGTCGCTCACCTGCAATAATCTGATAGTATCCGGCTCCCGTCTCCCGCACCGTCAGCGGCTGGAGAATGCCATGCTGCCGGATGGATTCCGAAAGGGCCGTCAATTCTTCTTCGTCAAAATCCTGTCGGGGCTGTTCCGGGTTTGGCTCCACCCGGTGCAGGGGCAGCATCCGATAGGCGCTTTCCTCCGCCGCCGGTTCGGAAAAATCTCCCAGCAGCGCCCCCAGGCCCTTGCCCAGTCCTTTTTGAGATGCCATTGTAACTTCCTTTCCTTGTTGTTTCATTCCCGGCTCCCGCCTTGGGGCAAGGGAATTACCTTCTTAATTTCCGCTCCACTTCTTCCGCCAGGTCCCGATAGGCCACCGCGCCCCGGCTGCTGCGGTCATAGGCCGTAATGGGTAGGCCGTGGCTGGGGGCTTCCGCCAGGCGGACGTTTCTGGGAATGGAGGTGGTGAACACCTTTCCGGGGAAGTGACGGCGCACCTCCTGGGCCACCTGGGTGGAGAAATTAGTCCGTCCGTCGAACATGGTGAGAATCACCCCGAAGATATCCAAGCCCGGATTCAGCCGCCGCTTGACGCTTCTCAGGGTGGCCATCAGGTCGCTGAGTCCCTCCAGCGCATAGTATTCGCACTGCACAGGAATCAGGATTCCGTCGGCGGCAACCAGGCCGTTGAGGGTGAGCATTTCCAGGGAGGGGGGGCAGTCGACGAAAATCAGGTCGTAGGCCTCCCGCAGGGTATTTAAATCATCCCGCAGCTGCCGCTCCCGGTGGTCCATGCCGATGAGCTCCACTCCGGCACCCGCCAGGTCGGCAGAGGAGGGAATCACATCGGCATATTGGGTGTGCACCACCGCCTGCTGTGGGGTGGACTGGCCGATGAGCATATGATAGCTGGTGTGCTTGACTTTACGCTTGTCCACGCCCAGGCCGGAGGTGGCATTGGCCTGGGGATCGAAATCGCAGACCAGCACCCGCAGTCCTCGCTCCGTCAGAGCAGCTGCCAGATTGACGGCGGTGGTGGTTTTGCCCACGCCGCCTTTTTGATTCACCACTGCTATGATGATACCCATTTTCTCTCTCCCTTTTGCCCTTGCTATTGTTTCACGTGAAACAGCAATGTTTTTCTATTCTGTGCGTTTCACGTGGAACACGCACCGGCTCAGCCGCTGGATTCCGGCCCAGTGGTGGGCACGGTGGGGTCCTCAGTGGGCTTGGTAACCGTTGAATAGTTCTGTCCCGGTTTTGGCTGGGTGGGCCCCCTGAGCAGGAAAAACATCGCCACGCCCATGCCCAGCAGCAGCAAGGCCAACGCGGCAACCGCCCGGCTGAGCCGGCGGATGGTACGCTTCTGGCCCGCGATCTGCTCCTCCAGGGAGATGCCGCTGTGCCAGCTGCGATTGTCCCGGGGGGAGGAGGAAGCCCGGTCCTTGGGCAGCTGGACGATGGTGCCCGGTTTTACCGGATAGCGGGCCATGTCTTCCCGGCAGCTTTCGCAGAAAGTCTGGTCGGTTTCCCGGCCGCATTTCAGGCATTTCAAGTCCGGCTCCTCCTTTGGGCAGATGATAGACTATTCTACAACAATTTTTCCAATCCGTAAAGAGGAAAAAGAGAAAAAGATGGCGGTTGCCCCGGAGAAGAAATTGGAAACTGTGACAAGTGAAAAAACAGCATGCTGATCGGCTTGACTCAGCTTGTTGTCCAATTGGTATTTGGCGAGTTCGCTGGATGGGATATGTTCCAACGTGTGCGTAGGGAACGCATTTATGCGTTCCAAAGCGTCGGTTAACCTCCATGGTTCGTTAAATGGTAACGGGTTTGCAATTTTGGGGCATTGCGCCATTTATCATACCACCGCAAAAGACGTTACCGGGGCGGAATGCATGAATGCATTCCCTACGAAACGTCTCGACAAAAACCAATTTGCTGAGTTAACCCGAAAGGTATAAAAAATTATATCTTAGCTATTGACAATCACGTGACCATGTGATATTATCATGTTATGAAGCAAAAGGAGGCATCAAAATGGAGTGGATCTTACCGGGCACCATGCTGAAAGCCAGGGCGGAGGACGCAGGGAATGTGGAAGCCCTGTTCCAGCCCATGTTTTTGGCGGGGGGTATGGTGCTCAGCCAGGTTGCCAGCATTACTGGCCTGGAGCCCTACATCATTCAGAACTGGGTGAAACGAGGCTTTCTCTCACCGCCCCAGAGCAAGCGCTATACCCTGCGGCAGCTGTGCCGGATTCTGAACATCAACGCGCTCAAGGGTGTGCTGCCCATGGAGCGCATCTGCGGTATGCTGGGCTACATCAATGGCCAGCTGGACGACGAGGGTGACGACACCATCGACGATTCCCAGCTGTACTTCATGTTCGTCAAGCTTGCCGCCCACGCCAAGGAGCTGGACCAGAGCGGTGCCTGGCAGCCCGCCATCGACCGGGTGCTCCAGGACTACCAGGAGCCCATTCCCGGCGCCCGGGAGCGGATCGCCAAGGTGCTGCGGATCATGCTCATCGCCTATGTGGCCGCCCGGATGAAAGAGGAAGCCGAGGGACTGCTGACGGAATTGACCTGATGTTTCACGTGGAACAGATAAAAAGAAAAAGGAGAATCAAACATGGACGAAAACGGAACCTATCACTATGCCGGGCCCTCAGCGGCTCAGCCGCCCAAAAAGCCGAAAAAGGGCATCAAGAACCAGGCTAAAATCATCCTTGTATGTGTGCTGGCAGCCATTCTGATGCTTGCGGCAGGAACCTGCTTCTACACCGTGGACGACAAGCAGCAGGCGGTTGTAACCACCTTCGGCAAGGTCACCGATGTGACCGACGCCGGTGTCCATTTCCTGCTGCCCTTTGGCATTCAGCAGGTGGAAAAGGTGGATGTGAACGTCTACCAGAAGATTGAGCTGGGCTACAGCACCAACAACAAAAACAGCTACAACGTCAACGACAGTGAAAGCACCATGATTACCGGCGACTACAACATCGTCAACGTGGATTTCTTTGTGGAATACAAAATTTCCGACCCGGTGCAGTACCTGTATTCCTCCAACAACCCGGAGCTGATTCTGCGAAATCTGATTCAAAGCCAGGTGCGGAACGTGGTGGGCTCCTCCACCGTGGACGCAGTGCTCACCGACGGCAAGGAGAACATCCAAATGCAGGTACGGGACCTGGTGACCAGCATCCTGGACGAATACGACATCGGTCTCAGTCTGGTGGATGTGAAGATACAGGACGCGGAACCCCCCACGAAAGAGGTTATTGAGGCTTTCAAGGCCGTGGAAACCGCCAAGCAGAAGGCAGAAACGGTCATCAATGATGCCAAAGCCTACCAGAACGCCCAGCTGCCCAAGGCTCAGGCCCAGGCGGACCAGCTGATTCAGAACGCAGAATATCTGAAGCAGAAGCGAATCAACGAAGCTTTGGAGCAGGTGGCCATGTTCAACGCCATGTACGCGGAATATGTGAACAACCCCCAGATCACCCGTTCCCGGATGTACTACGAAGCCATTTCCGAGATTCTGCCCGATGTGAAGCTCTTTGTAAATACCGGCACCGGCGCAGGCAGCGATGTGCAGATGCTGCTGCCGCTGGAAACCCTGATTGCTCCCGTGGGAGGTAATGACTGATATGAAAAAAATAAAATGGATTGCGTTGGGCGTGGCCGTGCTGCTGGCGCTGGCCATCTGCTCCGGCTGCTTCTTCACCGTGGCCGAAAATGAATACGCCTGCACCGTGCGGTTCTCCAAAATCATCAGCACCACTTCTGAGGCAGGACTGCACTTCAAGCTCCCCTTTGTGGACAGTGTGAAGTACTTCACCAAAGCCACCCAGCTCTACGACATTCCGCCCTCTGAGGTGCTCACCTCTGACAAGCAGAACATGACCGTGGACTGCTACATCCTCTGGTCCATCTCCGACCCCAAGCTGTTCTATCAGACTCTGGGCTCCACCAGCACCGCAGAGCAGCGGCTGGACGCCCTGACCTACAACGAGCTGAAAACCGTCATGGGCACCCTGGCCCAGGCGGACATCATCAACATGGAGGACGGCGCCCGGCGGAATGACATCTATTCCAACATTGCCTCCGATGTGGACCGGCTGGCCCGGAACTACGGCATTCGGGTGGAGGATGTAAAGATCAAGCAGTTTGACCTGCCGGAATCCAACCTGAACGCGGTTTACAGCCGGATGATCTCCGAGCGGAACCAGATGGCGGAGAAGTACACTGCCGACGGCAACTACGAGGCCTCCATCATCCGCAACAATGTGGACAAGCAGGTGAACATCATCGTCTCCGACGCGGAAGCGTCAGCGGCTCAGCTGGTGGCCGAGGGCGAGGGCGAATACATGCGGATGCTGGCCGCCGCCTTTGACACCGCTGACAAGAAGGATTTCTATGAATTCACCCTGGCGCTGGACGCCCTGAAGCAGAGCCTGAACGGCAGTGAGAAAACCGTGGTGCTGGACGGCAACTCCGCTCTGGCAAAGATTCTCATGGGCAATCCGGAATAAATCAATCCATATATCCCAACAAAAAAAAACGGGCTGGAAGCAATTCCAGTCCGTTTTTATAAACAGTGATTATCGCAAAAAGAGGTGCAGCAGCCGTTCATACAGGGCATTCCCATAGGGCTGATAGCGCATGGGCAGGTCCAGCCAGCACTTTTTATCCACGATGGATTTCTCATGGGAGAAAGCATCGAATCCGGCCTTGCCATGGTAGGCGCCCATGCCGCTTTCCCCCACGCCGCCGAAACCCATGTGGCTTGTGGCCAGGTGAATCACCACATCGTTGACGCAGCCGCCACCGAACCGAGCCTGGCTCATCACCCGGTGAATGTGCTCCCGGTTCCTGGAGAATAGGTACAGCGCAAGAGGCTTGGAGCCACGGTCCAACCGTTCCAGCGCCTCTTCCAGCCGGTCATAGGGGAGTACCGGCAGCAGGGGACCGAAAATCTCCCGCTCCATTACAGGGTCCTCCCAGCTGACCCCATCCAAAACCGTGGGAGCAATGCGGCAGCCGTCGGCATCCACCTCGCCGCCGGTGACGATCTTCCCGCCGTTCATAAGGCCCAGGAGCCGGGAAAAATGCTTCCGGTTGATGATCTTTCCGCAATCCGGATTCTCCAGGGGGTTCTCTCCAAATTGAATTCGGATTTGCTTCTGAATTTCCTCCAAAAGCCGGTCTTTCACGCTGCTGTGGCAGAGAATATAGTCCGGCGCCACGCAGGTCTGGCCGCAGTTGAGGAATTTTCCGAAGACAATCCGCCGGGCCGCCAGCTTAATATCGGCGCTCTCCTCCACAATGCAGGGGCTCTTTCCCCCCAGCTCCAGCACGGCGGGTGTCAGATGCTCGGCGCAGCGGCGAAGGACCTCCTTGCCCACCGTCTGGCTGCCGGTGAAGAACACCAGGTCAAATTTCTCTTCCAGCAGGGCGCTGTTTTCCTCCCGGCCGCCGGTGACCACCGCCACATATTCCTGGGGGAAGAGGTGATCCACCAGCTCCTTCAGCAGCCGGCTGGTGGCCGGGG
This sequence comes from Bacillota bacterium, assembly GCA_028719885.1. Taxonomy (GTDB): domain Bacteria; phylum Bacillota; class Clostridia; order Oscillospirales; family Oscillospiraceae; genus Faecousia. The sequence goes on from JAQYLT010000078.1 coordinate 169,524, forward strand.
AATAGGCGCTGGGCTTGAGGATCACCGTGTTGCCGGCGGCAATGGCATCCGCCAAGGGCTCCAAAGTGAGCAGAAAGGGATAGTTCCAGGGGCTGAGAATCAGAGTGCAGCCATAGGGCGTGGGCTGCCGAAAGCTGTGGGAGGGGAACTGGGCCAGGGGGGTATACACGGTTTTTCTCCTGGCAAAGCCCCTGGTATGCCGCAGCAGATAGCTGATTTCCGAGAGCACCAGGCCGGTCTCGCACATGAAGGCTTCATAGCCGCTTTTCCCCAGGTCCTCCCGGAGGGCCTTCTGGATGGCGGCCTCATTGGCCTGCACCGCGTCCCGAAGCTTTTGCAGCTGTTCCAAGCGGAAGTTCACATCCTGGGTGATTCCGGTGGAAAAATAATCCCGCTGCCGCTGGGCCAGGGCAGCAATTTCCTGTTGATTCAAGTACCGTCACTCCAATCGGCAATGTCATAATAGATTTCTTCCAGCTCCCTTTGGGTCATGAGCCGGGGCACGGGATAGAGGGGATTGGCCTCCTTTTCCGCGTGGCGGGCCAAAGGGGGAATGTCCTCCTTATTATCCACCGTGGGGTTGGGCTGGGTCCGGTCATAAATCCCCCAGCGAAGGCCGTGGCGTTCCAGAATATCCGCCAGGGGCCCAACCAGCCCGTGCTCCACAATGCCCCGGTCGGTGACGATGAGGGGGCAGCGGATGTGCTCCTTTTCCATCACCGGAATCAGTTCGGCACAGCCCCCAATGATTTCCGGCTCCCGATAGGGCAGCACCGGCAGCGCCAGGCGGAAAGCCCCCTGGAAAATCCGGCAATAAGCGGCTTTTAAGAAAAACATGTTACAATCCCTCTCTTTGTCATATCCGCAAGATTGTACCACAAGCTTGTTGATTTGTCAACATGTTGATAACTGGGGAAGCCAGGGGAATTCCGAAAGAAAACGCAAAAACACCCCGAAACCGTCGGCTTCGGGGTGAATGTGGCGGATAATCAGTCAGTGACGTAGGGCAGCAGGGCAATCTGACGGGCACGCTTGATGGCGGTGGTCAGGTCGCGCTGATGAGCGGCGCAGGTACCGGTGGTACGGCGGGGCAGGATCTTGCCGCGCTCGGACAGGTAACGGCGGAGCTTCGCGGTGTCCTTATAGTCAATGCTGGTCACTTTATCCACGCAAAACGCGCAAACCTTCTTGCGCTTGCGGGGACGCATACGCTGTTCGTTAGCCATGGGATTTACCTCCTTCGTAAGTTTCTTGATGAAAAAGTTCTTTAGAAGGGCAGCTGTGCGTCGTCATCCTCCAGCATCGCAAAATCGGATGCGGGAGCGCTGGGCGCGGGATAGCTGCCATAGCCGGGAGCCGCAGGGGCATTATAGCCACCGTAGCTGGGAGCCGGGGCGCTCATGGGGGCATCGTAGCCGCCGGAACGCTGCTCGCTGCGCTTGCTTTCGCCGAAGTAGACATTGTCTGCCACGACTTCGGCGGTGCGGCGCTTGTTCCCGTCCTTATCGGTCCAGCCGCGAATCTGCAGCCGGCCAGACACCACCGCCATGCTTCCCTTGGTGAAGTACTTGGAGACGAACTCTCCGGTAGAACGCCAGGCGACACAGTCGATGAAGTCGGTTTCCCGCTCTGAGCCATCCTTGGGGGCGAAATCGCGGTCCACAGCCACAGTAAAGCTGGTGACGGCGATGCCGCTGCCGGTACGGCGCAGCTCGGGGTCACGGGTCAGACGGCCCATGATGACAATGTGGTTGAGCATTTTGTATTACTCCTCCACAGCGGTGGTCAGGCAGCGCAGGACGCCATCGGTGATCTTCATCACACGCTCCAGCTCTGCGGGGAACTCGGGCTTGACTTCCATGTTCATCAGAACGTAGTAGCCCTCGGCCAGGTCGTTGATGGGGTATGCAAGACGACGCTTGCCCCACTCATCGATGCTGGACAGAGTACCCTCCGCCTCCACCATTGCCTTGAACTTTTCCACAAGTGCTGCGATGCCCTCTTCGCCCTGAGCAGGGTCGATGATGTAGAGCACCTCATACTTACCGGTGATCTTAGCCATGTTGATTGCACCTCCTTTTGGACTTTTGGCCCACGGTCGCGCCGTGAGCAAGGATTGTCCGCATTTGCAGACCATAGTATATTACCGTAATTATTCCAAATTGTCAAGGTTTTTTGAGAAAAAATCATGATTGCTCCGTGGGAAAAGGAATATCCGCCGGGGCTTTCTTGACTTCCGATGCCGGGGGGTATATAATTGCATTCAGATACAATATAAATAAAGGAGTGTTTTACCATGGAAAATAAATTTGAGCTGCTGCATGTGGGCATCAAGACCGACGGCCCCGTGAAGGCAGAGGAAACCGCCAAGCTGCTTGCCATGATGTTTAACCTGGAGGTGAAGATGGGCAACAGCTCCAATTTCGCCGGAAAGTACTTCGAGTGCATGATGAAAGAGAATTCCCCCGGAACCAACGGCCACATCGCCATGGCCACCGAGAATGTGGATGCCGCCAAAGCCGAGCTGGAGGGAAAGGGCTTCTCCTTCCGGCCGGAGACCGCCTCCTACAATGACGACGGCAGCCTGAAGAACATCTACCTCGCCGGAGAGTTCGCCGGTTTCGCCATCCACATCATTAAAAAGTAAAAAACACCCCTTGGCATTCCGAAAGGAGTACCAAGGGGTGTTTTTATCTCATTTCTTATCCGGCAAAAACGTTACCAGGCTTGTATTGGGGTGGCAACCACCGACCATCCCGGTGCGAAATTGCCTGTGGGAGCTCCCCACTACCAGGAGAGCATCTTGTGGAAGAGCTCCATGTAGCGAGAGGCGGGGACATTCCAGCTGAAGTCCTGGCACATGTCGGTGTGCTGCAACGCATGGAAGCCCTCGGGGTCATTCCGGTACAGATTCAGCGCCCGGACAATGGCGGCGAAGAAATCATCCGCATTGTAGCTCTGGAACGTGAAGCCCAGGCCGCCCTTGCCGTTCTCGTCGCAGGGAGGCACCGTGTCCTTCAGGCCGCCGGTGGCGTGGACCACAGGCACCGTGCCGTAGCGCATGGCGTTCATCTGGCTCAGGCCGCAGGGCTCGGATTTCGACGGCATCAGATAGATGTCCGCGCCGGCGTACATTCTTGCTGCCAGTCCCAGATTGAAGGTGATCTTGGCCGCCACCTGCTCCGGGAACTGCTTGGCCAGCTCCTTGAAGAAAGTCTCGTACTGGGGCTCACCGGTGCCCAGAATAATCAGCTGAGCATCCTGCTCCCACATCAGCCGCCGGGCAATGTAGCACAGCAGGTCCAGGCCCTTGTGACCGGCCAGTCTGGTCACCATCACCATCAGGGGCACATCCGGCTTCACCGGCAGCCCAACCTCTTCCTGGAGTTTGGCCTTGACAATGGCCTTGCCCTCCACAAAGGATTCGGCGTTGTAGTGAGTGGGCAGAGCGGGGTCCGTCTCCGGGTTAAAGGTGCCCACATCGATGCCGTTGGTAATGCCGGTGAGCTTCCAGGCCGCGCCGGAAATGATGTTGTCCAGCCCGTGTGCATAGTAGGGATACATCAGCTCCCTTGCGTAGGTCTCGGACACGGTGGTGACCATGTCGCAGCACTCAATGCCGCCTTTCATCATGTTCACCGAGTTGTTCATGTCCAGCTTGCCCCGGTACTCCCAGGGAAGGCCCAGCATATCGTCGAAGAAGTCCGCCCGGGCCCAGCCCTGATACTCGATGTTGTGGATGGTGTACATCACCCGGGTGCCCGGGAATTGATCCCGATACACCGCCTTGAGATAAACAGGAATCAGGCCGGTCTGCCAGTCGTTGCACTGGATGATGTCCGGGATGAAGTCCAGCGCCACCATGGCATCCATGCAGCCCCGGGAGAAGAAAGCGAAGCGCTCGCCGTCGTCCAGATCACCGTAAATCTGCCCGGGACGGCCGCCGAAATAATACTCGTTGTCCAGGAAATACACCTGCACCCCGTCGGCCCGGCCGCTGAGCTTGTAAACGGCGCAGTACTGCTGCCGCCAGCCCAGGCGCACCCGGAACTCCGCCACCTTTTCGGTGATGTAAGCGGAATTGTTCTTGATTTTATAGTAATACGGCAGGAAGAGGGCAACCTCGTTCCCCTCGATCCGCTGCAGCGCGGCAGGCAGCGCCTCCATCACGTCGCCCAGTCCGCCGGACTTGGCATAGGGAGCGCCCTCGGAGGCGCAGACGGCAATTCTCATACAATTTCCCCTCTCTTAATCACAATGGGATTGGCCTTGGTACCAAAGAGCTTGGTGCCGGGGGTCACGGTGACGTTCTTGTCCAGAATCACGTTTTTCAGCTCACAGCCGGGGCCGATCTCACTGTCGTTCATAATCACGCAGTTCTCCACGGAAGAGCCCTCGGCCACGCTCACCTGACGGAAGAGCACGGAATTCTTCACCTTGCCATCCAGCCGGCAGCCGTCGGCGGCCACCACATTCTCAATGTCGCAGTTCTCGCCGTAGTAGCTGGGCACCCGGTCCCGGACCTTGGTGTAGACGGGATGGGCCCCGTAGAACAGGCCGTCCCGCACTTCCTTGTTGACCAGAGCCAGGCTGTGTTCAAAGTACTCCTGGGTGGATTCATTGAACATGGCAATGCCTTCGTACTGATAGGCATTCACGGAAACCTTGCCGCTTCTCCAGCCGCCCATGCACAGGTCCCGGTCCATGTGGAACCAGTTCTTTGCAACCAGCGTCTTGACCTCCCGGATGAGCACCTGACGGCTCATGACAAAAATGTCCATGGAGGCCTGGTAGTCGGCGGGGGCGGCGTAGTCGCAGACCATGTCGTCCACCTGGCCGTTCTTGTCCAGCTTCAGGGCGAAGTCCATGACCTTTTTGCCGTTGCAGATGCCCTTGGCGGTGACCACGGTGATGTCCTTGCCGGAGGCGATGTGGTCGGCGATCACCTTGTTCAGGTCGATGTTGGACAGGACGGTGGAGTCGATCATGACCACATAGTCATCATCACAGTACTCCAGGAAGTCCATGTTGGAGGAAAGGGATTCCAGCTTGCCCCGGTAGGAGTGGTTCACGGAGGAGGCGTAGGGGGTGAGGAATTCCAGTCCGCCCTCGCCCAGCTCCAGGCCCCATTCCTCACCGTCGCCGATGTGGTTCATCAGGGACTGATAGCTGTAGCGGGCGATGATGCCCACATGGCGCACCCCGGCGAAGGCCAGGTTGGAAAGGCCGAAGTCCACCTGCCGGTAGCGGCCGCCGAAAGGCAGGGAGGCCATGGTCCGTTTATTGGTCAGCTCACCGATGTTGCCGTCATTGGTGAAGATAATACCCATCACATTCATTTTCTCTTACCTCCTTACAGCATGGCGCCGGGGGCAAGCACGGCGTTTTCCTCAATGACCACGCCCTTGCCGGCCACGCTGATTTTCTTCTTTTCGTTGGGCTCAAAGGCGCCGCCCACCACGGCGTTGCGGCAGACCTTGGAGTTTTCGCCAAGAATAGCATGGCGGACGATGGCGCCGGGCTCCACCACCACGCCGGGCATCACCACGGAGTCCTCGATCAGGGCGCCCTCGCCGATGGTGCAGCCCACGCTGACCACGCTGTGACGCACGGTGCCGTAGACCTCGCAGCCCTCGGCCACGAAGGCGTTGACAATCTTGGCGGAGGCATCAATATAGCTGGAGGGGAAAGCGGAGTTCCGGGCGTAGATCTTGGTGCGCTCGTCGCCCCGGATGTTGAACTCGGGGTTCTTGCCCAGCAGTTCCATGTTGGCCTCCCACAGGGAGTCGATGGTGCCCACGTCCTTCCAGTAGCCGTCGAAATTGTAGGCCATGAGCTTGTGGCCGCCGTTTAGCAGTCTGGGGATGATGTTCTTGCCGAAGTCGTTGGAGGAAGTGGGGTCCTCTTCGTCGGCGATCAAAGTCTCCCGCATCACCTTCCAGGTGAAGCAGTAGATGCCCATGGAGGCGTTGGTGGACTTGGGCTTCTTAGGCTTCTCCTCGAACTCATAGATGGTGTTGTCGGGGTTGGTGTTCAGGATACCGAAGCGGGAGGCCTCCTCCAGGGGAACGTTCCGCACAGCGATGGTGCAGGCGGCGCCGTTCTTCTCGTGGTAGTCCACCATCTTGGAGTAGTCCATCTTATAGATATGGTCACCGGAGAGGACCACCACATACTCGGGGTCGAACCGGTCGATGAAGTCGATGTTCTGGTAGATGGCGTTGGCGGTGCCCTTGTACCAGCCCTGCTTCTTGTCGTGACGCTCATAGGGGGGCAGCACCTGGGCGCAGCTGTGGGTCTTGTTCAGGTTCCAGGGCTGGCCGTTGCCGATGTATTCATTCAGCTCCAGGGGCTGATACTGGGTGAGGATGCCCACGGTATCGATGCCGGAGTTAACGCAGTTGGACAGGGGGAAATCGATGATACGGTACTTGCCGCCAAAAGGCACGGCAGGCTTGGCGGTTTTCTCCGTCAAAACATAGAGTCGGCTGCCCTGGCCACCGGCCAGAAGCATGGCAATGCAGCGTTTTTTCTGAAAGTACATGGTCACAGCTCCTTATGTAAATGTTATTTGCGCTTGTTTAAAGGGTATAGCTTGCCCATGGATAACATACCATATTTTCCACAAATAGAAAAGTGACAATTTACCTAAATTATGAATTATCTTTTTGGTAAATTGCATAAATAACGTCGGATTGCCCCTGGAATTATCTGGCAAGATTCATCATAAAACCGTTAAAAAACCATTTTCCGCCGAAAATTTGTCATAGAAACCGAAAATTTTCGAAAAACAGAACCCCTTCCCGCCAATCAGGCAAATTGGAATTTATCAGTATGGGTTCGTAGGGAACGGATTCATGTCAAGAGCAACATGGTTTACAGATTGTGTAACAACATGGTTTACACATTTGCTCTTGGATCGTTCTCCAAAAGGTATGCTCTTCTAAGGGTGTAGGCTCTGGCTTCCAGGTTGATTCTT
>JAQYLT010000079.1 GCA_028719885.1 Bacillota bacterium
AATCTGATTCTGGCTGACAGACCTTGTCTGGCGGCTTGAGTCAGTGCGCCTTTGCGGACAATAATTCAGAGGTTATCCACAGCTTTTATTTGTCACCCACTGTATAATGCGGTTTTTGGCATTTATGCGGTGTTGCCCTAAGGTATTCATTGTCACGTTGATGTCCGAATGCTCCATAAGGCATTGGAGCGTTTTCGGATTCATTCCGGCTTTTGTCATATTGGCGCGACCGCATTTGATTCGTCCGCCACACATCCGCTTCGGTGCCACATTTCTTTTGAACCTTTATATCTTCAAGCTTTGAATGACTGCCTTCAGTGCATTGGCGCTGGCGTGGAGCTTGGAGATCTCTTCCTGGGTCAGGGGCGTTGGCACCTTGCCCTTGATTCCCTCGGGGCCGATGATGGTCATGGTGCTGAGGCAGACATCCTCAATGCCGTATTCTCCGTGCATCATGGACGAGACCGTGGCCACGGAATCGAAGGCAGCAACCAGCGCATGACAGATTTTGTTGACCGAAGCGGATACCGCGTAGAAGGTAGCGCCCTTCTTGGCAATGATTTCTCCGCCGGATTTCTGAACATAGCGCAGCGTCTGCTCAGGGTCTATCCGCTCTGTGACGGCCCCACGTTTGATCATCATGTCCTCAAAATCACCCAGGCGGCAGCCGGAGATATACGCGCAGGACCAGGGAATGAAAGAAGTGTCCCCGTGCTCGCCATAGACATAGGCATGGATGTTCTTCTGGGCAATCTGGAAATGGTTGGAAAGGTCGTAGCGCAGTCTTGCGGTGTCCAGGATGGTGCCGGAGCCGATGATCTGACTTTCCGGAAGCCCGGAGATTTTTGTGAACGCATAGGTGATGATATCCACCGGATTACTGACCAGCACATACAGCGCCTTCGGTGCTGCCGCCACGATCTGCGGTGTGATCTGTTTGAGAATGTCCACATTGGTCTGGGCTAGCTCGATTCTGGACTGTCCGGGCTTGCGGCCAAGACCGGAGGTGATGATCACAATATCAGAATCCGCGGCATCGGCGTAGTCTCCGGCGGTCACGGAGATGGGTTCCCGGAAGCTGGTTCCCTGGACGATGTCCATGACCTCGCCCTCCACCTTTTCCCTGTTAATATCGATGAGAACGATCTCCGAAGCGATATCCCCAAGGGACATGGTATATGCGATGGTGGCGCCCACGTTGCCGGCGCCAATGACGGTTACTTTTCTGCTCATAGCTGCTCCTTTTCCCGGTGGAAGTATGACCTCCATCGTTCATGAAATTGATTTCAAATCTACACTTGCTTTATGGAAAAACGCAATTGCCTGAATCAAGAGAACCAGGCCAACCGTCACATGCATGGTCAGCGCCTCCTCAATGGGCTTGATTAAACCAATGCATCCGGCAAGAATCTCAATGACGCCAACAACGCAGAACCAACGCCAACCCTGTTCTCCCGCTGCTTTTTGCTCTGTGGATTCCATTACCCGAAGAATCCCGGAGAACAAATCCCAAACGCAGAAGAAAAAGGGAAGCGCTGCCGCAAAGGTGATTTGATTAAACAGCGGAAAAATGGAGAGCAGCGCTGCGGTAATGCTGTCTGCCAGCAGCCATTTTGCTCCTGGGGTTTGCTTCATAATATAAAAGTACAAAATCACATTTGCAATTCCTGTTGCCAGCATGGATAGACCAAGCCACGGCGCAATTTGTATCAATTTCCCTCCGGATGCGGCAAAGCTCAACACGGCTGCCGCGGCAAGGCACATTCCCGACAGCAGCCAGATAATTTGAGGAAAACGCGTTTTTGCTTCTTCTGTTTTTTTCATTGTTAACTATACTCCCAGGTCAGAGCAGAATATGTCTTTCATCATGCCAACCCCCAGGGCGCCGTCGCCTGTGTGGCAGGATATGCTGATTGGCAGGGGATCCAGCCCGATGGACATTCCCGGAAATGCCGTCTGCAATTCTGCCTGCCAGATCGCACCGGCTTCGGCGTCTCCGGAATAGGCGGCGCGGATGGTCAGCTTCTGCCCGGCAAACCGTCCGGCCTGGTCCTGCTTCAGTCCGTCAATCATGGCCTGCATGGCCTGACGCATACCCCGTACCTTTTTGTAGGCGTCCAGCTTGCCGCCCTGAATCTGCAGAACCGGCTTGATATTCAGAATGGTTCCAATTGCAGCGCCCGCAGCCGTGACCCGGCCGCTCTTCTTCAGGTATTCCAGCGTGTTCACCGCCACATAGATGCTGGACTCCAAGCCGTCCTTTTCCAGATACGCGGCAATCTCCCGGGCTGTTTTTCCCTGGCCGGCCAGGTGTTTTGCCTCCAGCACCGACTGGCGCAGCGTCACGGAAATTCTGTGGTTGTCCACCACATGAATTCTTCCATCGTATTCCTCAGCCAGCATGGCGGCGGTTTGACAGCTGCCGGACAGGCCGCTGGACATGGGCAGATAGATTATCTCATCATAACGCTGGAGCAGCCCCTCCCAGCAGTCCATCAGAGCCCCCGGTGCCGGCTGAGAGGTACTGACACACGCGCCCTGGCGCAGGCGCTGAAAGAATTCGTCCTGAAAAATGGATTCATTCTCAAAAAAGGTTTCGCCGTCGATGATGACAGGCATTGATACCAGATGGATACCAAACCCGGCTGCCTGCTCCGGGGTAATCCCGCTGTTCGTATCTGTTAAGATTGCAATCTTTTCGTCCATGTTCGTCTCCTTTGCGTCTATCTGAGTTCACCCCAAAACGGTGTTGCGCTCCCATAAATTCATTGGTCTGCTTTGTTCTTTTTGCGATGTATTGTATAAATGACAGAAGTCACCAGAATATAGGCAATTTCCACACAAAGCGAAATCACAAATTGCGGTGAACGAATATTCTGGATGCTCATACCCATAATGGGAAAGGTAATTGTTTGGGGCAGTATCCCCAGCAGACTGCCCAGGAGGTACTTTTTGTACTCCACATGAACCGCTCCCATATACAGGCTGACAATATCACTGGGCAAGCGAGCCATACGGGTAAGGAAAGGAAAAAGAAAATCGTTCTGCGCCCTCAGATTGTGGATTGCCTCTGCTTTGGGGTATTTTGCCCGGATTTCCTCCACTGCGGTGGCCCCTGCCTTTCTCCCAATTAGGTACGGCAATGATACCATAATGACTGTGCCAAGCAGATTCAGAGCAATTGCCGCCGGAAGAGGGAAGAGCATCCCGTTTGCAGCATAGAGAAGTCCGGAGTAGATGACGATGCTCAGACTCTTCAAGGCAAACAACCCCAGCATCACAATGGCGGCAAGCCAGGCGTTCTTGGGCGAATAGCTTGCAATTCCCTCCGCAGACAGCTCTTTCCGATGAATCAGGCAAATCACAATGATTCCGACCCATATCAGGCCGAGGACAATATTGCACCCAGTGCGTAACGTCTTTTTCTGCCTGCTTGCAGAGGGTGCCTGCTCCAGAATCCCGTGGTAAAACCGTCCGTACAGGACGAGGGACAGCAGCATCATCCCACCGCACAATAGCATGAGCGCGTTGGCACTTTCTTCCGGAATATCCACGAAGAGAATCAGGATCATCATGACGGCGTAAAGCACGACGGTACTGAGCTTGCCGTACCATTTCGCGCTGTTGATCGTATCGGTGCGCTTCAATGTCCAATAGCCCCACAGCAGCATCAGGCACTCCTTTACCGCGAATAAGGACAAAAGCGCCCGCATTCGGGGATACCGGGCAATCAGGCAGATCACCAGCACAGCCTGGGTCAGCTTGTCCGCAATCGGGTCCAGCACCTTTCCCACATCGGAAACCATATTGAATTTTCTGGCAATCTTGCCGTCAATGATATCCGTGAAGCCGGAAAGCGCAATCACCAGGATGGTTGGAAGGTATGCTTCCTCCACGCAATACAGCCAGATGATGACAGGAATCAAAAGAATGCGAATCAGGCTTAACAGATTTGGAATTGTCAGGATATTCTCTTTTTTTAACCGTACGCTTTGCATGCTGTTCTCCTTTCATCTGTTAAGCCAATTCGCTTCAAAGGTTACGTTTCTTCACTGGGCATTCCGTGGCTCTCCTGCCAGAGCTGATCTGCCACCGGCGCCCAGTTTTTCGCATATTCCACACACTTGGCGCAGAGGTGCTCCGCGCTTTCCGGTGCTTCCAAATCTGTGGACTTGGCGCCGGACTCCCGCACAATTTTCTGCAGAATGTCCGGGTTTTCCAGCATGGGGCAGGGCCTCAGGTGGTTGCCGTTGAAAGGCTGGCCGTCGTGGTACCTCTGGAACAGGGGCTGGCGCAGGCAGTCCAGCAGGGAGTGTTCGTTGATATTGGCCCCGGAGTAATGGATGAACACGCAGGGCTCCACATCGCCTGCCGCGTTGATGTGGCAGTACAGTCTGCCGCCGGCGATACAGCCGTTTACAAACTCGCCGTCATTTTGGAAATCGATGGCGAATATCTCCTTGCCGCCTTCCAGACCCCGAATCTCACGCACCCGGTTTTTCATGTACACCCGCTGTTCCGGCGTGAGAAGCAGCTCCGTAGAGGCGTTCATGCCCACGGGCATATAGTGGAAGTACCATGCAAAGGCGCAGCCCTTGCTGATGAGCATATCCAGGAATTCATCGCTGGTCACATCCAGATAGTTTTTGCTGGTATAGCAGATGGACACACCAAAGGGAATCTTATAGGAATGCATCAGCTCCATGGCGTGAATTGCTTTCTCAAAATGACCATCTCCCCGGCGGCTGTCGTTGGCTGCTTCAAAGCCCTCAATGCTCACGGATACGAAGAAATTCCCCACCCGGAGCAGGTCCTGGCAGAAAGCATCGTCAATGAGGGTGCCGTTTGTGAAGGCGTGGAAGGCAACATCCTGATGCTTTTCACACAGCCGCAGAATATCCTTTTTCCGCACCAGCGGCTCGCCGCCGGTCAGCAGGCATGCATGGATGCCCAGCTCCTTGCCCTGGGTGAGCACCTTGTCCATGACCTCATAGCTGAGGTTTTGCTTGTGCCCGTACTCCGCTGCCCAGCAGCCGGTGCAGTGCATATTACAGGCAGAGGTGGGGTCCATCAGGACGATCCAGGGGATGTTGCACTGGTACTGTTTGGACAGCTCCTGAGACGTGCGGTAGCCCCGGAAGCCGCCTTCATAGGCAGCATTCAAAAGGAAAGAGGAGAGAATTTTGGGGTCGCTGTCCTTAATGATCCGGTCCGCGTAGCGGGCCCATTTGCTGTCCTGGTCAGCCGCGATTTTCCGCAGCATATCAAAGCTGCCGTCGCTCCATATCCCTTTCATCAGTTTTTCCACAAGACTGATCAAATCGTTGGCTGCCTCTGCGGCGCTTTCCGTCTGGCTCTTTGCGATGAATCTGTCCAGTACGGTCTTGAAAGCCTTTCTTTCAGCTGCGTGCATTACTTTGTTATACATTGTCATATCCTCCATTTTTAAATCGTTATGTGCTTATCGGCCTAACTCAGCAATTGGACAAGTTGGAATTAAGCGGGGAGGCCCCGCGGCCAATTCGTTACGAACCTTGGGCAATCGACCCACAACTCCTGGGCGCCTCGACCGGTACTGCCCCGGTAATTTGAAATTTGGCGGTATGATGAACGGAATGCCTTTCGGCGTGTGCGTAGGGAACGGATTTATCCGTTCCGAAACGTCGGTGAACATCCGAGGCTCGTTGAATGGTAACGGGTTCCAATTTTTTCCAACAATGATCCATTCAACATACCTCGATAAAAATGTTGCCGAGGCGGAATGCATGAATGCATTCCCTACGCAAAAATGATTGTTTTACGATTCGTCGAACCCTGGTGGTTCATGAACCTTTCGGAACGCATACGTTGGCACATATCCCGTTGGGCGAACTCGACAAACACCAATTTGTCGGGATGCTGAGTCAAACCGATATGCATAAAAACAGTATCTTAAGATTCCACTCAGACGGACAGCAGGAGATCCGTTTGCTCCCAGGGCATATCCGCCGCGTTGCTTCCGAAGTGCCCATAACAGGATACGCGGGAGAAAACCGGATTTGTCAATCCGAATTTCTGAATGATTGCCATGGGCCGCATGTCCACACTCCGAAGGATGGCGTCATAAATCTTTTCCTTTTTCACATGCTCAGTGCCAAAGGTGTCGATCCGGAAGGATACCGGCTCTGCCAGGCCGATGGCATATCCCAGCTGCACTTCGCATCTGTCCGCCAGGCCCGATGCCACGATGTTTTTGGCAATGTATCTTGCCATGTACGCGCCGCTCCGATCTACCTTGGAAGCATCCTTGCCGGAGAAGGCACCGCCGCCGTGGCGTGCGTACCCGCCGTAGGTATCCGTGATCAGCTTGCGGCCGGTGAGGCCGGAATCCGCCGCCGGTCCGCCCAGTACAAAGCGTCCGGTGGGATTGATGAAGAACTGGGTGTCCTTATCCACTAGATCCTTTGGCAGGGTGGGCAGGATCACATGCCCCAGAATATCGGAGCGAAGCTTTTTGGTTTCCACCGTATCCCGGTGCTGGCTGGAGACAATGACGGCCGCGATCCGCTTGGGCTGGTCCTTTTCATCGTATTCCACCGTGACCTGCGTTTTGCCATCCGGAAGAAGGTAATTCAGCTCATTGATCCGGCGAACCTGTTCCAGACGCTTTGCCAGGGAATGAGCCAGCTCAATGGGCAGGGGCATGAGGCTTGGGGTCTCGGTGCAGGCATAGCCAAACATCATGCCCTGGTCTCCGGCGCCGCTGTTCAGAAGCTCAGACTGGGTTCTGCGGTCAATTCCCCTGGCAATATCCGGCGATTGTTCATGCAGGTCTACCTGGATTTTGCAGCTCTCCGCATCGAAGCCCTGCCCCGGTGTGGTGTAGCCGATCTCCCGGATGACCCTGCGGGCGGCAGCGGCGTAATCCAGTTCTGCTGTTGTGGTTACCTCGCCAAAAATGTGGACAGAGTTGGTGGCACAGGTCACTTCACAGGCCACTCTGGAACGGGGGTCCTGCTCCAGAAGCCCGTCCAGAATGCGGTCGGCGATCTGATCGCATACCTTATCAGGATGACCACAGGTTACGGATTCCGAGGTAAAATAATTCTTGACCATGGTTTTTGTTCCTTTCTTAGCTGGAATTGAGAGGTGATTCCCTTTCTATAGCAGAAAGTTTAGTCGAAATTGGGCGAAATGAAAACGGAGAAAAAAAGCGGTCTCTCCTAAATTCGGAGAAACCGCTCATTTTCATCAATTTTTGAGGAAAAACGACAAACTGTCCTAAAATCTTATTTCTGCGTATATTTTTCTTTCAGCCACTGGATGTTGTTTTCAAAAATGCCGCCAATCTTCTCAATTCCAGAATCAATATCATCATCCATTTGATTCCAAAGGAATTTCAGGAAAAAGCCCAGGAAGGAATAACTGTTATACTCTGCAATGTTCCTCAGTTCCTGTTCGGGGATGGCGACGCCGGCCGTCTCCCGGCAGATAAACCGATAAAATGTGTCGTCAGTGGACTCAAAAATGTATCGTTCAATTCGTTCCCGGGATAAGGAATTGAATAGGTGATACACAATATCCGAATGATTTTTGAAATCATGAAGCATGGCTTTTCCCGCATCCTGCCAACGGATTTCCAAGGAAGCTTTTTCAATGTACTTTTCCTTTTTGATGGAGAGCCAGGTATCCAGCAGGTCATAAATGTCCTGATAGTGATAATAAAAGGTATTGGAGCTGATTTCACAATTGGATACGATGGCAGAGACCGTGATTTTATCAAAGGGCATTTTTTCCAGCATTTCCTGGAAGGTCTGAAGAATCGCTTTTTTCGTATACTGTGCCATAACCATCTTCCTCGTAGAAGGGAGTATTCCGCTTCTATTCGCCCCACGTCCAGCCGGTTTCACCGGCGCCTATTTCAAAATGATATTTGACGATGCCCAGGTCAATCTTTGCGTAAAAGCCCATGCCCGCTTTCACCGACACCCGGTTATCTGTCAGGGAAAAGGTGAATTTCTGCTGATTCATGGCCGTAGGTGCCAGCAAGGCCGCTTTGACGCCATCCTGAAACCAGCCGGGCAGGGGTTCTTCCGCTTTTACCACATCCTGTATGGTTTTGGACTTGTGGGGCACACCCTGCGTTGCACCATACCCCAGTGCAATCACAATGCACAGCTTTTCGCCGCTGCTCAGTACAAACGCGGTTTTGATTTTGCTGTAGGTCATCGCCACCCAGCAGGTGTTCAGGCCCAACTGCTGGGCGAACAGCACAAGCCTTTCCCCATAGTAGCCGCAGGTTTCCTCCAGGGTCGGCCCTTTCTTTCCAATCATGGCGATATAGTTCGTCACACCGCTGAATTTCCCGTAGTGCGCCATAAAACCATCAAAGGCTTTCGGCTCATTGGTGACCAGCTGGATATGCAGGCCGCTTTCTCTGTTGCAGGCGTCAATTTCCTCTTTCAGCGCCAAAACGACACCTTCCCCCAGCGCTTTGTCCGTATACTGCCGGACGCTGTGCCGGGTGTTCATTGCTTCTGTGATGCTCATTCTGATTCCCTCCGTTCATTTGGTATCTATAGCCATTATACAATATAAATTTAAAAAAGTATGAATGGAAAAGGAAAACGAGGGAAAACGAGACCTTTCAATCTCATTGGGCGCCATCTTCATCATGGACAGAACAAAAACATTGTCACAAAAAGGCATGCCGCGGCGATCAGAGACCCTCCGATGAGCTGCATTTTTCTGTGGCGCATCCGTCTGCCCCAAGTTCACGCAGGGATGTTTTGGATTTGGGGATTATTCCTGACTGCTTTTAAAATTTCAAAACATCCCATCGCTGCGAGTCCTGAATAATGATTACCGTTTCTTATTCAGGAATCCAGACAAGCATCTGGTTCAACCCCCGGTTTCCCCAGGTGTAATAGGGTATGGCTGTCAAAGTGACCGGCTTTTGCTGGGGCGGCTCATCGCTGTAAAGCTCCGGCCCGCAGACATTCTGCAGCCCCTGGGCTGTCAGAATCAGATTTCCCTTTAATACGCCATCCTCCGCCGGATGAATCACAAACCGGCTGTCTCTGGGCAGGTGCAGGGACTGAAGCAGCCCCGGATTGTCTGTCCCTTCCATGCAGTAAACCAGAGGACCGCGCATCAACGCCACGCGACCCGCATTGGCCCGGACAGCGGGATTGGCATAGATTCGGCGCACCGGCATTTCAAAGGTCACCCGAACCAGGTCATCTTCCTTCCACTTTCGTAACAGGTATACATAACCCTTTTCCCGATCTGCCTGCTGTACTTCCCCGTTGACGCTTACCACTGCGTTTTTGGCAAAATGGGGGATCCGCAAAGCGATGGAAAACGCCGTCTCTGCCTTGGGCTGGATGCGGTAAGTGATGTCTCCCTGCCAGGGGTATTGGCTCTCCACCTGAATCCGAGCTTTGTCCAAATCAAATTCGCCGCCGATAAAGAGGTTCGCAAAGATGGTCTGGGGATTCTCGCTGAACGCATACTTGCCCAGCGAGGTGATTAGCCGCACCGTATTGGTGGGGCAGCAGGCACAGGCATACCAACCCGGCCGCTGGGGCAGCACATGACGATAGCCATACAGTTCTCCCGAAACGCCGGGATTCACTTCTAGGGGATTCACATAGAAGAATCGCTGGCCGTCCAACTGCATTCCGCTTAAAATTCCATTGTACAATTCCAATTCGATGATATCCGCGTACTTTCCATCCAGGGTAATATCCAGCATCTGCTTGCTGAAAAACACCATACCAATGGCAGCACAGGTTTCTGCGTAGGCTGTATCATTGGGCAGATCATAGTCGATGGTAAAGGCCTCACCCTCCACGGTAGAGCCGATGGAGCCGGTCACATACATCCGCTTCTGAACGATGTTCTCCCACAGGGTTTCGCAGGCAAGCAGCAGACTTTCATCCCCGGTGGATGATGCCAAATCCGCCATGGCCGTGAACAGGTATACCGCCCGGACAGCGTGGCCTTCTGCAGTTTTCTGCTGCCGAACCGGCGCGTAGCTCTGGTTGTATTTGGTATCCGCAGGGTTCATGGGGTAATGCTCCCAGTCACGCTGCTGCCGCTCCTTTTGGAACCAGGAAGGGTCCTCTCCCCGCCGGTCGATAAAATACTGGGCCATATCCCGGTATTTTTCTTTCCCGGTGGTATGGTACATCCGCATCAAACCGATTTCCACCTCCGGGTGGCCGGGGACGCCCTCGATTTTTCCGGGGCCGATGTGCTCGGCAATGTTATCTGCCATGTTTTCCATGACTTTCAGGAGGACATCTTTTCCGGTTGCTTCGTAGTAGGCAACCGCGGCCTCCATCATGTGTCCGGCACAGTACAGCTCATGGCATTCCAGCAAATTCTGGTATTTATGCTCCGGTTCCTTGATGGTGAAATAGGTGTTCAGGTAGCCATCCGGCTGCTGCGCCCGGGCGATGATTTCAATCACCGCATCCGCCCGCTTTTCCAGGTCGGGGTCCGGACGGATGGTCAGTGAATAGGCCACCCCCTCCAGCCATTTGGCCACATCGGTGTCCTGGAACACCATGCCGTAGAATTCTCCCTCTTCCAGTCCTGCCGCAATGCGGAAATTTGCAACGGCATGGCTTTTTTCAGCGCCGGGAATCTGGTCGTTGAGGACTTTTTCCTGATAGTCAATGACGGTATCCAGGATCAGCTGCTGCTTGGGGCTCCAGAAGGAATCTCGGATTACGCTGTTTTTCAGATCAATGGGCAAAGCTTGTTTCCGAATCACGGTACCGCTCCTTTCCTAGCTCACTTCAAATGAATCTCGGCTATGTTACCGCTGTACACAATGTCAGCGTCCGGGGCAGAGAGCATCCGGCACTGCCAGCTGCCTTCACCCTGAACCTCCAGCGTGATGGTATTTCCCTGACGGTGGGCTGAGGCGGTCATGACGGTATTGCCCTGCAAGTCAGGAATTTGAACCGTGGAGGCAGCTCCGTCTTCAAAATGGGACAGGCACAGCGTCACGCCGCTGCTATAATCATAGTCCGGCTTGTCATGGCAGCTGCCCATGGGAAGAATGGAGTTGGGGGCCACCATCAGCGGCAGGCTGTGGTAGTCAAAGCAGCCCTGATGCCAGCGGTTTCCGTCCAGCATTTCTCCGGTGAGCAGATTCACCCATCTGCCCTTGGGCAGGTAGTATTCCACGCTGCCGTCCTCATGGAAGACCGGCGCCACCAGCAGGCTGTCACCCAGCATGTACTGCAAGTCCAGATTGTGACAGCTGCGATCCTGGGGATATTCCATAAACATGGGCCGCAGCATGGGCACGCCGGTTTCATGGGCAATCACGGCCTGCCGGTAGAGATAGGGCATCAAGCGGCATTTCAGCTCCACCATTTCTTTCAGCACCACGCAGGCCTCCTCGTCAAAGAGCCAGGGCACCCGATAGGAGGAAGAACCGTGGAGCCGGGAATGGGAGCTTAAAAGGCCAAACTGGCACCAGCGCTTGTAGATGTCCGGGGAAGCGGTCTGTTCAAAGCCGCTGATATCGTGGCTCCAGAAGCCGAAGCCGCCGCAGGCCAGAGACAATCCGCCCCGCAGGGTTTCTGCCATGGAGGAGTAGGTGGCGGAGCAGTCGCCGCCCCAATGGGCAGGGAATTGCTGACCGCCCACCGTGGCGGACCGGGCAAAGAGCACCGCCTCACCCTTTCTCCGCTTGCGCTCCAGCAGTTCAAAAACAGTCCGATTATACAAAAGCGTGTATCGGTTGTGCATGGAGTTGGGATCAGAGCCGTCGAACCAGCGAATGTGGCGAACGGGGATTCGTTCACCAAAGTCCGTCTTGAAGCAGTCCACCCCCATGTCCAGCAGCGCTTCCAGCTTGGAGGCATACCACTTCACCGCGTCGGGGTTGGTAAAATCCACCAGAGCCATGCCCGGCTGCCACAGGTCCGTCTGCCAAACGTCGCCGTTTTCCTTTTTCACCAGGAAGCCATGCTCCTTGCCCTCCTTGAACAGATAGGACATCTGGCCGATGTAGGGATTGATCCACACACAGATTTTTAGCCCCTTTTCGTGATAGCGCCGGAGCATTCCGGCAGGGTCCGGGAAAGTGTCCGGGTCCCAGATAAAGTCGCACCAGCGGTAGGCCCGCATCCAGTAGCAGTCGAAGTGGAACACCCGCAGGGGGATGTTTCGGTCGGCCATGCCCTGAATAAAGGAGGACGTGGTTTCCTCGTCATAATTCGTGGTAAAGGAGGTGGTGAGCCACAGTCCAAAGGACCAGGCGGGGGGCAGAGCCGGCATGCCGGTAAGCTGGCAGTATTTGCTGACCGT
The DNA here is from genome assembly GCA_028719885.1 of Bacillota bacterium. GTDB lineage: Bacteria > Bacillota > Clostridia > Oscillospirales > Oscillospiraceae > Faecousia. The sequence continues at coordinate 12,313 of JAQYLT010000079.1, forward strand.
TCCCTTGGGACTTCCCCCGGCGATGATATAATAGCCCAGGGTCTCCCCGGGGACAGAGAACTGCACATTTTCCACCTTTTCACTGGCAATTTCAAATTCCAGATCGCCAAAGGTGTCTACCAGCACGCCATAGCCCTTGCTGGTGATGTAGAAAGGAATATTTTTGTAGGTCTGTTCACTGGCGGTGCCGCCGTCCTCATTCCAGATGGACACAGTCTGTCCGTTTTTCACGAAAGGCGTAAACCGCTCTCCCAGGCCATAGATGCTCTCGCCGATATCGATGGACAGCTGCTCCACCATAAAGCTTTCCCCGGTATCCCGGTTCAGCATCCGGGCCTCATTGCGGTAACCGGTGGAGGTCAGGCGGGTATTACCATCGTAGTAGTCAATATTCCATCCGGAAGGCGCTTTGCAGATTCGCGCTTCCAGCTTGCCGCTGCGGTAGATCAGGTGGGTATCCGTTTCGGTAATCTCCACCCGGGGCTGCTGACCCGCCACCTCCGGGCGCACGGGAGCGTTGGCTGTCCCCTGAAAATGGGTCAGCTCCGTGTGGATGATATTTTCCTGGGGAGATGTAAAGGTCAGGGTGATTATGCCCAGATTCAGGCAATCGCCCCGGTTACGGATGTGGTTCTGGGCGGCATAGACCGTCAGGGTATTGCCCTCAATTTCGTGACCGGCGTATTCCACGGCATAGATCGGGGAAATCTCCTCTTTCAGAAGCCAAAAGCCATTGGTAAATTTCATTTTCTTCATCCTTCCTTTTTGGGCATATGCTGATCCAAAATGGGATCGACAAATTTTGAGATGATCACGTTGGCCGCCCCCGGCACAATCACCACCAGCATTGGCTGCCAGAGAATCAGCAGATAGGAGGCTGCAAAAATCAGGAGCAGCAGCAGCGAAACGCCGATGTGCCGGAAAGTCAGATACAGCGAAAGCTTTATGAACCAGCCGACGGGCATCTCTAAATAATCTGTAAAACGTGATTTGCTGTTATGTCAAAGCTCTGGAACCGATAAGATAGCCAAGCTTATTTGGATTGCATTTTCTGCATGCGCTTTGCCATTTTATTCTCATACATATACTTATCCGCCTGGTCAAACAGAACACGAAAAGAGCAGTCGGGGAACTGCGTTGAAAGGGCACAGCCGCAGGCATAGCTTACCTCTACAAACTGACCGCCGCCGTGATGCAGATGGTTAAAATCCTCCACATCCTTTTCAAGCCGGTTTAGAATGGCTTCCGTTTTCTCCCGGGAGGCATCGTAGATCACCGCCATAAACTCATCGCCGCCATACCTGCCCACAAAGTTAGGGGCAGGTACCGCATTTCGCAGAAGTCTTGCAAAATTGAGAATCAACTGATCACCAACCGAATGACCAAGGGTGTCGTTGGTGGTTTTAAGGTTGTTGAGATCAAAGACAATGCAGGCAACCGGCCTTTGCATCAACGCTTCATCGGTGAAAAACTCCTCGCAGCGCCCCTTGTTGGGCAGACCGGTGTGCTGATCGGTAAAGGCCTTCTGTTCCAGCTGACTGTTACGACGGCGCATCCGCATCGTTTCCAGAGAGCGGGTCAGCATGATGAGAATCAGAATGGTCACATCCAACGTGGAGAAGAGCTCCAGATAGCGCAGCACCATAGCGATGGACTGGGAGTATTCCTCCGCTGCGGAAACCGTTTGATCTGCCATGCGGAAATACTCCTCGCTGATGTCCACAATATCGGTCTGGGCAAAGCCAAGGTCACGGACACGGTAAATCTCTGCCTTCAGCGTCTGCCAGTATTCCATCTGAATATCCAGATCATGCTGATAGGCCTCGTCATCCAGGCGCACAAGCTGGTATTTGCCGCCGCCAAATTTCAGCCCTTGGAGAATTTCATCCAGATACACGATGAGGTCGTCATTGGGCTGCCCCACCACCTCCAGCTTGACTTCCCGCTGGGTGGCTCCCCGGATGATGCCCGCATAGTTGATCACCCGTGCCGTTCCTTGCAGCGCATTGATCTGAAGAATCATAGAAGCCACAAGCACCAGCATAACAAGAATCAGTGCGCTTTGCAGGACTGTTACAGCTGCTCTCAGTTTCTTTGTATTCATAAAGCATTCTCCCCATTTTAGATGAATGATGAATCAATTTTCCCTCTTTTGGCCATCGGTTTTAGGCAGCATTTGTGCCATTTTGTTCGTAGGGAACGCATTTATGCGTTCCGAAAGGTTCATTACCCACCAGGGTTCGATGGATCGTAAAACGATGACTTTTGCGTAGGGAATGTATTTATGCATTCCGCATCGGTAACGGTTTTATCGGGGTATGTTGAATGGAAAAATGTTGGAAAAAACTTAGAACCCGTTACCAACCAACGAACCACGGATGTTCACCCACGTTTCGGAACGGATAAATCCGTTTCCTACGAAAATTCGGTAAACGCTGCTTATGCTGTTTAAGCCCGATCACCTGAATTTACGTTTTCAATGGCAAAACTTTATCTATTTTTCCATCATCAACCCTGCCCGTCTTTTTCATCGTTCCTCCCTGGCATGGAATGAATCGCAATCGAACACAGGAGCAGGACAGCATACCCATCTTTCTCGGAACCAAGCACATCATCACGCAGCAGCATTATATCACGCAATTTCATATTTTTCCAGCAAAAAAGCACTCAGGCGGATTGCCCGAGTGCTCCCTTTGTCGATACAAAATCATCCATCATGGATAAGCGCCTGCCTGCAGCTTTGTGAATGGAATCCGTTCCCTACGAAAAGTAACAACTTTTTCCCATTCAATGCACCGTCCCAAACCCGTTACCTTTCGGAATGCATGAATGCATTCCCTACGAGACATCCCCGACAAACACCAATTTGCTTCTATAACCCATCCGGCTCGTGACGAATCACGAGCCGGATGGGTGCTATTTGGAATAGGGAGGGATTCTTACTTCGGTTTTCTCAAGGTTAAGAAGCCGCACTGGGTGCATTCGTAGAAGATGCCTTTCTTTTTCCAGTCGTGCTTCCTTACCGTGCCGCATTCAGCGCAGACGCAGTCCGCCGTATTTCCGTAATTGCAGACGGAATGCTCGCACACGGCTCCGCACACGGTGCAGGTGCCATTTCTCCACTTGTGCTTTGCTTGCAGGCCGCAGATGGTGCACCTGCAGTTGCTGAAGGAATGCTTGCATTCGGCGCCGCAGCGGGTGCAGGTGGTTTTGCCGTAATCGGCGACATAATGGGTGGTGCCGCCCCAGGTAAACGAGAACAGATGGCTGAGTTCATAACCGCAGTAGGAGCAAACGCAGCCGGATTTTCCCTCTACCCACTTGTGGCTCATCGTGTATCCGCACTTCGTGCACTGGCATTTGCCAATAGAAAGCGAGACACAGGTATGGTCACATTCGTTCATGCAGCGCTTACACGTGCCGGTTACAGGGTCATAATCATGCTCTTCGGTTTTTCCGCAGTACTTGCAGACGCAGCTGGGAAGGGGCGTTGCACTGTACTTCCAATAGTGTGTCTGGATCCTTCCGCAGGTTGTGCACTTGCAGTAGTCTCCGTCGATCACAAAGGAGTGGGAGCACCGTGCCTTACACCGGGTGCAGACGCTGTCGGTGTCGTAAGCCGGGGAGATCTTGTAGTTGTGGGCTACCAGGCCGCATTCCTTGCATACGCATTTTTTATCCACCTTGCTGTGGGGGCATTTTCCGCCGCATTTCTTGCATATTCCATTCTCCCAATGATGGATCGAAGCCAGACCACACTCGTTACATTTGCATACGCCCTCTGAAGCATAGCTATAAGACGGATGCCCGCAATGGTAACCGCATTTAACGCAAGACATATAACCCACATATGTGCCATCGACATTTTGCCAACGAATCCAGCGATGAGCTGCGGTATAACCGCACAGAATGCAGGTGTGTTCTTTAGCAGTAACATTTAATTTATTATCATATTTATGTGTGCATCCTTCACCGCAGAATTTGCATATGCCATTCACAGGCCAATGAATATCATTTTTACAATTCTCAGGATCCCAGTCCTCTTCACTGATGCCTTGAGGGCTCAAGTCGATGATGTCAACATAATTCTTAGCCTGCTCGGATTCTTCCAAAACAGTAATGCTGTTATCACCGGTGTCGAGTTCCTCGATCGTCTGTTCCTGCTCTTCAATTGCCTGGATTCCATTTTCGGGCTTGGTTTCCTCGGGCTGCTCCTCTGAGCCGCCCAGATCCTTGACGCTGAAGACGATCTCGATCACAACCGCTTCGGAGCTCCCGCCGTTTTCATTGGTGTTGGTTAACGTTGAGGTGGTTTTTTCCACCTCCAGCTGGGAGCCGGAGAGTTCGGAGCCTTCATCCCAGGACTGAACCTTATACCACAGACTGTCGCTTTCGATGGTGATCTTGCTGCCGTTTTCCGTGGTCAGGATCACCCGGTTCCTGCCGTCCTCATCCTCTTCCTTGGTGATGGTGAAGGAGACCTCCTTGCCGTCCTCCTCGATATACAGATAGGATTTGCCGTTTTCATCGGAGCCAATGCCGATGCCAAACTGCCCGACGCCTTCGCCCGGTTCCATGGTGGTCGCGCCGCCGCCGGGGTTATCCTGGCTGGCGATGGAGACCTTCCCCACGCCGCTGGTGCCGGCTTCAAAGGAGAGGTAGGTCATGGTGGAGTCCGGCGACACAAGGCAGAGGAGGTTCTCGTCATTTCCGTCCTTGCCCTTAAAAACTTGAAGCTTGCCCGAGGCGATTTCCTCTGACAGTGTCTGGGCGGTGCCCTCTTTGGCGTAGTCATCTCCCGCCGTCAGGCTGAAGCCGTTGGAGCCGGAGGAGGGGTCCACCTGCTCATAGGGCACGAAGGCAGCTCCGTCGCCCTGGCTCAGACCCACCTGCTTTTCTCCGCATACCGAGCAGACGTAGTCCAGAGGCCCGGCGTTGGGGTCCGTGTCCTTGGCCGGGACGAACTTGTGAACCGTGGACTTGGGGGTCGCGTACTGAGGCGTCAGCTCTTTTCCACAGACGGAGCACTTCTTCCCCTCGGTCAGGCCGGTTTGCTTGCAGGTCGCAGCCCTGCCGGGGATGGATACTTCCGTATGGCCTGTCTTGGCAATCTCTTTCTGGGCTGTCAGAATCTCACCGCAGACGGAGCATTTCTTTCCCTCGGTCAGTCCGGTTGCCGTACAGGTGGCCTTCTTGCTGGGTAACGTTACTTCGGTGTGACCCGTTGCCGGAATCACCTCGGACTTGACCTCTTCCTGGCAAACCTCGCAATACCAGCCCTCGGTGCAGCCGTCTTCCGTGCAGGTGGCGGCCTTTGCCTCAGTCGTCACTTTCTTCTCATGCCCGGAGGCGGGAAGATGTGTCGGCTGCTCCACGATTTCACCGCAGACGGTGCAGTATTTGCCGCCCTCCTGACCGGGCTCGGTGCAGGTGGGGTCCTTGGCTTCCATATCCACAACATTCTGGTGGGCTGCTGGAATAACCTCCTGCGCTTTCAGGATTTTTCCGCAGACGGAGCATTTTTTTCCATCGGTCAGGCCGTCTTTTGTGCAGGTCGCGGCCTGACCGGGGATGGACTTTTCCGTATGAGCCGCGAAATCAGTCTCCGTTTGCGCTACAAGGACGGTATTGCAAACGGAGCAATGGCTGCCTTCCGTCTTACCCTTGGTCGTGCAGGTTGCCGGGACTGCCGGATCGGTGGCTGGCGTGTGGGCTGCCAATTCAGTCTCCGTTTGCGCCACAAGGACGGTATTGCAGACGGAGCAGTGTCTGCCCTCGGTCTTGCCCTTGGTGGTACAGGTTGCAGGGACTGCCGGATCGGTCACTACTTTATGACCTGCGGGAATCGCTTCCTGCGCCTTCAGGATTGTATTGCAGACGGAGCATTTTTCCCCATCGGTCAGGCCGTCTTCGGTGCAGGTTGCGGCCTTGCCGGTGACGGTTTCTGGGGTGTGACCCGTTGCCGTAATCACTTCCGAAGCGACTTTATAATCGCAGCCCTCTCTGGTGCACTCCCAGCCCTCGGTGCAGCCGTTCTCCGTGCAGGTGGCGGCCTTTGCCTCAGTCGTCACGTTCTTCTGGTGCTCCAGAGCGGGAATTTCCTCATAGCCCTCTCTGTAGCCGCAGCCGTTTTCACAAAGCTTGTGTTCCGTCCACCCAGCTTCTGTGCAGGTGGCCGCTTTCGCCCCCCTCGTGAATAGCGCATGGGGCTCGAGAGGTATCTCTTCCTGCGCTGTCAGGATCTTACCGCAGACGGAGCACTTCACGCCATCGGTCAGGCCGGTTTCGGTGCAGGTGGCATCCTTGCCGGGGATGGTTTCTTCTGTATGACCAGTGGAAGCAACCTTATCCGGTTCTAATTTTCCAGTGCAGTTGGGTTCCTTACAACTATACCATTCGGTCCAACCGATTTCTTCGCAGGTTGGAGGCACTGGGTCATGACGCTGCAAATTCGAAGAATTGCATATTGGGCATCTAAATACTCCGTCATCATTCGCATGTACCGGAATCGCCAGATTCTGCATGAGCAGGATCAGCGCAAGCAGAAAACACACCGGCCTGGAATGTAGGATTTTTTTCATAACCAATCGCTCCTCCTTGGTTTGTTATGACATTGTATGATATGAAATGCTTCTCGGTTTGCCTCAGCTAAAGAAGTATTTACCTGATTAAGAGTTCGTAGGGAACGCATTTATGCGTTCCGCCCGGTTCATTAACCACCAGAGTTTGACAAATCGTAAAACGATGATTTTTGCGTAGGGAATGCATTTATGCATTCCGCCACGGTAACATTTTTATCGGGGCATGTTAAATGGAAAAATGTTGAGAAAATGAACCCGTTACCATCCAACAGACCATGGATGGTAACCGACGTTTCGGAACGCATGAATGCGTTCCCTACGCACATGTTGGCACATATCCCGTTGGACGAACTCGCCAAACACGAATTTGCTGACATAACCCGATCATCACATGATCTTATTCTTCGGGAACCAGGGGAATACCGGCCTGGGCGATCTGCACCATCTTCTGAATAAGCTGCTCTGCATAGCTGCGGAGGTCCATATTCAAAATGCAATCCGTGATCTGCGACTGCACCTGCTTCGGAACGGAATAAAGGGTCAGGCTGCTCTGAAGAAACCGCGTCAGCTTATTCTCGATGGTGAAATACATATCGCATTTTTTTGCCATATACGCCCGCATGATCCCGGCAGAGGCAATATCCATCTCGTAAAAATCCTTCAGCTCCGCCTCCGGCAGGTATCTGGAAAAAAGCTTCTGCAGCCGCGGCGCCATGCTGTCGTAGATATACTCCGATGTGGTGGGCAGCGAGTAGGCCGCCACATAAAGCTCCCGCAGGGGCTCCGAAAGCTCCGCAATGTAGATTTGCAGAGCGGTCTCTATGGAATAAAGAAGAACCGGGTCCTCTGTCACTCCGCCAAACTGCCCCGCGCTTTCAAACTGATTGCTGAACATGATCTTTACCAGGGTCAGCAGAAGTGCCTCCTTGCTTTCAAAGGCCGCGAAAAACGACGATGGCGCCATTCCCGCCCCCTTGGCGATGGATGCCGTGGTGGTTTTTTCGTAGCCATTTTCCAAAAACAGCCCAATCGCCACATGCAGCATGTTGTTTCTGCGCGCAATCCCTTTGCGCTGCAGTCCTTTTGCCATAGGCCCGCCTCCTTTCTGCTTATGGATGAATCGCGGTATTGACTTCACTTTTGACTACAGTCATATTTTAACATGCAAGGATACTTTTGTAAAGACCCTATCCAATTTAAAAATTTTGTGCTTATCGGTTTCACTCAGCTTGTTGCCAAATTGGAAGCTGGCGAGATGTTGAATGGGATGCCTTCCAACGTGTGCGTAGGGAACGGATTTATCCGTTCCGAAAGGTGGGTAAACATCCGTGTTTCGTTGGATGGTAACAGGTTCCTTTTTTACCATTTTCCATCCAACGTGCACCCCATGAAAACGTTACTGAGGCGGAACGGATAAATCTGTTCCCTACGAATCATCCCTGAAAATTCCAATTTTTGATTACTGAGCAATGATCGATAAGCACAGTTCATGGCGGCATAAGCGAATTCGGGAGTTGTGCAAACAGCGAAGAATAATGAAACAGTCCGGCGGGTGGGTGCATCCGCCGGACTGCTGCGATATGGGAAGTGTATTGAGAGGGGGCCGGTTATCCGAACAGGCCTGCCCGCTCCACGGCATTGGAGATTTCCAGGGTGTCGTAGTAGCTGTACCAGATGGTCTGGCCCTGGGTCAGGCCGGAGAGGATTTGGACGTATTCTCCGTCAGACAGGCCGGTTTCCACGGGAACGGGCTCTGTGAGGGTTTTGTTCTTTTCGTCATAACCGGTGTATACCACGGTTTTGCTGCCCTGCTCCATCAGGGCGGCCACGGGAATTGCCAGACAGTCGGATTGGGTTTCCAGGGGAATTGTCACCCTGGCATTCATCCCGGGGAGCATTCCGTCGCTGCACGGCAGCTGCAGCGTCACCTCAAATTTGCTGCTGCCGTCGCCGGTTATGCCAAACTGGGAGATTTCCGTGATCTGTGCCGAATATTTTTGCCCGGCCAGGGCTTCAAAGGTGACCTCCGCAGTCATGCCCACCCGGAGCAGGGAAATGTCCGCCTCGTCTACGCTCAGGGTGATGGTCATGGCCTCCATGGGCGTGACGGTGGCCAGCTGAATCTTTTCCGTGCTGTAGAGGCTGCTGCCGGTGTCCGTGTTGCCGCCGCTGCCGCCGAAGGACATGCCGCCGCTGCCGCCAAAGCCGCCCATGCTGCCCAGGCCTCCCAGACCGCCCAGGCTGCCGCTGGGAATCCGGTTGGGATTATCCTGGCTGGGGCCGGTGGGGTCCGTGGAGGGGACGGTGGGCTCCGGCTCACTTGCGCCAATCACCACGATCCAGGGCGCGTTGCTGACGATCAGGACAATGTCTCCCGCCTGGGCGGCGGTGGTGTACCAGCCCTCCTCACTGTGGCGGAAAATAGCGTAGCCAGCAGGATCGAAAATGTTGGTTTCATCAGTCAGGGTCATATCCACATTTTCCAGGTTCAAAAAGTCCGTAACCGTGACATCCGCACCTCTTCGCAGGAGCCAGCTGCCGTTATCCACCAGCTCGATCCTGCCCACATAGCAGTAGTAATCCTGGTCGTCATCCTCCCCAGTGGGGGTGTTGGTGGCCAGGAAAACCAGCCGGGGCGTTCCGTTGGCGGAGAGCTCTACCAGCTGGGTTTTGTCCACATCACTCACCAGCCCGGCGCAGGGAGCGGTGACCGTGTCATCCTGGCAGAGCCGGAACAAATCCAGCATCAGTTCTTCGTATTCCCGGTGCTGCTCCGACAGGGTGACAAACCGCAGATAGTCGGAGCGCTTGCTCTCGTCAATCGGCTTGCCGTCGGAGCACAGCGTTCCGGTTTCGTCCACGGAGATCACCCCCGGGGTGATGCTGGCGCGGACCTCCTTGAGCTCTGCGGCGATGGTTTCCAGGGACTCCTGCACCTGCTGCACGGCGGCCATCAGGGTGACGGAATCCACCCGGGCGATGCTGTCGCCCTGGGAGACACTGTCACCGTTGGCAACCAGAAATTCCGTCACATTCACGCCGTAGGGGACGGTGACCGCCTCTGCTTCCTCTGCCTCAATGGGAGCGCCATAGGAAAGAAACCGGGTGATATCCCGCAGCGCGGCGGTGTCATTCAGAATGCTTGCGGTTTCCTCCTGGGTTTCCTGATTGGCGGTGAGCATGGGCATGACCGCCAGAGCCGCCACCAAAACAACCAGAAACAGAAGCAGGAGAAATCGTTTGATTGGGTGCTTTTTCTTCATATCATCAGCCTCCGTAATGCAGTGCGTCGATGGGCTTCATTTTGGCCGCCTTGTTGGCCGGATACAGGCCGAATATCACACCGATGAGGAAGCAGAACACCACGGACAGCAGCACCACCCCCATGTTCAGAGTGAATTGGATGTCCATACTGGCAACCACGGTGCTGATCAGCTGCAAAACTGCCCAGGACAGGAAGATGCCCAGGCCGCAGCCCAGCATGCACAGCACCACCGCCTCCATTAGAAACTGGCTCAGGATGGTGCCACGGCTGGCGCCGATGGCCTTGCGGATGCCGATTTCCCGGGTCCGCTCCGTGACGGTGACTAGCATGATGTTCATAATGCCGATGCCGCCCACGATCAGGGAGATGGCGGCAATGCCGCCCAGGAGAATGGTGAGCATGGAGGTAATCTGACTCATTACATTTTCCACCACGCTCTGACTGGACAGGCGATAGGCGTCCTCGTCCTGCTGGAAGCGGTCCAGCAGGAGCTTTTCCAGGGAATCGGCGGCCAGCTGAATGTCCACATTGGCCCCGGGGGCGGCATAGAAGGTGGTAATTTCCCGGCTGACCGTATCCGTCAGCTTGACCAGGGAGGTCAATGGGATATAGGCAACCTGCATTCCGGAGGTCAGAGCGGAGGTCAGATTGTCGTCGTTGGTGGCCAGCACGCCCACAATGGTGTATTCCACGCCGTTGAGGCAGATGCTCTGGCCCACGCAGTCGATATAGCCCACCAGGTCCTCCGCGGCATCTTCATTGAGTACGCAGACATAGCTGCTGTTTTCCACATCCGCTCGCTTCAGGAACCGGCCCATGGCCAGCTGCAGGCCCTGAATTTCATAATAGGCGGGAGTGGTGCCGTAAACGGTGACGGTGCTGTTTTCTCCGCCCCGCTTGGCCACCACGGATTCGGACTTGTAGGGGGCCATTGCCCCCAGCAGGGGACTTTCCTCCAGCCAGTTCTCCAGCTCCCCCAGGGTCAGGGGGCTGCCCTTGTCGTCCCGGATGGAAACGGTGATCTGGCTGTTGCCCAGGCCGGAGACGGCGGAGGTGACGGAGTTGGTGGCACCGTTTACCAGACTCACCAGCACCACCAGGGCCATCACGCCGATGATGATGCCCAGCATGGTCAGGGTTGCCCGCATTTTATTGCTGCTGATGGAGCGCAGCGCCATTCGGAATGCTCGAATCATGGGTTCACCTCCGTCAGCTGCCCGTCCCGGATGCGGATGCTCCGGGGAGCCTGCTTGGCCACATCGTTGTCATGGGTGATGAGAACGATGGTGTTGCCCTGGGCATGGAGCTCCCGGAACATCGCCATGATTTCCGCGCTGGTTTTGGAATCCAGGTTGCCGGTGGGCTCGTCCGCCAGAATCAGGCTGGGACGGGTCACCAGGGCCCGGGCAATGGCAACACGCTGCTGCTGGCCGCCGGAGAGCTCGGTGGGCAGGTGCTGAGCCCGCTTGGACAGGCCCACCCGTTCCAGCGCCTCATTCACCCGGCGCACCCGCTCCGCTCGGGGCACCTTCTGATAGATCAGGGGCAGCTCCACGTTCTCCCAGGCGGAAAGCTTGGCGATCAGATTGAAGTTCTGAAAAACGAAACCGATTTTGTGGTTGCGAATCCGGGCCAGCTCCTTTTCGGAGTAGGCCTCAATGGGCATGCCGTCCAGCAGATAGATGCCCGCATCCGCCACATCCAGGCAGCCCACAATGTTCATCAGGGTGGATTTGCCGCTGCCGGAGGGGCCGATGATGCTGACAAATTCCTTGGGATAGATGTGCAGATTGGCATGGTCCAGCGCCCGGACCCGTTCGTCGCCGATCTGATACACCTTGGAAACATCACGAAGCTCGATCATGTCAGCCTCCCATTCCCGGGCGGTTGGAGCCGGGGAAGCCGCCGGAGCCTCCTCGATTGCCGCCGCTGCCGGTGCTGCCGCTGAAACCGCCGCTGCCGCTGAAACCGCCGCTGCCGCCGAAACCGCTGCTGCTTCCGCCCATCATATTGCCCATGGGCATCATAAAGCTGTTGCCGGAGGATGCCTTTTCGGTGTAGTAAACCGTATCGCCGGGGTTCAGGCCGGACATGATCTCCACATAACTGGAATTGGAGGTGCCGGCCACCACCTCCACCATGCCGCCGTATTCCTTGGTCTGCTCATCATAGCTGGTGTAGACATAGGCGGAGTCCCGGGTCTGGTGGAGTGCGTCGGTGGGAATGAGCACCACGCCCTCCACGCTCTGCTTCTGGATGTCCACGGAGGCGGTCATGCCGGAGAGCATCTGGGGGTCTCTGTCCAGGGTGACCACGGCGGTATACTGGGTGACGCCGGACATGGTGGTGCCGATTTTGGAAATCTCCGTCACGGTGCCGGAGTAAACCTGGTCGCCGATGGAGCTGACGGTAATCTGGGCGCTCTGCCCCAGCTCCAGGGAGAGAATGTCGGTCTCGTCCACCGCCACGCTGACGGTGAGCTGCTTGTCCGGCGCCATGGTAGCCAGAATCAGCTCCGTGCCGTCGTCGGAATAGACCATGGTGTCCGAGGTCAAGCCGGAGACCTGGGTCACGATGCCGTCAATGGGGGCGGTGGCGCAGCCATCCTGAAGCAGCTGCAGCAGGGTGGCCATGGTCTGCTCCGTCTGACTGCGGCTGCGGAGCAGGGTGTCGTAGTTCACGGTATAGTGGGTATCCGTTAAGGAAAACAGGTATCCGCCGGAGTAGACCTGACTGTTTTCCCGGGCGGAGACCCAACTGATGGTTCCGGCATAGCCGGTGATGGCCAGGGGGTTGCGGATTTTCAGGGTACCGGTGCCCAGCACCTTGCCGGATTCATCCAGCACGGTGGCCTCGGCCTCGTATTCCGGGCCGTTGTCGGTGAGGTTCACCACGGTCTTGCCGGAGATGCTGGATTCCACGGTTCCGGGATAGCTGACGCCGCCGGACTGCACGGTAACGGACTGGTTATCCTCCAGATCAGCTTCAATGGTGACGGTCATCAGTCCGTCCAGGGAGAGAATGGCCAGCGCGCCGTGCTCCATCATCACATCCATCACCCTGTCGCCCGCCTGGGCGTACACCCGCTTGACCCGGCCGGAGACGGAGGTGCTGATATAGCTGTTGACGGAATCCTTTTTGGCTTCGCTGATCTGGTCGTCCAGCTCCTCCAGCTGGGTTTGCACATCCGCCAGGGCGGACATCACGGAGTTGGTATCCACCCGGGCGATGACATCACCGGCGGTGAGCGTATCTCCCGCTGACACCAGAATTTCATCCACGGTGACACCGCTGGGGATACCGACTTCTTCAAAATCCGTGTAGCTGAGGCTTCCGCTGCCGGACGCGTTGGCGCTGATCTGCCCGGTAATGGCCTGGAAGGATTTTACCTCCGCCGTGCTGGCGGAGAACTGGCTGTTTACCCGCGCTCTCAGGTAGAACACGGCTGCGGCTCCTCCCGCAAGGAGCACAAGCAGCAAAACCACCACGGTGATGATGATCCGGCGGCGCTTTCTCCGTTTGGCTTTTTTGAGCTGCTCAAACAGAATGTCATCTCTTTCGTTGGCATTTTCCATGGGTCGTCACTCCTGATGATCGAAATCAATGGGAGTATTATCTTTAAAAACCATTAAACCAACCTTAATCAAATGTAAATATTTTGTGTCTATTCCGGCGGATGCGGGCTGAAAAGTCACGCCGGAGGACCCCGCTCTTGAAAGCCGGAGGGGAATATGGTATGATTTCCCCGAAAATCCGGAAAGAAGGTATCGAATATGACAAGTGCCATGCTGAACCGGGCCCGGGAATATGAGGCCCAGCAGCAGAAAACCATTTTACCCCGGCAGCGCCCCGGCTTCCATCTTACCGGTGCGGTGGGCTGGGTGAACGACCCCAACGGCTTTTCTTTCTATCAGAATGAATACCACCTGTTTTACCAGAGCAATCCCTACGATGTCCACTGGGGCAGCATCCACTGGGGCCATGCCAAAAGCACCGACCTGGTGCGCTGGGAGTACCTTCCCGCCGCCCTGGCGCCGGACATGCCCTATGATGCCATGGGCTGCTTTTCCGGCAGCGGGGCTGCGCTGCCGGATGGACGGCACCTGCTGATGTACACCGGCGTGGAGCGGGTCACCCGTGCCGACGGAACCCAGGCGGAGCTGCAGGCTCAGTGCATCGCCTGGGGGGACGGCATCAATTACGAAAAGGACGAAAGCAACCCCGTCCTCACTGCCGCCGACTTGCCGGAGGGCGCCTCCGATACGGATTTCCGGGACCCTAAGCTGTGGCAGGAGCCGGACGGCAGCTTCCGGGCGGTGCTGGCCAGCGACCGGGGAGACGGCTCCGGACAGGTCCTGCTCTACCGCAGCGACGATGCCAGAGCCTGGGAGCTGGTGAGCGTGCTGGACCAAAGCAATGGGAAGCTGGGCGGAATGTGGGAATGTCCGGATTTCTTTCCTCTGGGAGACCGGCAGGTTTTGCTTGTAAGCCCCATGAACATGGAGCCCAGCGGGCTGGAATTTCACGCGGGAAACAATGTGATTGCCCTGATTGGCAGCTTTGATGGCCGGAATTTCCACCGGGAGCAGGTGCAGAATATGGACTATGGTCTGGACTTCTATGCCCCCCAGACCATGCTTGCCCCGGACGGACGGCGAATTCTGGTGGGCTGGATGCAGAACTGGGCCACCTGCTCCTTTGTGCCCGCCGGTGCGAAATACTTCGGTCAGCTGACTCTTCCCCGGGAGCTGCACTGGCATAGGGGGAGAATCTGCCAGCAGCCCATCCGGGAATTGGAGGCTTACCGGAAAAACCGGGTGGTTTATCAAAACGTTTTTGTGGAACGGGAGACTGTTCTGGCTGGCATCCGGGGCTCCATGATTGACCTGCTGCTCACTTTGCGTCCGGAGCCGGACTGTGCTTTCCTCCAAATTGCCCTGCGTCAGGGAGGCTGCCATGAGACCACCGTGACCTATTTCCCCGGGGAGCAGCGCCTTTGCCTGGACCGCAGCCGCAGCGGCTACCGCTTTGACGTTGTCCATACCCGGGAGATTGCTGTTCAGCCGGAGGACGGCACGCTGAAGCTTCGGCTGATTCTGGACCGGTTCAGCCTGGAGCTGTTTGTGGGCCGGGGAGAGCAGACGGCCTCCGTGGTACTGTTTACGCCGGAGCAGGAGGATGGCATTGCCTTCCGCGCCCGGGGAAATGCCGAAATCGACGTGGAAAAATACGACTTAATCATTGAACCTTAAGGAATCTCTGAATAAATCGTCTTTGGCTGAGCGGCGAATCTTTTGCCCCATCCGTGCAGCTTAAGGAAATGGGAAATACATACAGTATTCCTCCATTTCCAGAACTTTCGTCTGAGCCAAAATCTTCTGCCGTCAGCTCTTGCCGATTTAATCAGAGCTTCCTTAACACAAATGGGACCGCTCCCGGGAGCGGTCCCATTTGCAGTGAGCTGCATGGTTCCAAGCAGCTTTCCTTACTTGTTCCTTGAGTAATTTATGATACCAGCAGGTGCGGTATTTGCGGTTAGGCTCCCTGCAGCCCAGTGATGAATTCCTCGGCCAGAGCGTCGATGTCCACATCGGCGGGGGTGTTTGCGTCGTTGTAGTTGTTCAACTGGGACAGAAGCTTTTCAAAGTCTGTCTGCACCGGGAAGCAAACCAGGTCAATTTTGGTTTCCAGGATGGGCAGACTGTCGTCGCTGAGATAGAGATTTGCAAGGGGCTGATAGGCGCTGTCGGCGGAGAGATTTCCTTGAATGTTTGCCAGGAGCGCTTTAACGGAGCCTTTGGTTCGCACCGGCCAGCCATCCTCCATGGGACTGAGGGGCCACTCACCGTCCATCATGTTCCGCCCTTTCTCCCACTGCACATCCTCCAGCAGAAACTGCCGCAGGAATTCGTAGGCCAGCTCCGGGCTTTGGCAGCTGCTGCCCACCGCGCCGTAATAGGTAACGAATGCCATGGCGTCGCCGGTGGTGGTTCGCAGGGGATACATAGAGAGGGTCAGCCCGGAAGCTTTTTCCACGGCCAGGAAGTTAAGGGCATCGCTGATGGTGCCCCGATAAACAGACCGCAGGGATTTGGGACCGGCTTCATAGGCCAGGTAGTCAAACCGGCTCAGATGGAGGCTTTCCGTGCCGATCAGGGCCTTCAAAGCCTGGTAATCTTTCATATAATCAGCCACCTGGTCCACGCGCAGAGCACCCTCGCCACGGGTCAGGAGATTGGAAAAAACCGTGGCGCTGGCCATGTCCGCACAGTAGGCCAGATTCAGGTTCCGGGTTTGTACTGCCTCGCACATGATGCTTTCGATGCTGCCCTCCAGCGTCTGCTTGGAAATACCGGCATCCGCCAGCAGCTCATCAAAGGCGTAAAGCATGGGCATACCGTAGCGCAGGGGCAGAACATACCGGGCTCCGTCCAGACTGCCGGCATCCATCACGGACTGATTCAGTCCATCCTTGTCCAGATCGGTGTCCCGGTCATAATAAGTGCTGATGTCGGCAAACGCGCCCAATTCCATGGCTGCGGCCACGTCGGGGAAGAGGGGGTCAATGCGGCGGTATGTATATTTCTGGGGATGATCCAAAGTCAACGTGGTACCGGTGGGGAGAAGATACAGGTCAGGCCCGGTGCCGTTCTCCATCTCCTCCCGGATGTGCTGTAAGGATTCCTCCCGCGCCTGTTCTTGATTTGGCAGAATATCCATCCGGATGGAGACACCGGGGTGCTCCTGCTGAAATTGTTGTATGATGAATTCCACAACGGCGTTCATTTCGTCGGCTGCGGTTTCTTCCGTCACAAGCCAGAGGGAAGTCTCTGCCTCAGCGGAAACCCGGAAAGCCGCCGGTGCCGCAATGCCCAACAGAAAGGAAAGGCACAGCGCAACCAATTCGACACGAAGCAATCGCTTTTTGAACATAGGTTATCCTCCCAATATGCATTTTGATGCAGACACCCATACATCACGTGCCTGCTTCTTCCATGTAAAATGATTCCACGGACCTGCATCGAAACTGCATCATACTTCCATCACAGGTGCATCATTTTATTTTCTGTTGGCGAAACAGTGCACGGGCATCGGTTTTTCCGCCGGTTCCGGTGGAGAAAACTGCAAATTTCTCTTTGATGATTGATTTTTCTGCGGCGATGGGCTATAATAAGCGGGATTATGTGTGGAAGTGCGTCCATTGGTGCCCGGTACTGCCGAAGGAAAGGGCATTGACGGCTTTTGGAAGGACGGAGAATACAGGCTTCCCCAGCGCTTTCTGGCGGCCTCCGGCGGACGGAGCGGGGAGGACCAATGTGAGGAATGAGAGCTTTGAAAAAACATAGCAATATCAAATGGCCCCTCTTTTTCTACGATATTCTGATTCTGTTCATCGTGGAAATGCTGCTGCTGGTGTTCTCCGGCGAACCCATTTCGGAGGCAGCCGCGTTCCATCAGTTCCTGCTGACCTTTATTTGCGTCTTCTCTGCCCGGTTTTTCTGGAAAATCTACAGCCAGATCTGGCGTTACGGCGGGATCCAGTGCTATATGCGCCTGTTGATGACAGATGCTGCCGGCTTCTTTTTCAACTATCTTCTGGAGCGCATCTGCCTGCCTGAGCCCATTCCTTTTGCCCGGCTGGTGGCCATTGCCTGCACCAACCTGCTGGGCGCGCTGGCCATCCGGATGATATATCGCTATGCCTATAAATGCGGCAATAACTCCACCCGGTTTGGCCGGTTCCTGCTGTTCCTGCTGAAAATGTTTGCCGGAAACGAAGTGGTGGGGGAGCGGATCGTAAGCTCCAAACGCACCCGCATTGCCATCATCGGCGCGGGGCGGGTGGGCGTCAGCCTGGCGGAGGACCTGTTAAACAATGCAGCCTCCGTCTACATTCCCATGTGCTTTGTGGATGTCAGCAGGGAAAAGGTGGGCCGGGATATTCACGATATTCCCGTCCTGGCGGAAAACGGTGCAACCCTGGCTCATATGAAGGATATGGAGATTCAGGAGGTGGTGTTCGCCATCCCCAATATGGATGACGAGACCAAGAAAGGCTTGTTCCAGATTTATCATGCCGCCGGATTTAAGGTAAAGATCTATGACTATCCCACCATGCAGACTGCCGGCGCCAAGCGGCATCTGCGGGAGTTTGACATTGAGGATTTGCTGTTCCGTAAGCCCGTTTATGTGATGGACAGCAAAACCAGCGCCTACTATCGGGATAAAGTGGTGCTTATCACCGGCGGAGGCGGCTCCATCGGCTCGGAACTCTGCCGCCAGATTTCCAAAATGAAGCCCAGACAGCTGATTATTTTGGATGTCTATGAAAATTGTGCCTACGACATCCAGCAGGAGCTGAAAATCATCCATCCGGATTTGGATTTGCAGGTGGAGATCGTCAGCATTACCAACAAGGTGGGCGTGGAACGGGTGTTCCGAAAGTACCATCCGGAAATCGTCATTCACGCCGCCGCCCACAAGCATGTGCCCCTGATGGAGAATAACTGCATCGAGGCGGTGGAGAACAATGTGTTCGGCACCTTGAATGTGGTGCAGTGCTGCGAGGAATTCGGCACCCATCGGTTTATGATGGTCAGCACCGACAAGGCGGTGAATCCCACCAATGTGATGGGCGCCACCAAGCGGCTTTGCGAAATGATCGTCCAGGCCTACAGCATCGACGGCAAAGTGAAATACAGCGCCACCCGATTTGGTAATGTGCTGGGCTCTGCAGGCTCCGTGATTCCTCTGTTCAAGCGGCAGATCGCTGCGGGCGGCCCCATTACCCTGACGGATAAGCGGATTACCCGGTATTTCATGACCATTCCCGAGGCCGCCCAGCTGGTGCTGGCCAGCGGCGCCATGGCGAATAACGGAGAGCTCTTTGTGCTGGATATGGGCAAGCCTGTGCACATCCTGGACTTGGCGGAGAGCATGATCCACCTGTCCGGGGCCCAGGGCATCAAAATCGTGGAAACCGGTCTGCGGCCCGGGGAGAAGCTCTATGAGGAGCTGCTGGTGAAAACCGAGGAGCTGGACAAAACCGACAATGAGCTGATTTTCATCGAGCGGGATGAGCCCGTGACCATGCAGGAGCTGGCGGAAAAGCTGGCGCTTCTGCGTCAGGCCATTGCCACCGACCAGGAGGAGGCGGTCCGCGCTGCCATGAAACAGGCGGTGCCCACCTACAAATCCGCCCAGGAGCAGAATGGCTGCGCCCTTACGGGTTGATTTTCTGAAAAATAGACGTCCTGAGGACCGCCGGTGCGGCGGTTTTCAGGACGTTTCCATTTTGTTCACAGGAATTTTCTTTTCAATTGAGGCAAAAGCGGGAATACTTCCTTTATCAACTTTTTGAAAAGGAGTATGGAAATTGAATGGGAAAATCAGAACAACCCTGCTGAGCGCGGCGGGGGCCATGCTTTCGGCGGTGGTCATCCGCAGAAGCATTTCCGGCGCCTTTGACCGGAATATGGTGGGCACAGCCCTGGACCGGGAGGAGCCAAAGGCCATGCAGAAGCTGAAAGAGCGGCTCAAGGGGGAAGCCGTGGAGGATGAGGAGGTGATGGCCCTTTGCCGGCAGATGCAGCAGCGCCTGGAGCAAAGTCCCCATGAGACGGTGCGAATCACCGGCTATGACGGCACGCCCCTGGTGGGGCACCTGTTCCGGGCGGAGCAGGAGAAACGGGTCATTCTGGCCATGCACGGCTGGCGCTCCTGCTGGGCCAGGGATTTTGGCCCGGTGGCGGATTTCTTTCGGGAGAACGACTGCACCGTGCTCTATGCCCAGCAGCGGGGCCAGGGGGAGAGCGGCGGAGACTATATGGGCTTTGGCATGATTGAGCGGTTCGACTGCCTGGAATGGATCAAATGGCTCAATGACAACGGCTTTGGCAGCAGCAAAATCTACCTGGCGGGGATTTCCATGGGTGCCACCACGGTGCTGATGACGGCGGGATTTCCGGAGCTGCCGGAAAACGTGGCGGGGGTGCTGGCGGACTGCGGCTTTACCTCGGCCAAGGCGGAGTGGAAATACATCAGTGAGAACAATCTCCGTATCCCCTACGACCGCCGGGGGAAGCATGTGGATGCGCTCTGCCGCAAGCGCATTGAGCTGAGTTCCGATGCCTACACCACCCTAGACGCCATGAAAACCTGCCATGTGCCCATCCTCTTTGTCCACGGGGAGGCGGATACCTTTGTGCCGGTGGAGATGACGCTGCAAAACTATGAAGCCTGCCAGTCTCCCAAGAAGCTGCTGCTTGTCCCGGGGGCCAACCACGGCATGAGCTACTTCCTGGACCGGGACAGTTATGAAGCCTCGGTAAAACAGTTCTTTCGGGAGCAGGAAAATACAAACTAGCCGCTTGAAAAAAGCCGCCCTTTGTGCTAAAATAACAAAAAACAAAAGGAGCGATGACAATGCAGGATATCGGAATGCAGTTTCATATTCACTGTGTGGCGGGGGATGTGGGGCGCTATGTCTTTCTGCCCGGTGACCCGGGGCGGTGCCAGGCCATCGCCTCTTATTTTGACGATCCGGTGCACATCGGCATGAATCGGGAGTACAATGTCTACACCGGCACGTTGCTGGGGGAGAAGGTGTCTGTCTGCTCCACCGGCATCGGCGGCCCCTCCGCCTCCATCGCCATGGAGGAGCTGGCGGCCATCGGTGCGGATACCTTTATCCGGGTGGGCACCTGCGGCGGCATTGATTTGGAGGTGGAGCCGGGGGATGTGGTGGTGGCCAGCGGCGCCATTCGCTATGAGCACACCTCCCTGGAATATGCCCCCATTGAGTTCCCCGCCGTGCCGGATTTCGAGGTCACTGCCGCATTGAAGGCGGCGGGGGAGGCCCTGGGCTATCGCACCCACGTGGGTGTGGTCCAGTGTAAGGATTCTTTCTATGGCCAGCACAATCCGGAAAAGTCCCCGGTGTATTACGACCTGCTGCAAAAGTGGGAGAGCTGGAAGCGGCTGGGGGTAAAGGCCAGCGAAATGGAGTCCGCGGCGCTCTTTGTGGTGGCCTCTGCCCTGCATGTCCGCTGCGGCAGCTGCTTCCACGCGGTGTGGAACCAGGAGCGGGAAAAGGCCGGCCTGTTCATGAAGATGACCGAGGATACCACCGGGGCAATCCGGGTGGGCGTGGAAGCCATGAAGCGGCTGATTGCCGCCGACAAACAAAAATAAAAAATGCGGCTCGCAAGAGCCACATTTTTTTGAATATGGAATCAAGGCTTAGTTTTCCGCGTAGCTGACGAAGCCAAGGGTGAGATAGTCCAGATACACCCGCTTATCCGGGGTCTTGCCCATGGTTACCCGGCGGCACTCCACCTCCCAAACGGGCTCTCCCTCCAGGGTGGTCTTTTTGATCTCAAACACATGGTTCCAGCTGCGGCCCTCCATGACCTCCGCCTCCCCTCGGGTGAAGCTGATCACCTCGGTGCGGCGAAAATGAAAGGTGGGAAACGCGTTGTGCAGGAACGCTTCAAAAAGGGCTTCGGCATCCAGAACGCTGCCTTGATAGAACGTTCTGCGAATCATTGCACCGTAATCTTCCATGGTAATTCCTCCTTGTGGAATGGTACGGAAATCGCTGAGGCGGTTGTCCGAGGGAACCTCTGAATAAATTGCCTGCGGCTGAGCGGCGGGTCTTTTGCCCCATCCGTGCAGTACGAAACCCCAGAAATACACAAAGTATTCCCAGGGGTTTGGTACTTTCGGCTGAGCCAAAACCCCTCGCCGTCAGCTCTTGCCGATTGGTTCAGAGCTTCCCCAGGTTCAATATAGCGGAAAATGTATGTTATGTCAATAAGTCTGGATATAATTGCTTGATTTTTATGCAAAATAACGAATATCTGTTGGAGGCATTGCAGTGAATCAAAAAAGAAAATCCCCCGCCTCGGTGATGGCTCTGGGCGGTGTGCTGGCGGCGCTGGCCGTTGTGATTATGAGCCTGGGCGGGCTGATTCCTGTTGCCACCTACATCAGCCCCATGCTCTGTGCGATCCTGCTACAGGTGGTTCTGCTGTCCTGCGGCGTTCGGATCGCCTGGGCCTGGTATGGGGCGGTGGCCATTCTGGCGGTGCTGCTGTCGGCGGATAAGGAAGCGGCGGCGGTGTTTGTGTTTCTGGGCTACTATCCCATTGTCAAGCCCAGGCTGGATGAGACCCGCCCTGCCTGGCTGTGGAAAGGGCTGCTGTTCAACGGCAGCATCGGGGTCATGTATTTTTTGCTGCTCCGAATCTTCGGCATGGGGGAGCTGGGGGAGGAATTTGAGGAATTCGGCCTTGTGATGCTGCTGGTGCTGCTGATCCTGGGCAACGTGACCTTTTTCCTGCTGGACAAGCTGCTGGGGATGAAGAAATTCCGGAGGAAGGTGTTTTAGCGTGGAAAGACCCTGGCAGCTCTATCTGCTCCGCTGCGGCGACGGCACGCTGTACACCGGAATTGCGCTGGACGCCGAAAAGCGCCTTTTGATGCACCGCAGCGGCAAGGGGGCGAAGTACACCCGCGGCCGGGGGCCCCTGGAGCTGGTGTATACCGAAATCTGCCCCACCCACTCCGATGCCCTGAAACGGGAGCTGGAAGTGAAAGCCATGACACGGGAGGAGAAGGAAGAGCTGATTCAGGCAGCCGCACATTCACATTGATTTTCTGGATATTAATAGCCAAATGATATGCAGAAAGGCCGGATGCCAACGGGAAAGATAACCGCTTTTTGCTCTGAAAATTGGAGCTTGGCGAGTTTGTTGAATTGAAAATGATTCAACGTGTGCGTAGGGAACGCATTCATGCGTTCCGAAACGTCGGTTACCATCCATGGTCCGTTGGATGGTAACAGGTTCATTTTCTCAACATTTTTCCATTCAACATACCCCAATAAAAACATTACCGAGGCGGAATGCATAATTGCATTCCCTACGCAAAAATCATCGTTTTACGATTTGTCGAACCCTGGTGGTTTATGAACCGGGCGGAACGGATAAATCCGTTCCCTGTTATGAAGTGACCTTTGTCAAGGGGTAAAAGCGTAGAATTCTGCACTCTAAAAATGTAGAAAATACCGAAAGGCATATGGGAAGAATCCGGTGACAGATTCCGGCAGTTGGCCAC
>JAQYLT010000080.1 GCA_028719885.1 Bacillota bacterium
CATTACTTGACTATATGGTTCAATACAGGAAACCTCTATTTCCTCAATTCTTCCTTTACCCGAAAAAGTTTCTACCGGAAAACAATCCCCATCATAAAGAATTTCACCTTCGTCCGTATATTCAAAACAATGCAAATCAACAATTCTGTTTTTCAAATCTTCCCATACAGTATGGTTCAATGTTGTATATTCCATCTTAATCTCATAAAAGCCATTAGCTTTCATTATTTCTATAAAGTTCTGATAATCGTTCTTTTCTACAAAAATGTCAATATCGTTATGGGCTCTTGACTGATGTCCAAGAAGAGCATCTACACCCCAGCCACCATCAAGAAAAACTTTAATCTCCGCATCTATTGCAAATTGAAGAATCTGTTTTACATCTGTTATATTGACCATCTTATCATCTCCACAAATTCTAATTTGTCGAGTTCTATTGTATCACATCGGAGCCAATACGCAAGTCCTCTCTTATTCACTCAAATCAAGGATTGTCATGTTCGTATCTTTGAAAGTGCTGTCGATGAAGTCCACAATCTCTGTTCGGTCTCCATCATCGTGCCAGTATCTCTTTGTGGAAGTGCTCAGATAGTTGACCTTGGTATTATGACCACAGTTTGCAGAAACGGTCAGGGGGTTCACATCACCATTCAGGCAGATGGAAATGTAGGAGTGCCGGAGGTCATGCAGACGAATGACAGGAAGCGGTGCAAGCTCCTTATTGGCCTGAACCTTATTGCACCGTTCCACCAGCTCACGGAATCGCTTGTCAATTTTGGACGGTCTGGGCAGCTCCCCACGGGCGATATTCAGCTTGGTGCGGTACACAAAATCCTCCGGCTGCACTTCCTGCTCCATGAATTCTTCCTGCTGCTGCTTCACCGCTTTCAGAAGATAGGCAAGGGTATCGGGCAGGGCAACATATCGCTGCTTGCGCTCCTCTCTCGTCTGGCCGTCGTCTTTTCCCATTTTGGGGACTTTCACAAGAACTTTGGAGCCTATTTGTGCCCTTTGCCGCTGAATGTCGATAATTTTGTTATCCCAGTCAATATCACGCCACTGCAGGCCGCACAGCTCACCCCGGCGAAAGCCAGCTAATCCGCACAGGCCGACCATAGCAAAAGTAGAGTGGTCTTTTTCGCAGTGGGTGATATAGGACAGCAGAGTGCTTAGCTGCTCTGCGGTAAAGGTCTGCACCTGATAATCGTGGATTTCTCCCACCTCTGCCTCTGAAACCTGATTCTCTGTCACGCCGTAAACATTTTTCGCTTTCAGCATGAACTTCCAGATGCCGGACAAATGGGTCTTGTATTTCTGGATGGTGTTATTGGACAGGCCGTGGGGGAACTGCTCATTGGGCTGCCTGCAGTACTGGAAGAACTTTTCGATATCCAGAGTGTTGATGGTCTTGACATCCTTATCCCCGAAGTAAGCAAGCATCCGCTTTTCTTGGTTGTGCTTATTGACCGTATAGGAGGCACTCCAGCCCGATTCATAAAAGGCGTTGTAATCGGCTACGGCCTTGCTGAACGGCACTTTGCCGGTTACGCCGGTGTTCTTGTTGATTCCCTTATCCTTTGCGTTGCTGCCCTTTAAGGCTCTGGCCTCCTTGAGTGTGTCCACCGTCTTGTGGGTCTTTTTCTGCTTCCCGGTAACTTCGTCCCGACCATAGTCAAGTGTTACCTTATACTTGCCGCTTGGTAACTTAACAATTCCGGGTTCAATAGTAACATTTTTCTCTGATTTACCCATTTTTCAGAACCTCATTTTCTTAAAATATCACTTGGTAACTTTTTGGTAACTTTTTAAGTGCTTCACGGTTCCGAGTATAGCAAAAACCCCTTGATTTATCAAGGGGTTTTCGATTTGCACATTCGTCAGAGAACTTCGAACTTATATCCCACGCCCCAGACGGTTTTCAGGTTCCAGCTGTCGCTGACGCCCTCCAGCTTTTCACGCAGACGCTTTACATGCACATCCACGGTACGGGAATCGCCAAAGTAGTCGAAGCCCCACACCTCATCCAGCAGCTGATTTCTGGTGTACACCCGGTTGGGGGAGGAGGCCAGATAAAACAGCAGCTCCATCTCCTTGGGGGGCGTGTCCACCTTTTTGCCGTCCACGGTGAGCTCAAAGGCATCCATGTCGATGATCAGCTTGTCAAATACCAGCCGACGGGCTTTCTTTTCGGTGGTCACCCCGGAGGAACGTCGGAGCACCGCCTCAATCCGGGCCAGGACCTCTTTCATTTCAAAGGGCTTGGTGATGTAGTCGTCGGCTCCGTTTTTCAGGCCACTGACCTTGTCATCGGTCTCTCCCTTGGCGGTGAGCATGATGATGGGAGTCTGGGACTCGGCGCGAATGGCCCGGCAGACGGACCAGCCGTCCATCACCGGCATCATCACATCCAGCAGCACCAGGTCCGGCTTAATTGCCCGGTATTTTGCCAGGCCCTGACCGCCGTCCGCCGCCCAGGTAACGGCATAGCCCTCTTTTTCCAGATACATCTGCAGCAGCTCCGCAATATTGCGGTCATCCTCTACAATCAAAACCGATACAGCCATGATGAAATACCCTCCGTTTTTCCGGGACCGTCAAAAGTCCCTTTTCTTTCCGTATGTCACCATTATATCCGGTTTTTCCGAATTTGAATGAATAATTTGTAAAGGATTTCAACTGGAAATGTTAACAAGAGAGCTATTTCTCTTCCATTTCCTCCAGGCGGCGCTCCAGGGTCCGGGCGCTGAGAGAGGTCAGGTACACCCGGGGCAGACCGTATTCCGCAGTGAGCAGAAAGGACTTGGGCAGATCGTCGCAGGGCACCACTTGTCCCTCCTTTTCCGCCGCCTCCAGGAATTCCCGGGTGCGCTTGGAGGTAGTGGTGTTGTCCAAATCAAAAATGCCGATGAGGCTGCTCTCCCGCACCGCCATGTCATTGCCGATGGATAGATACATGGATTTTCCTCTTATTTCAGCTTTTTCCACTCCGCTACGGCCAATTGGTCGCAGCGGTTATTTTTTGGGTTTTCGGCGTGGCCCTTGACCCAGTGGTAGTGGAGCTCATGCTTTTGGGTCAGGTTCAGCAGCTGCTCCCACAGGTCCGGGTTCAGGGCGGGTTTTTTGTCGCTTTTCACCCAGCCCCGTTTTTTCCAGCCCCAGGCCCAGCCCTTTTCCAGAGCATCGATCACATACTTGGAGTCGGAATACAATTCCACCACGCAGCTCTCTTTCAACGCCTCCAGTCCCCGGATGACAGCGGTGAGCTCCATTCGATTGTTGGTGGTATTTTCTTCCCCGCCGGAGAGCTCTTTTTCATGGCCGTTATATTCCAGGATGCAGCCCCAGCCCCCCGGACCGGGGTTGCCAGAGCAAGCCCCGTCGGTATAGAGGGTTACGGTTTTCATGCCTCAGGATTCTCCAAGGTCTCGATCTGTTCTTCCTCCTGGTCGCTGGGCACCCGCTCCAGGGACACCAGCTTGTTCCCCTCGGGCAGGCGCATGATGATCACGCCCATCACATCCCGCTTGTACACATTGATGGAGGAAGCGGGCACACGGATGATCACGCCGCCGTTTTCAATGAGCATCACATCGTCCCCCTCGTCCACCACAATGCAGCCGGCCACATTGCCGGTTTTCGGGGTGATGTTGTAGTTCTTGAGGCCCTTGCCGCCCCGGCTCTGGGGAATTTTCTCCCCCTCGGGACCGGTACGCAGGTATTCGGGCAGCTCGGTGCGCTTGCCGTAGCCGTTCTCAGTGACGGTGAGCAGGGTCTTGCCCTCCTCCCATTTCTGAGCGCCCACCACAAAGTCGCCTTCATTCAGCGTGATGCCCTTGACGCCGGAAGCATCCCGGCCCATGCAGCGCACATCGTTTTCATTGAAGCAGATGGCCATTCCCTGTGCCGTGGCCAGGATGATGTTGTCATTGCCATTGGTACGAATCACGTTGATGAGATGATCGTCCTCATCCAACGTAATGGCCCGGATGCCGGTGCGCCGGTTGGTTTTCAGGGCCACAAAGGGCAGCCGCTTCACAATGCCCTTTCTGGTGGCCATAACCAGGAATTCATTGTCGTCAAATTCTCTGGTCACCACCATGGCGGTAACGGTCTCGCCGGGCTCCAGGGGCAGCACATTCACCATAGCGGTGCCCCGGGCGGTGCGGCCCGCCTCGGGAATCTGATAGCCCTTGCGATGGTGGACCTTGCCGATGTCGGTGAAGAAGAGAATGTGATCGTGGGTGGAGGCGATGTTCAGGGACTTCACATAGTCCTCCTCTTTCAGGTTCTGGGCATTCACGCCACGGCCGCCCCGGCTCTGGGTGCGGTAGGTATCCACGGGCATCCGCTTCACATAGCCGTGGTTGGAAAGGGTGAAGGCGCAGACCTCCTCCTCAATCAGGTCCTCAATGTCAATTTCGTCCTCGATTTCCTGAATCTCGGTTTTCCGTTTGTCTCCGAATTTATCCCGGATGCCAATGAGCTCCTCCCGCAAAACCCCTTTCATCTTCACGGGGTCCGCCAGCAGCTCCTGGTAATAGGCGATTTTCTGTTCCAGCTCCTTGTATTCCGCCTCCAGCTTCTCCCGGTTCAGACCCTGCAGGGCAATGAGCCGCATGTCGCAGATGGCCTGGGCCTGGACATCATCCAGACTGAACCGCTCCATGAGGCGCTGCTTGGCGTTGTCGTAGGAGGTGCGGATGATGTGAATGACCTCGTCGATGTTGTCCTGGGCAATGAGCAGGCCTTCCAGTAAGTGAGCCCGCTCCTGGGCCTTGCGAAGATCGTACTGGGTTCTGCGGGTCAGAACATCAATCTGGTGGGCCAGATACTCGTCCAGAATCTGCCGCAGGGACAGAATCTTCGGCTGCTTCTGATCGTCCACCAGGGCCAGCATGATGATGGAGAAATTGGACTGCAGGGCCGTCTGCTTGAAGAGGTTGTTTAACACCACCTGGCCGTTGGCGTCCTTTTTCAGTTCAATGACGATCCGCATGCCGTTCCGGTCGGTTTCGTCCCGCAAATCAGAGATACCATCCAGGCGCTTATCCTTTACCTGCTCGGCAATGGTCTTGATCAGCTGGCGCTTGTTCACCTGGTAGGGCAGCTCCGTGACGATGATCCGCTGCCGGTCCTTTCCGAATTCCTCGAACTCGGTGCGGGCTCTCACCACCACCTTGCCCCGGCCGGTGGCATAGGCGGCCCGGATGCCGGTGCGGCCCATGATGATGCCGCCGGTGGGGAAGTCGGGACCGGTAATGTGCTCCATGAGATCAGACATGGTGCACTCCGGGTCATCCAGCACCGCGATGCAGGCGTTGATGACCTCCGTCAGGTTGTGGGGCGGGATGTTGGTGGCCATGCCCACGGCGATGCCGGAGGAACCGTTCACCAGCAGGTTGGGGAAGCGGGAGGGCAGCACCCGGGGCTCCTTGCGGCTCTCGTCAAAGTTGGGGTCCCAGTTCACAGTATCCTTTTCAATATCCCGAAGCATCTCATTGGAGAGCTTGCTTAATCTGGCTTCGGTATAACGGTAGGCTGCGGGGGGATCGCCGTCCACGGAGCCAAAGTTGCCGTGGCCGTCCACCAGCATATAGCGCATGGAGAAATTCTGGGCCAGCCGGACCATGGCATCGTACACGGAGGCGTCGCCATGGGGATGGTATTTACCCAGCACGTCACCCACGCAGGTAGCGCTCTTTTTAAAGGGCTTGTCGGAGGTCAGGCCGCTTTCGTACATGGTGTAGAGAATCCGCCGGTGCACCGGCTTCAGGCCGTCCCGCACATCCGGCAGGGCACGGCCCACGATGACGCTCATGGCGTATTCAATATAGGACTTCTCCATTTCGTCCACCAGCTTGGATTCGGTGATCACCTGGTCGGGAAAGGCGATGTCCTCGGGCTTGTAGCTTCTGTTGTGTGCCATTAACCGTCACCTCCTTAAATATCAATGTTCACGGCGTAGCGGGCGTTCCGCTCAATCCATTCTTTTCTGGGCTCCACCTGTTCACCCATGAGCACGTTGAAGATTTCATCCGCCCGCATGGCGTCGTCCAGGGTGATTCTTCTCAGGCTTCGCTTCTCCGGGTCCATGGTGGTCTCCCACAGCTCATGGGGGTCCATCTCGCCCAGGCCCTTGTACCGGGCGATGTCCACCTTGGCACCGGGGTTGTCGCTTCGCATTTCAGCGGAGACCTTGTCCCGCTGCTCGTCGGAGTAGGCAACTTTTGTAGTCTTGCCCCGGGTGAGCTTGTAAAGAGGCGGCACGGCGGAGTACACATAGCCGTTTTCAATCAGGGGCCGCATGTAGCGGAAGAAGAAGGTCAGCAGCAGAGTGCGGATATGGGCACCGTCCACGTCCGCATCCGCCATGATGATGATTTTGTGATAGCGCAGCTTATTCAGGTCGAATTCCTCGCCGATGCCCGCGCCCAGAGCCACGATCAGGGGGTACAGCTTGTCGTTGCCGTAGATTTTGTCCGCCCGGGCTTTTTCCACATTGAGCATCTTGCCCCACATGGCGAGGATAGCCTGGAACCGGGAATCCCGGCCCTGGATGGCGGAGCCGGCTGCGGAGTCGCCCTCCACGATGTAGATTTCGCACAGCTCGGGATTGCGCTCATTGCAGTCCTGCAATTTATCCGGCATCTGTCCGGATTCCAGTCCGGTTTTCCGGCGGATGGTCTCCCGGGCTTTTCTCGCGGCCTCCCGGGCCCGGTTGGCCATCATGGCCTTTTCCAGGATGACCTTCGCCACCTGGGGATGCTCCTCCAGGTAGATGCCCAGCTGCTCGGTGACCAGCTGGTCCACCAATGCCCGGATGTAGGCATTGCCCAGCTTGGCCTTGGTCTGGCCCTCGAACTGGGCGTCGGTGAGCTTTACGGAGATGATGGCGGTGATGCCCTCCCGGCAATCCTCGCCACTGACCTTGTCGTCCCCCTTGATGATGCCGGTTTTCTCTCCGTAGGCGTTGAGGGCACGGGTCAAAGCGGTTTTAAAGCCCGTTTCGTGCATGCCGCCCTCGGGGGTGCGGACATCGTTGGCAAAGGACATCATGAATTCATTGTAGCCGTCGTTGTACTGGAAGGCCACCTCGGCAGAGGCATCTCCCTTGCTGCCGGCCATATAGATGACCTCTTCATGGACGGGGGTTTTGTTCCGGTTGGCCCAGGAGACGAACTCCCGGATGCCGCCCTCGAAGCACATGGTGTCGGAGTGCTTTTCCTCGGTGCGATTGTCGGTGATGGTGATGGTGAGGCCGGCGTTGAGGAAAGCCTCCTCCCGCATTCGCTCATGGAGGATTTCGTAATCATAGACCAGGCTGTCGAACATCTCCGGGTCCGGCTGGAAGGTGACCTCGGTGCCGGTGTGGTCAGTTTTGCCCACGATTTTCATTTCCTGTGTGATGGCGCCCCGGGCAAATTTCATCTCATAAATATTGCCGTTTTTGTGGACCCGCACCTGGAGCCACTGGGACAGCGCATTGACCACGGACGCGCCCACGCCGTGCAGGCCGCCGGATACCTTGTAGCCGCCGCCGCCGAATTTACCACCGGCATGGAGCACGGTGTAGACCACTTCCAACGCGGGCCGACCGGTCTGGGCCTGGATGTCCACGGGGATGCCACGGCCGTCATCGGTTACGGTGATGGAGTCCCCGGGGTTGATGGTGACGGTGATATGCTTGCAGTATCCCGCCAAGGCCTCGTCGATGGCGTTGTCCACGATCTCATAGACCAGGTGATGCAGGCCCGAGGAAGAGGTGGAGCCGATATACATACCCGGCCGCTTCCGCACCGCTTCCAGACCCTCCAGAACCTGAATCTGCTCCGCGCCGTATTCCTGTGTCACTTTTTCTTCAGACATATAATTCCTCCATAAAGGTTATGGTTAAATGAGCTGTCCATTCTGAATTTCCATGGTTTTGCCCAATTTGGTAAACCGGCCGGGTTCGCAGCAGGTGATGAATACCTGGCCGGAGACGATTTTATTCAGCACAAAATCCTGCCGTCCGGCGTCCAACTCACTGAGCACGTCGTCCAGCAACAGCACCGGCTCCTCTCCCCACTCCCGCTTCATCAGCTCCCGCTGGGCAAGTTTCAAGCTGATGGCGGCGGTGCGGGTCTGTCCCTGAGAACCGAAAGACTTTAAATTGATGCCGGAAAGGGTGATTTCAAAATCATCCTTGTGGGGACCCGTGAGGCACTGGCCGGTTTCCAGCTCCGCCCGGTAATGCCGGTTCAGATGCTCGTTCAACCCGTCAGTCAGCTGGGAAACCGGGGCAAAGGGGTCCGAAATGTTGGAAACCGTCTGATATTCCAACCGGAATTCTTCCTTGCCTCCCGTAAAGCTATCGTGGAATTTGGCCGCCTCGATTCCAAGGGCCTGGAAAAACCGGGCCCGGTAGGAGATCAGCAGCGCTCCCACCTGGCAGAGCCGGGCATTGTACTCCGGCAAAATCTCCAGCACCGCGGGATGATCAAAATGGTCCTTTAAAATCCGGCTTTTCTGGTCCAAAATCCGGTTATATTCCATGAGAGCCGCGTCATAATTGGGACGAAGTTGACATAACGCATTATCCGCAAATCTTCTCCGCTGGGCCCCTCCGGCTTTCAGAATCATCAAATCCTCCGGGCAGAACAGAACCGTGGGCAGCACCCCGGCAATGTCCGAGGCGGATTTTTTTCTGGCGCCGTTTCGAAAAATCTGCCGGGGACGGCAGCCGGAAAACAGCAGCCAGCGCAGATCCTGCGATCGCTCCTGGGAATGTACCTTTCCCTCAATTTCTCCAAACTCGCTGCCGAAGCGGATGAGCTCACTGTTTTTCATGGCCCGAAAGCTCCTGCCGCTGCCCAGGTAGGCCACTGCCTCCAACAAATTGGTCTTTCCCTGGGCGTTCTGGCCCACGATCAGATTCACCCCGGGGTCAAAGGTCAGCGTCTGCTCTTCAAAATTTCGGAAGCAGCGCAGGTAGAGCTCATTCAGCTGCATGGATGGTAAAGGAATGTCCCTGGAATGTGAACACATCCCCAGGGTGCAGCTTCTTGCCCCGCATGGTGCAGATTTCCCCGTTGACTTTTACCTGGCCATCCTGGATGACCTCCTTGGCCTCGCCGCCGGTTTCCGTGAGGGCCGCAAATTTCATGGCCGCCTCCAGCTTGATGAACTCCGTGGAAATCACCAAAGGCAGGGATTCCTGCTTCTTTTTGACTACTACTTTCAATTCAATAACTCCTTTGCAAACTCTCATACCCACACTGTAGTAACTTTTTACAACGAAAACCAGATGTTTTTCCGTAGGGCGGGTGGCTTGCCCCCGCCGCACAGGTGCCGGCTTTGGAAATAAATATACCATCCGGTTCTGTACCACCCTATGTCACTCAAAAAACATCACGTTTCAGCGGAGGCAAGCCACCCGCCCTACGAATATAAAACTTGATATCTAACAACCTGGTAGAGGAGAATATGAATGCCGCTTAGCCGTTCTTGATGCGGACGGGCAAAATCATATAGGCAAAATCTTCCTTATCGTCCACCGGGGTGAGGACGATGGGGCTGAGGCCGTTGGTAAGCTCCAACGTGACCTCCTCCGTGGGGATGGCTCTCAGGGCATCGGCCATGTAGCGGACATTGAAGCCGATTTCCAGCTCCTTTCCGTCACCGGCGTAGCTGCACCGGTCCTCCGCCGAGCCGATGGTGGTGGCAGTCCGCATTTGCAGCTCCTGGTTGCCGAAGACGCAGCGGATGGGGCTCTTGTACTTTTCGGAGACGATCAGACCAACCCGTTCTACGCTGGATGCCAGCTCATACACGCTGGCCACCAATTTGATGGGGCAATTTGTAGGAACCACCCGGCGCCAATCCAGGAAATCGCCCTCCAACAGCCGGCAGACCAGAACCGCGTCCCCCAGCTGATAGAGGATGTGCTTGGGTCCAAGGGTGAAGCCCGCCATGGTATCGGAATCCGAGAGAATCTTTTCCACTTCCTTTAAGCCACTGGCAGGCACCACAAAGCTCAGCTCCCGGCCGGTGGGCTCTTCGGGATGGTAGGTTCTTCTTGCAAGACGGAAGCCGTCCACCGCCACGGCGGTGATGGCATCGGGGGTGACCTCGAATTTCACGCCGTTGTGGATGGGCCGGGCCTGATTGTCCGCCACGGCGAAGATGGTGCCGGAGATCAGCTCTTTCAGCTTGTTCTGGGGGATGCGGATGGCGTGGCCGGAGCTCACATCCGGCAGCTCCGGGTATTCATCGGCGGATTCGGCGCTGATGGTAAAGGAGGAATAGCCGGAGCGGATGGACACCCGGTAATTCTCATCCACCACCACGGTGACAGGCCCCTCCGGCAGCCGGCGGATGATGTCACTGAACAGCTTGGGGAAAACGCACTCCCCCTGGTCGGACACATCGGCACTGATTTGGTAGGTAATGGCCGTTTCCATATTGTAGCCGGTGAGGGAGATGCCGGTACCGGCCCGGCAAAGGATGCCCTCGATGGCGGAAAGACTGCTCTTTTGCGCCACAGTTCGTCCGGCAATATTCAGTCCCTGCATCAGGGCATTTTTTTCACAGGTAAATCGCATAGCAAACTTCCTTCTTGTCTAATAATGATAGAGATATATATCCATATATAGGTTTCTGTAGTAACAGCCGCAGTAGTAGCAACTTATGTGGAAAAGTGGCGAAAGTCCTTGAATGGCGCTGACTTTTTATCCACAGCCAGATTGTGAAAAATAACAACTTATTCACAGCCCCTGTGAGAGAAATTTTGAGCCGACGGTTTTCCACAGAAAAATTTTTCACAATCCACAGCCCCTGTGGAAAAAAATATAAGATATATGGTATGAAATATAGGATGTAAAACATAGATAGAGAAAGATAATATTATCTTATATGCTTATCGGTTTAACTCAGCTTCTTGTCAAATTGGTGTTTGTAAAGATATTTCGTAGGGAACGGATTAATCCGTTCCGCCCGGTAACGTTTTTATTGGGTGCACGTTGGATGGAAAAATGTTGAGAAAGGAACCCTTTACCATCCAACGAACCACGGATGTTTACCGACCTTTCGGAACGGATAAATCCGTTCCCTACGAACACATACTGACAAATTCCAATTTGCTGAGTTAATTAGATATGCACATTATCTTATATCTTATATCTAATCTTCACAGGCTGGAATTGATATTGGCGGTGATGTCTCTTACGTTATTCTGGATGGTTTCG
Organism: Bacillota bacterium; assembly: GCA_028719885.1. Classification (GTDB taxonomy): domain Bacteria; phylum Bacillota; class Clostridia; order Oscillospirales; family Oscillospiraceae; genus Faecousia. Next base: position 11,226 of record JAQYLT010000080.1, read on the forward strand.
TCCTTGGCTTTGAGGGCCGCCTCCACCCGGCGGATGGCGTAAAGCACGGTGGTGTGGTCCCGGTCGAATTCCTTGCCAATGTCGGGAAGACTGAGGTTGGTCAGGTTTCTGATGAGGTACATGGCAATCTGCCGGGCCTCGGCAATGTTCTTCTTTTTCAGAGTGCCCCGGAGCACGGCTTCGTCAATGGAATAGAATTTGCACACCTGGCTGATGACGAGACTCGGGGTGGGCAGGGCGTTGCCCTCGGTTTTGAAGGAGTCCTCAATCACCCGGGAGACGTTGGGCAGGTCCAGGGTCATATCGTCCAAATCCCGGTAGGCCAGCAGCTTTTTCACAATGCCTTCAATCTGCCGCACATTGTTGGTGACGTTGATGGCAATGTAGTTGCACACATCGTCGGATAGCTCCAGCCCCAAACTTTTGGCCTTGTTTTTCAGAATGGCCATTCGGGTTTCATAATCCGGCGGCTGTACGTCTGCCAGCAGGCCCCACTCGAATCGGGTGCGGAGACGGTCCTCCAATGTGAGCATGTCACTGGGCTTCCGGTCGGAGGTCATGACGATCTGCTTGTGCTCCTCGTAGAGCTTGTTGAAGGTATGGAAGAATTCCTCCTGGGTGGATTCCTTGCCGGCGATGAACTGAATATCATCAATCAAAAACAAGTCGCTTTCCCGGTATTTGCTGCGGAATTCCACATTTTTGCCGCTGGCAATGGCGGAGATCAGCTCGTTGGTGAATTCGTCGCCCTTGATGTAGACGATGTTGGCGTCCGGATTCTGCCGCCGGATGCCGTTGGCGATGGCGTAGAGCAGATGGGTCTTGCCCACGCCGGAGGGACCGTAGATGAACAACGGGTTATACACCTGACCGGGATTTTTGGATACGGCGATGGAGGCGCTGTGGGCGAACCGGTTGGAGGGTCCCACCACGAAATTATCAAAGGTAAACTGGGGGTTAAAATCCATGGAAGAGATGGTCTTTCCCTTGTTGCGGAAGGAGTCCCGCTCCTTGTCGCCGAAGACCAAGAGCTTGGCGTCGGAATTGAAGACCTCTTTCAGTGCGTCCTCCACAAAGCCCGTGCACCGGCGGCGGATAATGTCCCGGCGGAAATCGGAGGGCGAGTAGAGAATCAGGTTGTTTTCGTTCAGCTCCACCACCTCCGCATCGTCGAACCAGGCGGAAACCGTGACGCTGCCCAGACGCTCCTCCATGTGGCTGAGAACCTTGGCCCAGACATAGGCGGATGAATACATATTGTGCTCCTTTCCTCTGTTTACAGAAGCCCAAAATGGTAAAAGTTCGCATTTTTGAGCATAATACTTCACCCTAAATTCTATCACATTTTTCCGAAAATTACAAGCTGAATTTGTGAAAGATGAAGATTTTCTCTTGACCGAAAAATGAAGCTATGCTATATTATTGAATTAATAATGTGCTGACCGGTTTTACACGAAAAACGGATGAATCGGTGTATAAATCCAATAAGCACAGAGAACAAATACATACGCAAAGGATATTTCCACATGGCTACGCTTAAAAAGGTCTGGACCTATCTGGTCATTGCGGCGGTTGCGTTTCTCTCGGCATTGAACTATGAGTTATTTGTCTTTCCCAATCAATTCGCCCCCTCGGGGGTAAATGGTATCTGTACCATGATTCAGTATGTCACCGGCGTCAGCGTGGGCTATTTGAGCCTGCTCATCAACCTGCCTCTGGCCATCTGGTGCTTCATTGAGGTGAGCAAGCCCGTGGCCGTCCGGAGCATGGTGTATGTGGTGGTGTTTTCCCTGGGGCTGCTGGTTCTGGACCATGTGGACCTCTCTCCCATTGCCTATTCCACGGAAAACGGCACCAGTAAAATTATGGGTCCCCTGGTTGCGGGCATCATCATGGGCTTTTGCTACAGCGTGCTCATCAAGGCCAGCGCCTACACCGGAGGCACGGACTTTGTTTCCGCCATAATTCACAAACGGCACCCGGGAAAGAGCGTATTTTCTCTCAGCTTTGGCATCAACGCTGTGGTTGCAATTGCCAGCTTTTTCGTGTATGATTATAAAATGGAACCGGTGATTTTGTGCATTCTTTATAGTTTTGCATCCACCACCGTGGGAGAACGGTTCCAGCGCAGCGGACGCAGTGCCATCCGGTTTGAGATCGTCACCAATCACCCGGACGAGCTGTGCAATGAAATCATCCAGAAGCTCCACCACTCCGCCACCAAAATCAAGGCTACCGGCGCCTTTACCGGCAAGGACACCTGGATCGTTATGTGCGTGGTGAATAAGACCCAGGCCTCGGTGCTGTCGGGCATCGTTCAGAGCTATCCCAACACCTTTGCCATGATGAGCCCGGTGATCGGCGTCATGGGCAATTTCAAAAAGCTCTCCGAAAAAGGCACCCCCGTGGCCGAGATCCTGGACCAAGGCGACGGTCAGACTGTGTAAGTTTTTTAATGAATAATGAAAAATGAATAATTATGGTGTCCGCAAAGCGGACAATTTAAAAATCATTTCCAAAGGAAATACCACAATTATTCATTCTTCATTCTTCATCATTCATTGATTATCAATAAATACCATACAAGGAGGAACCCCCATGGCCTACTATTACAAGGAGCCCAGCCACACCTTCAGTGAATATCTGCTTGTTCCCGGCTACACATCCGAGGAATGCATCCCCGACAATGTGAGCCTCCGGACCCCCCTGGTGAAATTCCGCAAGGGCCAGGAAGAGCCCGCCATTTCCCTGAATGTGCCCCTGACCTCCGCCGTGATGCAGTCCGTGTCCAATGATACTCTGGCCATCGCCCTGGCCAAGGAGGGCGGCATCAGCTTCATCTACGGCTCCCAGACCATCGAAAATCAGGCGGCCATGGTGGCCAAGGTGAAAAATCACAAGGCCGGCTTCGTCACCTCCGCCTCCAACCTGACCCCGGAGAATACCCTGGCCGATGTGCTGGCGTTGAAAGCAAGCAACGGCTTCTCCACCGTGGCCATCACACAGGACGGCACCCCCAACGGCAAGCTCTTGGGCATCGTGTCCAGCCGGGACTACCGGGTTTCCCGGATGCAGCCCACCGACAAGGTGAAAAGCTTCATGACCCCCTTGGAAAAATTGGTCACCGCCCCGGCGGAAACCACCCTGAAGGAGGCCAACGACATCATCTGGGCCCATAAGCTCAACTCCCTGCCCATTGTGGACAAGGAAGGCAACCTGATGTACTTCGTCTTCCGCAAGGACTACGCCTCCCACAAGGAAAATCCCCTGGAGCTGCTGGACGACAAAAAGCGCTACCTGGTGGGCGCGGGCATCAACACCCGGGACTACGCCCAGCGGATTCCCGCTCTGCTTGCAGCCGGGGCGGACGTGTTCGTCATTGATTCCTCCGAGGGCTACACCTGTTGGCAGAAAAAGACGATTGACTGGGTGAGAGAGCACTACGGCAACACCGTGAAGATCGGCGCCGGCAACGTGGTGGACCGGGACGGCTTCCGCTTCCTGGCCGAGGCCGGGGCGGACTTCGTCAAGGTGGGCATCGGCGGCGGCTCCATCTGCATCACCCGGGAGACCAAGGGCATAGGCCGCGGACAGGCCACCGCTTTGATTGAAGTGGCAGCCGCCCGGGATGAGTATTTCCGGGAGACCGGCGTGTATGTGCCCATCTGCTCCGACGGCGGCATCGTCCACGACTACCACATGACCCTGGCCCTGGCCATGGGCGCGGACTTCCTCATGCTGGGCCGGTACTTCGCCCGGTTCGACGAGGGTCCCACCCCCAAGATCATGGTCAACGGCGCCTATATGAAAGAGTACTGGGGCGAGGGCTCCAACCGGGCTCGGAACTGGCAGCGCTACGACCTGGGCGGTGCCACCAAGCTGAGCTTTGAAGAGGGTGTGGATTCCTACGTCACCTACGCCGGCCCCCTCCACGACAATGTGGAGGCCTCCCTCTACAAGGTCAAGTCCACCATGTGCAACGTGGGCGTCACCAATATCCCCGACCTCCAGCGGGATGCCAAGCTCACTCTGGTTTCCTCCGTCTCCATCGTGGAAGGCGGCTACCATGATGTGACCCTGCGCTCTGCCTCCCCCGTGAAATAAAAAAATCAAGACCTTATGCGGCACCAAAGCGCTGCATAAGGTCTTTTTGTTTCCATAGTTGTAAACTTTTTGTGCTCCCGTTGAAAAATGGGGTAAAAATGCTATAATAACTGGGAAACGCCGGAAAGGGTGAAAATGCCTTGAAAACCTCCTTTGGCCGTATCTTTTATACCGCAGCGCTGATCCTGCTGCTGGCGCTGACCATGCTGGGCACCTCCTTTCAGCAGCTGGTGAAAAATTATCTCACGGAAACCACTTTCAGCAGACTGGATAAGAATGCCCAGGTCATTTCTCACCTGGCTGCCTCCTATGCGGCGGGGGAGGATACCTCCAGCCAGGATTTTCTGCTGAATCTGGACGTGGCAGCCAATCTCTCCGATACGGATATTATCATCTGCAATTCCCAGGGTAAGGTGATTCTTTGCTCCGATTCCCCCTTTGGCTGCAAGCACCTGAAGCTCCAGGTAAACAGCGAATACATGGATAAGGTGATTTCCTCCGGCTCTGACCGGGGCACCGGAATGATTCGGGGGCTTTACGACGATTCCCGGTTCTTCATTGCCCTGCCCATCTCCGATGAACTGCAGGAGGATGCGTTGGGAATCGTGATCGTGTCCGTGTCCACCGATGATACCAATGCAGTTTTGAAGCAGCTGTCCACGTTGTATATGAACACCGCCATGGTGGTGGTGCTGGTTTCTATTCTGGCGGTGCTGGCCTACGCCGGCCGGTCCAGCCGTCCCCTGCGGGAGATGGCCAAGGTGGCCAACGACTTCGGCCACGGCAATCTGGAGGCCCGGGTGCGGGTGGAGGATTCCTACAGCGAAGAGGTACGGGACCTGGCGGTGGCCTTTAACAACATGGCCTCCTCCCTGCAAAAAAGCGAGTATCAGCGGCAGGAATTTGTGGCCAATGTGTCCCATGAGCTGAAAACCCCCATGACCACCATCTCCGGCTATGTGGACGGCATTCTGGACGGCACCATCCCTCCGGAGCGCCACCGGCACTATCTGCAGATCGTATCCGACGAGACCAAGCGGCTCAGCCGCCTGGTACGGAGTATGCTGGATATCTCCCAGCTCCAGGACCAAAAGGGCATGCCTGACGAGAAGAAGATGAACTTTGATATGGAGGAATGCGCCGGACTGGCCCTGGTGAATTTTGAAAAGAAAATCAACGACAAGGGGATCAACGTGGTGGTGGACATGCCGGAGCACCCGGTTTACACCTTTGCCAATCAGGATGCCATTACCCAGGTGGTTTACAACCTGGTGGACAATGCGGTGAAATTCTGTCCCCAGGGCGGCACCCTTGGATTGACCATCAAGGAGGGGGGCAGCAAGGTCTACGTCTCCGTGTCCAACGACGGGGAGACCATCCCGCCGGAGGAGCTGCCCCTGGTGTTCGACCGGTTTCACAAGCTGGATAAGAGCCGCTCCAAAAACCGGGATGGCTGGGGCCTGGGATTGTACATTGTGAAAACCATTGTTTGCAGCCACGGAGAAAACATCAGCGTCACCAGCCGGGACGGCAAAACCGAATTTACCTTTACCATGCCATTAGTCAATTGAACTTTATTCAGAGGTACTCATGATGTCTAAATACGAAGAACCCTCCCCCTGGGATGATGGGGAATACGGCACCGGCCGAACCCAGCCGCCCAAAAGCCACAGCGGCCTGGTTGCTATTTTGCTGATTGTTGTGATTTTTCTCACGGGAACGGTGACACTGCTGGGCTTTATGAATATCCGCATGTTCCAGCAGCTGCGCCAGCAGGAGACAGGGCAGAATGTGGATATCTGCTTTGACCCCAATCAGAATTCGGAGGCGGTCACCCAGCCCAATGTGGGTGGCCTGGTGCAGATCGACACCAATCAGCAGACCACCACTGCGGTGGAGCTTCCGCCCCTGGCCACCCAGACCGGTGGACTGACCCTCCAGGAAATTTATATCAAATGCATTCCCTCGGTGGTTTCCATCACCGCGGAGTCCCGCAGCGGCAGCTCCAGCGGCACCGGCGTGATTCTCACGGAGGATGGCTATATTGTCACCAATTGCCATGTGATTGAAAACGGAGAGCGGATTACCGTCCAGCTCACCGATGACCGAATCTGCAATGCCCAGCTGGTAGGGCTGGATAAAACCAGCGACCTGGCTGTGCTGCAAATCAGTGCCGAGGGGCTGACCAGCGCGGAATTCGGGGATTCGGATATCCTGCGGGTGGGGGACAGTGTGGTTGCCATTGGGGATCCCCTCGGTGTGGAATACCGGGGCACCATGACCGACGGCATTGTGTCCGCCATCAACCGAAATGTGAATGTGAATGGCCGGACCATGAACCTGATTCAAACCAATGCGGCCCTGAACTCCGGCAACTCCGGCGGACCCCTGATCAACAGCTGCGGACAGGTGGTGGGCATCAACACCATTAAGATCGGCGCCTTTGCCGACAGCGCCGGTGTGGAGGGCCTGGGCTTTGCCATCCCCAGCACCACGGTGCGGGACATTGCAGAGCAGATCATCACCCAGGGCTATGTGTCCGGGCGGCCCTGGCTGGGCATCACCGGTGAGAGCATTTCCCTGTTTTATCAGCGCTACTACCGGCTGCCCTCCGGCATGTATATTTCCTCCGTGGCCTCCAACAGCAACGCCGCCCGGGCGGGAATCGCCGAGGGGGATGTGCTCATCAGCGTGGACGGCACCAAAATCTATTCCCAGTCGGACCTGGAAACCCTGCTCTATCACTACAGCGCCGGGGATACCGTGACCATCGTCATCTATCGGGGCGGCTACACCATGCAGGCGGATATCGAATTGGAAGAAGCCGGCTCCGCGAATCAATAATTTCAAAAAGGAAGTCTTGTCATGGAACCCATTTATGTTCAAAACATTACCGTTGAGGATGCCTATGTGGACTGCTTTGGCCGGATGAAGCCCTCTATGATGCTGTACCTTGCTCAGGAGATGGGCGGCCGGCACAGCGCCCTCATGTCTTTGGATTATGACACCCTGGCCAGCCAACGGCTCTTTTGGGCGGTCATCCGGCACCGGGTCCAGGTGACCAGGGTGCCCACCCTGGGAGAGACCCTCCGGATGGAGACCTGGCCCCTGCCCACCACCCGGTCGGCCTTCCCCAGAAATGTGGTGGCCTACGATGCCAAGGGCAACGAGGTGTTCCGCTGCATCACATTGTGGGTGCTCATGGATTTGGACACCCGGAAGATGATTCTCCCCGGGAAAAGCGGCATCGTGGTGGCCGGTACCATCCGGGGCAATGAGCTCCCCGCTCCCGGCGGCCTGATTCCCAAGCCTCTGGGCGTGGGCAAGCTGCGGACCGTCAGCTTCACCGACCTGGACCGGAATGGACATATGAACAATACCAAATGCATGGACTGGATTGCGGACCTGCTGCCCAGCCAGTTCCACAAAAGCCATACGGTGACGGATTTCACCGTCTGCTACCTGGCGGAGGCCAGGGAGCAGCAGGAGCTGCGGCTGAACTGGGATATGTCCGACGGCTGCATCCTCCAGGTGGACGCCTCCACTGGCACCGGAGAGGATGCCCACCGGGTGTTCTCCGCCAAGCTGCTCTTTGACAACAGCGATGTTCTGTAAACAAAAAACGATTCCCCACAGCTTTTTACAGGCTGTGGGGAAAAATTATCCACAGCATAAGCTGTGGATAACTCTGTGGAAAATGTGGATAACTTTGTGTATAGAGTGGATAACTCTGGGTAAAAACCAAGTTATGTTAACAATTGATTCCAGATGCCCATCAGCAGAAGCGAATCACATTCCAGCTCAGGGCGGGAATCCGAATGCTGGCCCTGCCGTTTTCCATGGTGCCGCCGGGACCGGCCACGGGGCTGACGTTATCGGGATGCTCCTCGGTGTTGATGGCCTTCACATCGTCGTGGTGGAGGACAATGTGCTCCTTGATGGAGAGCTGGCCGAAGGAGCTCAGGTCGATTTCCAGCTGGAAGTCCTCTTCCATGTCCCGGTTGACGCAGAACACGCTGACGCTGCCGTCGTCTTCCAGGGTGGCCACGGCGTCGATGTAGGGCACCTGGTCGTGGTCCTGGCAGGCGTAGCTGGGGCAGCTCACCAGGGTATTCAGGGCAGTGCCCCGGCCAAAGTGGGCGGCGTGCATAAAGGGGAAGAAGATGGTCTGTGCCCAGCAGCCACCGCCGTTTCTGGTCATGATGGGGGCAATGACGTTCACCAGCTGGGCCAGGCAGGCGATTTTCACCCGGTCGGCGTTGCGGAGCAGGGTGATGAGCATGGAGCCCACCAGCAGGGCATCCTCAAAATTGTAGATATCCTCCAGCAGGGGCAGAGCCCGGTTCCACTTGTCCTGTTTCCAGATCTCTTCGTCCTGCTGGCGGGAATGATACCACACGTTCCACTCATCAAAGGACAGGTTCACGGTGTGCTTGCTGTGCTTCTTTCCTTTCACGCTGTCGCAGATGGCCACCACGGTTTTGATGAAATCGTCCATGTCTAGGGTGCTGGCCAGGAAGTTCGGGGTGTCACCGGTGGGGTTGCCGTAGTAGCGGTGGAGGGACACATAGTCGATGTTCTCGTAGCATTCATTCAGCATTTCCAGTTCCCAGTCGCCAAAGGTGGGCATTTGGGAGCCGGAGGAGCCGCAGGCCACGGTTTCGATGGTGGGGTCCACCCACTTCATCAGCTTGGAGGCTTCGTTGGCCACCCGGCCGTATTCCTTGGCGGTGCGGCTGCAGATCTGCCAGGGGCCGTCCATCTCGTTGCCCAGGCACCAGAGCTTGATGCCCAGAGGCTCTTTCTTTCCGTTGGCGATCCGCAGGTCGGAGAATTTACTGCCGCCGGGATGGTTGGCGTATTCCACAATATCCCGGGCGTTTTCCGGACCCCGGGTACCCAGGTTGATGGCGTACATCACTTCGCTGCCGGCCGCCTGGCACCAGTCGGCGAATTCGTGGAGGCCCACCTCGTTGGTTTCGGTGGTGAACCAGGCCAGGTCCAGCCGCTTGGGCCGCTGCTCCCGGGGACCCACACTGTCCTCCCAGTTGAAGCCGGAGACGAAACTGCCGCCGGGGTAGCGCACCAGGGGCACTCCAAGCTTTTTGACCATTTCGATCACGTCCTTGCGGAAGCCCTGCTCATCCGCCTCCGGGTGGCCCGGCTCATAGATGCCGCCGTAAACCGCCCGGCCCAGATGCTCAATGAAGGAGCCATAGAGCCGCTTGTCCACCTTGCCGATGATGAAATCCTTATGAAGAATCATGCTTGCCTTTTTCATGGAAAGTCTCCTTTTTTGAATATGATAAGGAATCAGAACTTGTCGGTGTAACTGTAAATTGGAATTTTGTAGAGGTGATTCGTAGGGAACGGATTTATCCGTTCCACCCGGTAACGTTTTTATGGGGTGCACGTTGAATGGAAAAATGTTAAAAAAAGCAATCCGTTGCCATCCAACGAACCATGGATGTTTACCGACCTTTCGGAACGGATAAATCCGTTCCCTACGCAAAACACCAATTTACCTTAATACTAATGCCTCTGCTGGGAAAAGTCAAGCTTGAAAAATGGGAAATGTATGCTATAATAGGGGCGCTGTGCTCCCGGGGCGGAGCCGCGCTGTATTCCACGGAAACGGCAGCGGCAAAAACGGCCTGGGTCCTGCGGCAAATAAAAAATGCGTCGTATCTTCCAAAAGAACGACAGCAGGAGGAATTGAATATGAAAAAACAAGGCATCAACGTCCACAGTCTGACACAGCTGGCGCTTTTGGTTGCGCTGGAGCTGGTTATGGCCAACACGCCGCTGGGTATGCTCCCCATCGGTCCCATTAACGCAAGCCTTTTGACCATCCCCGTGGCCATTGGCGCAATGCTCCTGGGACCTGCCGCCGGTGCGCTGCTGGGTGCGCTTTTCGGGGCTACCAGCTTCCTCAACGCCGTCCAGGGAAAAAGCGCCCTGGGTATTGCCCTGATGAACGTCAGCCCTGTGGGATATTTCGTTCAGGCGGTCATCGGCCGGATTCTGTGCGGTCTGTGCTGTGGGCTGATCTACTTGGGTGTGAAGAAGCTGCTGCCCAGACACAAAAAGCTCTGCTGCGGCATCGGCGCTCTGGCGGCACCCCTGCTGAACACCTTCTTCTACATGGGCTTCATGATGCTGCTGTTTTACAATACAGAGTTTATCCAGAGCAAGGCTGCCGCGCTGGGAGCCGCGAATCCCATCACGCTGATCATTGCCATGGTGGGCGCGCAGGGCCTGGGCGAAGCCGTGATCTGCTGCGTCATCGCCACCGCCGTCACCGTCCCGCTGCTGCATTTTCTTGAGAAAAAAGTGAAATAACAAACTAAGGAGTGCCTGAGTAATTGTGACTCAGCGCACTCCTTTTTTGCTTATTGGGTGTTAAATTGTTCTTTCGTGAATGAACGGTATTTGTTCCGTTGTATTCGTAGGGAACGCATTTATGCGTTCCGAAACGCCCAGTTGACAACCGTGGTACGTTGAAAGGAAACGGTGTGCAATGATTGCGGAATGCATAAATGCATTCCCTACACCCACGATAGATATCTTGTATCTTATATCTTGGCCGACAATGCGCCCCTTTTGTACAACTGGTTCACAAGCTCCTGCGGCGCATGATTTCATCCAGCAGCGTTCCGGCCACCTCATCCTTGCCCATGAGGGGCAGCTCCGTGACCGTGTCCTTGGTAATCAGAGTGACCACATTGGTCTCCACTCCAAAGCCGGCCCCTTGGGTTTTCAGATTGTTGGCCACAATCATGTCCAGCTTCTTTTTGATGAGCTTCTTCCGGCTGTTTTCCAGCATGTTCTCCGTCTCCATGGAGAAGCCGCAGACGAACAGCCCCTCATGCCGGTTTTGGCTGACCCAGGCCAGAATGTCCGCCGTGCGATCCAGAGGGATGGACAGCTCCCCGTCTTTCTTTTTCAGCTTTTCATCCGCTACGGTGCTGGGCCGGTAGTCGGCCACAGCGGCGGCCTTGATGAGGATGTCCGTCTCCGGCAGCGTCTTCTGCACGGCCTCCAGCATGTCCTGGGCGGTGACGATCGGCACCAGCTTCACCCCGTCCACCGGCGTCAAGGACACCGGGCCGGAAATCAGGGTGACCTCCGCGCCCCTCAGCATGGCCTCCCGGGCGATGGCATAGCCCATTTTTCCCGAGGAATGGTTGGTGAGGAACCGCACCGGGTCCAGGCTCTCCTGGGTGGGCCCGGCGGTGACGGTGACATGGACCCCCAACAGGTCCTTTTCCCTGGCCAGCTCCCGGAGAACGGCATCCACCAGAACCTCCGGCTCCGGCAGCTTTCCGCTTCCCACATCCTTGCAGGCCAGCAGCCCCACGGTGGGCTGAATGATTCCAAAGCCATAGTGCTCCAGGCGTTTCAGATTGTCCTGGGTGATGGGATTTTCCAGCATGGCGGTGTTCATGGCCGGGGCCACCAGCTTTTTGCACTTGGCAGCCAGCACCGTGGTGGTGAGCATGTCGTCCGCCTGCCCGTGGGCGAGCTTGGCAATCACGTTGGCGGTGGCAGGGGCAATGAGTATCAAGTCCGCTGCCTTGGCCAGGGAGATGTGGGCAACGTCGTACTGGAAATTCCGGTCGAAGGTGTCTACCATGCACCGGTTGTTGGTCAGCGTCTCAAAGGTCAGGGGGGTGATGAACTGGGTGGCGTTCTTTGTCATAATCACATGGACATCCGCCCCGGTTTTTTTCAGGGCGCTGGCCACGTTGGCCATTTTGTAGGCGGCAATGCCCCCGGTGATGCCCAGAACCACCGTTTTTCCGGTTAATTTCTCCATAAAAATCACACCTGATTTCCACGGCGCCGCAGCGCCGCCGATTTTTGCCGGATAACAATTTACCGATTTGTCCCGAAAAATCCATCCGTATTTTAGAAAGTATACCAAAATTATTCCCATTTGGCAACCGATTTCAGAAAAGTATTTGCCAAATCGGTGCACCGGGGGTTATAATAGCGCCAGATTCATACAAAGCAGGGATTCCTATGATTATTGTCATTGACATCGGCAACAGCACGGCGGTGCTGGCCGGGATAGAGCAGGACCGGATTCTCTTCACCGGGGAGGTGGAGACCAACCGAAGCTACGGCGTTTCGGAATACACCCAGCTGCTGCGGCCCATTTTGCAGGGCAGGCAGTGCCAGGGGGCCATTCTTTCCAGCGTGGTGCCCCAGATCACCCAGGCCGTCTGCCAGGCCGCGGGAGATATCCTGGGAAAAATGCCCATGGTGGTGGGGCCGGAGACCAAAACCGGACTGACGGTGGATGTGCCGGAGCCGGACAAGGTGGGCCGGGACCGATTGGTGGATGCAGCCTGGGCGGCGGAGCATTTTCCCTTGCCGGCGGTCACCGCGGACCTGGGCACGGCAACGACCTTGAATCTGGTGCTGCCGGGGAAAATCTTCGCCGGGGGCATCATCTGCGCCGGCTTGCAGACCTGCCTGAATGCCCTCCATCAGCGGGCGGCACAGCTGCCCCAGCTGGAGCTGGAAATCCCAGAGAAAATTGTGGGAAAGAACACGGCGGAGTGTATGCTCTCCGGGGCTGTTGCAGGCACCGCCGCCATGATCGACGGCCTGGTTGCCTCCATCGAGGAGGAGCTGGGCACCCCGGTGACCCTGCTGCTCACCGGCGGCGGCGGGAAGTACGTCACCCATTTGCTGCGCCATGAGCACGTTTTCGACCCGGACATGACTCGCAAGGGCCTGGCTTTGCTCTATCAATTGAATTAGGAATAAGAAAAGGGGACTGAAAAAGCCCCCTTTTTGTATTCAAATTTCTGTTCTCTTCTTGCCGTGGAAAAACAGCGCCAGCATACCCGGACCCACATGGGCGCCAGTGAAGGGCTCGTGGGGGGCGATGATCAGCTCCTTGGGTGCGGCCGCCTCCCGAATCATCTCCGCCAGGCGCAGGGCCTCTTCCTCACAGTCGCCGTGGGAGATGGCCACCCGCTGATTCCCGGAGTCGATGACGGAATTTTTGTATTCCTCCACGATGGCTGCCAGGGCTTTTTTCCGGCCCCGCTGCTTGCTCCGGGCGGTGATATGTCCGGTGGTGTCCCCCCAGAGCACGGGCTTGATGTTCAGCACGGTGCCGATCATGGCGGTGGCGCCGGACACCCGGCCGGTCCGTTTCAGGAAGTTCAAATCGTCCACGGTGAAGAACTGAAGCATCCGGTGGGCATCCTCGTCCAGAAAATCCGCAGTTTCAGCGGCGGTTTTGCCCTCTGCACGCAGGTCCGCCGCCTTGCAGGCCATGAGGCCGGTGCCGAAGCCCGCCCCCAGGGAATCAATCACCCGGACGGTGCGCTCCGGGAATTCCTCATGCAGCTCCTCCGCCGCAATTTTTCCCGCCTGGCAGGTGCCGCTGATGCCGCTGGACATGGAGAAATACAGCACATCCCGTCCCTGCTCCAGCTCCGGACGGAAGGCATCCACAAAGAGCTGGGTGTTCAGCAGGCTGGTCTGGACCTTGCCTCCCTGGCGGAGCATTTCATAATACTCATGGGCGTTGAAGCTGGAAAGATTCCCATTGTAGGTGCTGGGCTTCCCGCCGATGGTATAGCTGCAGGGCAGAATGCGGATGTCCAGCTGTTGAAGCACGGAGCCGGGCAGATTGGAGCTGCCATCCACGAAAATAGAATAGGACATGTTTCTTTCTCCTTTCGGACTTGCAGGTTGAGAGACGGATGAATTGGAATTTGCAGAAATGTTTCGTAGATAATATGAAGTGACCTCCCCATTGTAAAAACGTGGATTTACCTGTAAACTAAAGATGCACCCAATAGCACAGGGATTACCACATACAAAGGAGAGGTCACCATGAATACTATAGCATACATCGGGATGGATGTCCATACCACAAATTACACTCTTTGCGGATTTACAGCAGAAAATGATATTCCTTTTGGGCGGGCTACAATCA
>JAQYLT010000081.1 GCA_028719885.1 Bacillota bacterium
GGCGGATTGAAGGAGAGGTAAGACACAAAGCAAATGGGAGCCAGGTTCGTAGAACCGTCCTCCTTTTTAGAGCAGATCAGTGTCAGTGGATTGGGGGAGGTCAGAACAGTAGCCTCCATAATGTTCAGTTCTTTCATGTCATTCAGACCTTTCTAAGAAATTTCAGTCGTTGACTGCATGGCCAACCAGTGATATATTAATTATATCAGATAGCAATTTTTGTTCAAGTACGCAAATAATTTGTACCTGGTATCAAAAAATATACTGCAAAAGACGAGGAATGATCCAATTATGACTTATGAAGAATTCAAAGAAAAGGTTGGCAGTGTCATTCTAACCGATGATGGAAACTGCCCGGTCACGCCGGTGGTTCAAATGTTGCAGGGCAAATGGAAACTTCAAATTCTTTATGAACTGTGCATCCAGTGTCCCATGCGGTTTGGAGAACTGAAAAAAGTTCTCAAACCCATTACCAACACAGCTTTGACCAACGCCCTGAAAGAACTGGAAGCGGATGAATTGGTTCAACGTATCCAATATAATGAAATGCCTCTGCGAGTGGAGTACTCCCTCACCGAGAAAGGGCGAGATCTACTGCCGATTTTTTATGCAATCTCTCAGTGGGGAATGAAGTACATTCCCTGAACCGATCAAGAAGCCGGAATGGCCGCAGCGGCCATTCCGGCTTCATTCAGCAGTGGGCATTCAGCTCTTGAACCAGGGTCTCCATCAGAACGGAGCCAGCGGTGACGGCGTCCTCTACCGTCAGATAGTGGGAAGCGCTCCGGTCCAGGAACAGTCGTCCGCTGCCAGGGATCTCCTCATCGGCAAACCAGAGTTTCAGCGTGATGGGATAATTAGGAAACAGGGAGAAGACAGCACAGACGTCGGCGTTGGACGGCGTCAGGACGCCTCCCAAGGCCCGGCAGGCCCTTTCCACTTGCGCCTGGGGCGCATGGCCCAGGCGCAGGCCAAGATCCTGCTCGCTTTGCCGGTCGAAGCCTCCACCCCGGACCATGCCACTGGGCAGGTCCCCAAAGGCCATCAACTGATGGCTCAAAGGTGTCCCATCGGCCAGGTCCAGGTAGTGTAGGATTAGCAAGTGGTGCCAGTCGTCCACCGCCGGGCGAATTTCATAGCCGGGATAGTCAATTTCCATGTTCCGGCCCAGGCTGGACAGGGAAAATACCTGCCGCTGCCGGTCAAAAGGGATACCCGTCCGGGCCGAGAGTTCCTCCGGCACCCGGTCTGCCAGCCGGTCCAGAGCCGGCTTCCGCATCTCCTGAAAGGCGCGGTTGGTGGTTGGTTGTTGGTGTGTCAAAGGCTTACCCTCCTATGTTGGTGCCTGCAGGGATCATATGGCCGCAGGCGTCGCAGACGGCATCCGCCGCCAGGGAACCGTCCCGGATAAAGACCTCCACCCCGGCCCCGCACTGAGGGCAGGGAACTTCAGTGATAGTAATGGCGTTTAACAAAGGCTCTTTCAACAGATATTATAATGCCGATAACATTTGTTTGCTTAGCAACCACGATGTTTATAACATCCAAAGAATACAAAGATAAACAGCAAAAGAACTCAGCAATTCATCAGCTTTCCTTCCTTGTAGCACCGCTCACAGAAGGGATGCTCAGAAGCATAGCTGTCACGAATCCGTTTCCACGCTCTGCCGTAACGCTTCTTCGTGTTAGGGTCTCTGCCGTACCGTTCGTACTGCTTGTTGGTCAGTTTCTGATGTATTTCACAATAACGACGGTCGGTAAGCTCCGGGCACCCGGGGTAAGCACAGGGATGCTTTGGCTTTCTTGGCATACGGAACGCCTCCTTTCAGGGCAGTAAAAAAGCCCTGGAGGATTGCTCCTCCAAGGCCCTTTTTCATGCTCTTAGTATATCATATTCCGCAATGTTTGTCGTCCGCGATTTTGGACATTATTGCTTTCCATAAAGCTGAATTACCAACTTGTCCAAGGCACGATTCTTTTTTTTATAAGCCGAAGTCCGCTCAATCCCGTAGCGGTTGCAGATGGTATATACTGCGCCGCTATCATCATCAGCATAAAAGCAGTCCAAGACATCTCTTTCCTCAGCGGTAAGTTTTTCCCAGGCTGGTTTGAACCATGCCATGTACTCCAGAGCCTGGCGGTATCTTTCCTTGAGTACATCAATTTCCTCAATGCTGTTGATGATGCGATCTTCACCTGCCCCCGGGTTATGACTGGATGGCATCCCGCTCATGGAGGGACTACCCACCCCCTCCATCTTGAGATACTCATTTTTCACTGCTTCATCTGTATGCGCAAGAATAAATTCCATACTACCGAAGTCCTTAAGGGCGTCCACCGCAGCCTTCCGCTTGTCCAGGTAATTCCACATAATACTCACATTTTCGCCTCCTCTCTCAGTTTGTCTATGAGATAATCTCCGTCCACATTTGTCAAAATTCCATACCAACGCGATCGAAAGAAACGCTCTAAGCTCTTCACTTCATCCTGGATGTACGCATTATCGCTATCTCGAGCCAAGGCTTTTAATGCGCTTCGGTAGTCTTTGGCGGCCTGCTCCACAATCGCGTTGGCAAGTCTTTGATAGGGCGTCATTCCAGATCTCCCTTATTTTCATAAACAGTCCGCCTGCCAAGACGCGCAGCCTCCATTTGACGCTTGCACCGACGATTCTCTCTTCGACGCTTTCTGGACCGTACTCGATTGTTTTCCTTGCTGCGCATGGCCTGCCTTGCAGCCTTCTGCTCCCTCATAACATTGGCAATGGCGGCTCCCGCAGTGGGGTCGCGGAATCCTTCACTGTTCCGGTAATAATTATAACTCATATTCATTCCTCCAATTTTTCGATTTCGATGTAAATGCCGCAGGGCTCATCCGCCCAGCGCTTTTCTATGATTTCTCTGGCGACCTGAGCATCATCCTTCCAGAAGCCACACTTTGTCATACAGTCCTTAAGGAGCTTCTGGAGGTTATCTGTGTCTGGCTTGGTGATCCGCCATTCTCCGTTCTGGTGTGTCTTTCCCCTTGGGAACAGCCACAGCACCCGCAGACTGATGGCTCCAATGAAGGGCTCGACGGGTTTATTTACAGACAGATATGCGTTCAATGTATTCCGTGCCTCCTTTACAGCGGGAGGATCATAGAGAATTGGCTTTCCCTTCACAACACGAATCTTCTTCATCTGAGCTGTGGAAGTTGGGGGGGTCATTGCGATAAAAAACTGCATTTTGAATCCTTTCTGTTCGGCTGAAATCTGGCGGGTGTTTGTGCTCTCTTGTGGGGAAGGGCGGGCTTTTAGCCCTTCCCACACAAGGAACACAACGGAAACGTAATCTCTTTATATAAGCCCGATTTCTTCTTCCAGAAGAAAACCGATATTTTCTTCCTACGGAAGCTCCTCGATCCGGCCAATAATCCCGCCTTTATACCAGAACACATCGTCCATTTCTTTCAGCCATTCACGGATGCACCGGGTGGTTTTTCCAAAGTATTTGGCCATAGCTTCCACCGTGACAGGGGGAGTCATACTCAGAATCTGGAAGGCTGTCTCAACGGAATCACGACGATCATCTTTACGGGAATACTTACTGCTCTTGGCAAGATTACTCATCGCACTGCCTTCGGTGAACGCATGCTCCAACTGATTGTTGTTGTCCATGCGATGGATGGGATAATCGAACCATAGGTTGACAGGGATGATATTGGGGAATTCCCGTAAGCTGCTCTCCATCCTCCAGGCAGTAGCATTTCCGTCCTGGATAAAATTCTTGATCTCTTCTGTCATTTCCAGAGGTGTCAAATCCAGCTGGGCATCCGGGTCTCGAGCAAACACACCGCTGCCGGAAGCTCTGTCCATAGCTTTCTTGGAACCCTGCGCACCCTTAGATTGTTTCTTCCTGGGGGAAGGTTTTATCATGGGCGCGAATCAATTCGGCCAGCTCATCAAGTATACTTGGACTGGTGATAGCCTGCACGATTTCGTTTAGTGTTTTCATAATAACCATCCTTTTTGTAGTTGCTTCAACCGTGGCCACAGTTGCTCAGAACTAGTCTATTGGAATTAGAAACTAGTTCTTATAGAACTAGTATAAACGATAAGCTGTGTCGAAATCTGTCATATCATGGGAGAAAAACAAAAAAGAAGGAAGCCGTAGGGCTCCCTTCCAAAGCATTATTCCGTTAAGGCACGGATGGCGTTGATGATTTTGTTTCGTTCCTTGACAGGCAACTTCATAATGTCAGCTGCGAGTTCATTGAAAACACCTTCCTCAGACCGCTCCACAACATCCTGCAGCAGCGTATCCGCTGATACATCCAGGGCGTTTGCGATAGCGACCAGAGTGGCCAGTTTAGGAGGTTTTACACCACGCTCGATGACGCTGATGTGTGTCGGGCTGAGATCGACGATGGCTGCCAGATCTTCCTGTGTGAAATGTTTCCGCTCTCTGGCGACCTTAATTCTGCTGCCGATTGCACTCAAATCCACGAGAATACCTCCTTTCAGAACTAGTTTTTGTTCTGAAATAATTATATCGTGGACGCAACGAGGCATACAGAATCCATAGGGGTGAATACTAGTTCTATAAGAGCGATATTGTGTTAGGAACCATCTTTCACACGATTTACCTATCTTTCACACGATTGCCCATCTTTCACACGATTTGTAGCCGCTAAAAGGTGACAATCCTCCTATTAACAAGAACGACCGCTGTGGCTCAACACCACAGCGGCTCTGAATTTCGCACAAAAATATTGAAAAAACCTGGTTTTTGCGTAAATAAACAAAAATAAGCACCGTAATCTTGGTATCAAAATTACGGTGCTTATTTGGTGGGGGAAGGTGGATTCGAACCACCGAAGCGATAAGCAGCAGATTTACAGTCTGTCCCCTTTGGCCACTCGGGAATTCCCCCATATTTAATTTGTCCGAGAGAACGCTGGAGCCGGTAGACGGACTCGAACCCCCGACCTGCTGATTACAAATCAGCTGCTCTACCGACTGAGCTATACCGGCGACTCACGCGGAACGATAGTATTATACCACGGGTTTTCAAAATGTCAAGCATTATTTCTGAAAATGCGAAATTTTTTGCCAAGGCGGCAGGCACGCCAAAAATCCCTCCCCCGGGTGGGGGGAGGGATGATGGTCAAAGTTGGATATCCAGCTTGGAGATGACGGCGGCGCAGCGGGGGCAGAGGCCCTCGGCATTGGCGTTTTCAGAATGCATCCAGCAGCGGGGGCACTTCACACCCTTGGCTTCGGACACGCCCACGGTGAGTCCGGGGAAGTTCACACCGGCGGCCACCTCGGCACCTTCCTCAGGGGTGCCCCAGGCACAGTTGGAGACGATGAAAATCTCCGCCAGGTTCACACCCTCGCAGGCCTTTTTCAGGGCCTCGTCGGCGGTTTCCAGGGTCACGTGGGCCTCCAGGGCCTTGCCGATGCGCTTATCGGCCCGGGCCTTTTCCAGCACACCGTTTACATCCTGGCGCAGCTTGATGACGGTATCCCACCGGGCCATCTTCTCGTCGCTGAGGACGTAGGCGGCGCAGTCTTCGGGCATCTGGTTCAGCAGGATATTCCGGGCGTCGTCCCCCTCCCGATGGGGCATGGCCTGCCAGATTTCGTCGCAGGTGAAGGCCAGGATGGGGGCGAAGAGCTTGGCCATGGCATCCACAATGAGATACAGGGCGGTCTGGGCGGAGCGGCGGCGCAGGCCGTCCTTTTCCTCGCAGTAGAGCCGGTCTTTCAGGATGTCCAGGTAGAAGCTGGACAGCTCCACCACGCAGAAATCGTTGATGGCGTGGGTGACCATGTGGAATTCATAGCCGTTGTAGGCCTTGCGGCAGACGGCGATCAGCTCATTCAGCTTGGTCAGGGCCCACTTATCCAGCTCCTCCATTTCCTCGGCGGGCACCAGATGGTTGGGGTCGAACTCGTTCAGGTTGCCCAGGCAGTACCGGGCGGTGTTGCGGAATTTCAGGTAGTTCTGGGCGATCTGCTTGAAGATTTCCTTGGAGCAGCGCACATCCGCATGGTAGTCGGAGGAGGCGGCCCAGAGGCGCACGATGTCCGCGCCGTATTCTTTGATCAGGTCGGCGGGGTCCACGCCGTTGCCCAGGGACTTGTGCATGGCCCGGCCCTGGCCGTCCACGGTCCAGCCGTGGGTCAGCACCTGCTTAAAGGGCGCACCCTGGTCCAGAGCGCCAACGGAGGTCAGCAGGGAGGACTGGAACCAGCCGCGGTACTGGTCCGCGCCTTCCAGATACACATCGGCGGGCCAGAGATCGGGATGGTCCTTCATCAGGGAGGCATAGTGGGTGGAGCCGGAGTCGAACCAGCAGTCCAGGGTGTCTTTTTCCTTGGTGAAGGTCTTGCCGCCGCAATGGGGGCAGGTGAAGCCCTCTGGGATCAGCTCCATGGCCTCCTTTTGGAACCAGATGTTAGAGCCGTATTCATCGAACAGGGCGGAAATCTTTGCGATGGATTCCGGGGTGGACACGGGCTTGCCGCAGCTTTCGCAATAGAACACGGGGATGGGCAGACCCCAGCGGCGCTGCCGGGAGATGCACCAGTCGGCCCGCTCCCGAATCATGCTCACCATCCGCTCGCCGCCCCAGGCGGGATACCACTGGACGTTCTCGATGGCCTGGATGGCCTTGTCCTTAAAGGATTCCACGGAGCAGAACCACTGGGGGGTGGCCCGGAAGATCACGGGCTTCTTGCACCGGTCGTGGTGGGGGTAGGAGTGGACAATGTCCTCGGAGGCGAAGAGCATGCCGCTCTGGCGCATGTCCTCCAGAATGATGGGATTGGACTCCTCGGTCTTGAGACCGGCGTACTTGCCGGCGTACTCCGTGTGGCGGCCATAGTCATCCACGGGGACAATCAAATCCATGCCGTAGCGCATGCAGGTCACATAGTCGTCCGCGCCGAAGCCGGGGGCGGTGTGGACGCAGCCGGTACCGGAGTCCATGGTGACGTACTCGGCGTTCACCAGCTTGGAGGTTTTGTCCAGGAAGGGATGCTTTGCTGTCATGTGCTCAAAGAACTGACCGGGGTAGGTGGCCAGGACCTCATAGTGTTCGATGCCGCCGATTTTCATGACCTTGTCCATCAGGGCCTCGGCCATGATGTAGGTTTCGCCATTGTCTGCCTTGATGAGGGCGTAGGATTCTCTGGGGTGCAGGCAGATGGCCATGTTGCCGGGCAGGGTCCAGATGGTGGTGGTCCAGATCACGAAGTAGGCGCGGCTCAGATCGAACTGGGAGAGCTTGCCCATATCGTCCAACACGGGGAATTTCACATACACGGTGGTGCAGGGGTCGTCCTTATACTCGATGTCCGCCTCAGCCACAGCGGTGACGCAGTTGGGGCACCAGGACACGGGCTTCAGGCCCTTATAGATGTAGCCCTTGTCGAACATCCGGCCAAAGACCTTGACCTCCTGGGCCTCGAAATGCTTATCCATGGTGCGGTAGGGGTGCTCCCAGTCGCCCACCACGCCCAGGCGCTTGAAGCCGTCCCGCTGCTTGTTGATGAAGTCCTGGGCGAAGTCCTCGCAGGCGTTGCGGAACTCGGTGACGGACATATCCTTGTTCAGCTTCTTTTTGGAGGTTTCAATGGCCCGCTCGATGGGCAGACCGTGGTTATCCCAGCCGGGGACGTAGGGGGTGTAATAGCCCATCATGGCATGGGAGCGGACGATGAAGTCCTTCAGGGTTTTGTTCAGGGCGTGGCCCATGTGGATATAGCCATTGGAGAAAGGAGGGCCGTCGTGGAGCACAAAGGGCGGCAGGCCTTTGTTCTTTTCCAGCATGGCGTTGTAAAGGTCCATGTCCTGCCACTGCTTAAGCATCCCGGGCTCCCGGGCGGGCAGGCCGGCCTTCATGGGAAAGTCGGTCTTTGGGGTGATGATGGTGTTTTTATAGTCCATAGATATCGATCCTTTCTGAATATTTGTGAGAAAAAAAGCAAAATCGCCGCTTTCCGGTACGCTCTGTAGGGAATGGATTTATCCGTTCCGCCAAGGCCGGTAAACCGCCAGGGTTCGTCGGATGGTAATGGTCATATTTCCCACGATGGAAGGCAGCGGAATGCATAAATGCATTCCCTACGCACACACCTTCCGTTGGGAAGAAAAACATCGCCCTTGTCCCTTGGAAATAAGAGACAAAGGCGATGAAAAAACCTCTGCGGTACCACTCTTGTTCCGGCGAAAAGCCGACACTCGAAAGGCGCTGTAACGGGCGCGAAACCCGGCGCAGTCTACTGCTCCCAGCGGGAGGTTCTTTGCGCGGCGTGGAGGGGATAAACCGGCGGACGTTGCCTGCTGCCTTGCACCTGCCGGCAGCTCTCTGGAGGCTATGTTCCGCTGTTCCTGTCCTCGTAATGGCGTTGGGGATATGAAAAGGGAAATTATTTCTGAGTGGGGTCGTAATTCCGACCGAACTGCAGGTTCAGAGTGGAAAAACGGCTGGTGGAGGTATCCCGGGTGGGATGCTGGGGGGCAGCCTTGGGGGCGGTATCGTTGGTGGTGCCCACCATGGCCTCTAAGCTCTGGGAGATTTCACCGGCCACGGCCTCACTGTCGTACACATCCGCGGCCTTTTTAGGAGCAGCCTTGGGAGCCTCGGCAGGAGCGGCAGCAGGAGCTGCGGGGGCTGCGGCGGGAGCCTTGGCGGCAGCAGGAGTGACGTTGGCGTTCTTGATCCGGTCCAGAGCCTGAATGCACTGCTGCATCTGGGTCTGAATCTCGGTGATCCGGGCGGCGGCAGTCTTCCGGGCCTCGGCAACCCGGGCATTCTCAACGGCAACGAAAGCGTCGGCGCTGGGAGCCTTAGCAGCGGGGGCGGCGGGGGCAGCGGGAACGGCAGCAGCGGCGGCCTGGGCCTGGCGCATCATCTGGGCGCATTTGGCCTCGGCTTCCTGCATCATCTGCTCGGCGGAGCGCTTGGCACTGTCCAGAGCGTCCTTGGCGGCAGCTTCGTTCTTGCGGTATTCTTCCAGCTTGCCCACCAGGACACGCATTTTGCTTTTCAGCAGGGCGTTCTCTTTGTAGAGGGCCACGTAATCCTCGGTCAGAGGCTCCAGAATCTTATCCACCTGCTCCATGTCATAGCCATGGCGGGCCTGGCTGAAGGAAATCTGATCAATTTGCTGCGGAGTAATCATGTTGTTTCTCCTTTCGGAAATATATTATATCTGTTAAGAAAATCAGATGTAGCTTTCCACCTCGGCCTGGAGGGTTTCCAGGTCGCCCACGATGTCCATGTTATGAGGGCAGAACAGATAGGCGGACTGGGCAATCTTCTTCACGTCGCCGTCCAGCGCGTAGACGCAGCCGGACAGGAAATCCACAACACGACGGGCCATGGCCTTGTCCACGTTTTCCATGTTAACAATGACGGCCTTGCGGCTGCGGAGGTCATCGGCAGCCTTGGAGGTGTCGTTGAAGGTGTTGGGCCGGAACAGCACCACCTCCTGCTTGTTGGAAACGGAAGCGGAAGAATTCATGTTCAGCACCTGGCCGGAAAAACCGCTGCCGGACAGGTTGGAGCTGGGGGAGCTCATCAAGGGAGCAGCACCAAAGCCAAAGTCGTCTTCCTCGCTGGGCTCCTCCGCCGGGGCGGGGGCAGGAGCGGGAGCGGTGGTGCGGCGGGAAGGACGGCGAGCGGGACGCTCTTCAGGCTCGTCGTACTGGTCGGCGGATTCTTCCTCTTCCTCGTCGTAATCATCGTAATCATCATCGGCATAGGGCTGGGTAAATTTCTTTACGTTATCCCAAAAACTCATTTTCTTTTTCTCCTCCTGTATGTTCACATCACAATAGATGTCTCATGGCGCATAATTCCGGGCACCAAAAATCGCGGTACCAACACGGACCATGGTGCTGCCCCATCTCACTGCATCGGTGAAATCATCGGACATTCCCATGGACAAACAGTCCACCATCACATTATCGTATTTTTTCCTCCGTATGTCAACATATAATTGGCTCATTTTTTGAAAAAATTTTACATTATCTCCCGAATTATGGGAAATGGGCGGGATTGCCATGAGCCCTTTGATACATATGTTCGAGAATTCGCCACATTTTTCCGGTAAATCCGGAATTTCCTCTGCCAGGAAGCCGGACTTGCTTTCCTCCTGGCCGATGTTCACCTCCAGCAAAACGGACTGGACAATGCCCTGCTTGGCGGCCTCGGCGTTGATGGCACGGAGCAGGCGCAGGCTGTCCACGCTCTGAATCAGGTCTACCTTGCCAACCACCTGGCGGACCTTGTTGGTTTGCAGATGGCCGATGAAATGCACCGGGGCGCCCCGGTAGGCATCTTGAGAAAGCTTTTCGGTGAGCTCCTGCACCCGGTTTTCGCCGCAGCAGTCCACCCCGGCGGCGATGGCCTGGCGGACGGCATCGGCGCTATTCATCTTGGTGGCGGCGCAGAGCCGGATTTCACCGGGGTCCCGCCCGGCGGCAATGGCAGCCCGGTTGATTTCCTGGCGAATGCGGGATACATTTTCTGCAATCGACATATTGCGTTCCTTTCTGTGTTTGTGATCTTTAAAATGCTGTTTCTGTTTTTGACAAATTGGAATCTGACGAGATGCTTCGTAGGGAACGGATTTATCCGTTCCGAAACCTCCGATCATCACCGCAGTTCGTTGAATGGTACAATACTTCGGTTTGCAGTGCACCCTGACCCCCTTGTGTAAAGGGGGTCAGGGGGGATCAGAGCCGGGGGGGATTGGCGGTTGGTACTAAAGTTTTGTAACATTGGGCGAACCTCGGAGGTTAACCGACGTTTCGGAACGGATAAATCCGTTCCCTACGCACACGTTGAAACATTTTCAATTCAACAAACTCGCCAAACACCAATTTATCTGCCAAATCCCTGCTTTTCAAAATCCTCCAAAAGCATGGCATACACATAGGTATCCTGCCAGAGAGGGCTGCCTGCTGAGTCCTTTTGGAACCACACATTCTGCCGCAGCAGGGCCTCCCGCCGGAAGCCCATTTTTTCCAAAAGCCGCCAGGAGCATTCGTTTCTGGGGTCGCACTCGGCATAGGCCCGGTGGAGCCCCTGCTCAAAGCCCCAGGCCAGCACGGCGGTCAGGGCCTCTTTGGCATAGCCCCGGCGCTGGTGATCCTGATTTACAATATACCCAATTTCCCGGGCGTGAAAATCCCGGGCGCCGTAGTACACATTTCCGATGACCTTGCCGGTTTGTTTCAGCTCCAGGGCGAAAAAGTCGCCGCTTCCCAGCCGGTATTTCAGGTGCTCCCGGCCGTTTTCATAGGTGATGCCTGGGTAGGCCTCGAACTGGGCCTCCCGCCGCTGGGAGAGAAATTCATACAGGTCGTCGTAGTCCTTTTCCTCAAAAGATCGGAGAATCAGCCGCTGGGTCTCTATGGTGGCCATAAAATAACCTCTCTTTCTGGATAACGAAAAAACGGCGGGGTGCCCGCCGCTTTTTGATGGAATTACGTGGCAGCAGCGGCCTTCAAGGGCCGAATGGGGGCAAGGGTGGAGATGGCGTGCTTGTAAATCATTTGCTGTCGCCCATCCGTCACCAGTACCACCACAAAGCTGTCGTAGCCGGTGATGGTGCCCCGGAGCTGGAAGCCATTCATGAGAAAAAGGGTTACCGGTACCTTGTCCCGGCGCACCTCCTTTAAAATGGCATCCTGTAAATTCACTTGTTCTGTCATATGTATACCTTCTTTCTTCAAGGGTATCCATATGCTATCACATTCCAGCTGTCGTTTTCCTGCAAAAGCTGTCGGGCCTGGGTGAGAATTTCCCCTCCGTCCTGGCCTGGCTTTCTGGTGAGCCAATGGATGCTTTTGTTCCTGCGGAACCAGGTCAGCTGCCGCTTGGCGTAGCGGCGGGAGGACTGGCGCACCTGGTCGGCGGCCTCTTCCAGGGTGCATTCCCCATTCAGGGCGGCCACGAATTCCTTGTAGCCGATGGCCTGCATGGCGGTGCACTTTTCCGGGATGCCGGAGGATAAAAGGCCTTGGATTTCCCCAATCAGGCCCTGTTCCAGCATGATTCCCACCCGGCGGTCGATGCGCTCATACAGCTCTGCCCGGTTTTCAAAATCCAGCCCCAGCCAGATTGGGGAAAACCGGGGCGGAAGCAATTGGGTTTTCCGGTTGTGCTCCGTGATGGTCTCGCCGGTTTCCAGGTAGACTTCCAGAGCCCGGATGATGCGCTTTTGGTCCGACAGATGAAGCCTTCCCGCAGCCTCCGGGTCGATGGATTTCAGCCGGTCATAGAGCACCTGGATGCCCTGCGCCCGGGCCTCCTGCTCCAATTTTTCCCGCACACCGGTGGAGGGGAAAGGGGCAAAGTCGTTGCCCTGAATCAGAGCGTCCATGTAAAGCCCGGTGCCCCCGGCGATGACGGCGGTTTTGCCCCGGGAAACGATATCTTCCACGATTGGAGCGGCCAGATTGCAGTAGCGGCTGACGGAGAAATCTTCATCCGGCTCCGCCACGTCAATCATGTGGTGGGGGATTCCCTGCATTTCATCGGTGGTGGGCTTGGCGGTGCCGATGTCCATGCGGCGGTACACCTGCATGGAGTCGCAGGACACCACCTCGCCGTTTAATTCCTTTGCCAGCTCCACTGCCAGGGCAGTCTTCCCGGAGGCCGTGGGCCCGGCGATACAGATGATTGAATTCATAGGGTCACAGCCTTCCGGTAAAGTGGAATTTGCAGGGTTCGTTGAAAGGGATGTCTTCCAACGTGTGCGTAGGGAACCGATTTATCCGTTCCGACCGCGAAGCGGAATTACCGCACCCAGTTATTTGACAAAGGGTCAAGTTATCCGAATATCCAACCGAATTCCTGATAAAAACATCCGCAAAAGCGGCTTCGCCGATGGAATGAGCAAGCCCATTCCCTACAGTTTCGTCCAACCTGATACCATTCAACGTACCACCTCAAAATCGTCACCTTTCGGAATGCATGAATGCATTCCCTACGCAAAATCTGGCGCGTTACCATCGGACGAACCAGGGTGTTTATTGGAACGGGCGGAACATCCTGCCAAATTCCAATTTCTCATGTCCTTTTAAACTGCTTTTCCAGCTGCTTTTTGCTCAAGGATACGCAGATGGGCCTCCCGTGGGGGCAGTATTTCAGATCGTCTCTTTTCATGACTTCTTTGACGATGGCGAGAAGCTCCTGTTCGTCGCTGACCCATCCTGCCTTGATGGCGGCCTTGCAGGCGACGGTATGTAATAGCTCGTCCCGTACGGTGTCCTTGTGCTCCCGGCGGCCATTCAGCAGGTCGGCGGAGAGGGATTCTACCGCCTGGGCGGCATCGTCAGGGCTTAAATCCATGGGAATCTGCCGCAAAAGCACGGTGTTTTCCCCGAATTCCTCGATTTCAAAGCCCAATTCCTCCAGCATGTCCTTATTTGCCAGCAGCTCGGCGGCGGCCGTGGGATTGAGGCGCACGGGGATGGGGGAGAGCAGCTGCTGGCCGGAGATGGCCTCCTGGTTGGATTTTAATTTTTCAAAGAGGATCCGCTCGTGGGCGGCGTGCTTGTCGATGAGGAAGGCCTCTTCCCCCTGCTCCACCAGGATGTAGCTGCGGTATAATTCCCCCACCATCCGCCACTGGGGCTGGCTGGGAAGCTCCATTTTCTCCTGCACCGGCTCCGGAACCGGCGCAGCCATGGGCTTCGGTTCCGGCTTCGGGGGAGCGGCCTGGGGCGTCACCGGCTCCGGGGGCCGGGGGATGGTGATTTCCATTCCGGGGAGCATCACCGGAGAATGGAGGACGGGCGGCTCCTTTGCCTCCTGCTGCACCAGCCTTGCAGTGGCGGCTGCGGCCTCCTGCCTGGGCTTTGGGGCATCCGAAAGGGCGGCGGAAAAGGTTTTGAATTCCGCCGGGGTCATGGTGCGGTAAAAATCCTGCCTGGGAGCGGCGGCCTTGGCGCTTTTCTCCGGCTGGGCTGGCGTTTGGGCGGGCTGCACCTCTGCCTTGGCCGTTTGGGTAAACCGGAGATTGGGCCGGTCCGGGGTTTTGTTCAGCGCCGCCAGGACACCGTAGTGCACGCAGTCGAAGGCGGTTTTTTCATTTAAGAATTTTACCTCGGTTTTTGCCGGGTGCACGTTCACATCCACCGCTGTGGCGGGCAGCTCCAGATGGAGAACACAGGCGGGGAATTTGCCCACCATCAGTTGATTCCGGTAGGCTTCCTCCAGGGCGGAAATGAGCAGCCGGGATTTGACCGGCCGGTTGTTGACGAAAAAGGTTTGCAGATTCCGGCTGGGCCTGGCCTGGGTAGGTCTGGACACGTAGCCCGTCAGCTGGTAGCCGTCCCACTTGCTCTGCACCTGGGCCATGTCGGCGAATTCCCGGCCATACACGCAGTATACCGCCGATTGCAGGGAGCCGCCCCCCGGGGTGGAGAGCACCTGCTTGCCGTCCCGGAGGAAGGAAATGCTCACCTGGGGATGGGCCAGGGCCTGCAGCTGCACCGCAGCGGTGACCCGGCTGCCCTCCACGGAATCGGATTTCATAAATTTCATCCGGGCGGGGGTGTTGTAGAACAGGTCCCTGACGATGATGGTGGTGCCCTCGGGGCAGCCGGTCTCGGATTCCTCTGTGATTTCTCCCGCGTCCAGATGCAAACTGGTACCGGAAAGACTGCCCGCGGGCTTGGTCATCAGGTCGATCCGGCTGACGGAGGCGATGGCGGCCAGAGCCTCCCCCCGGAAGCCCATGGTGGAGATGGCAGCCAGGTCCTCGGCAGTGCGGAGCTTGGAGGTGGCGTGGCGGAGGAAGGCGGTGCGGGCGTCCTGGGGGGCCATGCCGCAGCCGTTGTCCGTCACCCGGAGAAAGGTCATGCCGCCGTCCCGGATTTCCACGGTGATTTTGCTGGCACCGGCATCCACGGCGTTTTCCAGCAGCTCCTTGACCACGCTGGCCGGGCGCTCCACCACCTCACCGGCGGCAATCAGATTGGCAATATGAGTGGGAAGCTGAATGATGGATGGCATGAGATCACCTCGAAAAAGATGGGATTGCGGTTATCAGTACATTCGTACGCAGTATATCGATTGCAAATATCGATGCCGAAGGCAATATCGTTTTTCGTCCATTGGCGAAAGATATCGATATATAATTTGATCGATATTCGCTGCGCGATTGATATATGCTTCGCTTTCGATATGTGCAGGGCACTCGATATGCGCTGCGGCGCAAGGAAAATGCTGTATCAATACCAGTTCATAACGAGTGGTGAGGGTGGCTTACAGGATGGATAATAGACTGATGCTATTGATAACCATGTGAACCGCAATGGGGGCGGCGAGGCTGCGGGTTTTGTCACAGCTCCAGGCCAGGATCAGCCCTGCAGGGAGGTACTGCACCAGGCTGAGCAGAAACTCCGCCGCTGTGCAGCTGCCGAGAAAGCCCAAAAGATGAATCAGCCCAAAGCAAAAAGCGGAGAGCACATAGGCGACCCAGCGGCTTTTATTCAGCAGCTGCTGAAACAGCAGGCCACGGAAGAGGGTCTCCTCCTCCACGGGGGCCAGAAGCACAGTGGTGATACCGGTGAGCAGCCACTGCTGATGGGTCATGGATTGAATGACCTGATCATTCCGGTTGACAAACTCCGGCTGCACCAGCAGAATCATCCGGCTAACGGCCCAGAGGGACAGATAGTGGGCAGCAAGAGCCAGAAGGCACACCTTTATCAGCTGCACCGGCTCCCGGATGGAACGCCGGAGGCTGTTCATTAGCAGCCTGTGAAAAATCAGAAGAACGCCCCCGGAAAAGAGCAGATGATAGATAAAATTCAGAAAGGCGTCACCGCAGCCGGACAGCAGCCGGATCACCAGCTGGGGCAGCAGCAGATAGCCAAAGGCGAAGAAGCACCAGCCCAGCCGGGCCTCTCGGGAAGAGGGAGTGATGGGATCCTGCTTCATATCAATCCAGCATTTTCCGGAGCTTATACAGCTCGTTCATGGCCTCGATGGGGGTGAGGGTCTCCACGGAGATGGCCCTTAAGGCATCGGCCACCTGCTGACCGGTGAGGTCCGCCATGCTCACCTGGTCGTCCTGCTGCCGGGTGGGCCTGGGGGCGGGGGCGGTGCCGGCTTCCAGCTCGGAAAGAATCTCTCTTGCCCGGGAAACCACGGCGCCGGGGAGCCCTGCCAGGTTGGCCACCTCGATGCCGTAGCTGTCGTCGGTGGCGCCGGGGACGATCTTTCGCAGGAAGATCATCTGCTCCCCCCGCTTTTTCACGGCGATGTTGTAGTTTTTCACATTGGGAAGCTTGTCCTCCATGGTGGACAGCTCGTGGTAATGGGTGGCGAACAGGGCCTTGGCCCCCAGACGCTTGGGGTCGGCCACATATTCCAGCACCGCCCGGGCGATGGCCATGCCGTCGTAGGTGGAGGTGCCCCGGCCGATTTCGTCCAGAATCAGCAGGCTGCGGCTGGTGGCGTATTTCAAAATGGAGGCCACCTCCGCCATCTCCACCATGAAAGTGGACTGCCCGGAGGCCAGATCGTCGCTGGCGCCGATTCTGGTAAACACCCGGTCCACCAGGCCGATGCGGGCGGCCTTGGCGGGGACGAAGGAGCCCATCTGGGCCATGAGCACGATCAGGGCCACCTGGCGCATATACGTGGATTTACCCGCCATGTTGGGGCCGGTGATGATGGCCACCTGGTTGTCCTGGCTGCCCAGCTCCGTGCTGTTGGGCACGAAGAGAGAATCCTTCAGCATGGCCTCCACCACGGGGTGACGGCCATCGGTGATGGAGATTTCCGGTCCCAGGCTGATTTCCGGGCGGCAGTAGCCCCGCTGCACCGCCACGGCGGCCAGGGAGCACAGGCAGTCCGTCACCGCCACGGCGGAGGCGGTGCGCTGCACCCGTTCGGCGCCCACGGCCAGGTGGTTGCGAAGCCGGGTGAACAGCTCGAATTCCAGGGCGTTCAGCCGGTCCTTGGCGGTGAGCACCTGGTTTTCCAGCTCTTTCAGCTCCTGGGTGATGTAGCGCTCGCAGTTGGCCAGGGTCTGCTTGCGGATGTAATGCTCCGGCACCTGGTCGGCAAAGGATTTGGATACCTCAATATAATAGCCGAACACCCGGTTGAAGCCAACCTTCAGGGTGCGGATGCCGGTTTTCTCCCGCTCCGAGGCCTCGATGGCGGCAATGGTACCGGAGCCGCCCTCCATGATGTCCCGGAGCTTATCCACCTCCGCATCTGCACCCCGGCGGATGATGCCTCCCTCCCGCAGGGTGAGGGGAGGCTCCTCCACAATGGTCTTTTCAATGAGCTTTACATAATCCGTCATGGGGTCTATGAGGCTTTCCAGCTTTTTCAGCAGGGCGGTGCTTGTCTTTCCCAGCTGCTCCTTGATGGTGGGCAGGGACCGAAGGCCCCGGGCAAAGCCCAGCAGGTCCCGGCAGTTCACGGTGCCGGTGACCGTCCGGGTGATGACCCGCTCCAGGTCGGTGACCTGCTTCAGTGCCTCCTCCAGCTCTCCCCGGATGATGGGATTTTCCACCAGCTCCTCCACCGCGGCCTGACGCCGGGTGATCTCTCCCGGCTCCAGCAGGGGCTTTTCCAGCCAGCCCCGGAGCAGCCGCCCGCCCATGGGGGTCTGGGTTTTGTCCAGCACCCACAGCAGGGAGCCCTTTTTCTCCTTGGAGCGCATGGTTTCCGTCAGCTCCAGGTTTCGCCGGGCGTCCAGGTCCAGCTCCATGAATTTGCCGCCGGTGTAGTATTCCAGCCTGCGGATGTGGGGCAGGTCGTTCTTTTGCAGTGTTTTCAGGGTTTCCAGCAGAGCACCGGCGGCCACCACGGCAGCGGGCAGGGAGGCAAGGCCCAGCTGCTGCAGAGACTGCTTAAAATGCCCCTCCAGCTGCTGCTGGCAGCGCTCCGGCTGAAACAGCTCTGCCTCTCCCTCGTCCACACAGCAGCTCAGCCGGTGAAAGAGCGCATCCTGTATCCGCTCTTCGTCTACCCCGTGGCCGAAGCGCAGCACCTCGGCGGGGGCGAACCGGCCCAGCTCCGAGGCGGCGGAGGCTTCGTCGTTACATTGGGTGACGTAGAAGGCGCCGGTGGAAATATCGCAGAAGGCCAGCCCGAACCGGCCGTACTCGCCGTAGAGGCAGGCCATGTAGTTATTCTTGCCCTCGTCCAGCATGCAGCTCTCCGTCACGGTGCCGGGGGTGATGATGCGGGTCACATCCCGCTCCACCAGGCCCTTGGCGGTGGCCGGGTCCTCCAGCTGGTCGCAGATGGCGATTTTGTAGCCCTTTTGCACCATCCGGGCGATGTAGGCATCCACGCTGTGATAGGGCACGCCGCACATGGGGGTCTGTTCCTCCTTGGGCTTGCCCCGGTCCCGGGTGGTGAGGGTCAGGTCCAGCTCCTTGGCGGCCAGGGTGGCATCCTCATTGAACATTTCGTAAAAGTCGCCCAGGCGGAAAAACAGCACGCTGTCCTTGTGCTTGTCCTTCAGCGTGCGGTACTGCCGCTGCATGGGCGTGAGCTCTTGATTGGATGAAGCCATAGTTTCTCCTTTTTCTTCAATCTGTCCGGATGAACGGAATCGGGTTCCGGTTTTTATCTGGCAAACTGTAGGGGAGGCTATTAGCCTCCTCTACTGGCTTGTTACAACTAAAACCAGATGTTTTCCGTAGGGCGGGTGGCTTGCCCCCGCCGAAACCCTCCGGTTTGTGGGCGGTTCCGTTGAAGCGTACATGTTCCAAATCGAAACCTTGCGGCGGGGAACAGCCAGGCGCCCTACGGTGAATTCTTTGGGTTATTCCAATTCGCCTGTCAGGCTCCAGGTGGTTGCGCCGGTGATGCGGAGCCTGGCAAAGGTCCCGATGAGCTGCTCATCTCCGGGGAAGCGGACCAATCTGCCGCCCTCCGTCCTGGCGGTGAGCAGCGCCCCGTCCTTGCCGTCGATCAGGCAGCGCTGGACGGAACCGATGTAATTTTTGTGAATTTCCTCGGAGATGGTGTTCTGCACCTGGCAGAGCCGGTCGAAGCGCCGGTTCTTTTCCTCCTTGGGGGTGGGGTCCTCCATTTTGGCGGCGGGGGTGCCGGTGCGGGGGGAGAAGATGAACGTGAACAGGCTGTCGTAGTGCACCTGCTGAATCAGGGAGATGGTTTCCTCAAATTCCTCCTCCGTCTCCCCGGGGAAGCCCACGATCACGTCGCTGGTGAGGACCAATTCCGGCATGACGGCTTTGGCATAATGCACCTTTTCCAGGTAGGTTTCCCGGTCGTAGTGCCGGTTCATGGCTTTCAGCACCCGGCTGGACCCGGACTGGAACGGAAGATGGAGCTGCTTGGCGATTTTGGGGTATTTGGCCATGGTGTCGAAGAGCTTGTTGGAGGCGTCCCGGGGGTGGCTGGTCATGAAGCGGATCAAAAAGTCCCCGGGTATCTGGGCGATTTGTTCCAACAGGTCGGCAAAATCCACGCCGCAGCTTAGATCCTTGCCGTAGGAGTTCACGTTCTGCCCCAGCAGGGTGATGTCCTTGACACCGCTTTCAATCAACGCCCGGCACTCTTCCAGAATGCACTCCGGCTGGCGGCTGCGCTCCCGGCCCCGGACATAGGGCACGATGCAGTAGGTGCAGAAATTGTTGCAGCCGTACATGATGGACACCCAGGCCTTCAACCCGGAGGACCGGACCTGGGGGATGCCCTCGGCGATGGAGCCGGGCTCATCTGCCACGGAGAACACCCGTTTTTTCCCGGTGAGCACGGTGTAGAGAATCTCCGGAAACTGCCACAGGTGGTGGGTAGAGAACACCCCGTCCACATGGGGAAAGCTGGTTTTGATCCGGCTGACCACCTTGTCCTCCCCGGCCATGCAGCCGCAGAGGAAGATTTTCTGCCCCGGGTGGCGGCGCTTGGTGTGGGTCAGGGCCCCCAGGTTGCCGAAGACGCGCTGTTCGGCATGCTCCCGGATGGCGCAGGTGTTCATTACCACCACATCCGCCCCCTCGGCCTCCTCTGCCATGGCATAGCCGCACTGGGACAGATACCCCCGGAGCTTTTCCGAGTCCGCCTCGTTCTGCTGGCAGCCGTAGGTTTCCACATAGGCCTTGGGGGTTATCCCCTGCTGAGAGAAGAAAGCGGCGATTTTGTCGCAATAGCCGAACTGGCGGTCCAGCGCTTCCTGAGAGATAAGGGTGGTTTTGGTATTCATAGCAATTCTCCTGATATAGATAGCTTCTTAACAATAGATGATACCATTTTTCCCGGCCTTTTTCAAGGAGAAACTTTTGGGATTCCATCATTTCCCATAGGAAGACAATTTGGAATATGTCAGGATGTTTCGTAGGGAACGGATTTATCCGTTCCGAAACCCCGATTATCACCGTGGTTCGTTGAACAGGAAATGGTCCGTCAACACCGTAGCGGGGGTTTCACCCGCTGAAACGTATCAAATATTTGAGCATTTCCGCTAAAACGAACCCGGTTCATAACCTGGGGCAAGCTTCGGTTTGCAGTGCACCATGACCCCCTTTACACAAGGGGGGCTTGGCTGGTGCGTTTCGTTCCATAGTACCATTCAACGTACCGCCCCCAAATCGTTACCGAGGCGGAACGGATAAATCCGTTCCCTACGAATCACCTCTATAAACACCAATTCAAATGACCTTGGAATTGGGATGGGGAAGAGTTCCCAGGGGCAAGGTACTTGACATTTGGACAAAAATCGATAAACTGATACTGAAATACTTATAAACGGAGTGTATCGTATGAAAAAGAGAATATTGGCCCTTGCGCTGGGAATCCTGCTCTGCTTCGGAAGCGGTGCCGGCGTGGGGGAGGCGCAGAGCAATACCCTTTGCTTCGAGGATGATCTGGGACGGACCGTGACGGTGGAGGAATCGCCTCAGCGGGTGGTGGTGCTCATCGGCAGCTTTGCCCACATGTGGTATCTGGCCGGCGGGCTGGACAGCATGGTGGCCACCGCCTCCGATGCCTGGACCGGCTTTGACATCCCCTTGTCGGAGGATGTGATCAACCTGGGCTCCACCAAGCAGGTGAGCCTGGAGGCGGTGATCGGGGCGGAGCCGGATTTCGTCCTTGCCAGCGTGAACACCGACGCGGATTTGGCCCTCCGGGAGCCTCTGGAGGCCATGGGCATTCCCACCGCCTATTTCCAGGTGAGCACCTTTGAGGACTACCTGCACATGCTGGATATCCTGACGCAGATCACCGGCTGCCGGGAAAACTACCAGCGCTACGGCCTGGGTGTTCAGGCCCAGGTGGATGGGGCCAAGGAACGCGCCGACGGGAGCCAGCCCACCGCGCTGTATATCCGGGTTTCCGGCAGCGGCTGCCGGGTGAAAAACAGCGACAACAGCGTGCTGGGTGAGATGCTGAAGGATTTGGGAGCGGTGAACATCGCCGACGGCCAGGACAGCCTGCTGGAAAATTTGAGCATGGAAGTGATTTTGCAGCAGGACCCGGACTACATCTTTGTGGTTTTGCAGTCCGCCGATCCCACGGTTGCCCAGGGCGTGCTGGAAAAAACCCTGCTCAGTGACCCCGCCTGGGACTGCCTGACGGCGGTGGCGGAGGGAAGATTTTTCCTGATGGACCCGGCGCTTTATAATCTGAAACCCAATGACCGGTGGGGCGAAGCCTATGAAAAGCTTGCAGAAATCCTATACCCCGGGGCATGAGACGGCGGTGGTGCTGGCCATGGTACTGGCGGCGGGAATCGCCGCAGTGCTGAGCCTGTGCCTGGGGGCGGTGCGCCTGACCCCTGAAGAGCTGGTCCGGGCCCTTTTGGAGGGGACCCAGGGGGTTGCCGGGCGTATCTTCTGGTTCGTCCGCCTGCCAAGGACATTGGCGGCCCTGCTCACGGGAG
This sequence comes from Bacillota bacterium, assembly GCA_028719885.1. GTDB lineage: Bacteria > Bacillota > Clostridia > Oscillospirales > Oscillospiraceae > Faecousia. The sequence goes on from JAQYLT010000081.1 coordinate 21,890, forward strand.
CGGCCCTGGCGGTCAGCGGTGTGGTGATTCAAACCGTGCTTCACAATCCTCTGGCGGCGCCCAACATCATCGGCGTGAATGCCGGGGCGGGCTTTGCTGTGGCGTTGGCAGCGGTGTTTTTCCCCGGCAGCCTGGGGGAGATTCCCTGGCTGTCCTTTTTGGGAGCTATTACAGCGGCGGCAGTGGTGCTGGCCATCTCCCGGCTCACCGGGGCCTCGAAAATCACCCTGGTGTTGGGTGGCGTGATGATCAGCAGTCTGTTTAACGCCGCCATCGACGCCCTTTTGACCTTTCAGCCCGATGCCCTCACCGGTTATGCCGATTTCCGGGTGGGAAGCTTCCGGGACATCACCATGGCCCGGGTGGAAAATGTGGTGCTTCCCCTGGCCGTTGCCCTGGCGGGGATCCTCCTTGCCGCTCCGGCGCTGGAAATCCTCTCTTTAGGGGACGAAACTGCCGCAAGCCTGGGACTTTCCGTCCGCCCGGTGCGGATGGTGCTGCTGTTTCTGGCGGCGGTGCTGGCGGGGGCGGCGGTGAGCCTGGCGGGCATCATCGGCTTTGTGGGGCTGATCGTGCCCCATTTCATCCGGCGGCTCACCGGGGAGAAGCTGCTGCCCCTGCTGCTGGCCTCGGCCTTTGGGGGCGCGGCCTTCGTGGCCTTTTGCGACACCGCCGCTCGGACGCTGTTTGCCCCCTATGAGCTGCCGGTGGGGGTGGTGCTGTCCTTTTTGGGCGTGCCGGTGTTCCTGTGGCAGCTGCTTCGCAGCAGGAGGCGGCGGGGATGATTGAATTGAAGTATTTATCCGCCGGCTACGGGGGAAAGCCCGTGGTGGAGGATGTGTCCCTCTCTTTCCCGGCGGGGGAGGTGACGGTGCTGCTGGGGCCCACCGGCAGCGGCAAGAGCACCCTGTTAAAGGCGGCCCTGGGACTGATCGACTCTGGCAGGGAGCAGGTATTTTACGATGGGGTGCCCATTGAAAAGCTGACCCGCCGTCAGGTGGCCCGTCAGGCGGCGCTGCTGGCCCAGGCCCGGCAGGAGGCGGAAATCCAGGCGGAGCGGCTGGTGCTCCACGGCCGTTTTCCCTACCTGGCCTACCCCAGGCAGTATTCGGAAAAGGACAAGGAAATTGCCCGGCAGGCCATGGAGCGCACCGGCGCGGCGGCATATGCCCAGCGGCTGGTGAGCCAGCTTTCCGGCGGACAGAGGCAGAGCGTGTATCTTGCCATGCTGCTGGCCCAGCAGACCCAGACGGTGTTTCTGGACGAGCCCACGGTCTTTTTGGACATCTGCCATCAGCTCCGACTGATGGAGTGGGTGAAGCTTTTGGCCAAGGAGGGCCGGGCGGCGGTGATGGTGCTCCATGACCTGCCCCTGGCCATGGAATACGCAGACCGGATTGCCCTGATGGAGCAGGGGAAGCTGGTGTTTCTGGGCACGCCGGAGCAGCTGTATGCTTCCGGAAAAATCGAAACGGTTTTCGGCATTCGCTTCACCCGCATCCAGGGGGAGGATGGGATGCACTATTTTTGCAGCCGAAAGGAGGAAACGCCATGAGTGAGTTTCCCATGTTTGTGGAGCTGGCCGGGGAAAGCTGCCTGGTGGTGGGCGGCGGCCAGGTGGCAGGCCGGAAGGCACGGGTGCTGACGGACTGCGGCGCGCTGGTCACGGTGGCGGCGCCGGAAATCGGGGAAGAATTGAAAAGAAATCCCGCCGTCACCATCCTGGAGCGGCCCTTTCGGGAAGAGGATTTGGAAAAGGACTGGACCCTGGTCATTGCCGCCTCGGACGATCCCCAGGTAAACGCCCGGGTGACGGTCCTCTGCCGGGAAAGGCGAATCCCGGTGAACCGGGCGGATGAGCAGGGAAAGGGCGGCTTTTTGTTCCCCGCCCTGATTCATAGGGGAGATTTGACCATTGGAATCTCCACCGGAGGAGCCAGCCCGGCGGCAGCGGGGTACTTCCGGCGTCTTATTGAAACGGTGCTGCCGGAAAAAACCGAAAAAATGCTGGCTTCCCTGCGCCGCTGCAGGGAGGTCGTTTCCAAAAAGCTGCCAAAGGAAAAACGGCGGTGTGCCCTGCTGGCGGCGGCAAAGCAGACCCTGGAAAAAGGGGACTGCCTGACGCAGCAGGAGCAGCAGCGGCTGCTGGAATGCCTGGAAAAGGGGGAGTCCGTCACCGGCCGGGTGCATCTGGTGGGAGCGGGCTGCGGCAGTGCCGATTTGATCACGGTGCGGGGCCTGCGGCTGGTGCAGAGCTGTGATGCCCTGGTCTACGATGAACTCATCGACAAGGCCCTTTTGGATGCCGCGCCCCCTTGGGCGGAGAAAATCTCCATGGGCAAGCGGGCGGGAAAGGAAAGCGCCCGGCAGGAGGATATCATTGAGACCATGATCTCCCTGGCCCGTCAGGGAAAAACCGTGGTGCGGCTGAAAGGGGGGGACCCCTATCTCTTCGGTCGCGGCGGGGAGGAGCAGCTGGCCCTGCAGGCGGCAGGGATTGTCTGGGACGAGGTGCCGGGCATTCCCTCGGCCATTGGCATTCCCGCCCAGTTTGGCATTCCCGTCACCCACCGGAATGTAAGCCGCAGCCTGCACATCATCACCGCCCACACAGCGGACACCGGGGGACTTCCGCCGGATATGGAGAAATACGCCCAGCTCTCGGGTACGCTGGTGTTTCTCATGGGCCTGGGGAAATTGGAGGCCATTTCCAAAAGCCTGATGGAAAACGGCAAGGACCCCGCCACTCCTGCCGCCGTCCTCTCCGGGGGCAACGCCAAACAGCAGTGCATCCGGGGCAGCCTGGAAACCATTGCCCAACTGGCAAAGGATGCCCAGGCCCCGGCCATCATCCTGGTCGGCGCCGTGGCGGGGGAGCTGGAGAGATAAATTAAGAAATCCGTTCCCTGCATTTGGAATCCGCCAATATCCGGAAAAAGGCTTGTCTTTCACCGGAAAGTGTGGTAGACTGGAGCAAACATCTTTCTCGAAAGGAAACGAGCTATGAAAACCTGTAAATTCTGCAACGCCGAGCTGCCGGAGGGCGTGACGGTCTGCCCTGCATGCGGCAAGGACAACGCCCAGAAGCAGACCCTCTCTGCCGGGAAAACCGTCCTGGCGATCACCTGCGTGGTTGCCGTGCTGATTCTCTCCGTGGCGGCCCTGCTGGGGCTGCAAAACACCGCCCAGGCCCAGGAGCCGGAGGCTTCGGAGGCTGTTGTCCAGGAGGAAACGGTGGAAGTCACCGAAGAGACCACCGCTCCCACCATCCCCGCTGACGGCAACCCCGACGACGTGACCTGCAAGGGCAGCTACACCGCCGGAGATGAGGAAGTGATTGCCGCCCGGGACAAGGTGGTGGCCACCGCCGGTGAGCATGAGCTGACCCTGTCCCAGCTCCAGGTGTACTACTGGATGGAGGTCCGGAATTTTATGAGCCAGTACGGCGCCTACGCGGCCTATTTTGGGCTGGACATCAATCAGAGCCTGGATACCCAGCTCTGTCAGGTGGTGGACGGCGGCTGGACCTGGCAGCAATATTTCCTGGCAGCCGCTTTGAACTCCTGGCACAACTACCGGGCCGTGGCCGCCGAGGCGGACAGCCAGGGCTACGAAATGGGCGAGGCCCAGCGGCTGGCCATTGAGAATGTACAGCAGGAGCTGGACGAGGCGGCCGTGGCCAACGGCTACGAGTCCGGCATTGACATGGTCCATTCCAGCCTGGGCGCCGCCGCCGAGCTGGAGGACTACACCAATTTTATGGAGCTGTACTACAAGGCCAACGGCTACTACAGCCAGCTGGCGGAGCAGATTCAGCCCAGCCAGGAGGATTTGGAGGCTTTCTTTGAGGAACACGCCGATGGCTACACCGCCAGCGGCATCACCAAGGACAGCCGCTCCGTGAATGTGCGCCACATTCTGATCTATCCCGAGGGCGCCGACGGCAGCACCATCTTCACCCAGGAATTCTCCGACGAAGCCTGGGCCGCCGGTGAGGCCTCCGCCCAGGCCCTGCTGGACCAGTTCCTCGCTGGGGAGCAGACCGAGGAAGCCTTTGCCGCCCTGGCAAACGAGCATTCCCAGGACCCGGGCTCCAACCAGGTGGGCGGACTGTATGAGAATGTCACCGAGGGCGAGATGGTCCAGGCCTTTAACGACTGGTGCTTCGACGAAGCCCGCCAGGTGGGCGACACCGGCATTGTGAAAACCGAGTATGGCTACCACGTGATGTATTTCTGCGGCAGCGAATCCCTGTGGCAGCAGTATGCGGAAAGCGATTATGTCACCGAAAAGGCCAGCGCCCTGGCAGACGAGATCGTGGCCCAGTTCCCCCTGACCGTTCACTACGGCGACATTCTGCTGACCCTCTCCGAGCTCCGATAATTCCAACAAATCATCCCCGGAATCTTGGCGATTCCGGGGATGTTTCATGATTGGGAGCCGGCACTTACCAGTCTGGGGTCAGCTGGGGCTTCAGGGGCAGGGTGAAGATCTGGGCGGTGATGCGGCGGTATTCAGACAGGTCCGTGGTTTTTCGCAGCTGTTTGCCCAGCTTTTCGGCATTTTCAAACCGGCAGAGCAGATACCGCCAGTTCTCTTTCAGACGGAACATGGCATTCCGGGAGCCGCCGAAGCAGATCAGGTATTCTTCCAGCAGGGCATTGCAGAATTCCTCCAGCTTCTTCCGGTCTGTGCCCCCGGGGGCGAGCATCCCCGGGTCTCCAATCAGCCCCCGGCCCAGCATGACTGCGCCGCACTGGGGAAATGCTTTCCGGAAGGCCCTTAGGTCTTCCAGGCTGCACAGATTGCCGTTGTAGCAGACGGGCGCCCGGCTGTTTTCCAGGGCAAGCCGGAAGCTGTCCATATCGATGGGCCCGGTGTAGAAGTCCTTTCGGGAGCGGGGGTGGAGAATCAGCTCCGCCAGAGGATACCGGTTGAAGAGCTCCAGCAGGGAGGCAAATTCCTCGCAGCTGCGAAAGCCTGCGCGGGTCTTCACCGAGATGGGCAGGCAGGCTTGGGAGAAAATCTGCTCCAGAAACCGGTCTAATTGCTCCGGGTCCGAGAGCATACCACTGCCCTTGCCCTTGGAAACCACCGTCCCCGAGGGGCAGCCCAGGTTCAGATTCACCTGGCTGTAGCCCCGGTCCCGGATCACCTGGGTCATCCAGAGAAAATCCTCCGCGCTTTTGGTCAGCAGCTGGGGCACCACGGGAAAGCCCAGGTCCTGAGCAAGGGGCAGCTCCCGTTCCTCCCGGGCGGTGAGAGAGCGGTGGACGGTGGGGGAGAAAAAGGGAGTGAAATAGCAGCTCACCCCGCCGGGAAAGTATTGATGGTGCAGCCTGCGGTAGACGCTGTCGGTCAGCCCCTCCAAGGGGGCAAAATAGATATCCATGTTTTTTCCTCGGAATGCGATTGTGTTATGGAAATTGGAATTTGTCAGGATGTTTCGTAGGGAACGGATTTATCCGTTCCGCCCGGTAACGTTTTTGAGGGATGCACGTTGGATGGAAAAATGCTGAAAAAGGGAACCCTTTCCCATCCAATAAACCAAGGATGGTAATCGACGTTCCGGAACGGATAAATCCGTTCCCTACGAATTACCCCTGCAAATTCCAATTTCTTGCATACGACAACGAAAAGGGATGCCCCGAAAGGCATCCCCTGGTGAATCAGATTTCCATGATCACGGGCAGAATCATGGGATTGCGCTTGGTGGTTTTGTACAGGTAGCCGCTGAGGTCGTTCTTGATGGCGGACTTGATGGCGCTCCAATCCCGCACCCGCTTCCGCTGGCAGCGCTCAATGGCCTCGATGGCCACATTGCGAAGCTCTTCCATCAATTCGTCGGACTCCTTGACGTAGATGAAGCCCCGGGTGATGATGTCCGGCCCGGAGATCAGCTCTCCATTCTGGCTGGACAGGTTCACGCACACCACGATCATGCCGTCCTGGGCCAGGTGCTTCCGGTCCCGGAGCACCACGCTGCCCACATCCCCCACGCCGGTGCCGTCCACAAACACCTTGCCGGCGGTGACGGCGGGCGCCTCCTTGCAGCTTTTGCCGGTGAATTCAAACACCGTGCCCAATTCGCCGATGTGGATGTTCCGGGGGTGCATGCCCATGGACTGCGCCAGCTTGCTGTGGATCTGCAGATGCCGCTGCTCGCCGTGGACCGGCAGGAAGAACCGGGGCTTGACCAGGGCGTGAATGATTTTCAGCTCCTCCTGGCAGGCGTGGCCGGAGACATGGAGCCCCTCGCTCTTTTCGTAGACCACATCGGCCCCCTTGCGGTAGAGCTCGTTGATGATTCTGGACACCGCCTTCTCGTTGCCGGGGATGGCGGAGGCGGAGATGATGATCCGGTCACCGGCGGTGATGTCCACCTGCTTGTGGGCACCGAATGCCATTCGGTACAGGGCGGACATGTTTTCACCCTGGGAGCCGGTGGAGACAATGACCACCTTGTTCTTGGGCAGGCTCTTGATGCTGGCAATGTCCACAATGGTGCCGGGCTTCACATTCAGGTAGCCCAGCTCCTGCGCCACCTTCAGCATATTCTCCATGCTTCTGCCGGTGACGGCCACCTTCCGCCCGTAGCGCTGGGCGGTGGTGAGCACCGCCTGAATCCGGTGCATGTTGGAGGCAAAGGTGGTGACGATGATCCGCTGGTCGCAGCCCTTGAACTGCCGGTCCAGGCTTTCGGCCACCACGTTCTCGCTGGGAGTGTAGCCCTGCCGCTCCACGTTGGTGGAGTCGGCCAGCAGCGCCAGCACCCCGTCGTTGCCCAGCTGGCCGAAGCGGGCCAGGTCGGTCATTCCGCCCACGGCGGTGGGGTCGATTTTAAAGTCGCCGGTCATCACCACGGTGCCCACGGGGGTGCGGATGGCAAAGGCCACGGCGTCGGCAATGGAGTGGTTCACATGGATGAATTCCACGCTGAAGCAGCCGGCCTTCACCACATCCCCGGGCTTGTGGGTGATGAGCTTGACCTTGTCGTCCAGCTTGTGCTCCTCCAGCTTCAGCTTGATCAGCCCGTTGGTCATGGCGGTGCCATGGACGGGGCAGATCACCTCTTTCATAAAGTAGGGGATGGAGCCGATGTGGTCCTCGTGACCGTGGGTGATGAACATGCCCCGGAGCTTCCGGGAATTGGCGATGACATAGGAAAAGTCGGGGATCACCAGGTCCACGCCGTACATGTCCTCCTCCGGGAAGCCCACGCCGCAGTCCACAATAATCATGTCCTTGCCGTATTCCAAAACGGTCATGTTCTTGCCGATTTCATCCAGACCGCCAAGAGGGATAATTTTCAGTTTTTCTGCCAATTTAATATAATACTCCTTTCGTATTTTTCGTTTATGCACACAAAAAGCAGGCAGCCGATTTTGAAAGCTCCGGCCCTGAATCGCCTTTCTTTCAAAAACGCCCGCATTTTTTCTGTATTCTCCGGGAGATTTGCCGCTCCCGACGGCAGGCCGGGTCTGCCCACCCGCACCAGACACCCTAAGTATAACACAGTTTTGGGCAAAAGTATACTACTATTTTTTTCCGGCGGGCAAAACTGGTGAATTCCCATGGAAATGCTCTTGAATCGGGAGAGGAAATTTGCTATAATAAACTGAATTGTATGTCAGCAAGGGAGGCCCGAGAGGTGGATAAAAAGCTGATGCGGCTGTTTCGGCCGTCTCGAACCGTATATTATGTGCTGATGGTGGCGTTCAGCCTGGGCTCCATCATCACCGGGCAGTATATCCTGGGGGCGGCGGAGCTGGCAGCCACCGGGGCGGCTTTCTTTGTGCACATGAGCCATCAGCGTGCCAGCAACCGGCGCATCCGGCAGTATCTGCAGCACGCCACCGATACCCTGGAGAGCTCCGGCCAGGGGGCAAGCCCCTTTCCGGCGGTGCTGGTGCAGCTGGGGGATGAGAGCGTGGTCTGGTGCAACAACCAGTTTACCGAGCTCACCGGACTGACCCTCAGCTCCGTGAACCGGCAGCTGTCCGATGTGCTCCCCGGAGTGAAAACCGACTGGCTGGCCTCCGGCAAAACCGAGTGCCCCCGGGAGCTGGAGCTGAACGGCCGCCGCTACCGGCTCTTCGGCACGGCGGTAAAGGAGAAGAACGGCCCGCCCCTGGTGGGGGTGATCTATCTCAACGATCTGACGGAGCTCTACCAGGTGCGGGACGAATACATCCGCTCCCGGCCGGTGGTATCCATCATCATGGTGGACAATTTCGAGGAGCTGACCCGGAACCTGACGGAAGGCGCCATCTCCACCCTGAATGCCAAGCTCAACGACGCCATCACCTGCTGGACCGAGCCCTACCACGGCATGCTCCGGCGCTTGGAAAGAAACCGGTTCCTCTTCGTGTTTGAAAAGCGTGACCTGGAGGACGCGGTGAAGAACAAATTCTCCCTTTTGGAGGATGTGCATCAGATCGTCAGCCCCTCGGGACTGCCGGCCTCCGTGTCCATCGGACTGGGCGTGGACGGCAGCTGCTTTGAGGAAAGCTACAATTTCGCGGCCCTGGGCATTGAAATGGCCCTGAGCCGGGGCGGCGACCAGGCCGTCATCAAGGACCGAATCAATTTCACCTTCTTCGGCGGCCGGAGCATCGAGGCGGACTACACCAGCAAGGTCCGCTCCCGGGTCACCGCCAGCTCCCTGGTGGAGCTCATCGGCCAGAGCAGCCGGGTGTTCGTCATGGGCCACAAAAACGCGGACCTGGACAGCCTGGGCGCGGCCATGGGCATCTGCTGCCTCTGCCGGAAAAAGGAGAAGCCCTACAACATCGTTCTGGATCTGGAGCAGAACGCCGTGGACCGGCTGGTGAGGGAAATCCAGCTGTGCCCGGAGTATGCCGATGTGTTCCTCTCCGGCCAGGAGGCCATGGTGGCCTGCGACAACGGCAGCATCCTGGTGGTGGTGGATACCAACCGGCCGGACCAGGTGGAGTGGAAGCCGTTGCTGGAAGCCATTCCCAAGGTGTGCGTGGTGGACCATCACCGGCGGGCTGCGGACTATATCAGCCCCGTGGTGGTGAACCTCCACGAGACCTACGCCTCCTCCACCTCGGAGCTGGTGACGGAGCTTTTGAGCTACGGCGTGGAGAGCAGCGATGTGCTGCCCATTGAGGCAAAGGCCCTGCTGGCCGGCATCTGCCTGGACACCAAATTCTTCAACGTCCGCACCGGGGAGCGCACCTTTGAGGCCGCCGCCGCCCTGCGGCGGATGGGCGCCGACACCACGGAGGTCAAGCTTTTGATGCAGAATGACTTCCAGGATACGGTGGCCAAGTACCAGATCGTGAAATCCGCCAAGCTCTACCGGGGAGAAATTGCCATCGCCGCATTGAACTACGGCACCACCCGTCCCCTGGCCGCCCAGGCGGCGGACGATCTATTGAACGTCTCCGGCATCACCGCCTCCTTTGTGCTCTACCCTGACGGGGAGCAGACCATCATTTCTGCCAGAAGCATCGGCAGGGTGAATGTGCAGATGATTCTGGAGCCTTTGGGCGGCGGCGGCAACACCCTGGTTGCCGGGGCCCAGCTGCAGCAGACGCAGCCTCAGCAGGCACTGAACCGGCTGATTGAAGCAATTGATAAATATTATGAAGGATAAGGAGAATTCATATGAAGGTTATTCTGACACAGGACGTAAAGGGCAAGGGCAAAAAGGGCCAGATGATCGAGGTATCCGACGGCTACGCCCGGAATTTCATGCTGCCCCGGAAGATCGCCATTGAGGCCACCGCCGACGCGGTGAACACCATGCGGATGAACGACAAGGCCACCGCCGAGCGCATCGCCCGGGAGAAGGCCGAGGCCATGGAAACCGGAAAGAAGCTCCGGGAGCTCACCGTCACCGTCACCGCCAAGGGCGGCGGTGCCGGGCGGCTCTTCGGCTCCATCACCAACCAGGAAATTGCCGACGCGCTGAAAAATCAGACCGGCATCGCCCTGGACAAGCGGAAGATCGTCATTGCTGAGCCCATCAAGAATGTGGGCACCTACACCGTCACCTGCAAGCTGGGCTATGAGATCACCGCCCCGCTGACCGTGAAGATTCAGGAAAGCTAAAGAAGGGAGAGCCCCCATGGATGAGGAATTGACAGAGCGCCAGGTGCCACATTCCCTGGAGGCGGAGCAGGCGGTTCTGGGCTCCATCCTGATCGACAGCCGCTGCATCACCGAGGTGGTGGGCGTGGTGAAGCCGGAGGACTTCTACTTAGAGCAGAACCGGGAGATTTTTGAAACCATCTACACCATGTTCAATTACTCCCAGACCATCGACCCCGTCACCGTGCTGGACAAGATGAAAGAACTGGGCTGCTACCACGACAACTCCCGGGACTACATCGTTCAGCTCATGGACATCACCCCCACCGCCGTGAACGTGGGCCGGTATGCCAAAATCGTCCAGGAGAAAGCCATGCTCCGGGGGCTAGGCAAGGCCGCCGGGGAGATCTCGGAGATGGTGGCGGACCAGGTGGGCTCCTCCTCGGAGATCCTGGAGGCGGCGGAGCGGAAAATTTACGCCCTCCGCAAGGGAGAGCGGGGGGACAGCCTGGAGCACATCGGCACCACCTTGCACAAGGTGTTCGACCGGCTGACGGAGCTGGCCCAGTCCGATTCCCCGATTCCCGGCCTGTCCACCGGCCTGCGGGATTTGGACACCAAGATCAACGGCCTGAACAATTCCGACCTTTTGCTGGTGGCCGCCCGCCCCGCCATGGGCAAATCCGCCTTCGCTTTGAACATTGGTGTGAATGTGGCGAAAAAATACAAAAAGACCGTGGCCATTTTCAACCTGGAAATGTCCCGGGAGCAGTTGGCCATGCGTCTGCTGGCCAACGAGAGCTTCGTGGAGCTGCAAAAGCTGGCCACGGGCAAGCTCACGGATGAGGAGTGGACCAAGCTGTGCATGGGCTCCGCCGCCCTGAGCCAGACGGACATCCGCATCGACGACAATCCCACCGTCACCGTGGCGGACATCAGCGCCAAATGCCGCCGATTGGATAACCTGGGCCTGGTGATCATCGACTATCTCCAGCTGATGCAGGGCTCCGGCTACGGCAAAAACAGCGAAAACCGGGTGACCGTGGTGGGCGAGATTTCCCGCAGCCTGAAAATCATGGCCAAGGAGCTGAATGTGCCGGTGATCTGCCTGAGCCAGCTGTCCCGTGCGGTGGAGAGCCGGACGGACAAGCGGCCCATCCTCTCTGACCTCCGGGAATCCGGCGCCATCGAGCAGGACGCGGACTCGGTGATGTTCCTCTACCGGGACGAATACTACAACGAAAACACCGAGGACAAGGGCATTGCCGAGTGCATCGTGGCCAAGAACCGCCACGGGGAAACCGGCGCGGTGAAAATGCAGTGGATCGGTCAGTACCAGACCTTTACCGACCGGGAGTGGAAGCATGCTGAATAAGCTGTCCGCCGCCCTCCGGGAGCTGGTTCAGCCGGGGGAAAGGGTGTTCTGCGCCGTCTCCGGGGGAGCGGATTCCGTGGCGCTGCTGTTTGGAATGTACCTATTGCGGGAAAAATTTCAGTTTGACCTGTCCGCCGCCCATTTTAACCATCACCTCCGTGGGGAGGAATCGGACCGGGATGCGGAATTTGTGCAGGAATTCTGCCGGGGCTACGGCATCCCCCTGGTTCTGGGCCAGGCCCAGGTCCTGCCGGGGAAGAAGGGCTTGGAGGCCGCCGCCCGGGAGGCCAGATACGCATTCCTCCGGTCTCTTCCCGGGAAAGTGGCCACTGCCCACACCGCCGACGACAACGCGGAAACCGTGCTCATGCACCTGATTCGGGGCACCGGCCTCAAGGGCTTGGGCGGCATCGCGCCCGTAAACGGCAGCGTCATCCGGCCCATGCTTTCTGTCACCCGGCAGGAGGTGGAGGCCTTCTTGCAGGAGTATCACCTCCCCCACCGGGAGGACAGCTCCAACGCCTCCGATGATTTTCTGCGGAACCGGCTGCGCCACCATGTGATGCCGCTGCTGCAAATGGAAAATCCCGGCGTCAGCCTGGCCATTTCCGCCGCCGCCCTCCGGCTGCGGCAGGATGAAGAATACCTCCAGTCCCAATTGGAGAAGGAGTTGCCCCCTGTATCCGTCCTTGCCCAGATGCCTCCGGCCTTACAGAGCCGGTACCTGGAACATTTCCTGAAGCAAAACGGCGTACCCGAGCCGGAGCAGGTGCACATCAGCGCCGCCCGGGAGCTGCTGTACAGCGACAAGCCCTCCGCCCGAATGGATTTTCCCGGCGGCGTGGTGATTGCCCGGGACTATGACCGGCTGACGGTGCTGGGTAACCCACCGGCACCGGAGGAAGCGGCGATCCCGGTTCCCGGGGTAACGGAGCTGCCTCAGTGGGGCATCCGGGTCACCTGCGATGAAAAGCCCAACGGCGGCTTCGGCGTGAATGTGCGAGGCAGTCTCACGGTGCGAAGCCGAAAAGCCGGGGACGAGATTCGCCTGCCGGGGGGCACCAAAAGCATCAAAAAGCTGATGATCGACCGGAAAATCAGCGCCCCGGAGAGAAACCGCATCCCCATCCTTGCCGATGACAACGGCGTCCTCTGGGCAGGCCAGTTTGGGGGTAATTTAGCCCGGCTGGCAGAGAAACCCACCCATTATATCTTGATAGAGACATTGTAAAATTGGAATTTGGCAGGCTGTTTCGTAGGGAATGCATTCATGTATTCCACCCTGGCCGCAAATTGTCGGGGTTATTGAATCGAAAAAACGTTGTGGTTTGCGTAGGGAACGGATTTAGACCTTCCGAAAGGTCAGTGAACATCCGTGGTTCGTTGGTTGGAAACGGGTTCCAATTTTTTCCAACAATGATCCATTCAACATACCTCGATAAAAATGTTGCCGAGGCGGAATGCATGAATGCATTCCCTACGAAACATCTCTGTAGCTTCCAATTTCCCGATAAAATTTCCTGAAAAACATACCAGGAGGAATGATATAAAATGGAACAAGATATTGAGCAGATCCTCATCACCGAGGAGCAGATTCAGTCCAGGATCAAGGAGCTGGGCCAGGTGCTGACCCAGGAATATGCGGGGAAAAATCCCGTCATTGTTGGCGTGCTCAAGGGCGTGGTGGTGTTCTACGCGGACATGGTGCGGCAGATCAAGGTGCCCTGCCAGATGGACTTTATGTGGATCTCCTCCTACCAGGGAACGAATTCCACCGGCGGCATGGTGGTGAAGCGGGATGTGACCGTGGACATCAAGGACCGACATGTGCTGATTCTGGAGGACATCTACGACACCGGCAACTCCCTGGACTTTACCTACCGGCACCTTTTGAGCAAGCAGCCCGCCTCCCTGAAAATCTGTACCCTGCTGGATAAGCCGGAGCGCCGCAAGCCGGGCATCACTCTGAAGCCGGACTATGTGGGCTTTACCGTGCCCAATGCCTTTGTGGTGGGCTATGGCCTGGATTACAACGAACAGTACCGGAACCTGCCCTATGTGGGCGTTCTGAAAAGCGAAGTATACAATAAATAAGGAGAAACGCCATTGAAAAATCAACGCAGAAACATCACCCCCCTGATTTATCTGGTGGTGCTGGTGCTGGTCCTCAGCTGGGCTCTGGGAGAGTTCGGTCAGAAAACCAACGCCATTCCCTATTCCAATCTGGTGGAGCTGTTCCGGCAGGAGCAGGTGTCCCAGTTTTTGGTGGAGGGCAACACCATCACCCTGATTCTCCGCACCCCCTACAACGGGAAAACCACCATCACCTCAGGCCTGGCCGACCCGGAGGGCTTCCGCAACAGCATGCAGTCCCTCTTCGATGAGCAGATGGCCTCCGGGGTTTTGGAGGTCTACGATTTTGTGGCGGGGAAGAGCTACACCCCCTATGATTTTATCATTCCGCTGCTGGTGGCGGGGGCGGTGCTGCTGCTGGCCTGGTCCTTTATCGTGGGACGGATGAACGGCGGCGGCAATCCCATGGCCCAGTTCGGCAAGGCCAGGACTGTGCTGGGGGTGCCGGACAACAAAAAGGTCACCTTTGACGATGTGGCCGGCGCCGACGAGGAAAAGGAAGAATTGCAGGAGGTGGTGGATTTCCTCCGGGCCCCGGACAAATACACCGCCCTGGGCGCCAGGATTCCCCATGGATTGCTGCTGGTGGGCCCTCCGGGCACCGGTAAAACCCTTTTGGCCCGGGCCACCGCCGGAGAGGCGGGGGTGCAGTTTCTGTCCATCTCCGGCTCCGACTTTGTGGAGATGTATGTGGGCGTGGGCGCCAGCCGGGTACGGGACCTGTTCGACCAGGCCAAAAAACTGGCTCCCGCCATTATCTTCATCGATGAGATCGATGCCGTGGGCCGCAAGCGGGGCAGCGGCTTGGGCGGCGGCCACGACGAAAAGGAGCAGACCCTGAACCAGCTGCTGGTGGAAATGGACGGCTTTGGTCGCACCGAGGGCATCATTGTTCTCGCCGCCACCAACCGGCCGGACATTCTGGACCCGGCCCTGCTGCGGCCCGGCCGGTTTGACCGGCAGATTCAGGTGAACCGTCCGGATGTGAAAGGCCGGGAGGATATTCTGAAGGTCCATGCCAAGGACAAGCGGCTGGATGAATCCGTGAACCTCAAGACCATTGCCCGGTCCACCGCCGGCTTCACCGGGGCAGATTTGAGTAACCTACTGAACGAGGCGGCCATCCTGGCGGCGCGGAACAACCGGCCTGCCTTTACCATGGAGGATGTGGACGAGGCCATGATGAAGATTCTGGCCGGTCCTGCCAAGAAGAGCCATGTGGCCTCCCGGCGGGATTTGAAAACCACCGCCATCCACGAGGCCGGTCACGCCGTGGCCATGTACCGGCTGCCCACCCACGACCCGGTGCGGCACATCTCCATCATTCCCCGGGGCCGAAGCCTGGGCGCCACCTGGTCGCTGCCCAGTGAGGATTCCTCCAACCCCACGAGAAACGAGATGTACGAGCAAATCGTAGCCCTGCTGGGCGGCCGGGTGGCGGAGGACCTGTTCCTGGGGGATATCTCCGTGGGTGCCTCCAACGACATTGAGCGGGCGACCAAGCTGGCCAAGGACATGGTGGCGCGCTACGGCATGAGCGAGAAAATCGGCACCGTCAGCTACCTGGACGACGGCGAGGTGTTCATCGGCCGGGACTACCAGACCACCAAGAGCTACTCCGAGCAGGTGGCGGGCACCATCGACCAGGAGGTGAAAACCCTCATCGACCGGGCCTATGACCACTGCCGGAAAATCCTCACGGAGAACAGCGAGAAGCTCAACGCCCTGGCGGATTACCTGCTGCAGAACGAATCCATCACCGGCGCCCAGTTCGCCGACTTGATGGAGGGCCGGGAAATCGGAGCGGCCTCCAAAACCTCCCTCACCGACGGCTTTGAGGCATAAATAAAAACCGATGTGGACACCATTCCTCCACATCGGTTTTTTCTTGGGCTATTGATGCCACAGGTACTGCTCCCAGGGCTTTTTGGAATTGGCATCCAGGCTGAACACCTGCCGGAATCCCTGGCAGAGGGTACGGAGCTTGTTTTGCAGCCGCACGGAGAGAAAGAGCTCCCGGTTTCCCGGCTCCATGGCGGCGCAGAGCAGCCCCACCCGGTCGGCAGTGGGACTTTCCAGACAGCGATCATCTGCAAAGGCGGTTTCGTCCCAGTCCGTCCCCCCGTAGACAAAGCCCGGGGGATTCAGGCTGTCCCACCGGTCCAGGGCATCGGATTTCATCAGCAGCTGCCGCTCGAAAAGGGGCATCAGGGCCTGCAGCATCCCCCGCTGGAGGTCCGCCGAGGCGGCAATCAGCAGATAGCAGTCCCGTCCGCTCCAAAATTGCAGCCCCAGCTGCTCCTTGCCCTCCGCTTCGATCCGCCGCACCGGGCACAGGTAGACCCGGCCGCAGCCGGAAAAGGCGGCTTTCATCATCTCCTTTGGGAATTTTCCCAGGGCGGCCTCGATTCCGGAAAGGGTATCCAAAATGGGAACGCTCACATATTCCGGCTCCACCTGGACGCCTGCCGGTATTGCCGGGAGAACGGCCTCGTTCAGCAGAAGCTCCAGGCCATACTGATTTTCCAGATAGGCACCCCGCCGCCTGCATTGGGCCAGACCCTTTTCGTCGGGCTGCTCCCGAGTGTAGAGGGCTGTGATGGTGATCCGGCTGTCCGCTGCCGCTTTCCAGGTTGGCTCCCACTGCCAGAGGCAATCCTCCGAAGTGAAGAAAACCCGGCCGTCCTCCGTTGCCCAGGCACCAGTCACTTCCTTTTCGGGGCTGAAATCCATTTCCGCCAGCACCTTTCCCGTGCTCAGATCGTAGATGGCCAGGCTCCCATCCTCCCGCCGCACCAGGGCCGCATTCCGCTCCGGCAGAAATGCCAGGAAGCGCCACCCCTGGGGCAGGGGGAGCATGGTTTGCCCCAGATAGAGGCAGTCCCAGCTGCCGCACCGGGCGCAGACCAGGCTGCGGCTGCCCCATTCTCCAAGGCCGGTGATGGTGGGGGCGGTGTAGGCCAGGCTGCCGTCGTCCATGTTCAGAAGCAATCCGCCGCAGACGATGAGCCCTTGCTGTTCCAGCAGACCGGTGAGACATAATCCCTCCTGCTGCCGCAGGGTGCGGTGGATGCCGGTTTCGGTGGACAGCTCCATGAGAGCATAGTCGGTGCAGTAGTAGATGCGGCTGCCGTCGGCGTTTCCCAGGGGGGTGCCCCGGCAGTCCGGCAGGGGAAAGCTGGCAGTTTCCGTCAGCTCCGGGGAGAAGAGCAGCACCCTGCCGCTCAAGGAATCGTAGCAGCAGACGGTATTTTTCCCCGGCAGCAGCACCGAAGAGATGGGCACCTCTGCCCGGGCCATGACCGCCAGGCTCTTTCCCCGGCAGCGCAGCAGCTGGGCGGAGGAAGCCTCCGGGTGCAGCACCAGCAAATCATTGCCATATGTAAAAAAACGACAATCTGCGGCATCCAGGGGATAGCATCGCAAATTGTCGTTTTCTGTTTCTTTTGTAGGGGTCAGCCGGAATTCTCTGGATGGCGCCGCCGGGCCGCAGCCCAACAGCAGCAGGCACAGCAGCAGCGCGGGAAGGATTCGTTTCATCATTGCCTCCTGGACAGGGTGTAGTCGTCACCCTGGCGATAGTAGGGACAATGCCGGCTCCGGGAGGTGGAAATGCGGTACACCTCGTCCTCGTCCAAATCCATCATACAGAACCAGCAATCGTACTCCTCATCATAATCATAATACCAGCAGGTGTCGCATTCCGTCGAATCCATGGTCAATCCTCCAGAATTTTGAAAGAAAATTTTCCATTTTCGTAGATCAGGCAGCTGTGGCTCCCATCCTTGGGGATGGAGACGCTTCCGGGGTTCAGGCAGCGGATGCCGTTGACCTGCTGATCCAGCTTCACATGGGTGTGGCCGAAGAGGAAGACGCTCCCCTGGGGCAGGGGCGGAAGCTGCTCCGGGTTCTGATGGTGCCCGTGGGACAGGTGGAATAGTTTCCCGTCCACCAGGAGCTGCGCGTAGTCCGCCAGGCAGGGAAAGGGAAGCACCATCTGGTCCACCTCCGCCTCGCAGTTACCCCGGACGGCCACGATTTTCTCCTGGATTCCACTGAGCATGGGTATCACCTGCTTGGGGGCGTAGTCTTTCGGCAGATCGTTCCGGGGCCCGTGGTACAGGAGATCTCCCAGTAAAATCACCCGGTCCGGGTTCTCCGCCTGAATGAGGTCCATCAGCTTGCCGCACCAGTAGGCGCTGCCGTGAATGTCCGATGCAATGAGCAGTTTCATGATTCGTTCCTCCTGAATGGTTTTGTACTTCCTGGCAGTTAATCAAAATGATTCTTTTGTCAATTAAGAATTCGTAGGGAACGGATTTATCCGTTCCGAATGTCCCGTTTATACCCGCGGCCTGTTGAATGGAGACGGGGAAACGTTTTTCGGAATGCATGAATGCATTCCCTACGCACACAACGCAACAGCTACAGCGTGGAGAGGTAGTTTTCGATATCAAATGCTTTGAGCTTTTCATCCTTTTTCAGGTACAGCGGGTGGTGGGGGTGGCCTTTTTTGGTCACCTGGCCGGCGCAGCACCAGCTTGTACCGTACTCCTTGCCGATTTGCAGCATGTCCAGCAGGCATTTTTTTAGGTAGTCCCGCTTCTCGATGATGGAGCCCCAGGCGGCCCAGACGACGGGAGCTTCCGAAATGGAGAGCACATAGCGGAAAGCCTCCATATTCTCCCGGTGCAGCTGGGGGTTGCAGCGGCGTTCCATGGCGTTGGGGTCCGTGGCCCGCTGGGCATACACATTGAACATGAGGAAGCTGTCGAACCCATTGCCCAGGGCGATGCGCTCCACGGATTTCAGGGTGTTGTCCAAACAGCCCGGCTGGGCGGTGGAGGGGTTGATGCCGATGCAGATCAGCGGCTTTTCCCCCCGGGTGCCCAGGATGTAACGGTAGTCGCAGTAGAAGTTCGGCGCATAGAGCCAGCGGGAGGTATCATAGTCCGGATTGGGCTGGTTGGCTTCTCTCAGGGCGTCGGCAAAGGGAATCAGCTCCAAGGTGGCGGTGTCGCCGGAGGGAATGTGCATTAAACCTCCTCCTCGTGGGGGAACCACCAGCTCTTGGAGGGGTCGTAGAAATCGCAGTCCTCTATCTTTCGCCCGGTTTCCATGCACCATCCGGCAAAGGCGGTGTCCATAAAGGGATAGACCCCGTCCATGGTGGACTGGACGCTGACGGTGGAGCCGTCCTTCAGGGTC
This sequence comes from Bacillota bacterium, assembly GCA_028719885.1. Lineage (GTDB taxonomy): Bacteria > Bacillota > Clostridia > Oscillospirales > Oscillospiraceae > Faecousia. The sequence continues at coordinate 40,668 of JAQYLT010000081.1, forward strand.
AGCTCGATCACGGTGCTGCCGCCGGTGAGCACATAGAGCTTCTGGCTGACGATTTCGTCGTAGCGGTGCTCCTGGGATTTTCTTCCGAAGCGGCACAGCAGGAAGCTCTCGCCGTCATAGAAAATGCCGAAGCTGAGATAGTGCACCGCCAGGGCGATGCCCATGAGCAGCACCACAAGTCCTGCCCAGGTGAGCACGCTTTCCCCGGTGCAGCCGGTGATGATGCCCAGAATGCCCAGCACGGAGAACATCACGCCGAAGATGCCGTAGCGCTTGCTGGCCCGAATCGCCATACCGGAGCGGTGCTGGGCCTTGCTGCGAAAGAGCTTGCTAAACAGCTTGTCCACCACCCGGCAGATGAGAAATACCAGGGCGGCGATGATTAAAATAACGATTGCCTGCATCTTTTTCTCCTTTTCAGGCCCAAATGACCGTATCCACGGGGATATCGAACTGTTCGGTTTCCAGATGGTCCACCATTTGAAATTCATAGCACAGGGCAACGGTGGGGTGTTTCGGCTCCCGGGAGAGGAATTTGTCGTAGAAGCCGCCGCCATAGCCGATCCGGTGCCCCTGGGGATCGAAGGCCAGCCCGGGCATCAGCACCAGGGCATCCTGCTGCTCCGCCACCGGGTCATCGGCAATGGGCTCCGGAATTCCCGCGTAGCCGGCTGCCACCTGGGTCAGGTCCGTGAGATAGATGAATTTCATCTCGTCACCATAGACCTTGGGCACCGCCACTTGCTTCCCGTCCGCCAGGGCCTGATGCAAAATGGGCCAGGTACGCACCTCCTGGTTGTAGGGCAGGTAGCCATACAGGCAGGTGCAGCGCCGGTAGTTGTCACTGTTCAAAAATTTCTCGCACAGGCTGCGGCTGCGGTCTTCAATTTCTTCCTGGGTCATGGCCCGCTTCCGCTGCCGGATGGCCTGACGCAATTGCTGCTTATTCATGCTTTTCCTCCTTTACCTGCTTGAACATCCGGAACCAGAGGAAAATGGCGATCTGTCCGGGAATGCCCAGCAGAAAAATTTTCCATGCGTTAAAATCCAAAAACGCCCAGATGGACGCGTAAATGCTCACCAGGCTGCCCCACACGATCGCGGAGATCAGCGCCTTGTTCCAGCGGAAATCATGCCAGGCGGACCGCAGGCTCAGCAGCACAATGGCGTTGACCGGGATGGCGTAGAAAAAGGCCAGGCCGCTGTTGGGAATGTCAAAGGAGGAGAACACCACAAAAACAAACAGGGCCACAAACCAGACCAGGGTGGTGGAAAGGGCCAGGATGATGTTCTTGTTGGCCTTTCGCCTCAGTGCCTTTTCAGATACCTGGGTCATGGCCCGCTCCAGGGTGGTGGGGTTGTCCGGCAGGGCGTTCACATCTCCCAAAAGATCATCCACCGTCACCTGAAACTGATCGGCAATCTGCATCAGGGTGAGCACATCGGGGATGGATTCCCCCCGCTCCCATTTGGATACCGCCTTGTCGGAATAATTCAGTTTTTCCGCAAGCTGGGCCTGGGTCAGACCGGACTGCTTCCGGTAAAAGGCGATGTTGGCCCCGATTCGGGCTTTCACCTGTTCGTCGTCCATGGGTTCCTCCTTTTATAAAGATGCGTCAGTTGTCCTCCGGCAAGCTCAGGCAGACCACGGGCCTATCCTCCGCCCCCAGCTCTGCCATAAAGGCGTCGATTTCCTCGGACTGCTCAAAGGCGATGACGTAGTTGAAGCCGTCTGTCTGGGCGGTTTCCAGCTGGGATTCCTTGAGAACCAGGAATTGCCTGGGATTTAGCAGATACATGGTCATGTGGTCCAGATAGCCGTAATCATTCCGTTCATCCTGCACCAGAATCAGGTATGTGCCATCTGCTTTGATGTTATATTCTTCCATCAGATTATCAAATTTCGCCCGCTCGGAGCCAACACTGTTCTGCCGGTGAAAAAAGCCAGAATGGGGGTGAATGCTCTGAAAGCACAGCACCAGCATTACCGCGGTGACGGCAGGCCGGAGCATTTTGGACCATCTGACTTCCGGCAGGGCATTTACCACGGTCAGGGTTTCCAGGAAAAACAGACCGGCGGTAAACATCAGAATGCTCTGATGGTAGCGGCTGTAGGAGGCCAGCCGCAGGGCCTCGTCCAGGGGCATGGACAAAATATAGGTGCCCAGGGTGCCGATCTGGTAGCACACATAGCTCACCGCCGCCACCAGCAGCAATTGACCGGGCCTCTTTCCCAATTCCAGACGCCGGGCGGCGAGATACAAAAGAAGCCCAAACAGCAGCATCCACAGCGCCGGATTGGTCAGGGTGAACACCGCCTTGGCCATGGCGGCGATGATGGAGCCGAGATCAGCCAGGGTTTTCCGCTCCAGCATGTTGTATAGATACCGGGGAGACATGGAGTGCTTGCTCATGAGCCCCTCCACGAACACCATGCTCACATGCTTCTGCCACAGAAACAACACAGCCACCGGCACCGCCAGCAGCGGCAGCCAGGTTTTCAAGGAGCGCCGTTTTTCCGGCAGCAGCAGCCAGGCACAGCCCAGCAAAAACACCACGAAAAGAGCGCCGCTGTTCTTGATGCTTACCAGAAAGACGGAGTAGGGGATCAGCACCCAGAGCTTTTCGGAGAGCTTGTCTCCCTCATAGGTGCAGACCGCCAGGCCGCTGAGGGCCACGATGGGCAGCAGGGAATCCACCAGCAGATCGAAGAAGCTGTTGTTGCCGCAGAGCAGAAACAGGGCGCATACCAAAGCGGCGAGGGACTGGAGCCATCCCCGGGCAAAGGGGAAAAGGCTCACCAGCATACCCACCATCAGCATGGCCTGGGCATACATCATCACCCACTCGGAGGAATTTCCCAGGATCTCGCTGATGAAATAGATGAAAGAGGCGCTGCCCAGGGGGTAGGAGTCGAACATCACATTCCGGTCGCTGAAATTGGGGAAGCGGTCGAAACGGGTGAGGATCTTTGCCACAAGGCCCCAGTGGCTGAAATTATCGTAGCCGGTGAAGATGCTGCCCCGGAGCAGGAACAGGAGGACCACGCCCATCCCCAGAAAAAAGGCCACACCGGGGCACAGCAGCACCCGGGCGGACTGCTTCTGCTTGACGGAGCGCCCTGCCAGGAAAAGTCCCAGGAGGAAAATGGCCCAGGCGGCCTCCCGGAGCAGGTTCAGCATTCCGGCGAGAAACAGGGTGCTGCCCACCAGGCTGAAGCAGATGCCAAAGCAGAATTCGATCCGAAAATACCGGCTGAGAAACCGGATGCAGCCGTACAGGGAAAACAGCAGCAGAAGCATCCGGAGGGAGAAGAGAATTTCTTTCATGGAGAATACCTCCTGATTGAATGGGAATGCGTCTTCCTGGGTGGACGAAGAAGCGTTGGATGGTACAATCCAGAAGTTTCTGAGCGTCTGCCCCCCCTTGTGTAAAGGGGGGGTAGGGGGGATTGGCGGTACGCACCGCGCAGATTTGATTCCATCCGCAGATAGATGAATGGAATTCTTTCCCCAATACCGTAGACCAGGGGCAAGCCACCCGCCCTCAATTTGCTGTTAAATTGGAATTTGCAGAGTACCTTTCGTAGGGAACGGATTTATCCGTTCCGCCCGGTAACGTTTTCACGGGGTGCACGTTGAAAGGAAAAATATTGAAAAAAGGAACCCGTTACCATCCAACGAACCATGGGTGTTCACCCACGTTTCGGAACGGATAAATCCGTTCCCTACGAACACATACCACCAAATTCCAATTTCACAATCAGCTGCGTAAAGCCGATCGTCTAAATCGTAATTTGCCTGATTGCAGAGAAAACCTGATGGGCAAATATATTAATTATGGAACTGGAATTCGGTGATGTCCAGGGTGGCGAAATAGTCCATGGGGGTTTCTGCCCGGCGGATGAGCTGAAAGGAGCCGTCCTCCTTCAGCAGCACCTCGGCGGAGCGGAGCTTGCCATTATAATTGTAGCCCATGGAGAAGCCGTGGGCGCCGGTGTCGTGAATCACCACAATGTCCCCCACGTCGATCTGGGGCAGGCTCCGCTCAATGGCGAATTTGTCGTTGTTCTCGCACAGACCGCCGGTGACGTCATACACATGGTCCAAAATGGCGTCCTCTTTTCCCAGAACGGTGATGTGGTGGTAAGCGCCGTACATGGCTGGACGCATCAGGTCGGCGGCGCAGGCATCCAGGCCGATGTACTCCCGGTAGATGTGCTTCTGGTGGAGCACGGTGGAGACCAGATGCCCATAGGGCGCCAGCATGAACCGGCCCAGCTCGGTGTAGATGGCCACGTTGCCCATGCCCGCGGGGACCATGATCTGCTCGTAGCGCATCCGCACCCCGTCGCCGATGGCCTGGATGTCGCACCGGGGCTGCTCCGGCCGGTAGTCCACGCCGATGCCGCCGGAGAGGTTGATAAAGGAGAAATCCGCCCCGGTGGCGCCCCGCAGCCGCACGGACAGACGGAACAGCTGGCTGGCCAGCTCCGGATAATACTCATTGGTGGTGGTGTTGGAGGCCAGGAAGGCGTGGATGCCGAAATGCTTGGTGCCCAGCTTCATGAGGCGATTGATGGCACCGGCCATCTGGTCCTCGGTCATGCCGTATTTGGCGTCCCGGGGCATGTCCATGATGGTGTTGCCCAGGCTGAAGGAGCCGCCGGGGTTATAGCGCAGGCAGACCGTCTCGGGCACGGGGCCCATGCTTGCCAGAAAATCCACGTGGGTGGCGTCGTCCAGGTTGATGTAGGCACCCAAATCTCTTGCCTTCTCCATGTCCTTGCGGGGGGTGACGTTGGAGGAGAACATCACATCGTGACCGGTGATGCCCACGGCCTCCGCCATCAGCAGCTCTGTGTAGGTGGCGCAGTCGCAGCCGCAGCCTTCTTCGTGGAGGATTTGCAGGATGTAGGGATTGGGGGTCGCCTTCACCGCAAAAAACTCTTTGAAGCCCTTATTCCAGGAAAAGGCCTTTTTCAGTGCCCGCGCATTGGCGCGGATGCCCGCTTCGTCGTACAGGTGGAAAGGAGTGGGGATCTGGGCCGTGATTTCCTTTGCCTTTTCCAGGGTTAAGAATGCTGTTTTTTTCATGTACTCTGCCTCTTTTCTAGTTGGATACGGAGGCGGGGGCTGGAAATGCCGCTTCTGCCGTAATTATATCAATTTTAGTGGAAAATGCACAAGTTGTCAACCCTGTTTTGTAGCTAAATTCCGGTTTTTTCGGCACTCTACTCCGGGTAGAATGGCTCTACACCGGTTTGGAGAGGCGGCTGTGAATGGGTAGGGTGCTTTTTTTACGGCTTTTGGCTATACTGAGACCTGTGATTGCCGCCAGTTAGGAGCACCATCTGCTGCCCCCCAACTGTAGTAGCTCGTTAGACCAAAATACTTTCGTAGGGCGCTGGCTGCCCCCGCCGAAACCCTCTGATTTGTGAATGGTTCCGTTGAATCGTACATGTTTCAAATCGAAACCTTGCGGCGGGGGCGAGCCCCCGCCCTACGAAAACATGTTTTTCATTGGTGACGAGCTGCTACAGAATGGCCTCAAACAATACGAAACATTTGAAAAGGAGAAAGCATATGAAACGAACCAAGCTCAGCGACCGGGTGCTCCCGGACTACACCCGGGGGGAGGAACTGATGAACACCATCACCCACATCGTCGGCGGGGTGCTGGCGGTGGCGGCCCTGGTGCTGTGCGTGGTGTTCGCCGCCCTGCACCACAATGGGTATGGCGTCGTGTCCTCTGCCATTTACGGCGCCAGCATGATCGCCCTGTACACCGTTTCCAGCGTATACCACGGGATGCCCACCGGCATGGGCAAAAAGGTGATGCAGGTGGTGGACCACTGCACCATCTATTTCCTCATCGCCGGAACCTACACCGTCATGTCTCTGTCCGCCCTCCGTCCGGTGTATCCCAAAATCGGCTGGGGCCTGTTCTTTTTTGAGTGGGTCATGGCCATTTTCGCCACGGTGCTCACCGCCATCGATCTGAAAAAATACAATGTGCTGTCCATGATCTGCTACATTGGCCTGGGCTGGGCCATTGTGCCCTTTATGCCCGAGACCCTGGAGGTGCTCACCCTGCCGGGCTTTTTGCTGCTGCTCCTGGGGGGCATCGCCTACACCATCGGGGCGGTGCTCTATGGCATCGGCGCCAAAAGGCGGTGGATGCACTCGGTGTTCCACATTTTCGTGGTGCTGGGCAGTGTGCTGCAGTTTTTCGCCGTGCTGCTCTATGGGGTGTAGGCTGCAGCGGCCATAAAAAGTTCACACATCCGCCACATTGTATCCACCAATCCCAGGGGAGAATGGATATAATTTTAGATAGTTCAATTTTGAATTTTCTCGATGAGGGGGCGGACCATGGACACCAAACTGACTCTGGCGGCGCTGAGCGCCTTTTCCGAGGCATACTCCAATGCCTGCAAGCCCATTTGCAGGGAGCTGGGGGTGCCCCAGATGGCCTTTGACATTCTCATGTTCCTGGCCAACAATCCCGATTGCTCCACCGCCAAGGAGATCAGCCGCTATCGGGGCTTTAAAGAGAACATCATCTCCGTGAATGTGAACAAGCTGGTGAACGAGGGCTACCTCACCCGGCAGGGCGACCGGGAGGACCGGCGCAAGGTGCGGCTGCACTGCACGGAAAAGGCGGCTGCCATCATCCAGCGGGGCAGAGCTCTCCAGGAGCAGTTCATCCGCCGGATGCTGGAGGGCCTGACCCAGGAGGAGCTGGGCGTCCACACGCACTGCCTGGAAACCATCGCCGCCAACGCCAAGAACATGCTGGAAGAAAAAAACCACACCTGAGCCCTGGGGCAGAAAGAGAGACGACTATGACAAAACGAACGGTCAGCGCCGGGGTCATCGGCCTGGTTACTTACACCCTTTTATACTACTCCGGCTACCCTCCGGTGATTCGGGCCACGGCAGCGGGGCTCTGCTGCTTCTGCCTGTATGAGCTGGCCTGCGCCACGGACTCCATCAAAAACGAGGCCCTGTTCACCATCTCCATTCTGGCGGCGGCCTTCTCCTGCTTTTGGGAACTGCCCCAGGAGGCGGTGCTGGCGGGTATCTGCCTGGCGGTGTCCATCCCTCTGTTTGCCCTGATGATGATTTTTCAGCCCAAGGTCAAGCTAAAGAGCGGCCTGAGCTTCGGCATTCTGGCGGTGCTGGTCTGCGGGCAGCTCCGGTCTATGATCGATGTGCGGGGGCTTCCCGGCGGGCTGCATCTGCTGCTCATCTGCATCACGGAGTGCTACGCCACCGATGTGGCCGCCTACCTGGTGGGGAGCAAATACGGCAAGCGGAAGCTGCTGCCCCGGGTCAGTCCCAACAAGACCCTGCTGGGTTCTGTGGCGGGCATGGGAGCGGCGGTGGCCTTCTGCCTGGTGTACGGCCTGGGGCTCCGGCTCTTTGGCGGCTATCGGGTAAGCTTCGGCCTGCTGGCGGTGTATGGGGTGATTGCCAATGTGCTGGCCCAGTTTGGGGATTTGAGCATGTCCGTAGTGAAGCGGGTCACCGGCATCAAGGACTATGGCAATCTGATCCCCGGCCACGGCGGATTGCTGGACCGGTTCGACAGCCTGATTTTCGTGCTGCCCTTTACCCTGGTGTTCTGCCACTTCACCGGCGGCTTTTTGATGTAATTTTGAGCCAATAGAACGGGAAATAGGTATTCGTCAGGATGTTTCGTAGGGAACGGATTTATCCGTTCCGCTGGGTAACGTTTTTATGGGATGCACGTTGGATGGAAAAATGTTGAGAAAGGAACCCGTTACCATCCAACGAACCATGGATGTTAATTGACGTTTCGGAACGGATAAATCCGTTCCCTACGGACAATGAGCACCATTGTATCATTCAACAAACCCGCCAAATTCCAATTTCCGGGTATATACATGATAACTGAATTGAAAGAAAGAAGCGACTGAAATGAATCTGTTTTTAACCCTGGCTTTTCTGTTTTCCATCGGCGCCACCGCCGGGTGGGTGCTGGAGCTTTTCTACCGGCACTTCGCCTCTGGGAAGCGGGGAGAGCGGAAGTGGATTAACCCCGGCTTCTGCACCGGGCCCTATCTTCCCATCTACGGCTGCGGCCTGTGCGTGCTGTTTCTGCTGGCCAGCCTGGAGGGGAAGCTCCCCTGGATGAACAAGGCAGTCCTCTTTCTCATGATGGCGGTGGCCATGACCGGCATCGAGTACATCGCCGGATTGTGGTGCCTGAAGCACACCAAGGTCCGCCTGTGGGACTACAGCGACCAGTGGGGGAACGTCCAGGGCATCATCTGTCCCAAATTCTCCCTGTACTGGGCCATCATCGGGGCACTTTACTATTTCCTCATTCACCCCCGGATTCTGGGAGCCCTCCACTGGCTCAGTCAAAACCTGGCTTTTTCCTTTGTGATCGGCATGTTCTTCGGGGTGTTCATCGTGGATTTCGCCCACTCCGCCAAACTGGTGGCCAAGCTGCGCGCCTTCGCCGAGGAGAACAATGTGGTGGTGCGCTACGAGGCGCTGAAGCTGAGCATCCGGCAGAATCAGGAGCGGGCCCGGGAGAAGTACCATTTCTTCCGCCCCTTCCATTCCCGGCTGCCCCTGGGAGAGCATCTGCGGCAAATGGCGGACACCCTGGAAAAACGAAAGGTGAAATAATTTACGGTCTGTTAATACTGTACAAAAACAAGTCAAAATTTTTGGGATTCCCATGGCGAAAATAACAAAGAAAATTCATGTTTTTTCCGGCGGGGTATGGTATAATGACCTCGGTGGAACGAAGAGAAGTCTTTTATCCAACCGCCAAAAAAGGAGAACCCTATGAATAATGTTTTGTTTTTTCTGCTGCCGAAGGCCATGTGCGCCTACCTGTACGACGATTATACCGTCCGGCAGGCCCTGGAGAAGATGGAGTCGGCGGGCTATCAGGCCCTGCCCATTCTGAACCGCCGGGGGGAATATCGGGGCACCCTCACCGAGGGGGACCTGCTCTGGGCCATGAAAAATGTGTGCTATATGGACATGCGCCAGGCAGAAGCCCACCGGATCATGGAGATCTACCGCCGGAAAGACAATGTGCCCGTCCGGGTCACCACCTCCATGCACGAGCTCATCGACCGGGCCTCCACCCAGAACTTCGTCCCGGTGGTGGACGATAAGGACGCTTTCATCGGCATCGTCAAAAGAAGCTCCATTGTCCAGTACTGCAAGCAGACCCTTTTCCCCGAGGATTAATTTGTACATGAAAATGGGCTGTTCCCGCTTTGGGAGCAGCCCAGAATTTTTTGTCTGCCGGTCATTCTCACAGGAAGGCGGCGGCCACGGCCAGGACAACCGCCGGGAGCATATTGGCCACCCGCAGCTTCTTCCCCCACACCAGATTCACGCCCACGCAGAAAATCAGGATGGAGCCGATCATGGAAAGATTGCTCAGGGCGGCGTCGGTCATCAGCGGCCGCAGCAGCCCGGCAAAGGCGGTGATGCTCCCCTGAAAAAGGGCCACCGGAATGGCGGAAAAGATGCAGCCCCTGCCCATGGAGCAGGTCATCACCATGACGATGATAAAGTCCAGCACCGCCTTGGCGGCCAGGATGGAATAGTCCCCCTTGATGCCGTCCTGGATGGAGCCCACAATGGCCATGGCCCCGATGCACACCGTTAAGGAGGCGGTGACAAAGGCATCCACAAACCGGCTGTCCTTGCCGTTGCCGGTTTTGATTTTCAGCCAGCTGCCGAAGCGCTCCATGCCGTCCTCCAGGTTCAATAGCTCCCCAATCAGGGACCCCAGGGCGATGCAGCCGATGATCAGCATGGCGCCGCCCCCGGTCACATGGGAGCCATCCACGGTGAGCATGCCCTCCAGCGCGCCGGAGATGCCCAGAAACAAGGTGCTCACGCCGCAGGCCTTGCACAGGGCGTCCTGCACCGAGTCCTTGATGAACCGGCCGAAGATCAGGCCGCAGATGCCGCCGACGAGGATGGCCAGGGTATTGATGATGGTTCCAAGTCCAACCATAGAAAAATCCTCCGGGAAAAAAGTCGAAATCATTATATCACGGAGGAAAAAGATGTCAATCCCCGACAAAAACAGATTCGGTTCCCGGCTTTGCGCGGCTGTTTTATGCTTTTGTTAACGAACAATTCGTAGGGAATGCATTCATGCATTCCGCCACGGTAACGGTTTTATTGGGGTATGTTGAATGGAAAAATGTTGATTCTTTTCGTAGGGAACGGATTTAGACCTTCCGACCGCGAAGCGGAATTACCGCACCCAATTATTTGACAAAGGGTCAAGTTATCCGAATATCCAGCCGAATTCATGATAAAAACATCCGCAAAAGCGGCTTCGCCGATGGAATGAGCAAGCCCATTCCCAAGGGTGTGTACGGACCATTCCCCGTTCAACGAACCATGGTGGCAATCAGGGTTTCGGAACGGCTGAATCCGTTCCCTACGCAAAACACAACATTTTTCGATTCGATAACCACTGGGGACTTGCAACCAGGGCGGAATGCATAAATGCATTCCCTACGAAAATTCGGTAAATGCTCCTTATGCTGCTGAATGTTGATAACCTGAAAAGCAGAAACCGCCACTTAAGCCAAGTGACGGTTTCTATTCTCAGAGGGGGTGATGGTTATGCCAATTACATTGACGTTCCATGTTCTTCATTGGACAGTTACGATCAGAGATGGACAGTTACGATCAAAGTAAAAAGCAGAAACAGCCACTCGGCAAAATGACGGCTTCCATTTTATAAACCTCACACAAAGCTAGGGTAAACCGCTTGTGGCGGCACCCTCTTTATGCTCATTGTAATCCCACAAAGCCTGCTTGTCAATCCCCGCATTTTGGGAAATTCTGTTGACATTTGTTGGAATTTGTGGGATACTGTTCTTGGCGCTTCGGATGGAGCGCTGGGCGCTGCACAACGGCAGGCGGTTTGCCACACCACCTTAGAGGGGGTGATGGTTATGCCAATTACATTGACGTTCCATGTTCTTCGTTGGACAGTTACGATCAGAGTAAAAAGCAGAAACCGCCACTCTGCCAAGTGACGGTTTCTATTTTATAAACCTCATACAAAGCTAGGGTAAACCGCTTGTCGCAGCGCCCTTTCTCTGAAAACAGTATAGCGCAGATTCCCGCTGTTGTCAATCCCCCCTGCCGGTCGGCGGGGGATTTTTTAGTCCCCGGAGGCCATGCCGTAGTAGGGATAGCAGAAGATGACCTCGCCCTGGGGGTTGTAGCAGGTGAAGGCCCAGTCGTTGGAAACGGTGATGAAGCCATCCTGAATGCCCAGACTGCCGTTGGCCCGGAAGAGCTGGGTCGTGCAGTCCGTGGCAAGCAGCCGCTGCTCTCCGGCGAAGCCATAGCTGTTGTAGGCCACAACATAGTCCTCCCCGGTGATCTGATCCTCCAGGGGCATAAACTCCATAAGGGTCTGGGGCAGCAGCTCCAGCTCCTTGGTCAATACCTGATAGTACCAGCCATCCTCCTGGGTGATGCTCACCAGGTAAACCTCGCCGATGGGATAGGCATAGCTGCCATTGGGGAAAGAAAGGCTTTTGTTTTCCGGCAGCTTGTGGAGCAGCAGGATATCCTCCGTGTTTTCCGAGAAGACGCCGCCTCCTAAGTAGTACCACTCCGGGTCCACACCCGCGTATTTCACCCGGCCGTTTTGATCGTATACGGTGGCCTTTCCGTTTTTCAGCACGGAGAAGCAGTTCTCTGCCACATTGGCCGAACCGTCACAGTTCCACTCGAACAGAGAGCCGCCTGCATCAATGACGCATTGCCCCTGGTCGCCATACACCTGGTAGAACCGCCCGGCAAGCCATAGGACGCTACGGTCCTCTCCCACCTCCGGCAGCTCTATGGGGTCCCCGTTCCGGTCGTACAAGCTGACGTTCCAGTTTTCGTCATAAGCCATAATCACGCCGTTGTCGTCCAGCGAGAGGTAATCCCGGGTTCGCAGGAGAATGTTTTTCTCCTGATCCAGGATGATGTATTCTGTGTTCCAGCCCTCGTCCTGCTTCACGCAGAGGGTGAGGCCGCGGCGGTAGTCCATGGGTATGAAGCTTTCTCCGTCAAAGCGGAAGTCCTCCTGGGTGGCCACCACATTCAGCTTCCGGTCCAGCAGCTGGAAGAGGCCTGCATGGTAGTCCGTGGAGGCGAAGATGCAGTCCCCCAGGCGGTACAGGCTGTCGTAGCACAATTCCGTGGCAAAGCTGCCGTCCTTGGCCACCAAACCATACTGATTTTCTCCGGTGGATACCAGCCAGAGATAGTCCCCGCCCTCTTCCTCCAGGGCGAAATAGTAGATGCCGGTGTAGATGGGGCCGGTGATCAGCTGGCCCTGGTGGTTGAAGAAGCCCATCAGGCTGCCCGCCTGATAGTCGGAGGAATCGTCGCCCCAGCTGCCGTAGACCTGGGCGCCGTCATAGGGGAAGAGATTTCCATAGTCATCCCTGGGCTCCAGATGGTCCTGGGGGCAGTCAAAAACGGTGTATTTGGCGGGAACGCCGCCGTTGGGAGTGTAGTGTTCGTAGTCCGTGAGGATGCTGCTGCCGTCGGTGGGAGCCTCCCCGGGACCGTAGACGGGAACATAGCCCTCCAAAGCGAGCAGGTCCTGTCCGGCCTGGGAAATCAGCCAGTCATAGAGCAGCCGCTCCGGGGAATTCTGGGCAGCCAAAGCAGAAACGCAGGCATAGTAGCCATTGAGGAACGGATATTCCCCGCTCCGCAGGGTATCCGGGCTGGGGGTCACCTCGTCGATTTTCAGAATCTTCAGCCCCTGGGCCATCTGCATGTCCGTGGCGTAGTAGTAAACGGTGTAGCCGATGGCGTTGGCGGAGTTGTCGTAGCTGCGGACGGACTCGATCAGCTCCCCCATCCCCCCGGGAATCATGGCGGCGGGGGCCTCCATCATGGGCGTGCCGTCCATCACCAGCTTTTCCATCATCACCTGGCTGCCGGCGGTGGGATTGCGCTGGAAGGCGGCAATGGGCAGATCCTCCCCGCCCACCTGGCTCCAATTGGTGATTTTACCGGAATAGATGTCCCGCACCTGCTGCCTGGTGAGGGAGTTCACCGGGTTATTCTCGTTCACCACAAATACCAGGGCCTCGGTGGCAATTTGTTGGATGGCGTAGGGGAAAGCGTTCTGGGCCATTTCGTCGAACACCTCGGCCTTGGGCTCCGCGGCAATGACCAGGTCGCTCTGGCCGCTGCACAGGTTCCGGAAGGACTGGGTGGTGCGGTTAAAGGCAATCAGCGAGGCGGCTTCCTCTCTGGTTTCTCCCAGCAGCACGCTGGCGATGCCCTGGCCCAGGGGGACCATGGAGGTGGAGCCGTCCAGCCTGGGGAAATTCTCCCGGGTGAAGCGGAATTCCTCCTCCGCTTTCGCCCCGGGCAGCAGGGTGCAGACCAGAAGCAGCGCAAGGCAGACACAGAGCAGACGTTTCATAGGGACTCCTCCTTTGGTGATGTGGTTCCATTTTACATATTCATCCAGGGGGCTGTCAAGAGAAATGGCGCTCTTAATAAAAATGTAAGAAAAGCGCTGAGTGCATTCTGATCCCGGCTTGTGCCACTGCTTCGGCAGAAAATGAAAAAATATGTTGACCTGCCGCTGGTTTTCGGTTATAATACTCCGGTATGACTGTTACAGTCAGTTATGATGTGTTGCTGCGGCCAATTTGGCTGTCGAGCATATGTATCCCATCATTAAAGGAGGTGCAACCGAATATGAAGCGTACCTATCAGCCCAGCAAGCGTCACCGTTCCAAGGTGCATGGCTTCCGCCAGAGAATGGCTACTTCCAACGGCCGCAAGGTTCTTGCCCGCCGCCGTGCCAAGGGCCGCAAGGTTCTGTCCGCTTGACGAGCATTTTGTGCCCCGGCGTGGGAATGTTGCTCTGATGCAGTGAGCGAAATGGGAGCAAAAGCGGGGTGAAGGTTCATTCGCCCCGCTCCCTTTTTATGTTCCTTATTCAGGAGAGGAAATTGCCCGATGAAATATTCCACAAGCCTAAAGCTCAATCACGTTTTCCGGCGGCTCTACCACAGCACCGGCTTCGCGGATTCCCATCTGGTGCTCTATGCCCGGCGCAACCGGCTGGGGCAGAATCGGGTGGGCATTACCGTGAGCAAAAAGCTGGGTCACGCGGTGGTCCGCAACCGGGTCCGCCGCCGCCTGCGGGAAATCTACCGGCTGAATGAGCAGCTGTTCCAGCCCGGCTGGGACATTGTGGTGGTCGCCCGGGTCCGGGCGGTGCAGGCCCCCTTTGCCAGACTCACCGCCAGCTATCTCTCCCTGGCCGAAAAGGCCGGAATCCTGAAAAAAGAGGCGGATAACCCTTGAAATCCATGCTCCTTGCCCTGATTCGCTTTTACCAGAAACATATTTCCCCGGCGTTTCCTCCGAGATGCCGGTTCCGGCCCACCTGCTCTGCCTATGCCTATGAGGCAATCTGCCGTTATGGGGCCCTCCGCGGGGGTTGGCTTGCGCTGAAACGGCTGTGCAAATGCCACCCATTCTACCACGGCGACATCTACGACCCCGTGCCCTGACCTTTTATTTTAATAAGGAGGAAGTCCATGTTTCTATCGTTCTCCCTTGCCGACATCATCCAGGTGCCTTTCGGCTATCTGCTGGACTGGCTGTATCAGCTCTCCGGCAGCTATGGCTTCGCCCTGATCGTTTTCTCCGTTGTGGTGCAGCTGGTGATGCTGCCCATGACCGCCAAGTCCAAAAAGAGCATGATGAAGATGTCCCGGCTCCAGCCCCAGATGCAGGAGATCCAGCGCCGCTATGCCGATGACCCCCAGCGGCAGAATCAGGCGCTGCAGAACCTGTATAAAGAAGAGGGCGTGTCCATGGGCGGCGGCTGCCTGTGGAGCCTGCTGCCCATGCTGATCATCCTGCCTCTGTACACCGTGGTGCGCCAGCCCATCGTGTATATGCTCCACGAGAGCCTGGAGGTGGCGGAGCAGATCATCGCCGTGCTCCAGAGCGCCGCCCCCGAGGCCTTCAGCGCCAACTCCTACTACCATCAGATCACCGCGGCTCAGCTGCTGTCTCAGCCGGAATACTCTGAGATCGTCAAGGCCGCCATCCCCACCCTCAGCGAGGTGACCCTGGCCGGTGTGAATTTCAGCTTCCTGGGCATCAACCTGGGCGCCATTCCTCCCTTTAATGTCTTCGCCGCTACCTTCTGGTGCTGGCCCAACATCGGCCTGTTCCTGCTGGCGCTGCTGTCCGCAGGCAACCAAGTGGTGACCATGTGGATCTCCCAGAAGATGAACGACTCCCTGGTGACCAATAAAGACGGCATCCAGGACCAGGAGACCGCCAAAAACTCCCAGACCGCCCAGACCAACAAGATCATGATGTTCACCATGCCGCTGATGATGCTGTGGATCGGCTTCACCGTGCCCGCCTCCCTGTCACTGTACTGGTTTGTGGGCGGCGTGGTGCGGACTGCGGAGGATGTGATCCTCAACAAGCGCTATCGCACCATCTACGACGCTGAGGATGCCGAGCGGCTGAAGCGCCGTTTGGAGCAGGACCGGATCGAGGCCGAAAAGGAGCGCGTCCGGGCAGAACGCCGGGCGGCCAACCCCGACGGCATCACCGAAAACACCAGCAAGAAGAAAATGCAGAAGAAGCAGCGGGAGCAGGAGCAGGCCGAGCGGGCCGCCGCTTCCAAGGAATACGCCCTGCGAAAGGGCCTGAGTGTGGAGGAAGAGGAAGAGCCTGAGACCATGTCCGGCATCCCCGACCGCCCCTACTGCAAGGGCCGCAGCTACGACCCCAACCGATACGCTTCCAAGCAAACGGAGGAATAAGCCATGGAAATGAAACACATCATCACCGGAAAAACCATCGAAGAGGCCAAGGCCAATGCCGTGGCCCAGCTGGGTCTGGATGCCGATGGGTTCTCTTATCAGGTGATTCAGCTGCCCAAGTCCGGCTTCCTGGGCTTCGGCGCCCAGCCTGCCAAGATTGAAGTGAGCTATGAGGTGCCCGATCCCCAGCCCGAGGCACCCAAGGTGGCCCTGTCCGCCGCCTCCCGGTCCAAGCCCAAGCCTGCCAAGAAGCCGGAGCCCCAAAAGCAGGAGCCAGTTAAGGCCGAAATGCCCAAGGCGGAGCCGGTGAAGCAGGAGGCCCCTGCCGCCCCCAAGGCAGAGACCCCCGAGGTGCCCAAGCCTGAGAAAAAGGAGCGCCGGGAGCCCAGAAAGCCCCAGCCCCCCAAGGAGCCGAAAGAGACCAAGGAGCCGAAAGAGCCCAAGGTCTACGCCGTGGCCGAGCCCGGCAGCGTGGAGGAAAGAATCGAAGTCTTCCTGAAAGGCCTTTTGGAGCACATGGGCTCCCAGGCCGTGCCCCACTGCTGGAAAGAGGAGGGCAATACATACCAGGTGGAGCTGGTAGGGGAGGACCTGGGCTACCTGATCGGCCGCCGGGGGGATACCCTGGATGCCATTCAGCACCTGGCCAACTACTCCATCAACCGGGATGTGGAGGGCCACATCCGCATCAACGTGGATGCCGAGAGCTACCGGGAGAAGCGGGAGGAGAGCCTGCGCCGCTACGCGGTGAAGAAGGCCCAGCAGGTGCTGAAAATGCGCCGCCGTACCACCCTGGAGCCCATGAACGCCTACGAGCGCCACGTGATTCACGCCGCCCTGCAGGATATGGACAACATCACCACCCATTCCACCGGCGTGGAGCCCAACCGCTGCGTGGTCATTGAATATCTCCGCTGATCTTCTGAGCCGCCCCAAAAGGGCGGCTCATTGCGTCGTGTTCGTAGGGAACGGATTTATCCGTTCCGCCCGCGAAGCGGAATTAACGCACCTAATTATTTGACAAAGGGTCAAGTTATCCGAATATCTAGCCGAATTCATGATAAAAACATTCGCAAAAGCGGCTTCGCCGACGGAATGAGCAAGCCCATTCCCTACGGACGATGAGCGGCTTTGTACCATTCAACGGAAGAACTCAAAAACCGGAACCAAACGGCGGGGGCAAGCCGCCCGCCCTACGGTGTCATCGAAGATTGTGCCGTTCAATGAAGCAGGCAGCGTAAAAAATCCCGGTATTTCCTGCCAATTCCGGCAAAGCCTTGCAAAGCCCTGCAAAATCCTGCAAAACCCTGCCAAACCCCGCCAAGTCCCGCCAAATCCCTCCTTTTACACAAAGGGGGGACTATTTTTGTACCGCATCGGAACATCGGTGGAATATTTTACTTTATTAGTTAAATACTATTGACGTTCTCGTAAGTTTGTGCTATACTATAATCAAACAAACAAGCGAGAAAGGCAGGCGTAACCATGGCAAATCGAAGAATGTTCTCCCGTTCCATCACCGGCAGCGGGCGGTTTTTGCGGCTCAGTGCCCA
>JAQYLT010000082.1 GCA_028719885.1 Bacillota bacterium
TCCTTATTGCTTTTGCGTGCCCGTTCAATCTCACTGATTTGTTCTTCGCTAAATTTATATCTGGAAGCCATATTTATCACCCAGATATACTATACCACATCGTTGCAAATATTTAAACTGTTTTATTAAGATTTAGTATTAAATCTTCGGATTGCCAATGTGAAAAGGGCCCCCGCCCCTTTATTGTTGGATGTTTTTCTGATCGGTACGTTATCGCGGCGGCGGGGGCACGCCACCCGCCCTCCGGTACGCACTTTACGCAGCCATCGTAGGGGCCGATGTGGGCATCGGCCCCTACGATGGCGTTGGTTAAATAAACGCCCCTTTTGCCGCGTTACAATATGGTCCCCAGCCAATAGATCAGGCCATAAATTACGCTGGCGCTGAGGCCATACACAATTACCGGCCCGGCGATGGTGAACATCTTTGCCCCCACTCCCAGGATGAAGCCCTCGGTCTGGAATTCCACCGCCGGGGCCGCCACCGCATTGGCAAAGCCCATGATGGGCACCAGGGTTCCCGCCCCGGCATATTTGGCAATGTCGTCGTAGACACTCAGGCCGGTGAGCAGCGCCGACAGGCCCACCAGGCTGATGGAGACCCAGGCGGCGGCATCCTGCTTGGAAAGCCCCATTCCTGTGTAGCGGTTCATTAAAAACTGACCCAGCACGCAGATGAGCCCCCCCGCGGCAAAGGCATAGGCGCAGTCCTTCAGCAGCGGCGAATTGGGGCTCATTTCTTTCACCAAACGGCTGTATTGCTTGTCTGTCATATGCATCCCTCCTGAAAAAAGCATAACCATTTTTACGGAAATTGACACATCCCATTTCATCATACATCCTACAAAATCCGCCGGGATAATTTGTTTTATCTGTGTGATTGCCAAGAGAAACAGTTTATGATAGAATGTAAGAGAAATATTATGCCTATCCGGGCACTGTCCGGCAGGAATGGTATTTGATTCACAAATGGAGGGAAAAACATATGCCTATGAAAATGGGTTGGCGTTGGTACGGCCAGGGGAATGACCCGGTCAGCCTTGCCGACATTAAGCAGATTCCCGGCGTGACCAGCATCGTCTGGGCCCTGCATCACAAGATGCCCGGCGAAATCTGGGAGGAAGCAGAAATCAAAGAGGTTGTTGACCAGATTCACGAATACGGCTTCGATGCCGAGGTGGTGGAATCCGTCAACGTTCACGATGACATCAAGATCGGCCTGCCCAGCCGGGACGCGCTAATCGAAAACTACAAGGTCTGCATCCGCAACCTGGCAAAATACGGCGTAAAGGTGATCTGCTACAACTTTATGCCCGTGTTCGACTGGACCCGCACCGACCTGTTCCACCCCATTGGTGACGGCTCCACCGCCCTGTTCTATCAGAAGGACATGATCAAGGACGACTACAAGGCCATGGCCGAGTACATCATGAGCTTCACCGAAAAGTACAACATGACCTTCCCCGGCTGGGAGCCGGAGCGGATGGCGAAATTGGACGAGCTGTTCAAGGCCTACGCCCCTGTCACCAAGGAGAAGCTGTGGGAGAACCTGTTCTACTTCCTCCGGGCCATCATGCCCACCTGCGAGGAGTGCGACGTGAAAATGGCCATCCACATGGACGATCCCCCCTGGGACATCTTCGGCCTGCCCCGTCTGATGGTGGACGAGGCCGCCTGCGAGAAGCTGCTGACCAGCGTGGACAGCCCCTACAACTGCCTGACCCTGTGCACCGGCTCTCTCAACGCCAACCCCAACAACAACTGCGCTGACATCATCCGCAAGCACCACGCCCGGATCGCCTTTGCCCACATCCGCAACATCCATCACTTTGACAACGGCGACTTCAGCGAGGCTGCCCACCGGGATTGCTGCGGCGAGACCGGCATCATCGAAATCCTCCGGGCCTATCACGACAACGGCTGGGAGGGCTACATCCGTCCCGACCACGGCCGCCAGCTGTGGGAGGAGGGCCCCGGCTCCTGCCGCCCCGGCTACGGCAAGTACGACCGTGCCCTGGGCATCCAGTATATGCTGGGCGTCTGGGATCTGCTGGACCGTCTGGCAGAGGAAAAGAAGTAATTTTGGAGGAACCATTCCATGAAGCTGTCTGAAATTAAAAACGGTATTTCCCCCGAGTGGGCACAAAAGGGCTATCAAATGCCCACCTTCGATATTCAGGCTGTCCGGGAAAAGACCCACAAGGAGCCCACCTGGGTCCACTTCGGCGCGGGCAATATCTTCCGGGCCTTCCCCGCCGCCATCCTGAACGAGGCGCTGAACTCCGGCAAATACGACCGGGGCGTGATCGTGGCCGAGAGCTTTGACTACGAAATCATCGACAAGGCCTACCAACCCTACGACAACCTGTCCCTGCTGGTCTCTCTGAAATCCACCGGCACCATTGAGAAAAAGGTCATCGCCTCCGTCACCGAGAGCCTGAAGGCCGACTACCAGTTTGCCGACTGGGCCCGGCTGGTGGAGATTTTCCGCAATCCCTCCCTGCAGATGATCTCCTTTACCATCACCGAAAAGGGCTACAGCGTCAACCCTGCCGACCTGGAGCGGGGACTGACCCCCGTGCTGGCCATGGGCAAGGTGGCCGCTCTGCTGCTGGAGCGGTACAACGCGGGTCAGCTGCCCCTGACGGTGCAGTCCATGGACAACTGCTCCCACAACGGCGACAAGGTGAAGGCCGGTGTGATGCAGTATGTGAAGAAGTGGGTGGCCGACGGTCTGGCCCCCGCCGGATTCGAGGCCTATGTGCTGGACGGCACCAAGGTCACCTTCCCCTGGTCCATGATCGACAAGATCACCCCCCGGCCCCACGAAAAGGTCCAGGCCATGCTGGCCGCCGACGGCTTTGAGGACAACTACACCCTCCAGACCGAGAAGCACACCTTCACCGCCCCCTTTGTCAACGCCGAGGAGACTGAGTATCTGGTCATTGAGGATAACTACACCAATGGCCGTCCTCCCCTGGAGCTGGGCGGTGTGATGTACACCGACCGGAAGACCGTGGACATGGTGGAGACCATGAAAGTCACCACCTGCCTGAATCCCCTGCATACCGCCATGTCCATCTATGGCTGCATGCTGGGCTACACCCTGATTTCCGCCGAGATGGCCGATCACGACATCCGCAGCTTCATTCAGAAGCTGGGCTACATCGAGGCCATGCCCGTGGTCACCGATCCCGGTGTACTGAATCCCTATGAGTTCATCGGTGCGGTGCTGAACCGCCGGCTGCCCAACCCCTTTATGCCCGACGCCCCTCAGCGTATTGCCATGGACACCAGCCAGAAGCTGGCCATCCGCTTTGGCGAAACCCTGAAAAAGTATCAGGAGCGGGGTCTGGACAAGTCCAACCTGGTGCTCATTCCCCTGGTGCTGGCCGGTTATGCCCGCTACCTGCGGGGCATTGACGACAGCGGCAATCCCTTTGAGCCCTCTCCCGATCCCCTGCTTGCCGAGCTACAGCCCATCGTTGCAGGTCTGGAAGTGAAAGAGGGAGAGCAGGACTTCTCCTGCCTGAAAAAGCTCTACGCCCGCACCGATGTGTTCGGCGTGGATGTGTACGCCATGGGCCTGGGCGAGCAGATCGAGGGCATGGTCAAGGAGCTCTATGCCGGTCCCGGCGCCGTCCGCAAAACCCTGCACAAATACGTGGAGGCCCGCTGAATTTCAGCGCAGCAGAATAAGGAGTGTCAGTTATGCCAAAATGGCTGGATAACGCCGTTTTCTACGAAATCTATCCCCAGTCCTTTCTGGACACCAACGCCGACGGCATCGGTGATTTCCAGGGCATCATCAACAAGCTGGATTACATCCGGAATTTGGGCTTCAATGCCCTGTGGATCAATCCCTGCTTCCTCTCCCCCTTTGGGGATGCCGGATACGATGTGGCGGATTACTACACCGTCGCCCCCCGCTACGGCACCAATGAGGACCTGAAGCGCCTCTTTGCCGAGGCCCACAAGCGTGGAATCCATGTGCTGCTGGACCTGGTGCCGGGCCACACCTCCGTGGAGCATCCCTGGTTCCGGGAGTCCATGAAGCCGGAGCGGAACGAGTATTCCGATCGCTATGTGTGGACCGACTCTGTGTGGGAAGCGCCGGAGAATATGGGCTGCCTGCGGGCACTTTCTCAGCGGGACGGCTCCTGTGCCGTGAATTTCTTCACCTGCCAGCCCGCCCTGAACTACGGCTACTACAACCGCACCCGGCCCTGGCAGCAGTCCCCGGAGGACGAGGGCCCCAGAGCCACCCTGGAAGCCATGATGGATGTGATGCGCTTCTGGCTCACCATGGGCTGTGACGGCTTCCGGGTGGACATGGCCATGAGCCTGGTGAAAAACGACCCCGACGGACGGGGCACCATCGCCCTGTGGCAGAAGGTGTTCAACGTTCTGGAGCAGGAATTCCCGGAGGCTGCCATGGTCTCCGAGTGGGGCGAGCCGGAAAAATCCCTGCAGGGCGGCTTCCACATGGACTTTTTGCTCCACTTCGGCCCCTCTCACTACAATGACCTGTTCCGCTGCCAGGAGCCCTATTTCTCCGACCGGGGCCTGGGCGACGCCTCCAAGTTTGTGGAGCGGTACCTGGAGAGCCGGGAGAAAGCGGGCAAGGATGGCCTGATCTGCATTCCCTCCGGCAACCACGACATGACCCGCCTGGCAAAGCATGTGGAGGGGGAGGAAAAGAAGCTGGCCTTCACGTTCCTGCTCACCATGCCCGGTGCGCCCTTTGTCTACTATGGCGACGAGATCGGCATGCGCTATGTGGAAAATCTCACCAGTGTAGAGGGCGGCTATGAGCGTACCGGCGCCCGGAGCCCTATGCAGTGGGATTCCTGCGTCAATGCCGGCTTCAGCGCCGCTCCCAAGGAGAAGCTCTACATCCAGCAGGACCCGGCAGCCGACCGGCCCACGGTGGCGCAGCAGCTTCCCGACCCGGACTCCCTGCTGAATTTTGTGAAGCAGTTGACCCAGCTGCGTCAGGCCCATCCCGCGCTGCAAAACCGGGGCGGCATCCATTTCGTCAGCAACGGCGCCCCCAAGCAGGCCCTGGCCTACGAACGGGAGCAGGCTGGGGAAAAGCTGCTGGTGGCCATGAATCCTTTCCGGGAGGCGGTGGCGTTCCCCTATTCCGGCAAACTGGGAGAAGCCCTTTTCACCTTTGGCGGTGCAGCTTCTCAGAAGGGCGAAGCTGTCCAGCTTCCGCCGGTGAGCGCGGTGATCTACCGGCTTGATTGACAGGGTAATCCCCGTCTTTCCTCCAATTTCCTTAAACAGCAAATCCTCCGTATGGCTGCGATCATACGGAGGATTTATTGCATTAAAATCTGATCACACTACTCGTTGATGCCGTTTTTCTTGATGCAGTCATTCATTTCCTTGATTCTGCTTTTCCACGCATGATACTGCATCAGCCAGACAATCAGAAAGATTGCAAAAAAGATGCCGATATAGGAAAGAATTCCCCCCACGGAGTGCTTCATCCAGTTTGTGACATAAGCAATGGGCAGCATCACGATACAGGCAACAGAAAAGTAGATTCCACTCTGTTTGGCGAGGCTCCAGGCATCTATTTCCCAGATGACGGAAGCCATTGCAAAGCCGGTTCCCATGATGCCGCAAAGAACCGTTTGAACAATCACAGCATTGAGCTCGTTTCCCATTGCTTCCATCAGTTCCAGTGTTACTGGATAGAAGGAGCCATCCCCGACACAGACGGAAATCATGATTGTAATGACAAAGCCAATGGCAATCCCAAGAGGAAAGCCCAAAAGGCCTCGTTGAATTAGTTTCTTTTTCATGTTTATCACCTCATATTCCAAGAATTTGCTTGATTTTGGCCACATATCGCCTTGAAACATATGTAACCGTTCCGTTGGAAAGCATCACACAAATTGTTCCTGAAAAGCTCAGATCAAACCCTTTTACCTTTTTCAGATTGATGATCTCAGAGTTTGAAATTCGCACAAAGCAGTGTCTGTCAAGGCGCTGCTCCAGCTCATACAAGCGGAGCCGGAGCTGGTATTCACCGCGATTTGTCTGGGCAAAAACCTTGCTGTTTGACGCATAAACCCGAAAGAGGCTGTCTGGCTCCAGCACCTCAACAATGTCGTCTCTAAACCCTGCAATCGTTTGTCCCCGTTCCTCTGAGAGTCTTTTCAGGATTTCGCTGACCTCTTCCGTCATTCTGTCTGTGATGACAACGATCCTTGGTTCTTTGCATTTTTCGTCGATTTTGATTTCAATTTGCATTGATTTCCTACCTCCTTTCCACGGTGACAGTATAATCGAACAGGAAGTGGATTTCCACAAATTCCAAACAGATGGTTCTGTGGGAATCATAAGTGGTAAAAACCGTTTAAAAAATCCGCACCCACCCCGGGTGCGGATTATGCTATGCTCTATGATCGATGACCCACTGAAGAAGTTCTTCATATCCCATGCTGCCATCTGCAACGGACAAGCCAACGGATACAATTTCATCATCTGTACAACAAAGCCGAATGCCGTTCATTTCAAGGAAAGACATCATTACATAGATGCCAATTCGCTTATTGCCATCTACAAAGGCATGATTTGATATGAGAGCAAACCCCAGGCGGGCACCTTTCTCCTCTTTGGATGGGTAGAATTCCCTGTCGCCGAACCCGGCGAATGCGCTTTCCAGCGCAGAGTCCAGCAGCGCATCATCTCTTACGCCCACGCTGCCGCCAGTGGCCTCCGCAAGTATTTGATGAAGCAGCAAAACCTTATCTTTTGAAAACCGTATCATTTTGCCAATTCCTCAAAAGCCGCCCTGTGCTCCCGCAGGATGCGAGCGGCCACGAATTCCAGTTTTTCATCCTCGGTCATTTCGATCTGGGGTTCGGTGTCCAGATCAATAACCAAAAGCTTGGGACGATTATTCCTGAACACCACCACATGTCCCTTTTTCTCCGCCATGCGGGCGACCTTGGAGAAATTTTGATTTGCTTCTGTGGCAGATACAATCGCATTGGAATCAATGGTCATTTTCATCACCTCAGAAATATGATACATGATTTCTAGGTAAAAATCAACCTATTATTTTCTCCTTGTTTTCAGGACATGCATCCCCATTCCGATGGCAAAGCCGATGAGCGCGGGGACGATCCAGCCCATGCCCAAGCCATACAGGGGGACGAACCGTCCGGCGAACTGGGTAATGCCTGCCAGGAGGCGGCTGCCCGGGATCATGCCGGAGAGGGTGCCCAGAAAATCCAATGCGGCGGCCACCAGCGTAAAGGCGGTGGTGGAGGCATAGACGGCGGGGTCCTTTCCGAACCATTTCTCCGTCAGCGCCAGCAGAATCAGGGTAATGGCCAGGGGGTACACAAACATCAGCACCGGAACGCACCAGGCGACGATGGTGCTCAGGCCGAAATTGGCAATGCCAAAGGCAATCAGGCAAAACGCCCCGGCCCAAAAAGCATATCCCGGCCCCTTGGGGAACATCTGCACGAATGCCTCGGAGCAGCTGGTCACCAGGCCAATGGCGGTTTTCAGGCAGGCAAAGGTGACAATGGCAGCGGTGAGGATGGCGCCGGCGGAGTGAAAATAGTATTTTGCGATCACGCCCAGCACCTGACCGCCGTCGGTGCAGCTTTCGCAGATGGGGGCGCTCTGGGCGGTAATCAGGGTGATGAAAAAGTAGATGATGCCCATAAACAGGCAGCTGAACACTCCGGCCTTGGCCGTATTCACCGCCACCCGTCCCGGCTCCTGAACGCCATGGCTTCGCACCACCTGAATCACCACAATGCCAAAGGCCAGACCGGCCAGGGCATCCAGGGTATTGTACCCCTCCAGGAAGCCGCTGAAGAAAGCGCTGCCGCCGGTGGCATAGCTCTCAGCCGGAGTCACCTGGGAAATGGATGTAATGGGCTTTGCCAGCGCCGCAATCACCAGGGCAAACAGGAACACCAAAAACACCGGATTCAGAATTTTCCCAATCCAGGTCATGATCCCACTGGGTTTCAGAGAGAAAAACAGCACCACCACAAAGAATGCAAAGGAAAACAGGGCAAGATACAGCTTCCCGTTTCCGCCGCCAAGCAGTCCGGCAGCTCCCACGGAAAAGGAGGTGCTGGCGCAGCGGGGAATGGCAAACAGGGGTCCAATGGTGAGGTACAGCAGGGTGCAGAAGAACACACTGTATTTCTTGCCGACCTTATTGGCCAGGGCCACCACACCCTCGCTGCGGCTTAAGCCCAGGGCCACCACTGCCAGCATGGGAATGCCCACGGCGGTGATAAACACACCGAAAAACGCGCTCCAGAGGTTTCCTCCCGCCTCAATACCCAGCATGGCGGGAAAAATCAGATTTCCGGCGCCGAAGAACATGCCGAAAAGCATACTGGTGATGGTGACGGTTTCCTTGAAGGTGAGGTTTCGCTTCATGGGGAATCATCCTTTCCGCTTTGAATAATGCTATCTTACCCCATTGAAGACGGCAATTCAAACGAAGCAGCGTTTCTTAAAAAGAAATTTTTCTTAAGAATAGTTTCTTTATAATAGACTTTTCTTCTGAATTGGATTATACTGGAGCCAAGAACCCAAAAGAAGAAACAAAAGAAGAGAAAAGTTGATTTTAAAGAAACAGGAGGCTCTGCCATGGGAGAAATCAGCCGGGAGATCGGCCACCGAATCCGCAATTTTCGAAAGTCCCGCCATATGACGCTGGAGGAATTGTCCGCCATCGTGTGCAAAAACAAATCCACCCTGTCCAAATATGAAACCGGAGAGATCGTGCTGGACATTGAAACCATCTACGAGATTGCCAAAGCTCTGGGCATCCATGTGGAGCAGCTGTTATACTGCACCCCCGACCGGGTGAGCATCCAGTCCTCCGGCCCCAAGCCCGCCTTTTTTAACGGCCTGTCCCAGTTCTATTCCTACTACTACGACGGCCGCTACAACCGAATCATGCGATGCGTGTTTGATGTGCTGCTGCAATCGGAGGACAGCCGGTATAAAATCATGATGTATGCCAATTTCCAGGACTACAAAAGCTATCAGAACTGTGAAACAACCTACTGGGGCTACATGGAGCACTACGACGCCATCACCAATGTGATTCTCACCAACCAGGATTCCCCCATGGAAAAGGCCCACGGTCAGATTCTGGCCACCTACATGAATTCCGACACCAAATGGGGGCTCTTTACCGGATTGTCCGCCCGACCCATGATGCCGGTGGCCCTGAAAATGCTGTTCTCCAAAAAACGACTGCCGGAGGACGAGGCCCTGCTGCAAATGCTCAAAGTGACCAAGGAGGACATCCGGCTGATGAAGCTGTACAACATGATGACGGTGATGTAAAAGCACGATTTTGGAGGAACAAAAATGTGAATTTTCTTCTATAGAATATTATTTTTGTTGCTTTTATCGGAAGAATATGGCATAATGTATTGGATATACCTATTGAAAGGATGTGATGCTCATGGCAAAGCCCTTAGTGGCCATCGTCGGCCGCCCCAATGTGGGCAAATCCATGTTATTCAATAAGCTCACCGGTCAGCGCACCTCCATCGTGGAGGATACCCCCGGCGTCACCCGGGACCGAATCTACGGCGACTGCGAATGGTGCGGCCGCAGCTTCTCCCTGGTGGATACCGGCGGCATTGAGCCGGGCACCGACAGCGATATGCTGAAATTCATGCGCCGTCAGGCGGAAATCGGCATTGAATTGGCGGATGCCATCATCATGGTCACGGATGTGCGCTCCGGCGTCACCGCGGCGGACGAGGATGTGGCGGTCATGCTCCGCAAATCCGGCAAGCCCGTGGCCCTGGCGGTAAACAAATGCGACAGCGTGGGTCCCACCAATCCGGATGTGTATGAATTCTATTCCCTTGGAATCGGCGACCTGTTTGAAACCTCCGCCGTCCACGGCCACGGCACCGGCGATCTGCTGGACTGGGTGCTGGCCAACATCCCCGAGGACGACGGTCAGGAGGAGGACGATGACGTCATCAAGGTGGCCATCGTGGGCAAGCCCAATGTGGGCAAGTCCAGCCTGCTGAACCGGATTCTGGGAGAGGAGCGGGTGATCGTCTCCAACATCGCAGGCACCACCCGAGACGCCATCGACTCCTATTATGAGAACGAAACCGGAAAATACTGCTTCATCGACACCGCCGGCATGCGCCGGAAGAGCAAGGTGGACGACATTATTGAGAAATACTCCAACATGCGGACCATCAGCGCCATCGAGCGGGCGGATGTGTGCCTGATTCTGGTGGATGCCAACGACGGCGTGACGGAGCAGGACACCAAAATCGCCGGCCTGGTGCATGAGGCCGGGAAAGCCGCCATCATCGTGGTGAACAAATGGGATGCGGTGGCCGACAAGGAAACCAACACCATGCGGGACAAGGAAAACGATGTGCGCCAGGGGCTGAGCTATATGCTCTATGCGCCGGTGGTGTTCCTCTCGGCCCTCACAGGGCAGCGGGTGGACAAGCTGTTTCAGGTGATTCAGGAGGTCTACGCCCAGAACACCAAGCGCATCACCACCGGTGCGCTGAACAGTGTGCTGGCCGACGCCACCGCCCGGGTACAGCCTCCCACGGACAAGGGCCGGAGGCTCAAAATCTACTACATGACCCAGGCCAGCACCAAGCCGCCCCACTTCGTCATCTTCTGCAACGATGCCCGGCTGTTCCACTTCTCCTATCAGCGGTATCTGGAAAACCAGATCCGGGAGGTCTTCGGCCTCCAGGGAACCCCGGTTCGCATCACCATCCGCCAGAAAGGTGACAAGGAGGAATAAGCATCCATGATTCTCAAAGCAATCATCATCGCTGCCGCGGGCTATCTGCTGGGCAACCTCAACGGTGCCATTCTGATTTCCAGACTGCTGGTCCACGACGATGTGCGCCGCCACGGCAGCGGCAACGCCGGATTTACCAATTTCTTCCGCAACTACGGCGGCCTTACCTCCTTGCTGGTGATTCTGATTGACGCTCTGAAAGCGGTGGCCGCCTGCGCTCTGGGCCGGTGGCTGTTCTCTGCCGACGGTTTTGGCCTGGAGGGAGCGGTGCTGGCGGCGCTGGCGGTGGGGATTGGTCACGACTTCCCCGCCCTGCTGGGCTTTCACGGGGGCAAGGGCATCGTCTGCGGCTTTGCCAGCGCCCTGATGCTGGACTGGCGGGTTGGTCTTGTGGCCTTTGTGGTATTCGCCGGCGTGTATCTCGCCACCAAATATGTCTCCCTCAGCTCCGTGCTGGCCGCCGTCTCTCTGGCTGTGAGCTTTGCCTGCTGGCATTCCGACCGCATCTGGGCGGTGATCGGCTGCTCGGCCATGTGCCTTCTGGCCATTGTGATGCACCGGGAGAACATTGTCCGCCTGGTAAACAAAACCGAGCGGAAAACCGATTTCTTCAAAAAGGAGAAGCAATCATGAAAACCGCTGTTGTGGGTGCCGGTGCCTGGGGAACCGCTCTGGCCATTCTCCTGTGTAAAAACGGACATGACACAACCCTCTGGTGCAGAAGCGAGGCCCGGGCCGCTGAAATCCGGGACACCCGGGTCAATCCCAGGCTGCCCAAGGTGGAGCTTCCCCGGCAGCTGCACATCTGCGCCGATCCTTCCTGCGTTGCGGACTGCCAGATGGTAGTAATCGCCTCTCCCTCCTTCCCCATCCGTCAGGTGCTGGCCGCCATCGCTCCCTATTTAAGGCCGGATACCCTGCTGGTTTCGGTGACAAAGGGAATTGAGGACGGTACCTTGCTTCGCATGAGCCAGGTTGTCTCCCAGGAGACCGGGCACGAAAACGTGGTGGCCCTCACCGGGCCCTGCCATGCAGAGGAAGTGGCCGTTGGCATTCCCTCCGGCTGTCTTGCCGCCTGTGGGGACAAGGGCTGCGCGGAACTGGTTCAGGACGCTTTCATGTCCGACACCTTCCGGGTGTACACCAGTCCGGATGTGGTGGGCGCGGAGCTGGGGGGCGCGCTGAAAAACGTGATTGCGCTCTGTGCCGGTGTGGTGGCAGGACTGGGCTTTGGGGACAATACCAAGGCCATGCTCATGACCCGGGGCCTCACCGAAATGGCCCGGCTGGGGGTCTCCCTGGGGGCCCAGAAGAGCACGCTGGCCGGTCTTTCCGGCATTGGCGATCTCATCGTCACCTGCACCTCTCAGCACTCCCGGAACAACCGGGCCGGGATGCTCATCGGCCAGGGCTGCACACCAAGGCAGGCCATGGAGCAGGTTGGCGCCGTGGTGGAGGGCTACTACGCCTCCAAATCCGCCTGGGAGCTCTGCCAGAAGCAAAATGTGGAAATGCCCATCATTCACGCCGCCTATCAGGTGCTGTATGAGGGCGCCAATCCCCGGCAGGCAGTTTCCTCCCTGCTGCTGCGCCAGCGGAGGGCGGAATCTGAGGATGCCGGCTGGCTGTGAGGATTCTCTATGAAAAAAGCATGTAAGACAAAGAAACGAAAGCTTCCATCCCCCAAAAAGCTTGTGCAAAAGCTCAAGGTTTTTCTCTGCCGCATCTGCCGGCGCCTGGGGCTGGAGGAACTGAAGCAGCTGCGCTGGCAGAATTTTCTGCTGCTGATTGGCGCCGGCTGCGTCAACGCGGTGGGCGTCACCATGTTCCTGGCCCCGGTGAATCTTTATGACAGCGGCATCTCCGGTACTTCCATGCTGCTGTGGCAGGCCACGCCGCCGGAGTACACCCTTTCTCTGTTTCTTCTGATTCTCAATATCCCCCTGTTTCTGTTCGGGTTGAAAAAGCAAGGCTGGTGCTTCACCCTCTATTCTATCTGGGCGGTGCTGATTTACTCCTGTGCTTCCTATGTGATCACCAATGTGCTTCCGGTGGATGTGTCCACCGCCTCTCCCTTTGCCGGGCAGGACCTGCTGCTGTGCGCCATCTTCGGCGGGCTGGTCTCCGGAGCGGGCAGCGGCATGACCATCCGCTTTGGCGGTGCCATTGACGGCATGGAGGTTCTGGGCGTTACCTTTGCCAAGGGACTGGGGCTCACCGTAGGCACCTTTGTCATGATTTACAACGTGATTTTGTACATCCTGATTGGAATCATCTGGGGCAGCTGGATTCTTCCCCTTTACTCCATCATCACCTATTTTGTGGGCAACAAAACCATCGACTTCATTGTGGAAGGCCTGGATAAGGCGAAATCCGTGATGATCGTCACGGAGCGGGAGGATGAAATCTGCCAGGCCCTCTCCGCCGAGTTCGGCCGGGGAATTACCCAAATCAGCGCCCGGGGATATTTTTCCGGGGCACAGAAATGCGTGATCTATTTTGTGGTGAACCGGTTCCAGATTCCCAAGGTAAAGAAGCTGGTCACCGGCCTGGATTCCAATGCTTTCATTACTGTCACCGAGATTTCCGATGTGATGGGCACCAGCGTGAAGCAAAAATAACGCAGGGACCTTTTCCCATTCTGAAAGATACAGCAAGAGCGCCGGTTCGCGGGAACCAGCGCTCTTGTTTTGCTCAGTTTGTTGATCTGCTTCACACAGAAAGGAGAATATGGCGAGATGTTTCGTAGGGAATGCATTTATGCATTCCGCTTGCGTATTGTTTCAAAATCGGTCGGATAAATGGTGAAACGCCAATCATATGTTCCCCAAAATGCCATTCAGCGAACTGTGGTGATCATCAGGGGCTTCGGAACGGATAAATCCGTTCCCTACGAAAAGAACCAACATTTTCCCATTCAACGCACCGGCGCAAAACCGTTACCCAGGTGGAATGCATGAATGCATTCCTTTGTATTTATTATTCCACACTTTCCCTTTTCCTGCAACGGCTTTGAACCGTTCTTTGCATTCTCAGCAACTCCGCAATGCCCGCGCCTTTCGCATCCTACTTCTTCACTATTCACTATTACCTATTACTTTCCAAAAATCCCGGATGTGCATTCTTTTTTTGTATTTCATCAAACACTTTCGTTCGCAAGTTTCGGCAAAGCAGGATTCTTCTTGATAAGACTTTATACGGTCATTCCCTGAATCGCATTTTCATACAGGAAGGTTTTCAGTTCTTCACACACTCCCGTATTATAGTAATCCAGCAGCAATTCATTGAACCGTTCCATATGTTTATCTGTAATTGTGAGAACACCCGCCCCCGCGGCAATCAGAATCTTATTGGCAAGGGTCATACTTGTCCGCTTGTTTCCATCCCAGAAAAACTGCCCACGGGTCCCCCAGGCAAAGGCTTCCAAAGCCTTTGCCGTTGCTGAAGCGTCTGCTTTAATGATTTTCTCCAATTCACACTTGACCTCTTCGTATTTGGGTACAGGCGGAACATAATCTGTTCCGGAGATTCCCACACTGCCGGTACGGAGCTTGCCCCACTCCAGCGCTTCATTTCTGGCGATCAATTCATTCAGCTTGCAGAAATACGCCATCGTAATCGGCTCGCTGACCGTCGCAAACAGGAATTTCCAAACATCACGCATATTGAGAATGGCCTGTATATCATCCAACTGAACATTCGGAACATTGACTCCATTCAGAATCGTCCGGGTTTGCGGAAATGTAACCGCCCGGTTTTCCATTTTCATGCCGCAATATACATTTTCATCCCATTTTTTCTTTGCGAGAAAAACACTCTGCTCCGGCGTAAGATGGAATTTGTCTGGAAAGCTCATTGTACCATCTCCTGTGCTTTTGATAAATCACATTATATCAGATTCTTTCTTAATTCGCCATCCCGATTTTTTCTGGCAAAAAAGAGAATTGACATATTTCTTGTCGAATCGCTCTTTGCATTCTCAGCAACTCCGCAATACCCGCGCCTTTCGCATCCTACTTCTTCACTATTCACTATTACCTATTACTTTCCAAAAATCCCGAATGCACAAAATAAGTAAAAGTGAAGAGTGAAGAGTGAATAGGTAAAAATCCCGAACGCTGGCGCATTCGGGATTTTTGGAGGTACCGGCCAGATTTGAACTGGCGAATGAAGGTTTTGCAGACCTTTGCCTTACCACTTGGCCACGGTACCATATGAAATAAGGAACGCAGGGAGGCGTTCCTTATTGCTTTGGAGCGGGTGACGAGGCTCGAACTCGCTACCTCCACCTTGGCAAGGTGGCGCTCTACCGGATGAGCTACACCCGCATCTAGCCGACCTCCGGAACCGGTTGGATTCCGGAGCAGTCGGTTGTGGTGCCTCCGGTCGGAATCGAACCAACGACACGCGGATTTTCAGTCCGCTGCTCTACCTACTGAGCTACAGAGGCATGTCGAGTGGAATTGGCACTCCACTCGGATGCGAAAGATATTGAAAATGGCGACCCGGAACGGACTCGAACCGTCGACCTCCAGCGTGACAGGCTGGCGTGCTAACCGACTGCACCACCGGGCCAGATAATTGGTGGGAACAACAGGGCTCGAACCTGTGACCCCATGCTTGTAAGGCATGTGCTCTCCCAGCTGAGCTATGCTCCCGCGCTCTCGCCGCCGTTGGGTTTGCCTCAACGACGGGGTTCATTATACACGGAAACCCCCGATTTGTCAAGCAATTTTTGCAATTTTTTTCAAAAATCATTTCCCAGCAAAAACCGGCCATTGGCCACCAATTATTGAAATATTTTAAACTTTTTTCAGCAGTTCTCTGATTTCCTCCGGGGTGAAGCGATACACCTGATCGCAGAACTGGCACTCCACCGGGAAGCTCTTCCCCTCCTCCATGATCTCCGTCAGTTCCTTTTTCCCCAGGCTGATGAGCACACTCTCCACCCGGCTGCGGCTGCAATAGCATTTATAGCTGACCTCCACCGTATCCAGGAACACAACGCCCAGGTCACCAAAAACCTGACCCAGAATATCCTCCGGTGTCAGCCCCTGCTCCAGCATGGGAGTTACCGCACCGGCCCGCTGGATGCCCTGCTCCACCTTGTCGATGATTTCCTCCGGCGCGCCGGGGAGCAGCTGGACCAGATAACCGCCGGCCACCTTTACGCTCATGTCCCGGTCCACCAGGACGCCCAGAGCGCAGGCAGTAGGGGTTTGTTCACTCTGAGCAAAGTAAGCCGTCACATCATCCCCAATCTCCCCGGAGACGAGCTCTGTGGAGCCGATATAGGGTTCTTTCATCTGCAGGTCCCGGATCACCGTCAAGGTACCGTTGGTGCCCACCGTGGCGCCCACGTCCAGCTTCCCCGGATATTTCTCCACAAGGGGCACCTTGGGCTCCGTGACGCAGCCCCGGACGTTTCCGATGGCATCGGAGACCACAGTGATGGTGCCGATGGGACCGCCGCCGCGAACCTGCAGGGTCATGGAGCCGTTGTCCACCTTCTGCATATTGCCCATCATGGATGCAGCCGTCAGGGCCCGGCCAAAGGCGGCAGTGGCATTGGGGGTGGTGCCATGAATCTGAGCTGCCCGGCGGACAATCTCCGTGGAGCGGATGGCCACCACCTTCACAAAGCCATCCATGCTCATTCCCCGTACAAGATAGTCGTTCATTTTCTTTTTCCTTTCCTTGCGCTGAAATAGATTCGCTGGGCCCCTGCCTCCGGCGGTGAAAAGCTCCGGTCACCGTAAACCAGAATATGGGTGAAGCCTGCATCTTTCAGATAGTCGGTCAGCTGCTGCCGGGAATAGGCATATTCCCGATGCTCTTCAAAGGAGCGTCGCCAGAGCGTCCCCTGCCGCTGGAACAAATCCATGGCATAGGAGCAGACATTCTGCTTTTCGTCGAACTCCCCCCGCCAGACGCAATAGACATCCTCATCCTCGTCCAGAAACACCTGGCCGTCCATGGCCCGGAGCTTCTCGGGGGTGTTCACGTCAAAAATAAAAATACCGCCGGGGTTGAGCATTTTATAAACCCGGCTGATTGCCCGGGCGCACTGTGCCGGCTCTGTGATGTAATCCAGGCTGTCCAGGGCGCACACCGCCAGGTCCACACCCCTGGGAAGCCATAGCCTCGCCAGGTCCTGACAGACAAAAAAAGGCCTGGGCGTTATCGTCTGGGTTTTCTGCTGGGCCACCGTGAGCATTTCCTCGGAAAGGTCCACCCCCGTCACCAGAATGCCCCTTTGCGCCAGCAGCGCCGTGACAGAGCCCGTGCCGCAGGCCAGGTCCACCGCGCTGCGGGGGAGAATCCCCTCCCGCTCCAGAATGTCAAAATAGAAGTTCACCGTGGCCTCGTAATCCACATCGTTGGTCAGCCGGTCGTAGCTGGCGGCCAGAGCGTGATAAGCTTGCATCTTTTTCTCCATGTCAAAAACATCCCGACCCGGTGGGGTCGGGATGTGGCGTCAGAATCAGTTCCGCTTGAAGATGTTGAAGATTTCGTCGATATCGGCGATGTCCACCGGCTTGGTGGGCTTGGCCGCCGCACCCACAGGAGTATCGATATCGTCTGCCGCAGAAGCGGAGGAAGCGGCACCCTTGCGGGTGGTGTAGTTGATGGCGCTGCCGTCGAAGCCGGTGGCAATGACGGTAACCCGCATCTCGTCCTGGAAAGAATCGGAGCAGGTGGCGCCGAAGATGATGTTGGCATCGGGGTTGGCAGCCTCCTGGACAATTCCGGCGGCAGTCTCCACATCGTCCAGGGTCATCTCGGAGGAGCCGGTGATGTTAATCAGCACACCGGTGGCACCGTTGATGGAGGTCTCCAGCAGGGGGCTGGAAACAGCAGCGGTGGCAGCCTGCTCCGCCTTTTCCCGGCCGGAGGCAGTGCCCACGCCCATATGCGCCCGACCGGCGGACTTCATAACGGCGGAAACGTCGGCAAAGTCCAGGTTGATGATCACGTTCTGGGAGAAGCCCACCAGCTCGGAGATGGAGGTAACCGCCTGCTTCAGCACATCGTCGGCGATGCCGAAAGCATTGGCAAAGGTAATCTTCTGATCGGTGACGTATTTCAGCCGGTCGTTGGGGATGATGATCAGGGAATCCACCTTTTCGCTCAGGTCCTGAATGCCCTGCTCCGCCTGACGCATCCGGTTGGCGCCCTCGAACTTAAAGGGCTTGGTCACCACGCCCACGGTGAGGATTCCCGCCTCATGGGCCAGGTCCGCCACAATGGGAGCCGCGCCGGTGCCGGTGCCGCCGCCCATACCGGCGGTGATGAACACCATGTCGGTGCCCTCCAGGATCTTGGCGATGGCAGCCCGGCTCTCCTCGGCGGACTTTTTGCCGATTTCGGGCTTGGAGCCTGCGCCCATGCCGTTGGTCAGCTTTTCGCCGATTTGAATCTTGTTCTTGCAAACGGATTTATTCAAATCCTGCTTATCGGTGTTGACAGCAATGAACTCCACACCGTCTACGCCGGACTCAATCATTCTGTTGATTACATTGTTGCCAGCGCCGCCAACACCAATCACCTTGATTTTGACGACACGCTCCTGTAAACTTTCGGACATATCTACTTCCTCCTATGTATCGATTTCCATAACGCAGCCAATCCGCCGCCTATTTTCAGCTATGATTTTCTATTCTAGCGTGAAAATGCGGATTGGTCAATAGAAAATCTCATTTTTTCGGCAAAATATTCCCGTCAGCCAAAGGGTGTATAGCCGATTTGGTCGGGCCAGGTGGTAAAACTCACATCCAAAATGCCGGTCTGATAGTCGCTCATCTGCAAAATGGCGTTTTTCATATAGGTTATTTTGTATGCGATGTCGTATTTGCTGTTGTTGATGGAGCCCAGGTTCACCTGGTACTGGGTGCCGTACCACAGGATGATATCCTGGAGCTGGCTCACATCCACGCTGGCCGCGTCGCCGACGATATCGTTGAGCTCCAGAGCCTGAAGAATTTTCAGCGCCGCGTTCAGCCGCTGGGCGCCGGTCACCAGCACCGGCATCACCTCGCCGGACGCATCGGTTTCCGTGGGTGCCTCCTCGGTGGCAATGCCCAGCTCACTGGGCTGGGGCTGGTACAGCGTCACGCCCAGCACCTGGGTGTGGGTTTTGGCGTTTTGGGCGTTGGTCTGCTCCACTACCTTGCCGTCGGAGTTAATCAGCCACCAGACGCCGTCCTGGTCCTGAATGGAATAAACCACAGCCTCTTCCTCTATTTCAATAATAACCGTATCCGGCAATTTTATTCCAATCCTGGCACTTTTTACATAGGGCAGATTGGCAATGATCTGCCCGGAGGCCTTGGTGCGGCCAAAGGTCAGGAGGTTGTCCCCCTCGTTGATGCCGGACTGCTCCCGGATGGTCCATTCGCTGTACACGTTGGCGCCCACCACGGAGATGACCTCCACCTTAAAGAACACCGACATCCCCAGAACCAGGGCCAGCACCACAGCCAGAATGGTGGTGAGCTGGATGGCCAGGCGACGGCTGTTAAAGGTCACGGGCTGGGTGTAGATCACCGCCGGTGTTTTCAGCTGCTGGGCCCGCTTGCGCTTTTTCTCTGCCTCCGCCGCCCGCTTTTCCCGCCGGGCCGCGCTGGCATCCTCGCCGAAAACCGCAGGGTCCTCCTTGTAGAATTTCCGGACGATGGGATTCTGATAAGAAAAGAACCTGGAAGCACTTTCCCGGAAGGACTTCTTTTTCTGGGCCTTTTTCCGCTGATTGGCCTGCCGGTAGGGCCGGTACTGGGTCTCTTTGTTCCGGGCCGGAGCCTTGGAAGGCGATTTCGCGGGGGCGGCCCTGCGCTGGGCAGGGGCTCTGCGTGTCCCGGAGGGAGCGCCGTCGTTCTCTGAACTGTGGCGGACCTGCTGGCTTTCCGCATCCGGGACATACACCTCATAGTCGACCTCCGCCTGGGCCGGGGGACGCTTTGCCTTGGGCCGCTGGGGGGGTGTCTTTGCTGCGGCGCTTCTGGCCGGCTTTCGCTGACCGGGAGGCGCTTTTTTCTCCCGGTTTCTTTCTTTTGTATCCATTGTTTTCCTCCTGGGGTCCTTTGGCGCCGTTTACAGCCTGGGCCAAAAATCCCGTTCTTTTCGAAGCTTTTCCACAACAGTGCCGTTGCACATCATATTTTAAAATCGGTGTTTTTCAAGATGTTTCGTAGGGAATGCATTCATGCATTCCGCCCTGGTGGTTCATAAACCTTTCGGAATGCATAAATGCGTTCCCTACGCACACGTTGGCATATATTCCGTTGGGCGAACCCGCCAAATTCCAATTTTATGGGAGGCAGCTGGCTGCAGCCCATAGCGTCTTTTATTTTGCCAATTCCTCCACGATATCGCAGATGCGTTCCGCGCTGTCCAGGGTCACCATCCGGCGCAGATTCTGGCCCATTTCCGCCCTGCGCTCCGGGTCGGAAAGCAGGGCTTTGATTTCCCCATAGAGCTTCTCCGGGGTGCAGTCCTTTTCCACCACCACCACGGCGCCGTTTCTTGCCTCCAGGAGCCGGGCGTTCTTCTCCTGATGGTTGTTGGTCACATTGGGAGAGGGAATGAGGATGCAGGGCAGTCCGGCGGCGCCGATTTCATTGCAGGTGGAAGCCCCCGCCCGGCTGATGATCACATCCGCCGCCGCCATCAGGGTGGGCATATTATAGAAATACTCCACCATTTCAATTCGGTCGGTCTTTGAAAGGTCCACGCCCTTTTCCTTTACCAGGCCGGGCATCCATTCCCAGCCGAAGCTACCGGTGGCGTGGATGTGGCGGAACGGGAAGCCCTCCTCCTTTTCCAGCCGGAACAGCTCTGCCATGGTCTGATTCATCATTTTTGCCCCAAGGCTGCCAAAGGCGGAGACCACCACCGGCTCGTCGCCGAAGCCCAGCTCCTTTCTGGCCGCCTCCCGGTCGCCATAGATAAACTCCCGGCGCACCGGCATTCCCACTACCTCCACCTTGGAGGGGTCCGGATACATGGCCTTGCTCTCTTCAAAGCAGACCAGCACCCGGTCCGCCAGCCGGGAGGCCAGCTTGGTGGTCACCCCGGGAACGGCGTTGCTCTCATGGACGCACACCGGGATGCCCATGGAAGAACCGGCATACAGCGCGGGGAAGCTGGCATAGCCGCCGGTGCCAATGATCACATCCGGCTGAAACTCCCGGAAAATCTTCTTGCATGCCTTCACCGCGTCCAGCACGCATTTCACCGCCTTGGCATTCTGCTTCAGACCGGCGGGAGTCAGCTTTCTGCTCAGGCCGGAGCCGGGCAGGCATTTCAGCTCGTAGCCCGCCTGGGGCACCAGCTTTTCCTCCATGTGCCCTGTGGCGCCGATGAAGAGAATGTTACACTTCGGGTCCCGCTCCCGCATCATATTGGCTACGGCCAGGGCCGGATTGATGTGTCCGGCGGTTCCGCCGCAGGTAAAAATCAGATTCATGGATTATTCCTCCAGTGTTTTTCTTTCGTCCCGGTGGCGGGAGATGCTGAGCACAATGCCCATCTCCCCCAGATTCACCGCCAGCGCCGTGCCTCCGTAGGAGAAGAACGGCAGGGAGATTCCGGTGGAGGGCAGCAAATTGGTGACTACGCCCAGATTCAGCACCGTCTGCACCGCAATCAGGGTGATAAGCCCCGCCGCAAGAACCGTGGAAAACCGGTCCTTGGCGTGGAGGGCAATCCAATAGCCCCGGAGAATCAGGGCCGCCAGCAGCACAATGATGGCCGTAGCCCCCACCAGTCCCAGCTCTTCGCAGATCACCGCGAAGATATAGTCGTTATATTGAAAGGGCAGATAGAGATACTTCTGCCTGCTTTTTCCAAATCCAAGGCCGAATACCCCGCCGGAGCCAATGGCATAGAGGGATTGGAGTATCTGATACCCCGTGTCCCCCGGGTCCCGCTCCGGATGAAGCCAGGCCGTAATCCGGTCACCGGCATAGCCCATCAGGCTCACATACACCACCACGAACACCGCGGCAGCTCCGGCGCCGGCCAGCAGCCACCGAACTCTGGTGCCGGCCACAAACATCATCACCACGCCCACCATGCCCATGAGCATAATGGCACTCAGGTGCTTTTCCAGCGCCAGGGGAATCAGGATGCCCAGCATGGCAACGCCGAAGCCCAACACGCCGTACTGAAATTTCTCTGCCCGGGAGCCGAATTTCCGGGTCAGCCTGCCAAACAGCAGAATCAGGGTGAATTTCGCCAGCTCCGAGGGCTGGAACTGAATGCCCGCCACGTTGATCCAACGCCGGGCACCGTTCACCGATTCCCCCATGACCAGCACCCCCAACAGCAGGAGAATGCTGACAAAATACAGCGGCCAGGCCAGCCGGAACCAGAGCTCCGCCGGGATTCGGCTGAACACCGCCATGGCCACCAGACCGATTCCGACGCAGATGGCCTGCTTTTGCAGATACCGGGTGGAGCTGACATAGCCGGTATCGTATTCACTCTGGGCGGAGCTGGCGGAGTAGAGCATGATGAGCCCCACGGTCAGCGCCAGCAGCACCAGCACCAAAAAAGGAACGTCCACTCTTGACTCCGCCTCCGGGAGGCGGCGGTTCTCTTTGGCACGCACAGAAGCTGCTGCCATGGGAACTCCTTCCAACGTTTTCCGGGAAAACCCGGAGCGATTATTGAATCAGGCCGGAAATGCCGAACCAGGCAATCACGCACATGATGGCGGACACACCGGCAAAGGTTAAAACGATTTTCTCCTCTTTCCACCCGCACATCTCAAAATGATGGTGGATGGGGGACATTTTGAACAGCCGCTTGCCGTGGGTCAGCTTGAAATAGCCCACCTGCAAAATCACGGACAGGGTTTCGCAGATATACACAAAGCCCACCAGGATCAGAATCAGGGGCATATCCAGGGCAATGGCCATGGCGCAGACCACGCCTCCTAAGAACAGGGAGCCGGTGTCGCCCATGAACACCTTTGCAGGATGCCAGTTATAGAATAGATAGGCAATCAATCCGCCAATGAGCGCCGCAGGCAGCAGCGCCAAATCCATCCGGCCTCTGGCAATGGCCGCCGCGGTGAAAAACACCATCACCGGCAGCGTCACGGAGCTGCTCAGCCCATCGATGCCGTCGGTCAGGTTCACGGAGTTCACGCAGCCCACCACCACAAACATGGTAAACATCACATAAAGAAGCGGATGAAGCTGGATGGTATGGTTGACAAAGGGGATGTACAGGCCGGTGCTCAGGCTGCCGTGCTTATACAGGGCGTAGACAAACAGCGCCGCAGCCGCCATCTGAAACAGCAGCTTCTGCAGGGCGGACAGGCCCAGATTTTCGTCATGCTTGATTTTGGCAAAATCATCCACCATGCCGATGGCTCCAAAGGCAGCGGCCATCAGATAGACATAGAAGACGGAATAGTCCTTGATGGAGCCCAGGTTGATCAGCAGGCACACCAGAGCCGCCGCAATGAACATGAGCCCGCCCATCACCGGAGTGCCGGCCTTTTGATTATGCCAGGTGGGACCGATTTTCCGCAGCTTGATTCCGGCCTTCAGCGCCCGGAGCACCGGCAGCAGAAAATAGCCGAAAACCCCGGACAGAACACAGCCGATCAGGGCTGTGATTAGTATTCTGGTCATATTTCTTCCCCCTGTGTATCAGTTTTCCCTTTTCTGCAGTGCATCCACGATCTGCTCCATGTGCATCCCCCGGCTGCCCTTTACCAGAACGTAGCTTCCCGGCTTCAGCACCCGGGTCAGTTGGGCAATCAGCTTTTCTTTCTCCGTGAAGGCCTGGGCATGAAGCGCATCCATTCCCCCGGTGAGGCAGCCGCTGACCACCCGGGAGGCATTGGGTCCATAGGCAAACACATAGTCGCTTTTCTGGGCCGCCATTCTTCCGATGCGGTAGTGCTCCGCCGGGGTGCAGGCCCCCAGCTCCAGCATGTCTCCCAAGACGGCGATTCGGCCCCCGGACTTGGTGCCCAGGACCTTCAGCGCCGCTTCCATGGACTCGGGCCCGGCGTTGTAGCAGTCCTTGATCACCGTCACCGCGCCGATCTGCAGCACCTCCTGACGGCCGGACATGTTCCGGAAGGAATCCAGCCCCGCCCGAATCCGGTCGGGCTCCACCCCCATGGAAAGGCCCACGGTAATGGCCGCCAGAGCATCGGAAACATAGTGCAGCCCATCCAGGTGCAGCTGCACCGGGAAGGAGTCCCCTCCGTCGTCATGCACCGTGAACTTGATAAGCCCCTCTTCCTGGGTCACATCCGTGGCATAAACATTGCACTGCTCGTCGCTGCCGAAATAGATGATGGGCTGCTCCGGCTGCTCTTCCAAACTGCGGAGTAGGGTATCGTCTCCGTTCAGCAAGAGTCTTGCATCGGGGGCCATTCCCTCCAGAATCTCCATTTTGGCTTTGCGGATGCCCTCCTGAGAGCCCAGAAACTCCATGTGGGTGGTGCCGATGTTGGTGATGGCCGC
Source organism: Bacillota bacterium (assembly GCA_028719885.1). Lineage (GTDB taxonomy): Bacteria > Bacillota > Clostridia > Oscillospirales > Oscillospiraceae > Faecousia. The sequence goes on from JAQYLT010000082.1 coordinate 24,297, forward strand.
CAGATCCGGCCGGGCAATCCGGGACAAGTAGGCAATTTCCCGGAAATGGTTCATACCCATTTCCAGCACCGCCACCTGGGTATCCTCCGGCATGTCCAGAATGGCCATGGGCATACCAATGTCGTTATTGTGGTTGGCGGGGGTTTTGGCGGTGCGGAAGGTGGTTTCCAGCACCTGGGCCACCATCTCCTTGGTGGTGCTTTTGCCCACGGAGCCGGTGACGCCCACGATCTGCATTCCAATCCGCATTCTCTCCCGCCGGGCAATCTCTCCCAGAGCCAGCCGGGGGTCGGACACATAGATGGCGGGATAATCCCCCATCATCCGGGTGCACAGCACAGCGGCGGCGCCCTTTTTCATGGCGTCATGAATGAATTCGTGGCCGTCCCGCGCCCCCTGGAGGGCGACGAAGAGCTGGCCGGGCCGGAGGGTCCGGGTGTCGTTGTTGGCCCCCCGAAAGGGGATGTCCGCATATTTCTCTTCTACGGTGCCGCCGCACCAGGCCGCGGCCTGACGGAGTGTAATCGTTCCCATTATTTTCGATTCCTCAATTCTTCCAGGTGGGCTGCAACCTCTTCCCGCTCATCCAGGTGATATTTCACACCGCAGATTTCCTGATAGGTTTCATGGCCCTTTCCTGCCAATACAATTATATCATCTTTTTTCGCAATGTCCATAGCATATCTGATGGCTTTGCGGCGGTCTTCTATCACAACATACGCGCCCATGCTGGGGTTTATCCCCGCCAGGATGTCCTGAATAATGGCCATGGGCTCCTCGCTTCTGGGATTATCCGATGTAATAATGGCAAAATCCGCGTTTTCCACGCCGATTCTGCCCATAATGGGCCGCTTCATTGGGTCCCGGTCACCGCCGCAGCCAAAGACGGAAATCAGCCTGCCCTTGCAGAAATCTCTGACAGAGCTGAGTACATTTTCCAGCCCGTCGGGAGAGTGGGCATAGTCAATCAGCACGCTGTAGGGCATGCCCGGGGTGGGGACCACCTCCACTCTGCCCTTGACGCCTCTGGCCTTTGTCAGAGCGCCGGCAGCGGCAGGCAGGGAGACACCCAGCTCCATGGCGATGCCCAGAACGGTGAGCACATTGTAAACCGTGAACTTTCCCGGAATGGGCAGATGCACCGGCACCCGTTCTTCTCCGGAGACGGCGGTAAAGGAAACGCCCTCCGCGTGGAGCTCCACGGCCTGCGCGTACAGGTCCGCCTTTTCCCGGACCGAGGTGGTCCGCACCGGGCAGGCTGCCGCCGACAGCATTCTGCCGGAATAGGGGTCGTCCCGGTTGATCACCGCCCGATGGCACCGGCGGAACAGCTCTGCCTTGGCATCGCAGTAGGCATCCATGGTTTTGTGGAAGTCCAGGTGGTCCTCCGTCAGGTTGGTAAAGGCCGCCACATCATAGGTGATGCCGCCGATTCGCTCCAGGGAGATGGCATGGCTGGAAACCTCCATCACCACATGGGTACAGCCTGCGTCACGCATTTGGGCGAAAAGGCCCTGGAGCTCAAAGCTCTCCGGGGTAGTGCGTTCCGTGGGGAGCACCTGGTCGCCGATCAGATTCTCCATGGTTCCAATGAGCCCCACCTTGGCACCCAGGCAGGTTTCCAGCACCTGCTTGAGCAGCAGCGTGCTGGAGGTTTTTCCGTTGGTGCCGGTGATACCGATCATCTTCATGGATTTTGCGGGATGACCAAAGTAATTCGTCCCAATCAGTGCCAGGGCCAGCCGGTCGGATTCCACCAGCACATAGGGCACATTTCCCTCCGGCTTCTTCGCCGTGACCACCACGGCCGCGCCCTTTTCCATTGCCATGGGAATAAACCGGTTGCCGTCCGACGCAAAGCCGGAGATGGCCACAAACAGTGCCCCCGGCGTCACCTTGCGGGAGTCGTAGCAGACCGCCGTTATTTCCGTTTCCAAATCAGCGCTGCATTCCACCACCGGAACGCCCTGTAAAAGTTCTTTCAGTTTCATTGCGTATCCTATCCTCCTTACTCCGCAGAAAAGGAATCTATCTGCTTTTGCTCATTTAGGTTATCAGCTTAATGCAGCATAAGGGGCGTTTCGTAAATTAAGATATAAGCCAGTCGTGTGCGTAGGGAACGGATTTATCCGTTCCGCCCTGCTCGTAAATCACCGTGGTTCATTGAATCGAGGAATGTTGTGTTTTGCGTAGGGAACGGATTTATCCGTTCCGAAAGGTTCGATGATCACCGCAGTTCGTTGCGTGGCATTTGGGGGAGTGGAACGGATAAATCCGTTCCCTACGAAAAGAATCAACATTTTTCCATTCAACATACCCTAATAAAGACGTTACCGGGGCGGAATGCATAAATGCATTCCCTACGAATTGTTAATTGACAAAAGAACAATATAGCTGCGTAAAGCCGATAACCAAATTTCTCATTAGTCAGGGATATCTTATATCTTATATCTCGTTCTCAGTCCCGGGCGGTAGAATCCGCGAACTGCAGGGTAACCGCGCTCCCCACCGGAAGCTCCGTTCCGGCGGGCTCCTTTTGGCCGCACACCGTCACCTGGGGGGATTCCTCCTGATTGCCCGTGGCATTTACAAAAAGCCCCAATTTCCCAGCGGCCTGGCTGGCCTGCTGCCGGTTCATGCCGGTGAAATCAGGCACGGTAACCATCCGCTCCCCGTCTGCGTCTGCCAGGTACACCAGCACCTCGCTACCGGGAAGCACCTGCTCCCCCGCCGCCGGAAGCTGGGCCGTAATGGTCTCTCCCTCTCCCAGGGAGGTGACGGTGAGCTTCTGCTCCTTCACCAGCGCTCTGGCCTCCTTGAGGGTCAGGCCGGTCAGATTGTCCAGGGGAATCGCCTCCGCCTCGGCGGTTCGTTCCACCCCCAGATAGGGCAGAATGTCCGCCATAATGGCCCCCACCGTGGGAGCCGCCATCACGCCGCCGGAAATATAGATTCCGGTGCTGCGGGAGGGGGTATCCAAAGCCGCCAATACAATATACTCCGGATCTTCCATTGGCGCAATCCCAACAAATGACACGATTTTATCCAGAACTCTCTGGCCGTTTTCGTCAAATACATCAATTTTCTCGCTGGTTCCGGTTTTTCCCCCAATGGAGAACCCGGGAACCGCCGCGTTTTTCGCCGTTCCCTCTGTTACCACGCTGCGAATCAGCTCCCGCATGGTGGCGGAGGTTTCCGGAGAAATGGTGGTGCGAACCACCGTGGGCTCCTGGCGCAGCAGAGTCACGCCGTTGGCATCCACCACCTCCGAGACGATGTAGGGCTCCAGGAGATTGCCGCCATTGACCACAGAGGAGATGGCCCGCACCAGCTGCAGGGGCGTGATTTTAAAGGTCTGGCCAAAGGAGCCGGAGGTCAGGGATGCGGTGCCCCACTTGTCCGTGTCGGTAATGAGCTTTTTATCAAAGAAAACCCCCTTGCTCTCCCCTGCCAGGTCGATGCCGGTTTTTTCCAGAATGCCAAAGCGCTGGACATAGTCGTAAAACCGCTCCCCGCCCAGCTTCAGGGCGATGTGGGCAAAGGCAATGTTGCAGGAATTTTGAAGCGCTTGGGGGGTCTGCTCCGCCCCGTGTCCGGCGGAACGCCAGCAGTGCAGCAGCTGGGACCGGCCCGGAATCTGCTCCGCTCCCCGGCAATAGAAAGGCGTGGTCAGGGTAATGGCGCCGCAGTCCAGAGCCGCCGCCATGGTCATCACCTTAAAGGTGGAGCCGGGCTCGTAGCCATCGGAGAGCACCCGGTTGCGCCACTGCTTCCACCGGGCCTCCGCCAGGGCCTTGGAATAGGCATCACTGTCCCCGCCGTTTTCCAGCAGCTGCTGAAGCGAAAGCAGGACCTTTTCATCGGCGATTTCCAGATAGTTGTTGGGGTCGTAGCTGCCCAGGGTGGCCATGGCCAGAATCTCCCCGGTTTTGCAGTTCATCACCAGGCCAAAGGCACCGTTCTGCACATCATAGCGTTCGATGGCCGTGGCCAGCTGCTTTTCCAGGCAGGCCTGAACCGTTGCGTCCAGGGTCAGAATCACATCCGCCCCCTTTTGGGAGGCCTGGAAATTTTCAAAGGAAAAGGGCATGTCCATTTCGTTGTTGCCCTTGGTGGTAATCACCTTTCCGGCGCTGCCCGCCAGGAAGCTGTTGTAGGAAGCCTCGATGCCCTCGGTGCCGTCGTTGGAGGCGTTGGTGAAGCCGATGACCTGGGCGGCCAGCGTTCCCTGGGGATACACCCGAACGGAGGTGGGCTCCAGATGGATGCCGGAAATATCATGCTCCTGAATATACGCACGGATTTGGGAGGCGGTCTGCTCCGGTATCCGGCTTCCGACCTGCTTATAGCGCCGCCGCAGGTCCTTTGCCTGCTCCGTGATCCAGCTGGGGTCTTTTTCCAGGACGCCGCCTAAAAACTCCCCGATCTCCGAAAGATTTGCCTTGGATTGCTTCAATTCATGGGGGTCCAGGTAGACGTTTTCCCGGTTTTCGGAATAAGCCAGGATATTCAGGTTGCGGTCGTAGATGGTTCCCCGGTCGGCGGTGACGGCTGTAGAACGGGTTTGATTTCGCAGCGCCAGTCCGGAATAATATTCGTACTGGTCCACCATCAGGCTGTACAGTCGGGCAATCATGGGCAAAAAGGCCAGGATGCCCAAAAAAACGGCGATCAGCATCACCCGCCTGTGCTGACCGCTGTCCATTCGCAGTCGGCCATACTCCTTCTGCTGCTTCCCCATCCCCACCAATCCTTCCGCATAATGTCAGGAATGGGCAGCAAGGGAAACCCTCGCCGCCCACTGCAGCTGCTATTATGATTCTATGGTAAGCAGGGAGGGTTATGACACTCAATTCCGTTTCGGTTCCGAAAACAGGCCCGACAGCAGCCAGACAAAATCGTCCCACGCTGAGGGCTTTTTTTCTTCCTTGGGCAAGTCGAAGAATACGGTGAAGCAATCCACTTTCTCCGCGTCCACCATGCCCAGCTCTTCGGCCTGCCGGCGGATCTCCTCCAGATCGTAGCTGGTGTGATAGGTATGGTTGAGCTTGGCATTTTCCCGCTTGATATCGGTTAGCTGTGCCTTCATCTGATCGTAGGCAGCCCTGGTATCCCGCAGATGGAAGGCGCCCACGATTAAAAGGGAGAGCATCACAATGGCAGCCAGCACGCCGCACACCGCCAGCGGGTCCACGTAGATCTTCTGCAGCCGCTCCAAATGAATGACAGGGCGCTTGATCTTTGCCTTTTGAGGCCGGGGCTTGGGCTGGGGGGCTTCACTGCCGAACACATAAAACTGACCGACATATTGAATTTCAGGTTTCTGTGCCATGGCGTTCTCTTCCCTTCCTCTTTTATAGCTTTTCGCAAATTCGAAGCTTGGCGCTTCTGGCTCTGGGGTTTCGCTCCAGCTCTTCCTCGCCGGAGACAATGGGCTTGCGGGTAATGAGCTTCACCTTTGGCTTTTTCCCGCAGACACAGACCGGGAAGCTGGGCGGGCAGGTGCAGCCCTTGGCCGCTGCCGCCATGGCGTTTTTCACGATTCGGTCCTCCAGGGAATGAAACGTGATCACCGCCAGCCGCCCGCCGGGATTCAGCAGGGGGATGGCATCCTCCATGACCTTGGCCACGGCATTCAGCTCGTCGTTTACCGCAATGCGGATGGCCTGGAAGCTGCGCTTGGCCGGGTGCTGCTTTTCCCGCAGTGCCGCAGCGGGCATGGCGGAGCGAATGACCTCCACCAGCTCCAAGGTGGTTTGGATGGGAGCGGCCTCCCTCCTTTTGCAGATTGCCGACGCAATCTGGGGGGCATAGCGCTCTTCTCCGTATTCAAAAAGAATTCGTTTCAGCTCCTCATAGCTCCAGGTGTTCACCACCGTGTGCGCGCTGAGGGAATCGGAATGATCCATCCGCATATCCAGCGGCGCATCGGTCATATAGGAAAATCCCCGGGAACCGTCGTCCAGCTGGGGGGAGGACACGCCCAAATCCAGCAGGATCCCGTCCACTCCGGGAATATTCAGCTCCTGCAAAATGGAGGCAATCCGGCAGAAATTGGAGTGGACCAGCTTCACCCGGTCAGCGTAGGGCGCCAGCCGCTTTCCGGCGGCCTCCAAAGCCACCTCATCCCGGTCGATGCCGATGAGGCAGCCGGTTGTGAGCCTTGGGGCAATTTGGCTGGAATGGCCTGCCCCGCCCAGGGTGCCGTCCACATAAATTCCCTCCGGCTTGATGGCGAGGCCCTCAATGCACTCGTCCAGCAGGACGGAAACATGATGAAATTCCGTCATAGGCCTATTGCCTCCAGAGATGCCAACAGCTTTTCGGGGGTGAGGTTCTCTTCCTCAAACCGGGCAAATTCCTCTACGTCCCAGATTTCCGCCTGGCCTGCCCGGCCAACCAGCATAACCTCCCGGTCGATTCCGGCATAACGCATGAGAAACGGGGTCAGGCTGAAACGGAACTGCTTATCGGGCGTACACTCCGCCGCGTTCATGAAAATCAGGCTGGTTGCCCCGGCCCGCTGGGAAATGCTCAGGGCATTGTAATTGTCGCTGAGGGTTTTCCACTCGGCGGCGGTGTAGACGGTGAGACAGCGATGACCGCAGTTCACGCCCAGGGTCACAAAAAACTGCTCCCCCAGCTCTTCCCGCAGCTTTGCCGGGACGATCAGACGGTTCTTCTCGTCCAGCTTGGCGCTGTATTTGCCGATCATACGCTCCCTCCTCTCCCTTTTACTCCACTTTACATCCCTTTTACTCCACTTGGAGCCATTATAACCTCCCCACTGAAAAAAATCAATCTTTTTTCCTTGAATTTTTCACTTTACAGGGATATTTTCTTCTTTCCTGCGTATTTTGTCGAAAATTTGTTCAAAAATACTAGCACTGAAAGGAGAGCACCCCCTGGTTCAGGCTGCCTTTGACCCGGGCAGGCCGGCGGCTGCAGCCCAAAAGGAAGCTGGAAAGCACATCCTCCACCTCTGTCTGAACCATGCGGCGCAGCTGCCGGGCCCCGTCCTTTTCCACACATCGGGCGCAGAGGCTCCCCGCCAGCTCCCCAGGAAGATTCAGCTGAATCCCCGCCGACGCAGCCCGGTCCTGCAGCGCCCGGAGGTATTTCTCCGCAATCCGCTCCATGGCCGCCCCGTCCAATTGGTCAAAGCGTACCGTGGCATCCAGCCGTCCCAAAAACTCCGGGGTAAAGGCCTGGCGAACCGCCTCCGCCACCTGGCTGGATTTCCCCTGGGCGCAGAAGCCCAGGCCCTCTCCCCGGACACCGCTGCCCACATTGGAGGTCATGACCACAATGGTGTTTTTGAAGCCCACCCGCCGTCCGGTGGAATCGGTGAGCACCCCCTCCTCCATGATTTGCAGCAGCAGTCCCAGCACCTCCGGATGGGCCTTTTCCACCTCGTCCAGTAAGACAAGACTATAGGGCTTGCGCCGCACCGCTTCGGTCAGCTTGCCGCCCTCTTCGTAGCCCACGTAGCCCGGGGGTGCTCCAATCAGCCGGGACACGGAATGCTTTTCCATATACTCCGTCATGTCCAGACGAATCATGGCGTTTCTGCTGCCGTAGACCTCCTCTGCCAGCGCCCGGCAGAGCTCGGTTTTCCCCACGCCGGTGGGCCCAGTGAACAGCAGGCAGGCAATGGGCCGGTTTTCGTCCCGGATGCCGGCAAAGCCCCGGCGCACCGACTCCGCCACGATTTTCACCGCCTCCGGCTGGCCCATCACATGTGCTTCCAGCAAACTTTCCAGGTTCAGCAGCCGCTCCCGTTCCCCTGCGGTGAGCCGCCCCACAGGGATGCCGGTTCTGGCGGACACCACCCAGGCGATATCGGAGGCGGTCACCGTCCTGCCCCGGCGATTGTCACCAGGCTTTGTCATCATGGTCTGCATTTTATCCCGGAGCTCCGCCGCCTTTTCAAACCGCCGCTCCCGGACCGCCTCGTGGAGCTCCTCTTCCAGCTCCTTTCGAGCGGCTCCACCACGGCTCAGGCGCATTTCCTCCATCCTGGCCCGGGAGGCTCCCTCGTCCAGAAGATCAATGGCCTTATCCGGCAGAAACAGGTCCGGAAGATACCGCACAGAAAGCCGGACGGATTCTTTCAGGGCTTCCTCGGAGATTCGCAGCCGGTGATGCCGCTCCAGGCCCGGCTTCAATGCCCGGAGGATGGCCAGGGTGGTTTCGCTGCACGGCTCCTCCACCATCACCGCCCGGAACCGGCGCTCCAATGCCGCATCCTTTTCAATATACTTCCGATATTCCTCCAACGTGGTGGCCCCCAGCATCTGCAGCTCCCCCCGGCCCAGGGCGGGCTTAAAGATGTTGGCGGCATCAATGGCCCCCTCCGCCGCCCCGGCGCCCACAATGGTGTGCATTTCGTCCACAAAGAGAATCACATCTCCGGTGCGGTGTATTTCCGCCAGCACATCCCGCAGCCGCTCTTCAAATTCCCCCCGGTATTTGGTGCCCGCCACCAGGCTGGCCATGTTCAGGCTCACGAGCCGCTTGTCTTTCAGCTGGGGCGGCACGTTGCCCACCGCCATCCGCTGCGCCAGGCCCTCGGCAATGGCCGTTTTCCCCACTCCCGGCTCCCCCACCAGGGCGGGATTATTCTTGTTTTTTCGGCAGAGGATGCCGATTACCGTGTCGATCTCCCGATCCCGGCCAATCACCGGCTCCATGGTCGAGGCCTTTAAGATCAGGTCCTCACTGAATTGTTCCAACAGTTTCGTTGTGACCGCCTCCTTCTTCCCCCTGGCGGGAGCACTTTCCTCCCGCTGCAAGCATTCAACCGTATGGGTAAACAGCACATTTGCGCCGATCCCGAAAATTTGAAGCAGCTTCTCCGCCTCCGTTCCCTCCGCCCTGGACAGGGCCAGCAGCACATGAACCGGCAGGATCTCCCGGGCGCCTCTTTCTTTTGCCTCCCGGGCGGCAAGCCGGAAAATCTCCCTGGCCTTGGGGGTGAAGCCCTGGGGCAGGGGCAGGTCCGGCGTGCCCGCCCCATAGAGCAGCTGGGCCATGGCCTCCACCGCCATGGGCTCCATGCCCAGCAGCCGGAGCAGGGTTCCAACCTCCCCCGGCTGGTCCAGCAGGGCCAGCAGAATATGGATGCTGCCCACATAGCTGTGGCCCAGGGAGCGGGCTTTCTCTCCGGAGGACAGAATCAGCTCGTTTGTTTGCACATGATAACGCATCGTTGCGCCCCCTTTTCCAAAAAATTCTTGCCATGGGATTTTTGAAATATACGAAAATTTTGAAAAAGGAATTGCTTTTTTCTAAATCCATGCTAGAATAAATGTGCGTCCTCCTGTGGGCGCAAAAAAATATATCCATAAGGAGGTTACATCATGGCTTTTAACATTACCGATGCCTGCGTCAAGTGCGGCTCCTGTGCCGATCAGTGCCCTGTCGAGGCTATCTCCGAGGGTGAGGACAAGTACGTCATCGATCCCGATGTCTGCGTCAGCTGCGGTTCCTGCGCTGATCAGTGCCCCGCCGAAGCAATCGAGGAAGCCTAATTCTTCCGCATTCAGATCGGCCTGCTCTGCTTCTACGGCAGGGCAGGCCGGTTTTTTTCTGCTGAAGCTTTACGTTTTGCGTAGGGAACGGATTCATCCGTTCCGAAACGCGGGGGAACATCCTTGGCTCATTGGATGGCAGCGAGTCCCAGTTTTCAACATTTTTCCATTCAACATACCTCGATAAAAATGTTACCCAGGCGGAACGCATGAATGCGTTCCCTACGAAAAAATCATTGTTTTGCGATTTGTCGAACCTTGGTGATTCATAAACCTTTCGGAATGCATCAATGCATTCCATACGAAACATGCTGACAAATCCCAATTTACAGGATTGCAACGCTGATATGCACAAAAATGATGGAGGCATTATGGAATACCTTCCCCATGGGCTGCAGCTGGAGATTCCCCCGGGCTGCTTCCCCCTGACCACCGACTCCATGGTCCTGGCTGATTTTGCCGCTGCTGCGGGAGAAAAAAGCTATCTGGACTTGGGGTCCGGCTGCGGACAGCTGGGCCTGCTGCTGTGCGCCGGAAATGATCGCTGCCGGGTGACGGGAATCGAGCTGGACCAAAATGCCCACCGGGCAGCGCTTCAAAACATCCGGCAAAACCGCCTGGACCCGCGCATGGAAAGTATATGCGCGGACCTGGGGCGAGTTCCCGGGCTTTTTGCCCCTGGGAGCTTTGACTGCTGCATTTCCAATCCTCCCTATTTTTCCGGAGGTCCCGCGTCCCAATTCACCTCGGCCCGGCGGGAGGACTGCTGCACCCTGGCAGAGCTGATGGCCTCCGCTGCCTGGGCGCTGAAATACGGCGGCGACTTTTTCCTGGTGCACCGGCCGGAGCGGCTGGGGGAAATCATCGCCCAAGGCGCGCCTCACAAGCTGGAAGCCAAGGCGCTGACCCTGGTGCGCCACCGGGAGGATGGGCCCATTGCCCTGGTGCTGTTGAAGCTGCGAAAGGGCGCCAAGCCGGGACTGGCCATCCGGGAACTGTCCCTGCACCATCCGGACGGCTCCCCCACAAAAGAATACCAAGAAATCTATCACATCCGGGAGGATTAAACATGGCTGGAATGTTATATCTGGTGCCCACCCCCATCGGCAATTTGGGGGATATTTCAATCCGGGCCAGGCAGACGCTGGAGGCTGCGGACTTCATCGCCGCAGAGGATACCCGGGTCACCCTGAAGCTATTAAACCATCTGGGAATCAAAAAAAGCCTTGTCAGCTACTACGAGCATAACAAGACCTTTAAAGGAAGCCAAATTCTGGAGCGGATTCTTGCCGGGGAAACCTGCGCTCTGGTTTCCGACGCGGGAAGCCCTGCCATTTCCGACCCCGGTGAGGATTTGGTGAAGCAGTGCGCCCAGGCGGGAATCACCGTTTGCGCCATTCCCGGCCCCTGCGCCGCCATCACGGCCCTGAGCATTTCCGGCCAGTCCACCGGCAGATTCTGCTTTGAGGGCTTTCTCTCCATGTCCAAAAAAAGCCGCCGGGAGCACCTGGACTCCCTGCGTGACGAAAAACGAACCATGATTTTCTACGAAGCCCCCCACAAGCTGATGAACACCCTGGAGGACATGACCCAGGTGTTTGGGGCGGACCGACCCATCAGCTTCTGCCGGGAGCTGACCAAGCTCCATGAGCAGGTGCTGCGTACCACCCTTGGAGAGGCCATTGCCTACTATACGGAAAATCCCCCCAAGGGGGAGTTCGTCCTGGTGGTGGCAGGCGCCCCGGAGGCAGAGAAGCAGCTTCCCACCTCCACTGACGCCGCCGCCCGGGTGGAGGCGCTGATGGAGCAGGGGCTATCCCGGAAGGACGCGGTGAAGCAGACCGCCCAGGAGCTGAACCTGCCGAAAAACGCGGTGTACGCCGCCGCCCTGGGAGAAGAGGCATAACCGATTGATGCACAGCCCGAGCTGTGCATCTTTTTTTGTTTCGGGCATAGGTTTTCCCCAGGAGGGATGGCTTATGGTAATGAGTGTTGTTTGGGCGGTGCTGCTGGGGGGCTCCATCATATGTGCGCTGGTCACCGGCCGGGGACAGATGCTCTCCGCCGGGGTGATGCAGGGGGCCCAGTCGGGGGTGACCCTGGCCATTTCCATTGCGGGTTCCCTTTGCCTCTGGGCCGGGGTGGGAAGGCTGATGGAGAAAATCGGGTTCACCGCTGCTTTGGCCCGCCTGCTTCGTCCGGTCACCGGCAGGCTTTTTCCCTCCACCCGGGAGGACCCCAAGCTTGCCCAGGCTCTGAGCGCCAACATCTGCGCCAATGTTCTGGGCCTGGGAAACGCGGCCACGCCTCCGGGAATTGAGGCGGCACAGCGGATGGCAAAGGGCTGCGGCGGCCGGGCATCTGATGAGCTGTGCCGGCTGATCGTGCTGAATACCGCCTCCATCCAATTGATACCGGCCAACGTGGCGGCGGTTCGCAGCGCTCTGGGCTGCGGACGACCTTTCGACATCCTCCCGGCGGTATGGCTGGCCAGCCTGTGCTCCGCCGGAATGGGACTGCTGATGGCCTGGCTGCTGGGGAGAATCAGCCATGACTGACTATCTGGTGCCGCTGCTTCTGCTGTTCACCGCCCTCATCGGGCTGCGGAAAGGAGAAAACACCTATGATATTCTCCTGGGCGGGGCCGCAGAGGGGCTGTCTCTGCTGAAAACCATTCTGCCATCTTTGATTCTGCTGCTGACGGCGGTTTCCATGTTCCGCGCCTCCGGAGGGGCGGAGCTGCTGAGCCGCCTGCTGGGGCCGGTGTTTTCCCGGTTTGGCATCCCGCCGGAATGCGCCATGCTGGTGCTGGTGCGGCCCATCAGCGGAAGCGCCGCCTTGGCCGTTGGAAGTGAGCTGATGGCCCGATACGGCACGGATTCCCAAATCGGCCGCACTGCCGCGGTGATGCTGGGCTCCACAGAAACCACCTTTTACACCCTCAGCGTGTATTTCGGCGCCTCGGGCATCCGCAAAACCCGCTATACCCTCCCGGCAGCACTGTTTGCCGATCTGGTGGGTCTCCTCACCGCCTCCTGGTCCGTCAGGCTCTTTTTCTCATAATGCGCCTATGGATTCAGCCTGGGTAAATTGAAATTTGTCGGGATGTTTCGTAGGGAACGGATTTATCCGTTCCGCCCGGTAACGTTTTTATGGGGTGCACATTGAATGGAAAAATGTTGAAAATTGGGACCTTTTACCATCCAATAAACCATGGGTGGTAACTGACGTTTCGGAACGGATAAATCCGTTCCCTACGAACACGTTGGAAGACATCCCATCCAACGAACCCGTCAAATTCCAATTTGTCTATTTGCTTTGTGAATAGAATTCGACCCCCCATTCCGTTTTTGGGGAATGGGGGGTAATTTTCAGATGGTTTCCCAGGTCAGATTGCCGCCGTAGGAAACGGTGGCTTTCCGATTCCAGCCCTGGGCATCCTGGGGATAGAAGGCGGTGGCCTGGACGCCCTTGAAGGCATTGTCCCAGATCGTCGGGGCAGCCCCCTGGAACGTCACGCTCCACATGCCGCAGTTGGAGAAGGCCTCCGTCCCGATTTCGGTGACGGCCGCGGGAATCCGGATGGTTTCCAGCTTGGAGCAGTAGCTGAACGCATATCTGCCGATGCGCTCCAGGGTCTCCGGAAGCACCACGGCAGTCAGCCCCCGGCAGTTCCGGAAGACATAGTTTCCGATTTCCGTCACGCCGCTGGGAATCATCACCGAGGTGATGGAGGCGCAGTCCCGGAAAGCGCCGTCGCCAATGGTCCGAACGGAGCCCGGAATGGAAAGGGATGTCAGGCTGCTGCAGCCGGCAAAGGCCTCCGCGCCGATTTTTTCCAGATTGATGGAGAGCTCCGCGGATTTCAGCCCGGTGCAGCCATAAAAGGCCATTTCAGAGATGGTGGTCACCGCCTCCGGGATGGCAACGGACCGCAGGCTGCTGCAGCCATAGAAAGCCTGGCTGCCGATGAACGACACATTTTCCGGAATGGACACATCCACCAGACTGGTGCAGCCCCGGAAGGCGGCGGTTTCAATGGCGGTGACGGAATCCGGAATGGCAACGGTGTTCAGCTTGGTGCAGCCGAAGAAGGCGTAGCCCCCCAGGGTATCCACCGTGCCGGGAATTTGAATCCAGGTGAGGGCGCTGCAATTGGCGAACGCCGCCCAGCCGATGCTTTTCAGGCTTCCAGGCAGCTTGAGCTCCTCCAGGGATGTACAGCCCCGGAAGGCCTCGTCCCCGATGGTCTCCAATTTATCCGGCAGGGTGAGCTTTTCCAGATTGATGCAGCCCACAAAGGCAAGATTGCCGATGTTGGTCACGCCCTCGGCCAGCACCACTTCTTTGATGGCTTCCCGGCTCTCGCTCCAGGGTGCAGGGCGGCCCTCCCGGAAATCAAACATCTCTCCAGTGCCGCTGACGGTCAGCACGCCTTTTTCGGACAGCTCCCAGTTCAGGGAAACGCCGCAGATGCCGGAGCCGGGCAGATTCTGAGCATCGAGGGGCACCGTGGGATTGGCATATTTCTGCTCCTCCGCCTGAACCAGAGCGTTGCGAACCTCCTCCGGCAGGCTGCTGAGGAACTGATCCAGGATGTCTCCCGCGCCGATTTCAATCAGCCGGTCAAACTCCGCCTGGGTCTCCGGTGAAATTTCCACCGCCTCTGCCCGGGGCCCGGGGAGAAGCAGGCAGGTACATAGCACAGCAGCAAGCCCAAGCTTCCATTGATTTTTCATATTCAATCAACCGTCCTTTCTGATGTGCCGTGAGAAAACAAAGAACCTCTCTTAACTCTGTTCCGCTCCCTTTTCCTTTTTGCTTCCGCCTCTGCGGCGGCGTCTGCGCTGCCGGGCCGGTGCCTCGGGCTCCGCCTTCTGCGCCCGCCGGGCGTAGGCCTCCGCCGCCTCGGAGGTGGCCTCATAGGTCAACCGGCTGACCCGAATGGTTCCGTCGGGCTGGGCGGAAAGCCGGACCCGGATGAGGAATTTCCCGTGGTCGGCGCAGGTGGCCAGGTCCATATACCGGTGCCCCGGCTGGGCAAACCACCGGGAACCCAGCATCTGCCTGCCGCAGACAGGACAGATATTCTCGCAGCCCGTCATGGCGGCCAGGGCCTCCCGCTTGTCGGCATAGTCCCGGAAGACCTTGCGGTCCAGGCAGCCGGGCAGCTCCGCGCCGTGGAAGCCGTTCTCATGGCTCCGCACCGCCTGGTCATACTCGGCAATGCCCCGGGACAGGTCCAGCCGCTGGCAGATCAGGGCCGTGTGATAAGCGTCCCCCAGGGCATCGTGGGCCGGGCGGCTGGCCTCGATCTGAAAGGTATCCATGGCGGTTTTCAGGGCTTTCTGGGAGTTGGAGCCGTCGGTCTGGGCATTGAAAACCATCTGGACATTGTACCATCTCTCCGTCCAGCTCTGGTCCAGAGAAAACAGCTGCAGATTTTCCCGGAGGATGCCAATGTCGTCAAAGCCCCAGGTGAGAAACACCGGGCTCTCCCCGCACCAAGTACGGAATTGCTCCATGGCCTCGGGGAACGGAATCCCCTCCGCCCGGAGGCGGGTCTCCTTGATGCCGGTGAGCTTGCTGACCCGGCGGTTTAAGTGCCTGTAATATTTGGGAGCGACCATCACCTGAAATTCATCCCCGGGGCAGCCCTGCTCGTCCAGCCGCACGGCACCGATCTGGATGATCTCCCCCCGGATGGCCACAGGCAGCACCTTTTTGGCCGAGGGTGAACCGGGCCAGGGCTGATTCCACTCCATATCCAAAACAATAAAACTCATTACAAAACCCTCTATCTAATCGTCCTGTTACCGTATCATACCACATTGGAGGGGCTTCTGTAAACAGGAAGTTTCGCCGCGGCGGGATTTCCATGGTAACATTTTTGTGAATGTCCTGGAATTCGCGGTTTTTGGGCATGACAGATATTCCCTGATTTGGTATAATATGGTCAGAGGTGATCAGAATAGATTTGCACCAAGTCGGAAAATTCATCGCCCAGCTCCGGAATGGACGAATGCCCCCAGCGTCAGTAAATTGGAATTTGCCGGGATGTTTCGTAGGGAACGGATTTATCCGTTCCGCCCGGTAACGTTTTTATGGGGTGCACGTTGAATGGAAAAATGTTGAAAATTGGGACCCTTTACCATCCAATAAACCATGGGTGGTAACTGACGTTTCGGAACGGATAAATCCGTTCCCTACGAACACGTTGGAAAACATCCCATCCAACGAACCCGCCAAATTCCAATTTTTATCGCAAAAGTGAATACGCTGCAAAAAAATGGTATGACCGGCGGTTGGGTCATACCATTTTTGTTATTCGATTCTGTCGCAGCGGATGGCGCAGCGGGTTTGGCCGCTCACGTTGCAGGTGAAGAGGGTCAGGTCCCAGTCGCCGCTGATCATCCGCTCCACATCGTTAGGGCCCACAGTATCGAAAGAGGAAACGGCATAGCGGAACACGTTCCCAACGGCATCGGTAAATTTGACCTCCGTCCCCACAGGCACATATTTCAGGGGCTGGAAATGCTGGGAATAGTTATGGCCGCAGATGACCAGATTATCCTCATACACATTCCCGGCAAAGCGGCAGGGGGAAATTTTCAGCCGTTCGTAATCCCACTGATCCATCACCGGCAGGGACAATTCCAGGGACGCCACCTCCAGCACGCCGATATAGTCGTAGCCGTTCAGCTCCACAGTGGGCATCTCCCCCTCCGGCAGCGGAGCCGGGGGCTGGGTCTGCTCCGGCGGGGCGGCTTCCTCCGTGGGGGCCGTGGTTTTCTGGGCTGAAGTCTCCTCCGTTGGTTCTGAGGCCGTCTCCCCGGGAGAGGGCAGCATGGTTTTCAGGGACTGAACTGTCTCCTGGGCCGCCACTCCCGCCCGGTGGGAATCCCACACATTATACACTGTGAGCAAAAGGGCCGCTGCCAAAAGCAGCAGCCCAATGGTAATGAAAAACGTTCCTTTTTTACCCATTTTCGTCACTTGTCCTCCGGCGCAGCAGCCCCAGGCAGAGGAACACCAGGCCGGAGAAGGCCAGGACGGAAACAGGCCACCAGAGCTGGCCGGTCTGGGGAATCTTCTTCCAAGTGTTTGTCACGATGAAAGTATTGCCCTCCCGGGTGATGGCGGAGGTGTAGCGGGGGTTGGCATCCTCGGTGACATACCAGTTATCCGGCGGCAGATTCTCCCACATGTGGCTCCACTGGTTTGCGCTGCTCAAGGTCACCGGGCTGCCATAGGCATTGCCGTTTCGCATCAGGTGAACGGTGACGCTGGCGGGCCGGTTGGATGCCTGGTCTCCCACCCAGCGCTTGACCACGGAGATATCCATGTCCATTTCCTTTTTGCCCTCGGCGGAAACATCCCACAGGAAGCTGCCGTTCTCATCCTTTTGAGGCACGGACACCAGCAGCGGCGTGGGCCAATACTGGATTCCGTTCAGTTCGCCCGGATCGCCGATCACCAGATACACGCCAATGGAGAGGTTCCGGAATACCACCTTGCCATTTGCGACCTTGGCGTTGGCCAGCTCCGTGGCGGCACCGGCGCGAACCATATCCGCCATCACGGAGGCAGCGGCGGCATAGTCGGAGGTATCTACTTTGCTGAAAGCATCGTCCATGACAATTCCGCCGTTTTTCAGGCTTCCCACCCGGTAGATGTGGTACTGGGTATCCTCCAGCGGATAGGAGATGGTAAGCGTCCCCACATCCTCCGCTCCGGCCGTGAGCAGGGAGAGCCCCAGCACCAGACAGCACAGCACTGCAGCCGTCAGTCGGCCAAACAATCCATGATTTTTCAAGATACGCACTTCCTTTATCTTGATTTCGGTTTCTTTTTTGTGGTCAGCAGCAGAATCAGCAATAGAATCAGCAGCATGGGCGCGGCCACCACCGGCGCCACCAGGGTGGGGTCGATCTGAATCGCATCGGCGGGGACGCGGATGGCCTTTGCCTGTTTTGCGGTTTCGATGCGGTGCCCCCACACCAGCAGCCGATGGGTATTGATGCCGTAGGGGGTGCAGGTGACCAGGGTGACCAGGTCCTCTCCGGGGATGATCTCCAGGGAGGAAAGGTCGTAGGGCTCCACGATGAGGATCTGGTCCACCTCATAGGTGAGCACCTCGTCCAAGACGTTGAGTAGGAAAGTATCCCCCACCACCAGCTTATCCAAATCGGTAAACAGGCGGGCGGAGGGGAGCCCCCGGTGGCCGGAGAGGACGCTGTGGGTGCTCTCGCCGCCGATGGGCAGGGAGGAGCCGGGGATGTGACCCACGGCAATTTGAAGCACCGCCTCGTCTACCCCATGGTAGATGGGCAGGTTCACCTTGATTTTGGGAATCTCAATGGAGCACATAATGCCCGTGCCGGACACGTCCAAAATTCCGGCATAGGCTTCCAGCTCTTCGGGAGAAAGATTCCATTCGCTTTTTTCCCGCTGGGAAAGAACTGCATTGTATGCCCGGCCGTCCTCCAAAAGGGAGGAATAGCGGGAGTTGTCGATCTGGGCCACGCTTTCGGCGTAGGTTGCGATGGCCCGGGACTGATGGAGGGAATTCCAGTAGTCGCTGGCGGTGGGATACAGCAGTAAGCAAAGCCCAATGATGAGTGCCAGAACCAAAAGGACCGTGGACAGATTCTTTTTTATCCAATTCATGGGGCGCTCCTTACCAATGCTCCCCCTCTCCCCGCCCCCGTGGGAGGGCGGGAAGAGGAATGGAAGAAATAGAATGAAAGGGATTACTCAGCGGTGTTCATCCGCTTCTTGGAAACCAGCAGCACCACCGCGCCGATGACCAGGATGGAGCCCACCACATAGAAGATGGTGGTGCCCATGCCGCCGGTGGAGGGCAGGGTATTGCCGGCCTTGTTTTCCACTTCGGCAACGGTGTTGTCCTGATTGCTCACGGTCACTGTTACATCGTTGGCCTTATTGTAGCCATCAGGAGCTTCAACCTCAACCAGGGTATACGTGTCGGCATCCAGGCCCCAGATGACGATGTTCTGACCCGCAACGGTGGTAAAGGTATCCACGTTTCCATTGGGATCGACCCTGTAGTTGGCAGAATCCTGCATCGCAGACAGCTTCACAACATCCCCAGCAGCATTCTTCAGTTGGAACTTTGCACCAGCCAGCCGCTTGGACTTATCACCGTTGGCATACTTCAAAATCTCAAGCTTGTGGGTCGTGGTGCTGGTCTTGCTTTCAACGGACTGCTGATCGCCATAGGTGATGACGGTTTTATTTTCCTGAGCGTTAATCGTATACCTCCAGACGGTCTCTCCCGTCTCAGAGGATGAGGTAAAGGTAACAGCGCTTCCGTTCAGCGTAGCGGTATAGGTTAGGGTCAGCTTTGTCTCGGCGGTCAGGGTGGCAATGTATTCGTCCTTAATCACGATGGTGAACGTATCACTGTTTTCCGGAGTTCCCAGAATTTCGTAATTATCCGCAGCCAATAGATTGCTTTCATTCACTTCCGTACCCACATAGATTTTGATGGAGCCATCAGTAAAGGTCAGGCCATCGCCCATGGTGTCGTGGATCTTCACATTCCGGGTGTGCGGCTCGATGGTGGCAATGGATTTGAACTCCACCTGCTGACCGATTTCCGCATCGTTGGTTGCGCCATAACTTCCGGTGCTGTCCTCTTTGACACTTTTTTCAATTGTATCCTCCGGGTTTTTATCCTCGATTGTCACAGCAGAGCTCTGGGGGGTGGTTTCAATCATGGCCAGGGTGCCCAGGGAGGAGGTGATCAGGTAATAACCATTGTCCAGGCCGGAAAACTCCACCGTGTTACCGGTGGCGGTTTGAGTAGAGGCAACCGTCTTTCCGTCCAGCGCGGCGGAGGCGGAAACAGCCAAAGCAGCTGCATCTATGAAACCTTCCTTGGGGGTAACCGTGCCGGACTCGGCCACATCCACGTAAGCCGCGCCAGCGCCGGTTTTAAAGAAATCTTTCCATTCAGTGGTCACGGTGTAAGTAAAGGCCGTGGGGGCACTTGGGTCGTCCACCGACAAGTCAAACAGCTTGTAAAGCTTATAGGTTTCATTTTCCTTTGCCTTGTTGACGGTAATGGTGCAGGTTCCGCCATCGGCAAAGGCGGTGGCGCACAGGGCAGCCGTCATCATCAGCGCAAGCAGGAGCGCAAGGACTTTTCTTGTTGTTTTCATTTCGTCATTTCCTTTCTTGTTTCAGAAAATTGAGGATGCAGGTCTGGGGGGATGTGAATCAGGACCGCGCCCGATTCACAAGCCTCCGGAATGCAGGGGATGTTTTTTCATCAGCGCTCCCCCTTTTTACGTTTTTTCATCAGCCCGAGTACCGCGCCAACGGAAGTTATAAGGCCCGTCACCGTGTAGCCTTCCCAGCCAATGCCGCCGGTAGAGGGGAGCATGTAGGAGGGGCGCACGGTATTGGTAAGGGTCAGGATGCCATTGGAGGTTTCCAAAGAGGCTCCGGTTCCATAGGTAATATCAAAATTGCTGCCGGGCTGTTCCAAGATGAAGTAGGTATAGCTCTTGCCCTGATTCTCTGCCAGCAAAGACATGCCGCTGCTGGACCACTTCCAGCTCCCATCCTTTGTAAGTTGATATTCCCCAACCAAGGTCACCGTTCCATCTGCCAAGGTAGCCAACTCTTCTGCCGTACTATCGTAAGACGCACCGTAGGGAGCCGCCAGGTTTGCCGAGTCAACGGTCCCGGTCCACTCTTTTCGATACAGCTTAAAGCTCACGGAATCCGGGAGCTGAGACTCTACCGCTTGCTTCCAGGTTTTCTCCACAGAAATGCTGGTATAGGTGGGCGGATTCTCCGGCTGGGTATTCGTGACGGTAATGTTACCGGTGGAAATACCGGTCATGGTACCATTCTCATTTTGGTTGGAATAGCTGATGGTATAGCCCGGGAAATCCTCCAGGACATAATAGGTGTACCACACGATTCTGTCATTGCCGTTGCTGTCCTGCACAATTCCCTGTGCAGGCAGGTTTGCAGCTGCGCTGCTCCACTTCCAGTTTTGCGCCGCAGACAGGGTGATTGTGCCGTAGCTTTCAGGACCGACCACCACAGGCGTAGTATCTACCTCAGAGCTTCCGGTGGAAGGTGTGGTGCAGCTATAGGCATAAGTGTAATACCCCTCATTGGCACGGGAACGAATTTCAATGCAAACACTGTAAGTTGCGGTATAGGTAAAGAAGTAGTGATCTGTTGCCTCATCATGGGTATAAGACAAGCTTTTCTGATCATAAGATACCTCTTTCAGATACAGCACACCCTCCGGCGTTTGGTGGCCACCAACATAGCCCACGTCCACCGCAAACACTGTACCCTTTGGCACGGTATAGGTTCTATTAACCGGCGCCCCGTTGCTTCCATAACCGCCAATAATCAGGTTGACCGTTATCAAACTGGCCAAGGGGTCATTCACAGTGGTATTCTCTTTCCGCTCCGCTCCTACCCGCATGAGGGTCAAATCAATGGAATCCACCGGTGGTGTCGTCAGATCATTGCCTTGATAATCCTTCCACTGTTTCTCCACACTGAATTGCACCGCGCTGGGAGCATTGGAAACATAACTCGAGGCGCTCTCCGACATCAAGTCCCTTGCGTTCTGCATGATGAGCTCCGAGGTAGCAGGGAGAGAATGGGTCGTATCAGCTGCGTCAGTAAAATAAAATTTCAGTTCCTGAGGGTTCTCCGGCAGGATATAGCCCGAAGGTGCTTCATATTCCTGGAGCTTGTAGAGGACATTGGCACTATAGCCATGACTGGCTTCCACCTCAATCTTGCCATAGGAATCAGTAATGTATTCCGTCCGAACCGTTCCGTCAGTTCCTGTCAGCGTCACCGGGTTCTGATCCCAGCTCCAGCTTCCGTTCTCAGCCATTACCGCCTGATAAATCCGGAATTTTGCACCAGCAATGGTAATCATGCTGTTTCCCTCGGCAACCTTTGTAATGGTATAGCTCCTGCCGCTCTGGATAATGGCAGAGGAGCTGGATTTCTGCCAGTCTTGATATTCCTTATTGTCCGTTTTGTATACATCCGGGTTGGTATTATAGTATACCTTATTGCTGGCGTTCAGCTTAAAAGAGGTTACCTCTTCATTGTACTGGGACAGGAGATAGCTGTACTCCAGAATCAGAGGTGTAGAATCGGGAACCTCCAAGCGAATGATTTTTTTAACCTTGCCGAATTCCGTCATCTGCTCTTCGTCAGCCGTCCAACGCCAGCCATCGGTAACCCGACTGCCTGCAACATAGTTGCCGTTTTCATCCCTGGTGGCGGTATACAGCTTCACGCTGTTCTGAACCAGGATATATACCAAATCCAGTTCGCCGGTCTTGGGATAATAGACAAATTCATCCGTCAGGTAGAGCTTGGAATTATCCGAGTTCAGGTCATAGCCGTTGGGATTGATCACGACCTGGTAGTCCAAGGTCTGATCATTATACTTCCACGTGCCGGTTTTTTTCAGAGAGTTCTCAAAGGGGTCTTCGGGTGTCACTTTCCACTCCTGAGTCTGAGAAACCGTCCCCAAGGATGCTTCTCCCAGCTTGGCCTCAGCGTCATTTTTGAACAATCCAGTCTTATCCGGATGGGCCTGCAGATATTCATCGGTTGGCTTGCAATTCAGAACCAAAGTAAATTCCGTTCCGGCAGGAAGCACCTCTCCCTCCGGATTACGAGTGATGGAAACCGTAACTGTTCTGTTTTCTTTCGAATAGCTACCGCTGAAGAGATACTTCTCATTGCTGCTGGAGATGCTTCCATCCTCTGCGATGGTCAGGCTGTTGTTTTGATACCACCAGTTCAGACTCCGAACAATGGCATCTGCACTCAGGCTTTCCAACTGAACTCCCTCAGGAAGTGTATCGGTGATGGTCAGCTTGGATGCACTGCTCAGGGAACCCGCAACCGCTTTCACCTTCCAAACCAGCTTGCCATCCGTGTTGGTATTGACTGTAGTACCGGTTTGGCCATTGCCGTCGGTTTTCTGAACAGAAGATGGCATATAGGTGGTATCAGAATTCGCTTCCAGTCCCCGATAACTGACCTTATTATAGTAGGTAGTCTCGCCGGAGGGGACGGGAGCACAGGTGGAGTAGCTCAGCACAAGCTTTTTGGACCCTTGGCCCAAAGCCTCCTGGTTGGTCCCTGTTTTCAGAAACGTGATTTCCATTTTCACGGCATCTTCGCCAGTGGTCACTTTCTGATCAATGTCGTAGAAAGTAATGGTATAGTCACTGTTCAGCTCCAGTGTGGTCCCTCCATAAACCAAACGAATAGAGTTTTTCTGATAGTAGTGGGGCGTTTCCCAACCCTGGGGCCTGGAGTAATCCGTCAAAATAAACTGGTCAGAGACACCATCTATTGCCATCTCGACTTCAACAGTCCAATCCATGTTCACCTTTCCATCCGCAACGGAAGAAATGGTACCTTTTTCCTTGGTCACAGTGCCATTGCTCTTCGTCACTTCAGAGGGTGCCTCTTTGTCGCCAAGCTTTGCAGTATTGGTCACCTTTGCGGAGCCCCATTGTTTTAATTCATCCGGAACCGGGGTATAGTAGATGATCTCATATTTGTGGGTATTCGCCTGCTCTCCCGCCGGGAAAGAAATGGAGCCGGTTCCCTCATCCAACGTAAAACCGTACTGGGAGGCGTCCGTCACCTGACTGCCGTCCACCCAGACCTTGATGTCGGAAGCATTTGTTAGCTTTTTCAGCATCTCATCCGTCAAGGTCATTCCGGATAGGTTCTGGTTATTGTCGTTGATGGTAAGCTTCCAGGGAATAACCGTCTGATTCTGGCTTTCTGCAGGGTCGCCCCACAGATTTGTCTTGGACAGATTGGGAGCAGTATCCACAATTGGAGTGGGAGTGACCGTAACGGGTTTTTTATCCGTCGATACCAGAGGATCAGAGCTGTCGTCTTTCCTGGTAGAAGCCTTCACCTCGTTGTTCACAACGGTATCACTCTCCGGGGCCTCCGCCAGTTGGTAAACATATGTAATTGTGCGGCTTGTGCTGCCACCCCACTGGCCGGCGAGGAGCGCATCGAGTTCCATAGAGAATGTATGCGTGTCACCGTTGGCAGAATAGCTGTACTGGTCGGAACTCAACTCCGTCTGGTCCAGTTTTACAGATTTCAGAGCCTCAATTGTTAAGCCGTTGGCTTTCAGCACATCCTCAATCTGGACCTTGCCGGGAGTACCGTTTTTCGAGGAAACAGTGACAGAATAGATCAATTCCTTTCCGTTAAAGCTGTAGTTGCCGTACTTGCTGACCGTTACATCCCCATCCCGGGAGGTTCCAGGAGGATAGGTAACATCAGAATCCTTGATTACCACTTCGGTACCATCCGGCGTGGTATATTTCAGTTCTTCCTCCCCTTCCAGACTGCTCTTGCCCAGTGAGGCACTCAGCTCCATGTGACCGGACATACCGTTTTCTGCCCTAGCCACAAATTCCGGGTCCAGGCTGATTGTAGCAACAACACCATTATCCGTTCTGCTCAGGGTGTAGGTACCGACCTGGTTTACGCCCTGGAGTACCTTATGTGTCCCCTCAAACAAGCCATTGTCTCTAATGTTCAAATTACCGAGATTAATGGTAAATTCGGTGCCCACATCATTGTAGATGTTTTCCCATGTCCATTTATCATTGGAAGGATTGAAAGCATATACCCTCTGGGAAATCGTTCCATCCGTCACATGGTAGGTCGTTCCTTTTTCCCAATAGCTACCAAACGGCCTGCTGACAAAAGTAATATCGGGAGCCGTTTGCAGCGTGAAGTCAATCTTTAAATTGAGAAAATAGCTATCAGAAGCAAGGTCATAACTCACATCGCCGCCGGTCACCGTCAAAGGGCTGGCCACGGATTTCATGCTCACAGGGTCTCCATCCGCCAGAGGCATCACGCCGCCCTCCGACAGAGGTGCCACCGAATATTGCATTCCCTGACTAATCTGACTCAATTCATCGGCAGGTACATAGCATTTCTGGTCATGGACATGCTCCGCTTCGTCAGCAGTGCAAATCAGGAAATATCCAGCCTCTTCCGCTGCCTGAGGGTCATTCCATTGGATTGGCTGGTCCGCTTCGTCCTCGTCCATACCGTCGGAGGCCTCGGTGGCATCCGTCCCGTCATCGTCATGCAGTTCATCATCAGAATTGGAAGGAGTTGTCACGTCGTTGAGAATTTCTTTCTGATTTTCCAAAAACGCCTCATGGGAATCCACGCAAAGCTCGGTATGAATATGCTCCTCCATTTCGCAGATGCGGGCATAGCAAGCCTCACTGTGGCGGTGCTCCGGGATATCCTCCTGGCCGCAGATCAGCTCCGGCTGGAAATCCGCAGGATAGCATTCCGCCGTATGGCTGTGGCCCGGGGTTTCCTCTTTCCCGCAGATCAGAGTCTTCTGCTCCCCGTAGCATTCTTCCCCATGGGTATGGCCCTGGGTCTCCGCCAGGGTGCAGGTGAGCTCACCCTCCACATAGCATTCCTCGCCGTGGCTGTGAGCGGGGTACTCCTCCATGCCGCAGGTCAGGACGGACCGACTCTCATAGCAGCCGTCTCCATGGCTGTGGGCCGGAAGCTCTTCCTGGCCGCAGGCGGGCTGGGCCTTGGAGTAGCAGTCCGCACTGTGATGATGGCAGGTGCGCTCCGTCAGGGTGCAGACCAGCTGGCCGCCCTCGTAGCACTCGTCAACATGGCTGTGGGAGAAATACTCCTGCTGGCCGCAAATCAGCTGATAGCAGTCCTGGGTATGGCTGTGCTCCGCCATGCCGCAGCTGAAGCCCTCTGTTTCCATGGTAATGGCAGGCAGAATCATCGCGTAGGTGGTACAGAACACCACCACGGCGGCGATGCCTGTAACCACGCCGCGCCAGAGACCTTTGCGTTCTCTTTTTCTTGCAAATTTACCTGCTTTCCGAAGAATTCTCACCGGGAATCCTCTCCTTTTGAACATTCTGAGAATGTTTTCTGTTCTTTTATTCCACCGGGCCCATTTGGCTCAGGGGCCAAACCCGGTACAAAATCCGGCCAACTACCTGTTCCTCAAACACGCAGCCCACGGTACTGCTTCGGCTGTCTACCGAAGTGGTGCGGTGGTCACCCATCACGAACACCCGGCCATCGGGCACCTGATAGGGCAAGGTGATGTCACACTCGCCGAAGGCCTTTTCTTTCACATAGGGCTCATCCAGCAATGCGCCGTTGACATATACATTGCCATCCTCGTCGATATTGACCCACTCGCCCTCAAAGGCGATCACCCGTTTGACCAGTATCTTATTATTATAGTAAAAGCTGATGATGTCCCCCCGGTCAAAGCTCATTTCCTTGACGGACACCACAATGTCCCCCTCGTACAGCGAGGGCGTCATGGAGGAACCGTAAATCCGCAGCACCGGCAGCAGCAGCGTGGCCACCAGGACCGCGATGGCCGCCACGGTGAGCAGGGTATAAACGGTGCTTCGGATGGCGCTGTGGTAGCGCTGCCGGTAGCGAACCCGCTTGAGCTCCGCCTTCAAACTGTCCAGCCCGGGGTTTTCCAATTTTCGTTTCTTCATGGCTTACCTTCTGTTCAGGAACCGGCCCATGAATCCCCGGGGCTCCTCCGGCTGCTGGGGCAAATCCGGGGCGGCTTCCTCCGCCGGGGCGGACTGCTGCACCCCCGCCTCTGCCAGCTGCTTTTCACAGGCACTGCGGGTTTGACGCTCCAGCTCCTGACAATCCGCCCGGGTCTTTTGGAGCAGCTGCTCACAGGCCTGCTCGGTCTGCCGCAGAAGCTGCCGGGCCTCTTCCTCTTTCTGCCGGATGCTCTGCAAATAGCGGTCGGCGGCATCCTGGGCCTGGGCAAACACATTGCTCAGGCTCAAAGCCGCCTCGGCGATGGAGCCGGATTCCTCCAGCGTGATGACCCGCTGGGCAAGCTTTTCTTCCAACTGCCTGTTCTTTTTGGCAAGCCGCTGGTTTTCCTCCGTTTGCTCAATCAGCAGCTCCAGGAGCTCTGCCCGCCGGAGCTTTTTGGCATCGTTGCCGGTCATGAAAACGCCTCCCCCACGCATTCAATGGGTGCAAAAAATGGCCCCCTGCAATCCAATCCATGTATGGGAGCCTGCCATTGGCAAGTCCCCTTGAGAAATGGACAAAAAAAGCCCACACATACAGCGGTACGCGTCGGCAACTGGCTGGGTCCGTGACCCCCTATAGTTTTGCGTCCCCTCCTCGCAAAGGGTTTGCCAGAATATTTAAAAACAGTTCATCTTTGTCACTGAAATTATACAATTTCTGGATTTCAAAAGTCAAGTCTTTTTCCGAAAAAGGTGCACAAAAAGGGGGGACCTTTCCTTGTGTATTTTGCAGATTTATTCCAGACAATATGTCTTTTTCAGAACCGGGATGCACTTTTTCGCCCGGGATTTTTTCTTCTTCAAAATAAAGCTTGCATATTTTCTCCAACTGTGATAGTATAGCACCGATATGCAAAATGCTGCGATTGGGCTGCCTTGCATTGGTTTTGCGCTTATCAGAGAGAGCGGGATGGTGGAATCCGCTTGCGTGCAATGCCGGGCTTTCTCCCAGGAGCTGCCGCCTGAACCAAAAGTAGGGCCGGACGGGTGATGCCGTTACCCATCATGGGCGTGGAAGCGCCTGAGAGCTGCGCCGCGAAAAGCGGCGAATTGCGGGTGGTACCGCGGAAGGGTAGCCTTTCGTCCCGATGGATGGGATGGAGGGCTTTTTTGTTACCTTTTCAGGCAGCATCCGTTTAATAGCATGTGCGTATTGGTTTTTGTTCGTAGGGAATGCATTCATGCATTCCGCACGTTATTGTTTCCAAAAGGGCGGGGTGAATGGTAAAATATCGAAAATATGTTTCAAGAAATACCATTCAACGAACCATGGAGATCACCCAACGTTTCGGAACGGATAAATCCGTTCCCTACGAACACGTCGTCACATTTCCCGTTTATCAACCAGCCATATTTCAATTGACCGCGATGGGCCAATCCCTTCTCTTTGCAAGGGGGAGCCATGATTTAATTCGTTATGTTAACCTTTTAGGAGGAAAGAAAATGAAACAACAACTGGAATCCATTCGCCAGGCAGCCATGGACGCACTGGAAAAGGCCGCCACTCCCGCCGATCTGGAAGAGCTGCGGGTAAAGCTGCTGGGCAAAAAGGGCGAGCTCACCGCCGTTTTGAAGCAGATGGGCAAGCTCTCCGCCGAAGAGCGTCCCGTGATGGGTCAGCTGGCCAACAACGTCCGCGCCGCCATTGAGGAAAAACTGGAGCAGCGGAAAGCCGCCGTCCACGCCGCCGCCATGGAGGCAAAGCTTGCCGCCGAGGCCGTAGACGTCACCATCCCCGGGGACGAAATCCTCATCGGCCATCAGCACCCCATGAACCAGGTGCTCCAGCAGATCAAGGACATCTTCGTGGGCCTGGGCTATCAGGTGGTGGAGGGCCCCGAGGTGGAGCTGGCCAGCTACAACTTCACCCGGCTGAACATTGAAGAGGGCCATCCCTCCCGGGACCGGAGCGACACCTTCTATTTCACCGATGACGACAGCGTGCTGCTTCGCACCCAGACCAGTCCTATGCAGATTCGGGTGATGGAAAACGCCAAGCCCCCCATCTGCATTCTGGCCCCTGGCCGGGTGTTCCGCAAGGACGAGGCCGACGCCACCCACTCCCCCATGTTCCATCAGATTGAGGGTCTGGTGGTGGACGAGAACATCACCATGGGCGACCTGAAGGGCGCGCTGATCTCCTGCATGAAGAAAATCTACGGTGAGGACGCGGTGATGCGGTTCCGCCCCCACCACTTCCCCTTTACGGAGCCCAGCTGCGAGATGGACATGCAGTGCCACAAGTGCCACGGCACCGGCGAAATCGACGGCGGTGTCTGCTCCACCTGCCACGGCGAGGGCTGGATCGAGCTGCTGGGCGCCGGCATGGTGCACCCTGCCGTGCTGGAAAACTGCGGCATCGACTCCACCAAGTACTCCGGCTTTGCCTTCGGCATGGGCCTGGAGCGGATGGCCATGGGCCGTCTGAAAATCAACGACCTGCGTCTGATCTTCGACAACGACGTGCGGTTCCTGAACCAGTTCTAAGGAGGGTGCCAAGATGAAACTGAACAGAAAATGGATTAACGAGGATTTTGTTGACCTGAGCGCCGTTTCCGACAAGGAATTCGTGGAAACCATGACCGTTTTCGGTCAAAAGGTGGAAACCTGGGAACGGATGGACGCTGAGATCAAGAATGTGGTCGTGGGCAAGGTGCTCTCCATGGTGCGCCATCCCAATTCGGACCATATGTTCATCTGCCAGGTGGATGTGGGCCAGGAGGAGCCGGTGCAGATCGTCACCGGCGCCCAGAACGTCCATGAGGGTGACCTGGTGCCCGCCGCTCTGCACAACTCCTGGCTGCCCGGGGGCGTGCACATCACCAAGGGCAAGCTCCGGGGAGAAGTCTCCAACGGCATGCTCTGCTCCTTCGCGGAGCTGGGGCTGACCCAGAATGACCTGCCCGGTGTCTTTGCCGACGGCATCTGGATTCTGGAGCCGGATTCCGCCAAGCCCGGCGACGACATCAACCCCATCATCGGCAACGATGACACGGTGGTGGATTTTGAAATCACCAACAACCGGCCGGACTGCTACTCCATCATCGGTCTGGCCCGGGAGGCTGCCGCCGCCTTCGGCAAGGAAATGAAGCACCACGAGCCCGTGGTAAAGGGCAGCGACGCCGGCTCCATCTTCCAGCACCTGGATGTGGAGGTGCCCGCCACAGAGCTTGTCAACCGCTATTCCTCCCGGATGGTGGCCAATGTGAAGATCGGTCCCTCCCCCAAGTGGCTGCGGCAGCGGCTCCGCGCCAACGGCGTGCGGCCCATCAACAACATCGTGGACATCACCAACTATGTGATGCTGGAATACGGCCAGCCCATGCACGCCTTTGACTACCGCTACGTTTCCTCCGGCAAGATCGTGGTCCGGGAGGCGCTGGAGGGCGAAACCCTCACCACCCTGGACGGCACCGTCCGCAATTTGAAAGCCGGTATGCTGGTGATCGCCGACGAGGACAAGCCCATCGGTCTGGCCGGCATCATGGGCGGTGAAAACTCTGAAATCAAGGACGACACCACCATGGTGGTGTTTGAGTCTGCTAATTTCAACGGCACCTCCATCCGTCAAACCGCCCTGGCCCTGGGCATGCGTACCGAAGCCTCCGGCAAATTCGAGAAGAACCTGGACCCCATGATGACCATTCCCGCCGTGCAGCGGGCCTGCGAGCTGGTTGAAATGCTGGAATGCGGCGACGTGCTGGACGGCACCATCGACATCATCAACTATGTGCCCGAGGCCAAGAAGCTGCCCCTGGAGCCGGAGCGGATCAACAAGCTCCTGGGCACCAGCATCTCCAAGGAAGATATGGTGATGTACCTGAACCGGCTGGAAATCCCGGTGGAAGAGGACATGGTTCTGGTGCCCTCTTTCCGGCCTGACCTGAACCTGATGGCCGACCTGGCAGAGGAAGTGGGCCGCTCCTACGGCTACAATGAGATCCCCACCACCGAGTTCCGCAACTCCACCCAGGGCGGCTACTCCCAGGAGATGAAGCTGGAAGCCAAGGCGGGCCAGCTGTGCCGGGGCCTGGGCTACAGCGAGATCATCACCTACTCCTTCGTCTCCCCTGCCGTCTTCAGCCAGATTCGCATTCCCGAGGATTCCCCCCTGCGGAATGCCCTGCGGATTCAGAACCCCCTGGGCGAGGACACCTCCATTATGAGAACCATCGCCCTGCCCTCCATGCTGGAGATCCTGGGCCGGAACAACGCCTACCACAACAAGGCCGCCAAGCTCTATGAGGTGGCCAAGATCTACCTGCCCCAGGAGGGCCAGGCGCTGCCCGAGGAGCCCAAGATGCTGGTGCTGGGTTCCTACGGCGAGGACGAGACCTTCTTCAAGCTCAAGGGAGAAATCGAGGCGGTGTTCACCGGTCTGCGGCTGAAAAAAGCCAGCTATACCGCCGTAAAGGACAATCCCAGCTACCATCCCGGCCGCTGCGCCGCCATCTTCATGGATGGAATTGAGGTGGGCGTGATGGGCCAGGTGCATCCTCTGGCCGCCAAGAACTACGGCATCGACACCCCGGTTTACTGCGCGGAAATCAACTTCACCAAGCTGCTCACCATGCTGCTGCCGGAGGCCACCTACACCCCCCTGCCCAAGTATCCCACCGTCTGCCGCGACCTGGCGCTG
Organism: Bacillota bacterium; assembly: GCA_028719885.1. Taxonomy (GTDB): domain Bacteria; phylum Bacillota; class Clostridia; order Oscillospirales; family Oscillospiraceae; genus Faecousia. The sequence continues at coordinate 55,124 of JAQYLT010000082.1, forward strand.
ATCTGCCGGGAGGACGTCACCGTGGCCCAGGCAGAGCAGGTCATTGCCGCCTCCGCCGGAAAGCTGCTGCGGAAGATTCAGCTCTTTGATATCTATCGGGGCGTGGGCGTGCCCGAGGGCAAGAAGAGCATGGCCTTCTCCCTGGAGCTGCGCTCCGATGAGCGCACCCTCACCGATGCCGATTCTGAGGCCGTGGTGAACAAGGTCCTGGCTGCCCTGAAAGAAAAGCTGGACGCTGTTCTGCGCTGAGGCTGGCTTGAATCGGCCGTCCTTTCCCTCATTATGTCTGCAAAAGCGTCCTTTTAAGGGTCTTCCGGTAATCATTTACAAATTTTTTACCGGAAGGCCTTTACAGGCTTGTCCATTTGGGATATAATAGAGTATCAATTTACAAAAAGGAGGCTGAGACCATGACGGGAATGGAAACCCAGACCTTTAAGGTCCCCGATGACAAAGAAAACATGCGGTATATACTCCGGAGTGTGTTCGATGCCCTGAACGAAAAAGGTTACAATCCGATCAACCAAATCGTGGGGTATCTGCTGACGGAAGACCCCACCTACATCACCAATTACGGCAGCGCCCGGAGCATGATTTCCAAAATTGACCGGGACGAATTGATGCAGGTTCTGGTTCGCGAATACCTTTTCAAAGACGAATGACCCCCGCCAAGAGGCTTTTGCCACGGCAAAAGCCTCTTGTTATGTAACTTGTTATGTAACTTGAAAACTTCATACTTCCTCCGTCTTTTCCCCAAAACGCTTGTATCATAATTGTAAATTCTTTCCGATTAGCCCTTTTTAGCTGATCAGGGGTTGACAAAGATGTTACAATATGTTACAATTCCACTACAATTTTTTCAGGAGGTTCCATTCATGGCTGATGAAAAAACAGTTTTGATGTACAAGGGTCGTCCGCTGATGCGGAAGGACAACCTGGTATATTATGGCTCCATGGCCGACAGCCACATCGTGATGCTGCAGGTTCTGGAAACCAAGACGGTGAACGACACCCAGATCGCCACCCGTGTATCCGTTCAGCTTCAGCTCACCGATCCCACCGCAAGAAGCAGGGACCGGGTTGTGAAGAAAAGCGAGAAAGACGGCTTCTATACCGCCCTGGATGTGGGCTGTGTCTGGCTTGAGCGGGCTCTGGCCGGTAAATAAATTTTTCTAATTCCCTGGCATTTTTCCCAGCGACGGAGGTAACGTATGAAATTTTCCACGCGGGTCACGGCTCTGGCCCTGACTCTGATGATTCTTCTTTCCGGTTTTTCCATTACCGCTTCGGCAGAGGACGGCCTCGTTTATGGCATTGGCTTTGTCAGTGCCTCCGGGCTGAATCTGCGGGAGCAGCCCTCCACCGATTCCCCTGTTCTTGCCACCGCCGATTCCGGCGAATGCGTGGTGGTTCTGGGGCTGGCGGACGGCTGGTACCACGTGAACTACAATCTGCAAAACGGCTACATGAGCGCCGACTATCTCACCGTTTCCACTGTGGAAAACGCGGAGCTGGGCTACGGAATCGTGACCGGCGACAGCGTGAACCTGCGAAGCGGCCCCAGCACCGGCCACAGCAAGGTGGGCACCGTTTCCAGCGGTGAGAGATGCTACATAATCGGCCTGAACCAGGGCTGGTACAAGGTGCTTTACGGCAGCACCTCCTGCTACATTCGCAGCGATTTTCTGAAGCTCAGCGAAATCCCCTATGAAAACCGGGCTTCCACCAACACCCCTCAGTACTTCCGCCAGGGCAAGGCCATCGGCACTGTCCCTGCTTCCGGCCAGGCAAGCACCGTCCCTGCCTCCGGCCAGACAAACGCTGTCCAGTCCGGCTCCAACGGCTCCGCCACCGGCGCTCAGATTCTGGCCAAGGCCACGGAATATCTGGGCACACCCTATGTCTACGGCGGTGCCTCCCCCAGCGGCTTCGACTGCTCCGGTTTTGTTTACTATGTGTATGGTACCTTCGGCATCTCCGTGGGCCGCACCCCTGCCGAGCAGTACAGCGCAGGCACCGTGGTGGACAAGGCCAGTTTACAGCCCGGGGACATTGTGCTCTTCGCGGGCACCGGCAGCAGCAGCATTTCCCACACCGGCATCTACGCCGGAAACGGGCAGTTTATCCACTCCCCCAATTCCCGCAGCACCGTCTCCTATTCCGATTTGACCAGCGGCTACTGGAGCGAGCATTTCTACTGCGGCGTTCGGGTGGTCTAATTCCAAAGCTTCTCATCCGGCATGAAAAATGCCGGATGTTTTTTTGTTTTAAAAAGCCGCATTCCGGGTATAATGCTGTGCAAATCGTTTTTCAGGAAGGAACGGTCACATGGCAAAATTCAAACGGGGGAAAAGCAGCTTTTTATTCACCAGCAAACCGGTGATCATCTCCTGGGCCAGCATTGCCGGGAAGAAAGAATCGGAAGGCCCTCTGGGCAGCTGCTTTGACAAAACCTCCTCCGATACCTTTTTCGGGCAAAAAACCTGGGAGCAGGCGGAAAAGAAAATGCAGGAGCTCTCCTTAAAGACCCTGGCGGAGAAAGCCGGACTGCACACCTGGGAAATTGACGTTGTATTCTCCGGAGATCTGCTGAACCAATGCATTGGCTCTTCCTTTTCTCTGCGGAATATGAACATTCCCCATCTGGGGCTGTACGGTGCCTGTTCCACCATGGCGGAGAGCCTGCTGCTGGCGGCCATGACCGTGGACGGAGGCTACGCCGACCGGGTGGCCGCCCTGACCTCCTCCCATTTCGCCTCCTCCGAGCGGCAATACCGCTTCCCCCTGGGCTATGGCGGCCAGCGGACCCCCACTGCCCAGTGGACGGTAACCGGCTCCGGCTCCGCCCTGGTGAGCGCCGAGGGAAAGGGCCCCCGGATTCTCTCCGGTACCGTGGGCACCGTCCGGGACTTGGGCATCAAGGACGCGGGAAACATGGGTGCCGCCATGGCCCCGGCAGCCTGCGCCACCATCAAGGCCCATCTGGAGGACATGAAGCTGACGCCGAAGGACTACGACATGATCGTCACCGGCGATCTGGGCCAGGTGGGCAAGGATTTACTGTTGGAGCTGGCCAAACGGGAGGGCCTGGAGCTGGAGGACCGGCTGTATGACTGCGGCACCATGGTGTTTGACCGGAAGCGGCAGGATGTCCACTCCGGCGGCTCCGGCTGCGGCTGCAGCGCCATCACCCTGTGCAGCCAGCTTTTGGGAGAGCTGTCCCGGGGCAAGCTGAAAAAAATACTGTTCTGCGGCACCGGCGCCCTGCTCTCCCCCACCTCCACCCAGCAGGGGCTGCCCATTCCCGGGGTATGTCATGCCGTGGCCATTGAAGGAGGAATGAGCTGAATGGACTACCTGAAAGCATTTGTCGTGGGCGGGCTGTTCTGCCTCATCGGACAAATTCTCGTGGACAAAACCAAGCTGACCCCGGCCAGGATTTTGGTGGGGTATGTGGTCGCCGGGGTGATTCTGGGCGCTTTGGAACTCTATCAGCCCATCATCGACTTTGCCGGTGCCGGAGCCTCGGTTCCCTTAACCGGCTTCGGCGCCACATTGGCAAAGGGCGTCAAGGATGCCATTGACGAAAGCGGCGCTCTTGGCATTCTCACCGGCGGCCTGAAGGCCACGGCAGCGGGAATCACCGCGGCGATTATTTTCGGCCTGCTGGCAGGGATTCTCTTTAAACCCAAGGATAAATCCTGAATTTCGGGGCAATCTATCTCTGCGGGATTTTTCCCGACCAAATTTAGGAGGAAAAAAGATGAATAACCAGAATCAGAACAAGAATCAGGAAAACAACCAGCAGAACTGCGGCCGGAACGAGAATCAGAACCGGCAGAGCAATCAGCAGAGCAACCAGCAGAGCCGCTGAATACAAAAAAGCTGCCTCAACCGGGGCAGCTTTCTTTTATTTGTTTTTCCTTGGAAAATAGACAAATTTGGAATTTGGCGGGCAGATTCGTATGGGGTATGTTCCAACGTGTGCGTAGGGAACGGATTTATCCGTTCCGAAACGTCGATTAGCCTCCAAGGTTCGTTGGATGGTAACGGGTTCCAAATAATTCCAACATTTTTCCATCTAACATACCCCCGATAAAAACATTACCGAGGCGGAACGCATGAATGCGTTCCCTACGCAAATAACAGCATTTTTATGATGATTTGAAACTGGATCCTTACCAAAACGGGCGGAACGGATAAATCCGTTCCCTACGAAACATCTCTGCAAATTCCAATTTGTCCGTCAGAGAGGAACATCCATTATACCGGCACGAGGCGGTTCAGGTGGAAGAAATAGAGATACTTCTCTTTCACCGGCAGTTGGTAGATCCTTTCCAGCGCCTCGCCATAGGTATCCACCTGGAGCCGATAGCGCCGGAGGGTATCGGGGAGGGTTTCCTCCGTGATGTGGTCGGTTTTGAAATCCAGGACGGTGATGCCGTCCTCTTCCAGCAGGGCGCAGTCCACAACGCCCTGCAAAAGCACCTGCTCCCCCGCCAATCCATCGCCGTATTTTTCCCCATCATCCAGGATGGAGAATTTGAATTCCCGGATATGGGAAACGCCGCTGCGAAGCTTGATTCCCACCTCCGTTTGGAAGAAATGAAGAATGGTTTGGGGCTGGACCATTTGCCGCTGCTCTTCCGAAAGGTATCCCGCCTCCGTCAATCGATTCAACTCGCCGGCCACAGCGTCCAGATCGGTGCAGGCCTCATAGCGGATGAACTGCATAGCGCAGTGGACGGCATTGCCATAGGCCGTTCCCCCCTTGGCTGCCTGCCGGAAGGTGGGCTTGCGCCAGGTTTTGAGCTTTGTCCGCTGGGGCGCATCCTCCTGGGCTTCCTCATCCCGGACCCGGCCCTTGAGCCCGGTGACCGTCTGTTTGGAGGGCGCCTGGGTGGCCGGGAGATGGTCATAGTGAAAGGCCAGGCCCTTTTTCAGCTGTTCCACCGCCTCCTGCGGGAAAGGAGCAGCCGCCTCCGTCACCTGGGAAACTTTTTCCCCAGAGGTCTCTGTTTGGAGCAGGCGGATTTTCCAGGGGTAGTCACTGATGGTCAGCTTTTCCGGTCTGCCGCCCAAGGCGTGAAGCGCTCCCGCTTCCACCCGCTGCAGGGCCGCCGCCAGAATCCAATCTCCATGGCAGTCCGCCTCCATACATACCAGCTCCTCCCCGCCCATGGAGAGCCGGTTGGCCAGCTTTTTCAGCTTCTTTTCCGGATTTTTCATGGTGCAGGTCATCACCAGCCGGTCTCTGGCCCGGGTCATGGCCACATAGAGCACCCGCAGCTCCTCGCTGACGCTCTCCGATTGGATAGAGGCGGCAATGGCCCGCTTGGAGATGGAGCTGTAGCGCAGCCGGTTCTCATTATCCGCCACCGCCAGGCCCAGGCCCAGCTCCTGATGGCAGAGCACCGCCTCCCGGGAATCGCTGGCATTGAACCGATGGGACAGGCCGCAGAGGAACACCACCGGGAATTCCAAGCCCTTGGACTTATGGATGCTCATAATGGTCACGCACCCGGCGCTGCTGCCGGGGGCCGCCACCTGGCTGCCCCGGAGGGTTTCCAGATGGTCCAGGAACTGATCCAGGGTTCTCAGGTTCCCCTTTTCAAAATCCACCGCCATCTGATAGAACAGATACAGATTCTCTTTTTTTGCCTTTCCCCCGGCCATGGCGCCGTAAATGCTGTCCAGCCGGGTCAGCAGGAAGCAGCTTTGCAGCAGGGCCGTCAGGCTCTCCAGTCTGGCCGTCCGCCGGAGCACCGCCAGAATATCCAAAAATTCCCGGGCCTTCGGCTGCTTGCTGGTAAGCAGTCCGTCATAGATGTATCCCTTTTTTCCATCCCCCCGGAGCTCTGCCAGATCGTCCGCCGTAAAGCCGAAGATCGGGCTGGCCAGCACCGCCAGCAGGGGAATATCCTGCCGGGGATTGGCCACGGTTTGCAGCAGGGCGCAAAGGGTGCTGATTTCCTCCGTGTCCATCAGATTGCTGCCGCCGTCCAGGGCGCAGCGGATTCCCGCCGCCTCCAGGGCACTGCGGAAGGCCGCCGCCATGGTGCCGGGGGAGCGGAGGAGAATCACAATGTCCTCCGCCGTCACCGGACGCAGAGAATCCCCCTGCCGCACCAGGGTGCCGGATTCCAGCATCTGCCCAATGCGCTGGGCGGCAAAGGCAGCCTCTTTTTCATAGGAATCTCCATCGGTGATATCCAAAACATAGAGCTCCACCGCTTCCTCTGGCAGTGGGACATGGGGTACTCCCTCCCGCAGGGCTTCGGCCTCTCCGTAGTGCAGGCCGCCTACCTCCGGGCTCATGCAGACAGAAAACACCTGGTTGATGCCGGAAATCACCTCCGCCCCGGAGCGGAAATTGTGGCTGAGCAGAATTTTCCTTCCCTGCCTCGGCTGGGCGGACTCCACAGGAGCAAAGGAAGCATACTTTTCCAGGAAAATTCCCGGGTCGGCCAGCCGGAAGCGATAGATGGACTGTTTCACATCCCCCACCAGGAAGCAATTCTGCTTTTCCTCCGTCAACGCGGAAAAAATCGCATCCTGTACGCCGTTGGAATCCTGGTATTCATCCACCATGATCTCCCGGAAACGGCCGCTGATCTCCCGGGCCGCAGAGGTAATGCCTGTTCTGCCTTTCCCCAGAAGCAAATCCAGGGTCCGGTGCTCCAAATCGCCGAAATCCAGAATCCGGCGGCTGCGCTTGACCCGGCTGTACTCTGCGTCAAACTGACGAACCAGCCCGATGAGCCCCCGGGCCGCACCGCCGGATTGCCGCAGGTCCGTCAGCACCTGCGCCGAGGCATTGGCAAAGCATCTCGTCCGCCGTTCCAGTTCCTCCCGGCAGGCATCCCGAATGGCCTTCACCTGCTCCGCCAGCACCGGGTCATAGGTCTTTCCGGAAAAGCGAAGCACGCCGAAGCTGATGTCCTTTCGGCTGCACACCTCGTCCCAGGTGGCGCTGGAACGGAGATATTCCAGCTGCTCAATCAATTGGGCGATATTCTGAATGGGCTTTTCCACGCCGGTATCCCTTCGCAGGCGGGCCAGGCACTCCCGCAGCACCTCCAATTCCCTGTCCAGCCAGGAAAACAGATGCTCCATCAGGTACTTGCCCCAAAGGGACTGGCCCGCGTCGGTCACTCCCTCCAAGGCGGTATTTTCCAGGCAGCCATCCAGCCAGGCCTGGGGATTCAGATGGCAGCGGGCGCTGTCGTATACCTTTAAAATGATATCCGGCACCGCTCCATCGTTTCGGCCGACCCCCTGGGAATCCACAAATTCCCGAAAGCAGTCGTTTTCCTCCGGCTGCTCATAGGCCCGCTCGATCACATCATTCAGCACCTGGGCTTTCAGGTCCGTGCATTCCGCCTCATCCGCCACCCGGAAATCCGGCGCCAGATCAATGTGGTAGGCATACTCCTTTAAAATAGAAGAGCAAAAACCGTGGACGGTGGAAATCTGGGTCAAATACAGCCGCTGCATCTGCTTTTGCAGATGCTTGTTTTCCGGCTCCTGGGCAATCCGTTCCGTCAGCTTGGCGGCAATTTTTCCCCGCAGCTCCGAGGCCGCCGCCTTGGTATAGGTGATGATCAGGAAATCGTCCAGATTGGCAGGATTTACGGAGTCCGTGAGATATTGAAGCAGACGGTCCACCAGCACCTTGGTCTTGCCGGAGCCCGCTGCCGCGCTGACCAAAAGCTTTCCCCCACGGTTGGTCACCGCCTGGGCCTGTTGGGGTGTGAGTTTTTCAGCCATGCTTTTCCATCTCCTTCTCCACTTCCTCCCAAAACCGCTGGGCACTCATGGCCTGATAGTTCCGTCTTCCCGCCACGCTGCCGCTGTGACAGATGCTCCCATAGGGGCAGAAGCGGCAGGCATCGTGGCTGGAGCCCCGGGTGTAGGGATTGGGCTCCACATTCCCCGAGGCGATATCCTCCACCAGCTTTCCCAGCACCCGGAACACATACCGCTCCAGCAGCTTCATCTGCTCCCGGTCGGCCAGGTCGCCGGTACGTTCTCCTTTTTTCTGCTTCACCGGCAGCCGCTTGGGTTCCTCCCCCGGCTCCATGGCCTGAAGCACCGCCTCGTCGTTTAAAAGAAGTCCCTGGCGCTTCCAAAGCTTCCGGCGCTCCCGTTCCAATTCCTCCGGCTCCGGCACCCCCTCCGTCAGCAGATAGGGCACCCGGGCGGGGAAATACTGAACTCCGGCAGGGACGGCCTTCTCCCCCAGCATGGGGCTGCCGCTGCTTTGCAGGGCAAAGAGATAAAGAAGCATTTGCAGCCCCACGCCGTTGAACACATCGCAGTAGTCAAAATCCTTTTTTCCGGTTTTGTAGTCCACCACCCGGTAGAACCGGCTGCCGGGGCTCTGCCACACATCCACCCGGTCCACAAAGCCCCGGAGGATTGCTCCGATTTTTCCATTGGGAATGGGAATGGCCGGCAGGGAGCCCTCCTCTTGCGCGCCGAAGGCTACCTCAAAATCCGCCGGCTCAAAGTCGGACTGCTGCAATTCCTCCCACAGCTCCTGGACAACCATATCCAGCTCCCGCAGATTTCTTCGGAACAGATACTCCATCCGCTCCGATTGGAGCTGGTCAAACCGCTCTTCTGCATACTCCTGAGAATAACGATGGGCAATGTCCAGGGTCTCCTTTAGGCTCACCTGATGGAAGCCGCCCAGCTCCCGGACGCACCGGGCGGTGTTTTCCAGCACCGCGTGGACATAGGTGCCGAACTCGGCAGGGTCCACCGTGGCCTCCTTTCGCTCCCTGGCCCGCAGGCCATAGTTCAGGAAATAGGAGAGGCGGCACTCTGCCTGCTTGTCGATCTGAGAGGCGGAGAGGCTCAGGCTCTGGCCATAGAGCTTGCGGATGTTATCCTGGCTGACCGTGCCCAGTGCATACTCCGCCCGGTGCCGCGCCCAGGCGAATTCCTCCTGCACGCCCAGCTCCCGGGCTGCTGCCTCCTGATTCCAGCCAGCCAGATAGGCCCCTGCCTCCCGTTCATCCCCGTCGGCAAAGCCCAGCTGCTCCTGAATCTGGGTTTCTTCCCCCGCCAGCTGGGCCAGGCGGCGAAACACAAAGGAGGGCTGCTTGCCGGAGCAGGACACCAGCACCGACTCCATGGCGCCGCAGAAAACGCCGTAGATTTCCGCAAATTCCGCCTGAACGCCCTCCATGGCGCCGCCGGTCAGCGGAACCCCCAAATCTCGAAGCGTCACCCGCTCCTGATCCGTCAGCACACCGGTGGAGCCGGAATAGCCGGGCAGGCACCCCTCCTGGGCGCCCAGGAGAATCAGATGCTTTTCTCCATGGCACCGCATGGCGGACACCGGGCCAATCTGCACCACATCCAGCACCGGCGGGATGGTGCCCACATCATATTGGCTCAGCAGCAGCCGCAGGAGCCTTGCAAAATGCTCCGGCTCCCAGTGGGTATCCCCCAGCACATCATACAGCTGCTCCAGGGCGGACAGCAGAATCTCCCACAGCTGGCCAAGAATCTGGGCATTCCGGCCGTCGCCGCTGTCGTCCAATTCTCTGGACAATTGCTCCAGCCGCTGCTCCATGCCCACATCCTCTAAAAATCCGTACAGCGCCAGCACCTGCCGGGAAAGGGAGGCGGCCTCCCCCAAGCCGCGGCGCAGCCGCTCCAAGGGGGCCATGAACCGGCTCCGCTGGTCATTCAGCTGTTCCAGCCGCTGCCGGGCCTCTTCGGTCCATTCCGCCCCCAGACCGTCCGGGTGCTTTTCCCAGGGCTTTAACCATTGGATACCCCGAATGCCCCAGAGGAACGCATAGTTCTCCACCAAACCGCAGATATCCGGCTCCACGCCGGAGAGGGCAGAACGCAGATAGCGAAACACACTGCGCTGGTCGAAATCGCTCAGGGCCGCATCCAGCGCCGTGAGCACCGTGGCGATCATGCTTTTTTGCAGAATATCCTCGGTACCGGACTGGTAGACGGGAATATGCAGTCTGGGAAAAACCAGATTCACAATGGGCTGATACAATCCCATGTCCGTGCACACCAGGGTGATATCCCGGAACCGGTTTCCGGCGGCCACCAGCTCCCGCACCCGATGGGCCGCATGCATCACCTCCGCCCAGGGGGATTCCGCCTCACAGGCCCGGAGGAAGGACTTGGCCGCGCCGGGAACGATCGGCCCCTGATAAAGCCGGGCCCGTAGTACCCCCAGCTCGTCCTGCCGGGGCGGAATCACCTCCACCTGAACCGGAATTCCCAGCCGATGAGCGGAACGATAGAGCTGGGAGGCGGTCTGCCCCGCTTTTTCAAAGGCCAGCTGATGGGAGCCCAGGCTGTCGCAGTTCAGGCTCACGGTGACCTGGGGGCTGGCACTGATGAGATGCTCCAAAATGGCCATGTGCTGCCGGGTGAAGTCCGGGAAGCCATCGATGTAGAATACATGCTCCTGGGCGTAGCTGCCGCTTTCCAGCTGCTCCAGCAGCCAGGTCATCTGGTCCCTGGGGTCCCGCTTGCCCCGGCTGCAAAGGGCGTCGTAGCCCTCCATCAGCAAGGCCAGCTCTTCCAGCTTTTGCGCCAGACTGCCCTGGGTCTGCTCCGAAGCCCGCCGCAGGTCTGCGCCGCTGATGCAGCAGCGCTTGAATTCATCCACCGCGTCCACCAGCTCCAGCAGGAATTCCGGCTTGGTCTCCACCGTCGCATAGGCCTTCAGCCGGCTGGAAAGCTGCCGGGCCGCCGCCGCCATGGCCACCACCCGGCCGCCGTTGTCCAGGCATTCCATGGCACTGCTGCCCGCGCCCTCGGAGGCCCGGCGGGCCAGTCGGGTAAAGGACAGCACCTCGGCATATCGGCTGGCGGTATCCCCCGCCGCCTTGCACAGCAGGCGCTCGGTTTCGTGGCTGATGAGCTCCGGCACCATGAGAATTCTGCCGGGCTTTTGTTCCCGCACATCCTGGGCAATCCGCCGGAGAAGCTCCTGCCGGTTGGACATCCAGTCCGTTCCAATAAGAAGATAAAGCATAGGGCCTCCCCCCTTTCTCTGTTTGATTGGATGAGTATATCATAAAAACCGCAAAAATAACAGGCCGATTTTGTGAATTGTCCTTTCCTCCCTCCGGAAACAGGCGGATAAATTGGAATTTGGCGGGTTCGTTGAATGGGATATGTTTCAATGTGTGCGTAGGGAATGGATTTAGACCTTCCGAAAGGTGGGATAATCACCGCTGTACGATGAATGGTACAATGTCACGCATCGCCCGTAGGGAATGGGCTCGCTCATTCCGACTGCGTCAGCAGCGTTTTCTCCACAAACAGTTCTGTAATGGTCTGGTTTTTATGACTATCCCTTTAGATTCAAAAACAAATGCGTTTTTCCCGGGGCGGCTTCGCCGACGGAATGAGCAAGCCCATTCCCTACAGTTTCGTCCAACCTGATACCATTCAACGTACCACCTCAAAATCGTCACCTTTCGGAATGCATAAATGCATTCCCTACGCAAAATCTGGCGCGTTACCATCGGACGAACCTGGGTGTTTATCGGAACGGGCGGAACGCATAAATGCGTTCCCTACGCAAAAAAACATTTTTTCGGTTCAATACCCCCGGTGATTTACGAACAGGGCGGAACGGATAAATTGTATAGTGTAGTAACATAGTTTACAAGTTGTGTAAGCACATGGTTTACAGTTTTTGATACAATTGAGCCATACCAAAACAGAAAGGAAAGAACGGTATGGCTTGGGAAGAAAGGACTGTAGAA
>JAQYLT010000083.1 GCA_028719885.1 Bacillota bacterium
TAATAATTTATCGTTTATATTCTTATAACGATTCCTGTTTTACCAATCCCTGTCTTTTCAGACCATGGCCGCATCAAATCCGGGCATACAATTTGCTTATTGCTGGAAATGTTCGAAATATCCCCGGTTTCCTTCCAAAAAACATCCCCAGAACGGGAATAAATAAAAAATTACCGTTGTTGAAATTGTATCAACAACGGTAACTGATTTGGTTGCGGAGGCAGGACTCGAACCTACGACCTCCGGGTTATGAGCCCGACGAGCTTCCAACTGCTCTACTCCGCGATATCATATTCACTTGGTGAATGCTCCGGTATTATATCACAGCATAGGCGGTTTGTCAACTGTTTTTCTCAAGTCTTTTGACGACGGGTTTTGACTGATTCTGCGCGCTCGAGGACAATACCCGCCAGCCTCAGGAGTCCCTCAATTATCTGTTTCAAAATGAATGTGTCATTTTTTATAAATAAGTGTGTCATAATTATATTTTACTATTGACATTTTGAAACACTTGTGGTATACTTTCCTCACAAACAAGAAAGGAGCGCATATTATGACCTATATTTATCACAACGGCGGCGAGGATGCTCCCGGCGCTGCCAACGGATTTGAAAAGCTCCTTGAAGAGCTTCAGTCCGGCGACTGCATGGTTGTGGAGCGGCTGGAATGTGCTGCCAAGGACAGCGCCGGTCTACTGGCGCTGCTGGAGCGGCTGGAGGAACGGGGAATCCGGTTCCGCAGCGTGGAAGAGAAACTGGACACCGGCACCGAGGAGGGCCGCTTCGCCCTGGAAATTCTGAAAAAGGCGGCCCAGCTGGATGCCAAGGGAAAGCACGCAGAGGCATGCGGAAAGGAAGACGGCAAAGCCAAGGGGCGCAAACCCATTGAAGTGGACGAAGAGATGTTCGACAGCATCCTGGAGCGCTGGAAGAACGGCGAAATCACCGCCCGGCAGGCCATGGCCGAGCTGAACCTCAAGCCCAACACCTTCTACCGGCGGGTGAAAGAGCGGATGCCCGATGCCAAGAGTGCCGAGTCACTGCTGGATGCGGCAAAAAAATTCGGGAAAGACATTGTCAACACCGTGGCCGAGGGCTCCGAGGAGTTCCAGCAGGCCGCCGGAAAATTCGCCGCTGAGCACGACATGGGCAACATCTCCGAAACCGTGAAGAAGAACATCACCGCCGCCGGAATGGTTTTCAGCCGCCACATGGACAGTCTGAGCAAGGATTTCCAGGATGCGATGGAAAAATTCGAGAAAAAGCAGCAGGAGGCTGCCAAGCCGGCCGAACCAGCAGAGGTGGCCGAAGAGCAGAAAGCTGACGCAGCCGAGGAAACGCCCGTAGTGGATGCAGCTCCGGAGGAGGAGCCCGAAGCTCCTGAAGTATCCGAAGCGCCCGAGGCGGCCCCGACGGAGGAAGCCTCTTCCCAGCCCGGTGAAACCGAATATCTGTAAAAAGGCAACTTATCTTTAGAAAGTGGAGGAAAATATATGGAAAAGAGATTGACCCGTGTGGAAAACGGCAAGATGATCTGCGGCGTATGCGCCGGCATCGGCAAGTATTTTAACATTGACCCCACCCTGGTTCGCCTGGGCTTTGTGGTCCTGGCCTGCTTCGCCGGCGGCGGCTTCCTGGCCTATATTGCCGCGGCCATCATCATTCCCAAGGAAGTCTAATTTCACAAAAACGCTGCCTCAAACCGGAGGCAGCGTTTTTTTATCGGCAGAATTCCTCAGGAAACCGCAGCTTTCTTCCGTCTTTCCGCAAGCATAAAGGGAAGATGGACCAGAGTCATGAGCACAACGGCCAGGGCGGCAAGGCTGAGAACATACACGTACCAGCCGTGGTCCAGGTTGAGGATGGGCAGGTTCTCCATGGGCGGCCGGGTGAGGAACATGAAATTGGTGCCATAGGAGAAGAAGGCGCCGTTTACATAAATCATGATACCCGCCAGGCACAGCAATATCAGCAGATTCCGGCCATAGGCTCTGCGGCCCATATCCACCTGCTTGGTACAAATGAAGTACAGCGCCAGCCAGACCAGCCCCGCATGGTACACAAAGCACTGATAGGCCAGAGGATCCCGGAAATCCACTCCGTCTGTAGGAATCAGCATGGCCATGATGCCCCCCAGCAGCGCCGCCGGGACAGAGAAGCTGATGACCTTATCCTTTGTGGGGGAGGGCTTGGCAAAGGTAATATAGAAGACGATGAAGATCTGCATGGAGCACAGGTGAAACGGCAGGGCATTGGGGTCCAGGGCAAAACCGCCCAGGGGAGACGGAAGCATATGGGTCATCATTTTGCAGCTCTCGCTGGCAATGGAAATGGCGGACGTCACCATTCCCGCGGTTTTCACGCCGATGTGCTTTTTCTCTGCCATCCACAGGCCCAGGAAAATACCCAGGGCGCAGAGGCCAAGCCAGATGAAATGATTGGGGGTGAACAAGGACAGTCCCTTCCTTATTTTGGATTTTCTGATCTGCTACGATTTATTTGGGTTTCATTCAGCAATGGGAGCGTTTACCCGATTATCGCCGCACCATGCTCCCTTGTGTAAAAAAGGGGGGCGGTGGAGCTTGCGGAGTCGGGGAGATTGGCGGCAGGCACTTGGATTGATAGATAACCCTTATATCTTTACCGCTCAGAACCAGTGGAGTGCCTCCGGCGGGTCACTTTCTTGTCGCCGAACAAGAAAGTAACCAAAGAAGTCGGCTTAGGGGGAGGCGCTGAATGTCTCACTTCCGAAGCCAAAGCCGCCCTCCCCCTAAGGACCCCCTCCCGGCGCGCTTTTCCTGTCGTGCTTCGGTCATTTCGGATTATTAATCGTGCCAGTTAGGTAAAGGATAATCATGCTGAGGAAAGCCAGCATGCACATTATAAAATTTCTGCCGAAAGATGTCAATAGAGGGTTTTCTTTCCTCTGATTGTCCCCATATGGTCATTGGGCGTCTTATTCGCAGGAGATATTAATGCTCCCGCTGGTGGTTGTGATTTCGCAGGTACCACCGGTGGCGGTTCGGGGGACATGGACGCTGCCGCTGGCGGTATCCGTGAGAAAGACCTTATCCGAGAGCAGGGTGCCCGAGACGCTGCCGCTGGTGGAGCGGACGGTCAGAGTTTTGGGGGTGGTGGTGTGTTCATTTTATAGATTCGGAAAACACTGTTTGAGTTTCCGGAGCCCATCCCCCCGAGGGCACAACAAACACGAATTGGGCATGACCTTTTTCCTTGACTGCTGATCTTCTATGGTGAAGTATGCTTGAAGGACCTGTGCTCCGGTGGTAAAATACTCTCAAAAATTTTTTTCAAATCCCATGCAATATCTTCCTCCCTTTTTACGCCTATATAAGTGAAATGAAAAGCACTGGAGGTGATTCCTTGGAGGATCAGGGTATCATAGCGCTGTTCTTTGATCGGTCGGAACAGGCCATCGTGGAAACAGGCAAAAAGTACGGTGGGTACTGCTACAGCATTGCCTACAACATTCTCTCCAACCGAGAGGATTCTGAAGAAAGCGTCAGCGATACATATCTGGCGGCGTGGAATACCATTCCGCCCCGGCGTCCCAACTTTCTCAACGCTTTTCTCGCCAAAATGACCCGACACATTTCTATTGACCGCTGGCGCAAGCTTAGCGCGAAAAAGCGGGGCGGTGGGGAAATCATTCTCGCGCTGGAGGAACTGGAAGAATGCGTGGACACGAGCAATGTGGAAACCGAACTGGCAAAACAGGAATTGACACGGGTTCTGAATGCGTTCCTTTCTTCCCTGCCAGAGACGGAGCGGAATGTATTCCTGTGCCGGTACTGGTATCTGGATTCCATCCAGACCATTTCGGAGGTTTCGGGCTTTAGCCAAAGCAAGGTGACTTCCATGCTCCATCGGCTGCGTGGGAAACTGCGAAAGAAGCTCAGTGAGGAGGGATATGTATGAAAGCAATGGATTTGCTGGTTGGCTTTGGAAACGTAAAGGATTCGTATGTGATCAGTGCGGAGGAATTCCGTCAGGGGAAACAGAAAGCGCAGAGCAAGCGCATGTCCACACGAAAGATGTGGTTGATTGCCGCTGTGATTGCGCTGATGCTCCTGCTGGTGGGCTGCGCCGTGGCGTATGTTCTCAGACTACAGGACATGAGGGTTGGTGAGAAAACCATCACACAGGAAGCATGGTATGGCCCAGCGGGAGAGTATGTGCCGCCTACGGAGTGGGTCAGTACGCAGCTATCTCTGCAAGGGTATAACAGCAGTCCCGAGCAGCAGGCGCTGCGGGAGTGGCTGGATTTCAAAGAGCAGTATGATCCGGATTATACTTTGCTGAATGAAAACAATCACAATGAATCCGGTATCCCAGATCAATACTATATCACCTATGACTGTTACACCTTTGAAATGATGGACAAGCTCAATGAAATTCTGGATAAGTACAACCTAAAGCCTTTGGGCACCTGGATCTATTATCAGAGATGGGAAACGCCTCTTTTCTATGAAGCATTGCAGCTTGACAGCCTGTGCTGCCCGGATGCGGATGTAGAGAGAATGGCTGGTTATTTCTCCCCGGAGGGCTCCTTCCACGCAGAATTCTCGCAAATACTGGAGGGGGAGCGGGAGGATTGGCTCGTTACCTATATTTACGCAAAAAATCAGTATTTTTATCCATACTATTCCTCAATAAGAAATATTGAGCTTTGGGAGCAGTGGAATTACACCACCGCAGACGGAACGGATGTTCTGCTTGCCACTTACGAGAACGCCCTTATCATCATCTGTGACTGTGGGGATGGATTCATCCACATATCCACAGAAAACAATATGCTGAATTCCCCTTACGAGAATACTGCTGAGCCAATGACCCGGCAGGAGGCGGAGAAAATTGCAGATTCCTTCAACTATTCCATTCGCCCACAGCCATGCACCCTCGCCGAAGTGGAGGCCATGCGCTCAGACTATCCGATGCCGGAAAAACAGACAAGTCCCTATATTGGTTTCAGAATTACACTAGATGGGAGATGGTTCCCACGAGAGGAAATCGCCGACACCTTTGAACACTATATCGACTTTCTTTTAGATAGCTCCCCGAATGCGGAAAAATTGGAGTATTGCATTGTGGATTTAGACAGCGACGGTGAACAGGAAATCATTGTTGGCCGACATGATACCGGAAGAATCTCACAGGTTATCAAAATGGACTACGCTAATCCGGATTCCAAGAAGAAAGAAGTATCTTACCGCTATCTCAACGGATATATCTATGACGGGCCGGTACTTGAAAGCATTGACGAACTGAAATACGATGACTGTACTCTGATAAACCACTTTTACAGAGATTGTAGCGGCAATCTGATCGAGTATCTTCGGTATAATACGGCAACAAAGATGTGGGAAAGAGAAACTTCGCCGGAAGACCCTGATATTGAAACGTGGGTGCCAATTACAGCATCGGAAGCTAGGGCTATTCAGAATGCGTACACGCCAATTTCATTTGATATGAAACCACTCAGCCAGTTTTCGATGAATGGATAAAACGAATCACATACGAACACCGAACAAGAAAGTGCCAGATGGATTCTTTTCTCCCAAGTGCCAAAGGGTAACCCTGATTGATGTGATGCAGCTCAGAATCGCAGAGAGCAAATAAGCCGGACATAAAACGCTCCCCTCGTAGGGGCCGATAACCTGAATTCCTGTTCAGGTTATGGGTTTTACGCAGCTATATTGTACTTTTGTTAACGAACAATTCAAGGGAACGGATTTATCCGTTCCGAAAGGTCGGTTAACATCCGTAGTTCATTGGACGGGAAATGGCCGTCAACACCGTAGGGCGCCTGGCTGTCCCCCGCCGCACAGGCTTCGGTTTGGAAAAATCACATTCCATAGGGTTTTGTCCCACCTCATACCATTCAACAAAACGCTCAAAAATCGTTCCGTTTCGGCGGGGGCAAGCCACCCGCCCTACGGTGTTGTCCAACATTTTTCCATTCAACATACCCCAATAAAAACGTTCCCGGGCGGAACGGATAAATCCGTTCCCTACGAAATATCTGTACAACTTCCAACAAAACAAAAAGCCCCGCCGGTTGGCGAGACTTTTTTATATGTTGGCATTACCTATCTTCCTGGTAAGTGCAATGTATTGTCATGCCGCTGCAACACTCCGGTGGAGTGTTGCAGGCATCTGAGAGAAAATGAAAAACCGCATCCAAAAGGACACGGTCATTCTTTGTGTTGGCATTACCTATCTTCCCGGCAAGTCACCCTGCAAGTATTGTCGGCGCAGATGAGCTTAACTTCTGTGTTCGGGATGGGAACAGGTGGACCCTCATCGCAATCAATACCAACTTTTTTGGATGGGTTTGACCCATC